>JBDIVK010000013.1:0-67927 GCA_039794425.1 Nitrosomonas sp. | reverse complement strand
TTCGACGCCATTGCTCCCTGTTCAATTCATAGCGTTTCATGCATTCCTCACTGAAAATGTTAAACCTCTTTCAGTAAACCAAAAATTATAGGAATTGGGAATCCGTAAATGTCGATTCGACCTAGCAGATAATGAGAATTATTGTCAATAATGCCATATATGAATGTGTATCAGACTGGTTCTGCTGCTTATCATCTTTTATCTGACTAAGGTTTGATCTTTGTCCCCAGTACTTGTAGGAATTTGGCAAGCCAATCAGGATGAGCAGGCCAGCCCGGAGCTGTCACTAATTTACCCTCTACGAACGCCTGATCTATTGGAATATCTATATATTTACCCCCTGCACAGGTAATGTCAGGTCCCACCGTTGGATAAGCAGAACACTTCTTACCATCAATGACGCCGGCTGCCACCAGTAATTGTGCACCATGGCAGATAGAGGCAATGGGTTTATCCGCCTGCGAAAAGTGCTGCACTATCTTAAGTACTGCTTTGTTCAGGCGAATGTATTCGGGTGCACGCCCACCGGGAATAACCAATGCATCGTAGGTTTCAGCCTTGATTTTTGCAAAAGTCGCATTCAGTGTAAAAAGATGGCCAGGCTTCTCGCTGTAGGTCTGATCCCCTTCAAAATCATGTATTGCCGTACGTACCGTTTCACCCGCCTTTTTATCGGGACAGACAGCGTGAACCGTATGTCCTACCATCGAAAGCGTCTGGAAAGGCACCATTACTTCGTAATCTTCTACATAGTCGCCAACCAGCATTAAAATTTTCTTTGCACTCACCATGAACTCCTTTCTGTTTTTTGTATTTCCCGGTTAGTATTGTACCTAAAACATATTTCCGGCCCAGTAATAACCAAACTCAAGTGTATAAGCGATGCAACGCGGGTAAAAGCATGACCCTAATTCCCGCAATAAGAAACCAATGAAAAAACCTGCAAACGATAATTTCCGTTACTCTCGATTAAGTATTAGAAATTAAAAAAATGTATGAAGAAGTCCTGACATTCTGGTTTAAGGAAATCGAACCCAAGATGTGGTGGGTAGCAGAATCCAGATTCGATGAATTGGTCCGCTCTCGATTCCAGGGATTGCTTCAACAGGCTACACAAGGAGAGTTATATACATGGCGATCCAGCCCCAAAGGGCGACTCGCAGAGATCATCGTTCTAGACCAGTTCTCCCGCAATATTTATCGCAATACACCGCAGGCCTTCTCACAAGACCCGATGGCTCTGGTTCTGGCTCAGGAGGCCGTAGCAGCCAAGGTACACAAATCGCTTTCGCTTATTGAACGTAGTTTCCTGTTCCTGCCGTACATGCACAGCGAATCTAAGCATATCCACATTCAGGCAGAAACATTGTATCGAGAATTTGCGCCACCTGAGAACTACGAATTCGAGCTACGCCACAAAGCGATCATCGATCGTTTTGGACGGTACCCACATAGAAACCAGATTCTCGGTCGTACCTCCACCTCGGAAGAAATTAAATTTCTCCAGCAACCAGGAAGCAGCTTCTGATCTTGTATTTCTAAATTGCGTACCTGCTGAAAAAGCCAGCTTATCTGCTTCCCCTGCAAATATCCCCTTCCTTAGCTGTCAGCAGCCATCCTGATAACTGTTCAATACGCTGATTGGTCAAGGTAGCCAGCTCTATGCAACTACACATTAAATAAACCGAACCATACTCAGCCTGCTTATCGTCCGCTGGATAGATGGCTGCAAGCTCAGCATCCCGGAATGCAAGCCACGCTCGCTGAGCTGTCTTTAGTTTGGCGATAAATGCTGTGTCCGATTTATATTTTTCCAGAATTTGCCGGTAAACGGCATTTAACTTCTGATCAGCGCTTTCGTACTCATTACAGGTCTTGGTGTTTACCTCGTATTGAGTCTGAGCGAATGCCGGTAAATAGGCAAATACCGTTCCAATATAGAAAATAATACAAGCAGGTATTTTTGGATCTAACACTTTGCACTCAAAGGTAAGCTGTAACCAAAGCTATTATCCTAGAAACCGCAGTTGGACGCGCCTGAGTATGCGTCTGGCACGCCGCCTGGCAAGGCGCGACGAGGCGCAGGGTCATTCCCTGCAACGAGGAGCAACGCAGCCAGACAGCGTGCCAGGCGTGTAATCGGGTGCGTAGCGGTCTCACCCACCGGGTCGGCATGAGCAAAGGCAGCAAGCTCACCATCCATCGCGGTTTCCAGAGGCTGATAAGCGATCAACTGCGGTTTCTAGGATTATTCATAGTCAATTCACAATCCTGCCAGTGCCAGCTTGCCAATCATCTTACCACTGGCAACCTGATCAAACGCATTCTGCAGCGTTTCCATACTGAGTTGTCCACCTTGCTGCGTCAGAATGGAACGCACATCGCCTTTATCAACCGCTTGTGCGAGACGTTGCAGATAAGCCCCCTGCTGTGACTGATCGGGGGTTTTAAACATCGCACGTGTAAACATGAATTCCCAGTGGAAGCCGACGCTTTTGTTCTTAAAACGGTTCATATCCATTGGCTGACGATGACTGACCAGGGCACAAACCTTACCAAAGGGACGAGTACTGGCCGCCATATTATCAAGATGACTATCGGTATCGGCAGCACACAGGATCCAGTCCACTTCTTGTTCAAGCTGGGGGCGTAATGGCTGACTATGGTCTATGACCCGGTCTGCTCCCAGTTGTTTGCACCAGGACCGACTGGTATCGCGTGAAGCAGTCGCAATTACCACACAGCCTGCTTGTTTGGCCAATTGGATCGCCATGGAACCCACCCCACCTGCACCGCCAATAATCAGCAGGTGTTTGCCGTGATTCGCGACCGCATCCAAACTGATGCCCAGATGATCGAATAAAGCTTCCGAAGCAGTCAATCCGACCAAAGGCATGGCCGCTGCTTCCAGGTCAGATAGCTTTTGGGGAGCTTGAGCAACCAAACGGCAATCTACAGCCTGTCGTTCAGCAAAACTGCCCGGCCGATTAACGTCACCCGCATAAAATACACGGTCACCCACTGTAAATCCTTCGACTTGTCCGCCCACAGCCAATACCTCACCACAGGCATCGAATCCAAGAACCTTCAACCCGGTTTGGTCCGACTTTACACTGGCTTTGAGTTTGATATCGACGGGATTGATTGCTACCGCTGTTACCTGCACTAATAAATCCCACTCACCTATGGCCGGCTCCGGCAGTTCGGCTAACTCAAAAGCCTGTTGAGCATTTACCCCTAGTACACGCATATGAAAAATATAAGAAATATTAACTTCATTGTATTCCGGCAGCATTAGAATACCAGGAACGAAAACCGTAGAAAATGTAATTCAGAGCAGTTGTTCGATATCCCTGGCCAGTGCTTCCGGTTTGTCAATCGGTGCATAACGTTTGATGACTCTACCGGCCTTATCTATCAGGAATTTGGTGAAGTTCCATTTGATGTTTCTGGAACCCAGTACACCGGGTTTCTCGGCCTTCAGGTATTTATATAGCGGATGGGCGTTGATACCATTCACCTCGATCTTGGCAAACATCGGAAAGCTTACGTCGTAATTGGATGAACAGAAATGTTGAATCTCACGCTCATCACCCGGCTCCTGGTGACCAAACTGGTTACAGGGAAAGCCCAGCACAACCAGTCCCCGATCTTTGTACCGGCGGTAGAGTGCCTCCAGCCCCTGATACTGCGGCGTAAAACCACACTCACTGGCGGTGTTCACTACCAGCATCACCTTGCCCCGGTAGTCACTGAGCGGTTTATCCTGTCCGTCGATAGTTTTTGCACTATAGTCATGAATACTCATCATCATGTAAGCCTCAATGCAAGTAGCCTGATCGCCACTATATAATCCTAAAAACCGCAGTTGGACGCATCAACTGCGGTTTTTAGAATAATTTCTTAGAACCTGTTCAAGATCTCGATCAAGGGATGCAGTGCAAGGCAAAATTGAACGACGCAAGCAAAGCGCAGCGAACAGCCGTAAGGCTGGCCCGCAGGGCGAGGCGCTAGCGCCGAGTAAAAAGCGGAGCATACTCGAAGTATGTGAGCATTTTGAGTTCAATTTTAACGCCGAAATGCGCCCTTCAGCGAGATCTTGAATAGGTTCTTAAAGCAATTCTTTCAACGTTTGCCTGGCCTCTTCCAGGCCATGAAAATTTTCATTCTTTTCGACAGCACGTTTCAAATGCTCTTTTGCCCGATTATCATCACCCTGTTTATGATAAACCATCCCCAGGCGATAATGTACCAGTGGCGAGTCAGCCACCTGCTTGATAATTTTCAGCAATAACTCTTGAGCCCTATCATATTGTTCCTGTCGATAGGCGAGAACAGCTATTGTATAAAGCATTTCCGGATGATTGATCGTCGTCAGTGGCTCAGCCAATTCTACTGCTCTCTCCAATGTCGCATCGCTCTGGGTTTGTTCCGCCAGATAGCGCACTAAATTATTTAATGCCACAGCCGACTGAGGTTTCTTACGGTAATCCTCCTCCAGTAACGCAATCGCCTCATCATGTGAGCCATTGCGATAGTAGATCGCTACCAGATCACCCACCAGTGCCGTTGATGCGGTTTTATCGATACCTGTCTGCAGAGTCTTTATCGCCTGAGCTTCATTTCCTTGATGCAGATAAATGGTAGTCAGATTACGATAAGGTATTTCCCATTCGGGTCTGATTTCAATTGCTTTATTGAAAGCTTTGGTCGCCTCAGCCGGTTTATTGATCGCAACATAAACCCCTCCCATCAGATTGTATGCCACAAAATGCTGTGGTTGACGCTTGACTATTCCTTCAAGCTTTGCCAGCGCCTGGTCAACTTGCTTAGCCTGGAGGTAGTTGCTGACAAGCTGGGTCAAGGGTTCAATTGCATCAGCTTGCTTGGTCAACGCCTTATCGAAACTTGCGACAGCATCCTTATGCTTGCCTGCCCCACTGTAGGCAAGTCCCGCCAGATAGTATCCTACCGCTTCGTCGGGCAGATTTTTCTGTAACAGTTCTGCCGTCTGCCGCGCCTGTTCCCACTGCTGCTGTGCCTGATAAATCTTGAACAGGGATTCCAGTCCTCGTTTACTTTCCGGATTCAAGCGTAATAATGCCTGGATATGTTGTACAGCTCTGTCGATATGACCAGTTTTGACCAGCAACTCCGCCAACTCAAGCCGGGCACCTTCATCCTGTGGCAATAATTGTATGACTTCTACAATCGCTCCCATCGCTGCCACAGGGTTCTGATCCAACTTGTGCGCGGCAGCCAGCAATCTCAGTACACTGGGATTATTCGGCCATACAGTCAGGACCGCACGAAAATCCCTGATTGCATCGGCAAAACGATTTTCAGCAAAAGCCAGTTCACCGCGCAGCAGCCGTGCTTCGCTCTCGTTTGGATCAGCCTGAATGACCGATTCGATCAAATCCGCTGCTTGCCGGGTACGGCCGGTCCCCGCATATAATCTGGCAAGCTTATTTTTGGCCTTGATCACTTGAATCGCAGACGAATCCGTTTCCACGATTTCTGACAAAACCTGCTCGGCTTTTTCCGTAAGGTTCCGAGCCAGATACAAATTAGCCAGACCAAACTTCAGCACGAGATCATCCGGATGATCCTCCAGCATCGGAATCAATTCGGCCTCAGCAATTTCCGGCCCTCTCTTTTCGGCCAGGAAATCGAGCAGACTAACTTTGGCCTGTTGATCACCCGGCAAATCAATGACTGCATCACGTAATACCCCCTCAGCTGCATCGATCTGACCTAGTCCAACCAGAAATGAAGCCAGTCGTTTACGGTGAATCAACAGCGTGGGTTCAAGTGCAATAATCGCTTTGAGTGCCTGTTCGGCCTGATTGAAAGCACCGGCTTTGGCGTATAAATTGGCCAGCATCAAACGCAGCGAAACATCGGTCGGATCCTGTTCGACATGCTGACGTGTAAAATCAAGTGCCTCTTCCAGTTTCCCGGATTTAGCACGGATGGAAGACAGCAGCAGAACAGCGGGAACATAACCCGGTCTTCTGGAAAGTGCAGCTTCCGCTTTCATTGAGGCGTCGTCATTATCGTTTCGAGCGGCTGATACACTGCCACTCAGTACCAGTACATCCGGGTCTTCAGCATCGATAGCCAGCGCTTCTTGTGCCATTCTCTCGGCGTCATCGATTCTTCTGGCCAGCAAATAAAACTGACCGAGCTTGACTCGTGCTATCAGATGCTCCGAATCAACTTCGGCGATTGTCTGATAATACTCACTCGCCCGTTGCATATCACCCAGCTTGACCGACACTTCAGCCGATTCTGACAGTACCCCGATATTTCTGGGATCCAGTTGGAGTGCCTGCCGGAACGCAGTTTGTGCTTTTTCATAATCACCAGTTTCCAGGTAATTTCTACCTTGCAGCAGATAGTCATTCATTTCCTGCCTGGTATCATTACAACCACCCAATATCCCAACCAGAAGAATCAATGCAATGATTCCCGAATATTTGCTCGTAATAGATTTCATAACCTTACTGTCCAGTAAACATAATCAACGTATCCTGACGCCCATGCAGAAGGAATCTTCCTGCCTTCTGATCAGGAATGATGAGAAAACCAGCCACAGACAGTATGAACAATAAGGCAAGGTAAGCCAACAACGCCAGTCCTGATCCAGAACTGGAATGAGACGGAATGCTATCGATAGGTTCCCGAAACCTGGATACTGATTAATTATTCTGCAAGCTATTCTTCCTCCCCCGCTGCGGGTGATGGTAAGGTAGATTTCGCGCCTTCCTTATATTTTTGTTCGATTAGCTTATCTTCATATTCCTGGATAATATTCTCGACCTCTACACTATTGAATCGAAATATCGGTTCGGCTTCGACCAGACGACTCCAGAAACTCTGATTCTTATCCTTATAGGTATCCAGAATTTCCCTGGTCGCCTGATACATTTTGATATTTTTGTCCTCACATGAGGATAACTCTACCCGAGTAAATTCCTGCAGACTCTGTAACTCAGTATATTCGCGGTCCAGTTGATATTTGGCCTGATTCAAGGTATTGAATTTTTCCACTACTTCAAGCAGCTTGGCATGGGTCGCGTCTAGCCGGCTGCGGATCGATTCAGTGGTATTCTTTTGCGCATCCAGTTCATCGTTCAGCTTTTCCTGCACTGCAGCTACTGCCTCCTTTTCCTGCTTCAGCGCTTCAATCTCAGCAACCAGCTTCCCATTTTCGGCTTTTAGCGCATCACGTTCAGCGGTAATCGCCCGTACCATACCCTGCAGCCTGTTGACTATCCGGGCATTGCCCTCATCACGCCGGGTAACCTGTGCCTGTGCTGTCTCCGGTACCATCCCAAGCGTAACCAATAACACCACCATAAATTGCAAAATACTACTATTTTTCATATGCCTAAAATTTGGTATTGATATCGATCTGAAATACATCGACACCAAACGATGGTCCGGAAATGACATCAGCACTCAGCCACCGGCTGGTCAACCAGACATTATCCCGCAACGCATAGTTGGCACCCAGGACCCAACCTTTGACATTGGTTCTACCCAAATGGAAATCCGAATCCATGAACGCATCCAGTACTGCATCGCGCTCAACCCGTTTATATGCAAAAAATGTGCTCCAGTTGCCCTTCTTATCCACCCTCAGCCAGCCGAGGTCAGCTCTGATTTGCCAGGCGGTAGTCTTATCAGCTACCGGGGGACCGCCACTCAATATCCTGGCAGCTTGCACTTTCTTCGAATCAAAACCGATATTTTTTGCAAAATCCGTTGAGAATGTCACATGAATCGGATCGAACAGGGCCATATCATAACGAGCGATTGCATTAACAATATTGAAATCAGATGCCAGGCCCAGCATTCCAAACTCGGTACCGGGATTGAATTGATTACCCTCCAGGCAAATACCCGCCAATGTATTACCACCTTGAACAAACTGCGGCATCGAAGCATCATTCTTGCGTGTATTCAGATCGCAGGTCCCGCTTGCCGAAGTATTAGGTCTGGCTCTGACATTGCTGTAATCATAATAGGCCACGGCAAACTTCAAATTGTCTTTATTTCTGAATCCCCAGTTCACACCAACCTGGCCACCGAATAACCACTTGTCATTACTGCTGAACGGAGCTTCCTGCAGGGGAAAAGCCCCGGCTGTCGCATACAGCGAACGTGAATCGTCACCCAGACTGTTGGTACGGCCCAGATTGTAACGGTAGGTCGCAGCAAATCCCTCGAATGACAAATCGACATCCCAGATCAACTCGGAACCGCTGGTAAATTCACCCCCGCCGACAAAAAAAGGATTTTTGATACGCCCTCCAGCCAATGTCAGCCAGTTGAAACCACGCTTATCGACATCGTTATACTGCAGATAGGCCCGATCCACATTGAATTCATAACGATCACCCGTCTGGCCCAATGTCTGGTTGGTCGACACCGGATCTCTGAAGTTACCTGTCGATAAACGTATTCCAGCCAGTAATCCCTCGGAAACATCCACATCCATACCCAAACGCAAGCGCTGACGAAAACGATGACTATCTTTATTGGTATTGACGAAGGCATCCAATCCTGCATTCGTCACACCACCCGCTTCATTGATAGCCTGAACATTCGGATAAAACGGGCCAGGCGAGATATTGTCACTTCCCATTAACACAGGTTCTGACCGCAAACGCAGATCTCCGTACAATTTAAATTTACGGGTCCAGGCTGGCAACGCATCGGCCAGCCCCCATCCTTCTGTTTTGGCTTTGCTGATCACATCACCCGTCACGTCTTCACGCAATTCTGCACGCACTTCATCCCGGATTTGGTCTTTGATGATTTCAGGAATGTAAGGTACACGTACTTCATCATCAGGAATGGTTGTCGAAGCGGTATGGTCCGTTGCTGTAGCAGACCTGGCTTGGGCTGCAATTGCTTTTCTTGCTTCCGCTTCAGCCTGCTTGAACATTGCTGCAGCAGTTTCTTCGCTCAAAACACCTTGTTTAACCAGTTGCCTGATCAGGCTTTCTGTGGTGCTACGCAACTTCAGCAGTTCTTCTTTTTCGCTTGCCTGTACCTGTACTGGCCCCTGTACCAGAATCCCGGCGGCAATTAAGGCTATGACAGCCTTCCTTCGTTTCATGGTTTTCCCCGTTGACGGTATCAAATGCGTGATGTAATACGTAGCTCGATTGGCTGAGTCATTCCCACCGGCGGAGCCTGATTAATACGTTTCAGCTTGGCAAGCGTAAACTGCAGAGATTGATCGACTTCCGGGTCATTGCTACTCTTGACCAATTCGAATCGCTTCACATTACCTTCGCGGCCTACCCATAAACGAACGGTGGCGCTGTACCGTGTACGCCTCAATTCTTCACGATTCGATAACAGATCCAGCATCTGGTTTTTGATGATATTGCCGTACCAGGCATTCGGATTACCGCTCAATAACCCCTTTCCACCTTTACGGGCGACCAGACCAAACCCATCTGAACCGGCGCTACCGTCGGCATCCAATCCGAGATCATCTCCGGCCGGTGCATCTGCATCGTCTACATCGGGAAGATTTTCGGGTTCTGGCTCAGGCTCCGGATCGACCGGTTCAATTTTTTCCTCGATTTTTGGAGGTTCAGGTGGCTCCTCGACCTTTGGCGGAGGCGGCGGCGGAGGGGGTTGCACGACGACGATCTGCTGGACCTGTTTTTTGGTCTGGGCTGGTTTTTCGAACTGTCCCTGCAGGTAATAGATGGCGGCAGCAATGATCAGTACCAGTAATACGCCAATCCCCATCGGCAGATAGCGTAACCAGCGTTCGTAGCGTTTCACTTCCCTGTCCCCCCTATTCCCTATGCCCTATTTCACCAGTTTCTGCGTGACCAGACCCAACTGGCTGATCTCCAGCCGGGTCACCACATCCAGGACTTCGATTACGCGTTCATACTGGATAGTCGCATCGGCTTTCAATACCACCGGTAATTCCGGATCAGCCGCTTTGTATTGCCCCAGTCGGGCTTCCAGTTCATCGACCGAGACCGGGTAGGTATCCAGATAGATGGTGCCATCCTGGGTGATCGAGATCGCTTTGGTTTTCGGTTTGCTCAATGCCGGGGTACTGCTGGCTTTGGGCAGGTTGACGGTGATCCCTTGTACGGTGGCTGTGGTCATGATGATGAATACGATTACCAGGACGTAGGCAACGTCGAGCATCGGGGTGATGTTGATGTCGTCGTAGATTTTGTCGTCTTCCCCTACTTTCATGGTCAGCTCTCTCTTTGTCGGTCGGCAATGCGTTCTGAGACGACTGCCAGAAATTCGTCGATGAAAACGTGCATGTCGGCCGAGATGTCTTTGATCTGGGTCAGCAGGTAGTTGTAGGCAAACAGGGTCGGGATGGCGACGGCCAGTCCAGCGACGGTGGCCGCCAGGGCAGCGGAGATCCCCGGGGCAATCGAGTTGATGTTGACGTCACCGGTGGCGGCAATGACGGCGAAGGTGATCATGACGCCCATGACGGTGCCCAGCAGTCCCAGAAATGGGCCGCCGGAAATGGAGATGGTCAGCAGGACCATGTTTTTGTTGAGTTTCTGGTATTCCCGTACCACGGCAGCATCCAGCCGGGTGCGCACGACATTCAGCGCTTCGGCACTGAGGGTGGTGTTGCCACCGTTGGCGCGTTTGTGCAGTTCCTGAACCCCGGCATGGTAGACGCGGTAAATGGGGGAGCCTTGGAAGTGATCGTGTTTGCCGACGATGGCAGAGAGGAATTCGGAGGCTTCGATTTCCTTGGTCCCTTCGTCTGTTTCCTCTTCCTGGTCCAGCGCATCCAGATTGGTGGGACTGATGTTGCGGTATTGTTCGAGAAAGGCGGCGTTGTCTTTTTTGGCGCGTTTCAGGGTGAGCCCTTTGCCGGTCATGACCAGCAGGCTGATGACCAGCATGACGCCGCACAGGCCGATGACGACCCAGCCATCGACGGTCAGGTTTTCCAGGATGACGGTGAAGTAGTCGACACCACCGTCGGCCGTGGTCGATTCATCCTGGCCGAAACTGAGCAGGGTGAAGTCCGGGCTCTGGCTGCGAAACTGGAGTTTGATCCAGTCGGCACTGCGGGCGGTTTTGGCGATCTGGACTTCGTCCAGCCAGCCGGTCAGGTGTAAACCGTTGTCGGAGGTGCCAATCGATACGATCGGGGACAGGGGTTCTAATACGATGGCTGCTTCGGCTGCCAGTTGGCCGTCGAGGTACAGTTGCAGGGTATCTGTGCGTGCTACTAGTGCCAGATGCTGCCATTTCCCCGGGCTGAGACTGACCGGATCGGTTTGGGTCACACTGCCTTCGGCAGTGTGGTAGCTGGCTTGCAGTAATCCGTTCTGCAAGTCCAGGGTCAGGCGAGCATTGGGAGTGTTGGGGTCAATTGCCTGCAGGAGGGGGGCGGTTTGTGCCTGTTCGGTTTTGATCCAGGTGTTGAAGGTCCAGCCGTTTGCCGGATCGATACTGAGGGCCGGGTGGGAATCGATGGTGATGCCGCCAGTGCCTTCAAAGCGAGCGGCCGCAGCGATGTGGCCGTTGGGGTCGATAACGACTTGAGAGGCACTGGCATGGATACCGTAGGCGGTGGCATCCTGCGGTAAGGTTTCCTGTTCGTTGAAGTGGTAGACCAGTGCCTGATCGGCATCGTAGACGCCAGCGGCATCGGAGCTATCTATTGCCGTGGGATTGCCGTAATACAGGGTGAAGCCATCTGTGCTGGCGCCACCACGGATGGTCGGGAGTTTGACCCAGATCAGTCCGAGTTCGGTCAGCGGGTCGATTTTTTCGACTGCGTGTTTGAGGGCCAGTTTATCCTGCTGGAGAAAGCGCAGGTCGCTGCCGTTTTCTGCCAGTTCGAAAAAGTAACCGAAGTTACCTGCGTGCAGACGCACCAGCAGCGGGAAGTCCTGTACGGTTTCCTGGATATCTGCGCCAGTAATGCTGGCATCTACCGTCAGACGGGTCCGCGACGGCCACTCTTCGTTCCACCACGCGTGTACCACTGTGGATATCAGTAACAGTGGCAGGAGCCACAGCAAAAACCTGATCTGCCTCATTTCCATCCTCTATATTATTTTAGAGGCAGATTATTTCACGCTCTTATGACGCTATCGTTACAGTCCAAATTTTGCAAAAACTATGACATCAGCAACAATATCAAGGATCAAACGTCATATTCATGGATAAAAATCAAGATTTCATGATGTCATACTCGCAATCACTCCTGATTGCCAGAATTGCCGATATATCCCATTTCATTTTCTCAACGGACGATATACCCAAACCTGCAGATCATCGATCACAACCAATACATTCCGTGCCTGATCGAAATACGCTAGCATACGCCTGCCGGAAGGTAACGGATCACCCTCTGGCGTAAGTTTTTTCCACTCGATACGATCGGGATCGTAAGACCATAGGCTCCGAGATCCAAAATCAATAAGGAGGCCATTTCCACTCGCGGGATCGTAATAAAACACATTCTTTGCATCGTGGCCATCAGGAACAGATGTCGACTTGTCCTCGTCTGGTGTTTCATAAACCTTTGTCCATGTTCGAGTACTTGTGTCGAAATGAAAAGTTCCACGTCCCTGATGAGCGATCACTTGTTTCCGTACCGGATCGTGATAACCGACCAGTTCTCGCGATGGAGCCTGAGCTTGAAAATTATTCGACTTTTCACTGGCAGCCAGCTTTATCCATTGGTTCTCATCCACCTTGTACAACCAGGTTGCTCGCATCTGCCAGTTATTCATGTGCCAGATTGCCCCTTCGAGTTCCGGCACAAATTCCAGCATTGCCCCTGGCGGCACCTGCGGCACCGGTGGTTCAGTTCTTAATAATGACCATTCACCGGTTGCAGGTGAAAATGCCCACAACGGCGGGCCGATATAACGCTGTGCCGGATCCCCCCCAATCCGACTGATCGATTTATCCTGTTTGATCGGCCAGGTATTCATGAACAACAGACGCTGATTGACCGGATCGTAAGTCAGGCCGGACCATGTATGAGCAATAATCGCCGGGCCACCTCGCCGGGTAATCAGAACACCGTCACGGAACAGAACGTCACTGGGATCATGTCCCAAACCGCTATAGCTTCGGGGGTTGTCCGGCGCATAAAGGAGAATCCACGCCATAGCTGCCAGATCGAACTCCCACACGTCATTGAGACGATGCGGAGAACCATGATTTGCACCGGTAAACAAAGCCCGCTTGCGCTCTGGCGCCCATACCATCTTCAGGGTGTAATCACGAGCACGCGGACCGGTTTTATCCAAATTGAAATGCCGGGCAATATCGTTGAAATCGCCCACAGTACGTGCCTGCCCCAGGGAAACTGCCTGGTTCGGTGCCAAAGTTTTGATACGCTTCAACAC
This sequence comes from Nitrosomonas sp., assembly GCA_039794425.1. GTDB lineage: Bacteria > Pseudomonadota > Gammaproteobacteria > Burkholderiales > Nitrosomonadaceae > Nitrosomonas. Next base: position 54,527 of record JBDIVK010000013.1, on the reverse strand, counting down.
CGCCGGATCAGGGGAAAGGTTGAATTGTGCAGCAGCTACCGTTCCGCAATACAAAACCAGTGTAATTAGACCAAGCAAGAATTTTTGCATAAAGAAAATACGCCGTTGTGCCAGTTAGTACCTGCTATCCCCGTCTCAGTATACTCCTGCACGATAAAGATGCTGTCAATAATAAATGTCCGTTTCGCAACACCAGAATAGACGATATCCACCAAGCTGGTTGGGGAGCTTTAGACATTCCTTGTTTAGATTTACAAGGATAGGACAAATCTAACGATAGCGATTACCTAAGTATTGATATGCAAAACATCCGAGAGTATGCCAGCAGTTATCTTATCCGTTCGTAATTCTGGACTTGATTTGTTGGAGAAACCGTAGCCAGCCCCTGAGATACAATGCGCGATCTCCCGCAAACCAGAGATCAGTTCCAATTCTAAGATCAAGACTTAACCATAGGAATTCACAAATGCTGTAGATTTTCTGCCGGAAAGGTACCTCCTTATCACGCCATAGCGATACTAAATAACTAAAATCGCCAGGAACTGTATAACGCATGACACATGGCTGCCTGGGTTGACCAAGATGCCTGTGTACATGCCCAAAATGGGCATCCATCTGCCATTTTGGAAAATCTTTTCCACAAGCTAAATCCAGATGCAGATAACCCCAATAGCGTGCGTTAATTTCTATGAACCAGAAATCATCTGTTTGCGGATCCCATTTATATTCCATCATCGCGATACCATTCAAGCCAAGCGCGGCCATCTTTATTTTCGCATCCTCAAGCAGTTTCTCGTGCCACCAGGTTTGTCGCAAAGACATCATCCCGCCGAGGTGGGGAAACTGATGCAGACCAAGCACCATATTTTCCGCATGAAATTCGTCGCTGTGGCGCCAAAGGCTGACCCCAACTTTTTTGCCGGGGACATAACACTGCCAAACAAGCTGGTGGAAATCAGCTAGCCACTGCCTTGCAGTATGCTGCAGTTCTTGAATGCCCAGTATACGTACAACCCGGGCATCTGCGTTTCCCCTAGCATGTCCCGCGTCTGCTTTGAGATAAAAAATTGCAGTTTTTTTATCAGGAGATTCCAGCATATTAATATCTGCTTCATCAGCTATTACTCCGGATAGTGGCAGGTGTTTTCTGGTATCGTCTCTGGCAGATAAAAACCGCCATGTTTCTACCTTACTGAGAGACCGTTCCCATATCGGTTGATCACAAGCATCCGGGATAAATTTTTTGAATTGAGAAAAATTGGAAGTAATAGCATGTAAAAATGCCTCGCTGGGGATGATAGCTTCGATATTATGTGTAATAAGATAGTTTTGCAGCCAAGGTATGAATGCAGGAGATTCATAGAGAGGATGAACAGCGCACCTGTATATGAAACAGGATTTGAATCCCAGTGCATCAGCCGTGGAAGAAAATCCATGCACTCTATATCCTCCCCGTCCCAGCGAACGTAAAACCGCAATCATTCCAAGGGCGTGGACATCCGTAACGATAACTGCAGCATTCAAGTCTTGTATATCCCGTTTGTTAATTGATTGTTAATAAATTGGGAATTTTTCGGAACGGTAAAGTGTTTTCGACATAGCGAACGACAACAGTATTCAGTTCACCAATCGGACTCACGATCAATATACGGTTTATCCGCTACTCAACCGCAAACCCGGCTTCTTTCCATTTTGGAAAACCTTCCCGATAATAAAATATATTGTGCCACCCCCACCCCGCAGCCTTCTCACTGGCTTTCGAACTACCCGGACAGTAAAGGCCATTACAGTAAAAAATGACAGCCTGATCTTTCTCTACAAGAGCATTTAAGTTTTGCGCAGTAAAACTTTCACTGTTCACAGCCAGGTGTTTCGCCGCTGGAATATGACCGTTATTGAAATCTTCTGATTTACGCACGTCGATGAAAGTATAACCCTTATCAAATAGCAGCTTGGCAGTCGCTGTATTGATTGTTACCGCTCCAGCTACGTACTCGGGCGCGACATCTTCGCTGGCGATGGTATTGGACATCAGCAGAAATAGAAATATAAACAGATATGATCTCATTTCATTCTCCATATTTAAACAATCGCACTGTGTAAGAATCAGTCTATTCCCAAAAGATTGAATATTAATATACCACCCGAACAGCAGACAGAAATTTCACTGGCATTGTAGAGAAGTGTTGTATAGAAAATCAGATTGGAAATAACTCGGCGATTTACATTTGGGTAGATAAAAACTTATTAGTTACTTCTATGTGAAGCAGCATTGTTGGCTGCGAGGTGGCCACATAGCTGGAGATATGCTTACGCTGCGAAGGAGAGCGATATTCCTGTACCCATAACAATCTCAAGACTGCGCTCAGCGGAACATACCATAAACTCAATCATGCCAAGTACGCACAACGCTATCTGGCAGAATTCTCCTATCGCTTCAATCGCCGTTTTGATTTGGCTGCCATGGTGCTGAGATTGCTGTGTGCCGCTGCAATGACAAAACCTTTGCCACTTAGTATATTGAGGACTTCTGAGACAGGAACTAATCAGGAAAAGTATTGGTGCCTGAACGCGATACGATCTACAGGGCACCAGCACGCCCTATGATAGCTTCGATCATAATCGGTTTCTGATATGCAACAGCCGTTTTAACGACCAATGAACAGTGCTCCTCAAACATTACCTAAAACTTGATAAAAAAGGTTAGTCGTTCTGTTTGAGGACCACTGCTACATGCGCCTGAAGAGCAGGAATGAGTTCTTCTTCAAACCATGGATTGCGTTTGAGCCACAGATTATTACGTGGGCTTGGATGAGGAAGAGGCACAATATCAGGCCAGGTTTCCTGCCACGCCCGAACAGTTTCAGTTAGCGATACACCTTTCCCTTTATTCTTCTGGGCGAAATGGTAAGCCTGCGCATACTGTCCCACCACCAGTGTCAGCCTGAGATTTTTCAAATGTGACAGCAATACTGGCCGCCATGCAGGCGCACATTCGGGGCGTGGCGGCAAGTCACCGGATTTACCCGTTCCAGGAAAACAGAAACCCATCGATAGAATCGCCACTTGCTGAGGATCATAGAATGTTTCACGCGATATACCCAGCCATGTGCGCAACCTGTCGCCACTGGGATCATTGAATGGAATACCCGTTTCATGAACCCGCCTGCCCGGTGCCTGTCCGGCGATCAGAATACGAGCCGATGCATGCAGCTGCAAGACCGGACGCGGGCCCAGCGGCAAATGGTCAGCACACAAAGTGCAGCGACGTACTTCATTAATCAGTGATATGAGGCTAGTCATGCAAAGCAAACCGGGCAACCAGTACCAGAACCTGATGAGGATTCAGTCCTGACATTCGATGGATCGGATTTGAAATTCTATACCTGTAAACCATTTTCAGTCATCCCAGAAACCACACCAACTTCAAAACACATATTAGCTTTTCAGGAAAACCCTATTACAATACTGCCTGTTGAGAATGATCAGTCTACTTTTAATAGAGAAATCCAATCATGATAAGAAATTTCCTTGGCCATTTAATTAAAAGAAATACGGCGACTCTGGCCGCTCGACCGAATGGCACACTTTCCGTTCCGGCAAGACGTAGATTCCTGTGTACTTGCGGATGTGGAATGTTCTATATCGGTACTGCCGGTGCCAGGTTATTGTCCGCTGCAACACGTGCAGAGGCTGCTGCAGGTGGTACCATGATTCGTGTTGGACATTTACCGGCAGGATGTGTCTCGCATCTGTTACTGGCAAAAATAAGAGGATTGTTTGCCAAAGCGGGACTGAACGTCATTCTGACACAATTCAACGGCCCCAGTGAAACCATGCAGGCATTGGTCACCGACAATCTTCATCTGATACACAGTCCATGGACGATGACTGCTGCAGCTTACGCCGCTGGTACGACTGATTTGCGCATCATTGGCGGCTCGGGCCAGGCCGGTATCGAACTGGTAGCGCGCAAAGAATCTGTCAGATCCGTGGAAGAATTTATCGATGCAGCGGGACGTGGATTGCGTGTGGGAACTTTGCGCCTGGATACTCTCGAACTCGTCGGATACGGTACGATGTCGCGACATGGCAAATCCTACGACGATTACCGCATGACCTTCTTTCCGAGCATGGTCGGAATGGGGGAAGCTATTGCCAACAAGGCGCTGGATGTCTGTACACTGGCACAACCCTATGCTGAGAATGTCGTGGCCAATCAAGGAGCAGTTTATCTGACTGATTCAAACTCGGTATGGGGTCCGGAAGCGGCAGATTGTGTCATCACCACTAGAACCTACACCATCGATCAACAACGCGACGTATTGACAACCTACCTCCGGGTTCTGCAGGAATCAGCCCGGTTGTTTAGCGAAGATTATGAATCGGTATTGAACGATTTACAGCCTGTTTACGGCGTACCACGATCTATTTTATCGGTTGCCCTCAAACGCCAGTTTCCCAATCCGATCATCAGTCAGGCCGGCATCAACGGTCTCCGCCGCGGAGCCGGATATCTGGCTGAAATGGGCTACCTGAAACCGGATGTCATCGATGCGGTACTGGATCTGAAATATCAGCCAGCTTAACAATATAAAACCCTGACAATGAAATCCTGTGCTTCGGGTAAATCTGATTACCAGACAGCACCCGTTCGTCGATTCAGCCGTTTAATCGCTGAGTCGAATTTTCTATGGTTCTGTCTGGCCTGGCTGCTGATCATCCTGTCGTGGGAGCTTGGCGCTTACCTGGAATGGCTGAACCCGCAAATCCTCCCGCCCCCCAGTCAGACCATTCCATATGCCTTTTCCGGAAACATTACCATCGGATTCGGTCAGCAAAAGACAGGGTTGCTCGAATCCACTTCCATTACCCTGGCACGAGTGGGTACCGGCATGCTGGCCGGGATCTTGATATCGTCATGTCTGGCAATCACTGTCATCGAACTGCCCGTACTGCGGCGGCTGATATTGCCTGTCGTCCAATCGCTTGCTCCCATAGCGCCTGTCGCCTGGATTCCCTTTACCATCGTTGTGATAGGCATTGGCGGTTCGGCTGCTGTATTCATCGTATTCATGGCAGTACTCGGATCGATGACTTTATCCCTGATCGCCGCACTGGATGGCATTCCGGTTGAATATCTGAAAATTGCCCGCAATCTCGGCACCTCACGCACCCGGATGTGGTGGCATGTACGCCTGCCTGCAATCATCCCTGGCACGATGACAGCAATCCGTATGTCGTTCTTCGGTGCCTGGATGGCTGTCCTGGCCGGAGAAATGGCCGGCATCAATTCCGGGCTGGGTTACATGATCATCATGGCTCAGCAGATGTACAACATGAAACTGGTCATGATCGGTATCCTTGCCATCGGTTTCATCGGCTTTGCCATCGACCGCCTGTTACTGCTGATCAACAGTAGACTGATGCAATGGATACAATGAATTCCGCGAATCGGAAATCACCGCATCGATTCGGGGCCCGGTTAGAATTCAGGGGTATCCGGAAATCGTTCGGAAGCACCGTTTCCGTCGAAGCAGACGGCCTGATCATAGAGCCGGGCAGCCTGACCGTACTGCTCGGACGCAGCGGATGTGGAAAAACGACTTTGCTCAATCTTGCCGCAGGACTGGATTTTCCGGACGAAGGCAGTATCCGGTACGATGACAGAATATTGACCGGCCCTGCCCCTTCGACTGCGCTGATTTTTCAGAACAATAACCTGTTTCCATGGATGACCGCAGAGGAAAATGTCGCTTTTCCCTTGCGGAATGCCGGCCTGTCAAAAACAGTTGCACTGGAACACGCGAGACAGTATCTCAGACAGATTGGACTGGAATCATTTTCCGGTTACAAACCTTCACAGTTATCGGGGGGAATGCGCCAGCGTATCACCCTGGCACGAACCATTGCCATGAAGCCTCGATTGCTGTTGCTGGATGAGCCTTTCTCCGCGCTGGATATGCAAACACGCCGGATGATGCAGCGCTACCTGCTGCGTATATGGAACGATTCGGCTGCCACGATACTGATGGTTACCCATGATCTGCATGAAGCACTGATGCTTGCCGACCGTATCGCACTCATGGCCTCCTCCCCTCGCGGACACATCGCAGAAATCCTGGATATCCATCTTGACCGTCCCCGTAATCCCGAAGATACAACCTTCCGCTCGATACAGCGACAACTTGACCGGTTCCTCGAGAATGAAACTCTCCTGGCAGAGCATGGTTCAGCCACCAATCTCATCAATCCAGGAAGCAGTCCGGAAAAAAACTGATAAGCAGCAAGGAAAATCAGAAGCTATCCAAGATTATCCATTACAACCCGAGATCAAACATTTATTTATTTGATCTTGCCATTCCACTATTTCCACTATATTATTCTCAAAAAGAGAATGATCAGTCTACTTTGTGTAGATAGAAATAATCCTAGAAACAAGTGTGCGTCTGGCGCGTTGCCTGCAAGGCACGACGAGACGGCATGGTTATTCCCTGCAACGAGGAGCAACGCAGCCAGGCGTGCAATCGGGTGCGTAGCAGTTTCACCCACCAAGCGTTCCTGCAATTTATTTGTCATGGAGATCTGATAATGGCTGACCACGATACCAAAAATATCATCAATGGAATTGATCTTGAGCAATCCCAAGTCATATATGACCAGATCAGAATGGGGAGTGACAGTGATATTGCCAAACCCAAATATCAGGCGACAGTTGTATGGGACAACGGCTATCACACCACCACAAATCTAAATAGTGGACAGACAATCATCGGCGATGAACCGGTTCGTTATGGGGGGGAAGGAATGGGCGCCACTCCTCAGGACATGCTGCTTACTGCAGTTGGTCATTGCCTTGCCGCCACTTATATTGGCGGATTATCAGCTGCCCGGATCAACGTGGAATCACTTCGCCTGCATGTTTCTGGGCGCGTCAATTTCCGGGCAGCTTATGCAATAGAGTCTGGTAATCCCGGATTTGAAGATATAAAAGTTACTGTGGAGATACAAACTGACGCACCACAGGAAGAGGTAACCGCCCTTTTGAAGAAACTGCAACGGACAGCACCCATCCCGGACACCATCATGCGCCCGGTTTCGGTTAATGTCGAAATTCATCATCATTCAGAGCAGGCAACACGTGCCTCATGACTGGCTTGATCGTATGTGTTAGTGAACGTTTTTGGGTGAAAGTGGAAAGAGGGTGAGAGATGAAAGTCAGCGATATCCATGATGTGGCAGTAATCGGTGCAGGTCCGGCAGGTTTATCGGTAGCCTATGAATTGACAAAAGCAGGACTGATACCATTGGTATTGGAACGCACATCTGCCGTAGGGGATGTCTGGCGCAATCACTACGATGGCCTGCGCCTCAATACGGGTCGTTTCTTTTCGACATTACCTGGCAGCAAATTTCCTCAATCTGCCGGTGCATGGCCTGCGCGTGATGAGGTTGTGCGTCTGCTCGAAACCTTCCCTGCTCGAGGTGGCTTTACCGTACAGACCGGAATCGAAATCAAAAAAGTCAGCTATAACCGTGATCGTGATATCTGGCTGATCACAAGCAGTGATAATCAGCAATTCGAATCGCGGGCAATTGTCATGGCGATCGGTACGTGTCGTATTCCGGTGATCCCCGAATGGGAAGGGAAAGAGACTTTCCCGGGAGAAATTGTTCATTCTTCAACATTTAAGCGTGCACAGGATTATACGGGCAAGCATGTGCTCGTGATCGGCAGCGGTAATTCCGCAGCTGAAATTGCCAGCAGACTGACTGAATATGCGAGTTCGGTAACGATGTCCGTCCGAACACCGCCGCACTTTCTACCCAAAAGTATTTGTGGTATTCCGATCGTAGGTATAGGGATATGGTTAAGATATTTACCAGATGGGCTAGTAAACGCTTTGCTGAATTTCCTGCAACACAGGATGATAGGTGACTTGACAGCGTATGGTCTTCCCTGTCCGATTATGCCCCTTACCAGGCAATACGCTATCAATAATGTAGTACCGATTCTATACGGCCCTTTTACTGACGATATCCGTGCCGGCCGGATCAAAATTGTCGGCCCGATACAGAAAATTTCGGACCGGACGGTACATGTTCTGAGTACTGTCGGAACAACACGGAATAGTGATAACACCGTAACGACGCTGGAGCCTGATGTCATCGTCGCAGGAACCGGTTTCCGTACCGGGATCCCTGAGCTGGTTCAGATACCGGGAATTGCTGATGAGAAAGGCAGATCAAAAATTTCGGGTGATCAGGAGTTTGAGGGAGCACCTCGTCTTTATTTTATCGGACAAATCAATCCGCTCAGTGGCCAGTTACGGGAAATTCGTCTGGAAGCCGGCAAAATCGCCAGAAAAATCAGGAAACGGCTTGGGGCGAAATAGAGTGGCATGTTTGAAGAGATTTTCCTATTTCAATAACTGAAAAATCAGAGATCTATATCAGAGATCTATCAGTGTGAAGATTGATATCAGCGTGCTGGATTAGCTTAACGATAATGCCTAAAAAGATTTCTGTAGAGGAAAAAATACTGCGGACGGCCCGCCGTTTGTTTTGCCAGGTAGGTATTCATGCAACGGGAATTGCCAGAATTATCGAAGAATCGGGGGTATCCCGACGCAGCCTCTATACCCACTATGGTTCGAAGGAAAACCTGCTCAAGGCCGTATTTGAGGCGGAAGCAGATATATGGTTCCGCTGGTTCGATTCCGATCTTCCCGCAATGGAATGTTCCCCGGTCGACCGTGTCCTGGCATTGTTTGACTTAATGCAAGCCTGGTTCGAGAGTGAAGATTTTTATGGCTGTGTGTTTATCAATGCCGTGGCTGAACATGAAAAGAGCAATGGCTGGATACAGGAAGTTGCCAATGGCTACAGAGAGAAAATCAGTACCAGATTTCTGACAATGGTGGCGGAATGTGGTGTAAAGGATCCGGAAACGGTAACGGAGAAACTGAACCTGCTGATCGATGGCGCTATCGTAGCGGTAATGATTACCGGCAATGGTGAGATTGCGCAAATAGGCCGGATGGCTGCCGAGGATATTTTAAACAATACAAAATGAATCTGTATTTTTATGACAAAGAAGTGAAGACAGACAGGACCGATAACCTTATCGATCCTATGATTACTCGGAACAATTCCAAGGAGGCAAAATGACCGCAATCTGGCAGAACTTATCGATTCATACCCGACGCCTTTTAATTGTCATAGGTATACTGATAAGCGTTGTTCTGATCGGCATGCAGTTCCACGTAAGTTCTCAGGGGGATATGTCGGAAACTTACCCCAAAGGCTTTCGTGGTGGCACCTGTACGATCGAGTCCGATACACTGCTGATCGGCTATTCCGCCTATTTTATTCCCCATGACTACGAGATACCGGAAGATGCATTAAGTGCAATGGCTGTTCCCATTCTGTGTGGTAAGGTTCCCAGCCCCGGCCTGCTCAGTATTACCATCGATCTGTTATATCCCGTAGCTGTACGGGAACAGCCCGTAGCACTCAGCCTGTTCAGAGAAGTCGATAAAAAATCAGGGCAGCCACTTCTGTCAATCCCTGCCAGAAGTTATCAGTCAGGCATCATTTCCCAGGAAATTCGCGTTGATGAACCGGGTGAGTATGTATTTCATCTTTCAGGAGTAGATGAACACCAGGCCGAATTCAATCTGAAAATACCAGTCACGGTAGGTACGGAATGGTATGAGCCTTTCATCCAGTTCTGGCCTTTGCTCTTGCTGGGCGCAGCAGCGGTCTTTTTCTATAACTTCAGACGAATAGTTGATTAGTTCTTCTGCTGATAGAGCAGTTGCACTGCTTGCATATTGATGATTGTACTTAGATGGGCAATTAAACCAAGTTTTTATCCTTATAAATTAACGTTTACTGGAGAATTCAATGGCAGGATATGTTGGTGATGTGGCTATCGCTTACGATCGCGATCTGGGACACGTGCTGTTTGAGCGGTATGCATCCGATATCGCAAAGCGCACTGCAGAAAGGCCGGTTCGCGACGTGCTTGAAGTTGCATCAGGTACGGGAATCGTCACCAGGCAATTGCGCAATGTACTTCCCAGGGAGACGCGGCTGACAGCCATCGATATCAGTGATTCCATGATGGATGTTGCGCGCACAAAATTTCTTCCGCATGAGCAGGTCATCTTTCAGGTCGCAGATGCCACAACACTGCCTTTTGATAATCAAATATTCGATGCAGTCATCTGTCAGTTCGGAGTAATGTTCTTTGATAAGGGTACGGCATTCAGGGAGACGCATCGGGTATTGAAGCAAGGAGGACGGTATCTGTTCAGTGTTTGGGATTCTCGTCATTACAATCCCTATGCCAGCGTGACTTTCGAAGTCATGAAACAGTTTTTTCCATCAGATCCACCCCGATTCCTTGAGAAAACTGTTTCATCCTTCGAAATAGATCCCATCAAGGAAATGCTTATTCGCACCGGTTTTGAGCGGATAAGCATTTCAGTTCAGCGAAATGAATACGATATTCCGGATATAAAAGCCTTTGCGCGCGGACTGATATTCAGCCCGATCATCAATGAAATCAGAGAACGTGGCGAAATCGATCCTGACATCATTGTTGAAGCTCTGGCAGAGACATTCGCCAGAGAATACGGCTCGAACCCCACCCGCTTTCCGATGCAGGCCATACTGTTTGAAGCGGAAAAACCAGAGGAATACACACCTTAATTGCAAATCAGCAGTACGGTTCGCTTACCGGGATAAGGGTAAGTAAACTGCATTTAATCCAAAAAGGAAGATCAGTATGAAAAATAAATTTTTTACTTCGAAACTTTGTTCCATATCACTGGTATTTACATTGGCATATGGCGTTTCGTATGCCATGCCGGGCATGCACGGAGCCGAAGGCAGTGGAGCGGCTGAGCCGCCTGCTGCATCAAAAGACATGGGAGCACCCATCAACTCACCAGGTTCGGAAATAGAAATTACCTACAGTGCAGATGGCAAAACGGCTATTTTTGTTTCAACCCGCGAGGGTAGCATTGAATCACCCGACACCTCTTATAATTTCGATATATGGATGGCTCGCAATGTAGATGGTGTGTGGCAGGAACCTGTTCATCTCGGTCCTGACATTGATCCGACTGTAGGGCCAAATATCAATACAGCAGCCTGGGAACTGGAGCCGAGTTTCTCGGATGATGGCAATGTCATTTATTTCACCAGATATGAACCGGGTAACTTATTGTCAGGCGATCTTTATGTCGTTCAGAAAGTGAATGGCGTATGGCAGTCGGCCAGAAACTGGAATGATGTACCGGAACTTCCCAGCATCAACACGCCGACCGGTGAGGAACACTGTCCGATTATTGTTTCCGACAGCCTGATTTATTTCAATTACAGCCAGCCGGGAGTCACACAAGAGAGTGATATCTGGAAAGTTGAGAAAAAGAATGGCGTATGGCAGAAACCGGTGAGCCTGGGAGCAAAAATCAACTCTCCGCAGCGCGACCACATGCACTGGACCGGGGTGTCAAAAGATGGCAAAAGCATGGTCATCACCAGCATGCGAACTGATCTGGGTTCCAGGGGCGGGCATGATATGTGGATTTCACATCAGGATGTCAATGGCGAATGGCAGGAGCCGGCCAATCTCGGTGACACCATTAATACATCTGGGGAAGAAATGTGCTGGACTTTTACTCCCGATGGAAAGAAATTTACCGGCAGCTGGGGGCCGCAGAATACTTTCGATACCGATATCCGCTGGATAAGCAAAGAGGATATTCCCTTGTTGAAAAATTTCGAACCTATTGGTCCTCCACCCAATCTGCTTGTCAACAGCAATAAAGGTTGAATCGGGATTTACTGAAGCACAACACTAAAGCAGTAACTGCTTTAGTGTTGTACGACTGTTACCTCGAATCCTGAAACGGCACCAAAGAGGCTGGAATGAGATCCATAAGGAAAAATACAGTATTAGTATCGACACTCTTGGCACTGGTATTGACTCAAGTTGCAAAAGCAGGCGACGAGGGCTCACATAAACCCGTGATCGGCGATGTACACTTCAAAGTGGAGTGTAACGCTACAGCGCAAGCCAGGTTTAATGTCGCAATGGCGTACTACCACTCTTTTCAGTGGCAGCGTGCCATTGCAACGGCTGACGACGTACTCAAGGCCGACCCCGCTTGTGGTATGGCTCACTGGGTAAAAGCGCTAGCGATTCTCGATAACCCGTTTGCCTGGCCAGTCACTTTGTCAGAAAAAGCAATGGCTGAAGGGCCGGTATTACTCGATGCTGCGCGTAAGGCCGGGCTCAAGACTCAGCGAGAACGTGATTATGTCAATGCACTCGCAATATTCTTTAAAGGTCTGAACAACGCAAACTATCGGGAAAGGGCTGATGCCTTCGAAAAAGCGATGGCGCAGCTGGCGCAACAAAATGCCGATGATAGTGAGGCAACCGTATTGTATGCGCTCATTCTCTCAAGAAACTTCGATCCCACTGACAAGACTTATCGCAACCAATTACACGCCGCCGAGCTACTTGAGCCGATCTTCGCCCGGGAGCCTAACCATCCTGGAGTAGCGCACTATCTGATTCACAGCTATGACTATCCGCCGCTGGCCAAGCATGGAATCGATGCTGCGAGGAAGTACGTAAAAATCGCTCCAGACGCGCCTCACGCTTTGCATATGCCATCGCATATTTTCACTCTCACAGGTCTCTGGCGAGAGTCGATTGATACAAACCGTCGCACGGCTGCGACGGCTGATGACTTGATCACCCACGACGGGCATCATGCATCTGACTACATGGTATATGCCCATCTGCAGTTAGGTCAGGATCTTGCAGCGCGAAAAGTCATGGAGCAAGAGCAAGCGAGACATGGGATCGATATGATTGGAGTCGCGTATCCGTATGCTGCTATCCCCGCCAGGATCGCACTTGAACGTGGAGCCTGGGAGGAGGCAGCGAATTTGCCGTTGCATGCCCGGGGTACCTATCCATGGAAGAAATATCCGCAGGCTGAAGCAGTCAACGCTTTCGCCCGCGGTATTGGTTCAGCGATGAGTGCAGAGCCGGCCAAGGCGAACTTTGAGGCGAAGCGGTTGACTGAACTTCGCGATGTGGCGACAGCTATGAAATTAAGCTACTGGGCCGATCAGATCGACATCCAGGTCGAGGTAGTACGTGGACTGACAGCTTTTGCAGAAGGCAAGCGTAATGAGGGGCTCGCAATGCTGCGTCGAGCGGCAGAGCGTGAAAATGCGAGCGCGAAAAACGTCGTCACGCCTGGGCCAGTCGTTCCGGCGCGAGAAGTGTTAGCGATGACACTTGAACGTGACCGTAAACCGGCTGATGCGCTCGCTGAGTTCGAAAAAGTTCTTGAGCAACAACCCAATCGATATCGCGCGATTGCAGGAGTGGCTCAAAATGCAAAACGAGCTGGCAATGAGCAGAAGGCAATCTACTACTCGAAACAGCTGCTTAAGTTGACCGAGCACGCTGACAGCCCGCGGTCCGAAATCACCGAGGCAAAGCGCATTCTCGGAATGTAAGTGGTTTAAGTTCGGAACAAGTTCTCAAGTGCGTTGGCGGCCTGGTTAGAACATCCTTTAAGTATAAGCATAAGGAGTCGGTGACACATTACACGGTGCGGAACGATTCACCTATTTATCGAATCACTACCTGCCGTGGCTTTTGCCCTGAGCCCCATTATTGGCATCTTTAAGAATCATATGTGCTGCTGCATTGTCAGGCTCGTACTGCAGTACTGTTTTTGCCTTTGCCGCAGCACATTGAAAATCTCTGTTGCTCAGACACAGCGTTCCTTCTATCAAACTGGCCCCGATTATTCTTTCGATCGAATGTCCGGAAGGTTTATGTACTTTCTCTTTCCCCATCCCGGTCAAAGCGGGTGGTTGATTTACAGTCTTTGTACTGGGTTCTACACGCTCAACTGATTTCCGGATCGGTATGACTGCGGGTTTCATGCCAGGGATGGGATGAGATTCCGATACTGGAGCAGAAGGTATTTCCGGTTTGAGAACGGTTTCTGGTACCGGAATTTCACTTTCCTCAATCGCTTCTTCAGATTCTTTGTTTATCAGACCGTAAACCGTATCTGGTACATGGTAATAGTCTTCGGGATAACGGTCTTCAGAGGGTATATCAATCGCCGCCTTTTCGGATACCATCTGGTCTGCCAGATAATGGGAGTTATCCCGTACCAGCAACCATCCGCCTGTAATCAGACCGGATAACACAAATATCATAACGCCATAAAACCCCGCCGATGTACGAGCAGTAGTACTTGATCGGTCGTTCCACATCAACGGAAAGCACCGTGGCATCTCCAAGCACTCTATCCGATCCGGGAAATGAAATCGATGGTTCGAAAACCGATATCGATGAAGAAGCAGTACCTCGTAATCCTAACAGGGTACGAACCTGGGCCACATTCTGCAGCCGATCTTCCGGCCGTACTGCCAGCGCTTTATCAATAGTATGTAAAAATACCGGATCATAATGGTCCGGCTTCAGTACGGCCAGTGATGTCTGTGAGTCTGAAACGATACGAGACACCGCCGGAATCGGAGATTTACCGGTTATCGCGAAATAGACTACTGCTGCCAAAGCATAAATATCGGTCCAGGGGCCCTGTTTCATCGAATCCGTTTCGGCATACTGTTCGATCGGTGCATAACCCGGTTTCAATATCACCGTCAGATTCTGCGTCATATTGCTGATCACTCGTCGTGCTGCACCGAAATCGAGCAATAGGGGGCGGCCATTTTCCAGAATCAGGATATTATCGGGAGAAATATCCCGATGGAGGCAATTTTCATTGTGGAGAATCTCCAATACATCGAGCAAATGTCTGAGCAGTTGCTTGAGCCAGGAGGCATCCAGTGGGTTCCGGTCCCGACGCAATATATTTTTCAGCGTACTCCCCGCATAAAACGGCATGACCATGTAGGCTGTTCCATTGGCTTCCCAGAAGCGGTGAACCTTGACGAGCGATGGATGATCAAATTGGGCCAGTAATCTGGCTTCGTTGATGAAGCTGCGCAGACCCGCCTGAAAAGTATCCAGATGCTGCCTTGATTTCGTTACCGTTATACCACCATTGCGTGAAGCCAGGCCCGATGGCATATATTCCTTGAGCGCCACCTGGCGCTGCAGAGAGTGGTCAAAAGCACGGTATACGATTCCGAAACCTCCTTCACCGATCAGCTCGATGATTTCGAACTCTCCCAGGATAGTGCCGACAGGCAGTGTATTATCACTGAACGCAATCGACTCACCCTGATCCGAAACCGTGGATCTGGACGGGACCATGACAGTCCGGTCATTTGCAGGGATGGATCCCTTCATACTGTAAAATAAGGCTGTAACAGAATGCTGTCATCGAAAATGAGTGGTTATTACCTTTCCACTCTGACCAGTGTTACACGGCGATTTTCTGGCGCGGTCGGATTTTCTCTGTTCAGCAGTTCGTTATAACCTTTGCCGACCGCTTCCAATCGCCGCCGCTCGACACCATGTGCCTGTACCAGATAATTCAGCACGGTTTCGGCGCGTGCCTGTGACAAAGACTGGTTCAGCGCATAGGAACCACTCAAATCAGCATGTCCTTCGACGATAAACCTGAAATCAATCAGTTTATCCATATTGAGTGCCCGCCCCACGGTATCCAGTGCCTGCCTGGCAGTAAGGGTAAGCTCCGCAGAATTCGTTTTGAATGTAATCAGCATGGATGCACGGGCCGGTTGTTCCGGTACTGAATCCGGCTGGCCAAATACTTTGATACTTCTGGTACGCAGACCTCCCTCCGGTGCAAGTGCCTCGATCAGCGCTGCTTCGGTAATTTCCCCTTCCCGGAGCACTCTGATGTCCTGTGCCGTTACCGGCAGGACAGTCATACTCAATACTATTGATAATAATATTCGTCTGATCTTCATGACATCATTCTCCCGCTTCTCGTTAAATTTGATCCTATCCGGGAAACAGCGTTGTCTCGTCCGGATCACTGCACCGTACCGCAATGGCAGAATAGTTATCCTGCTCTGCATGTCCACGCATAAGTACTCGCTCCTCCAATGCCTTCAACCATTCGGATACCGAAACTGAGGCGATCAACATCCGTTCCATCTCACTTTCCAGCACGTATTCCCATAAGCCATCGGAACACAGTAAGAAAACATCACCATCCTGTACCGGGAAAACAGCAGGAACGACAGCTGCCTCGAAGTGCTTGCTGTCGCCGAGTGCGGCAAGTAACTGATTACGACTGGGTGACAGGCGTAATTCCTCAGGTCTCAAGTAACCTGCTTCAACCATACTCTGCGATACACTGTGGTCGCGTGTCTGTACAACAATCCGACCATGCCGGAAACCATATAACCGTGAATCGCCGATATGTCCCCACACTGCCGAATTACCTTCAGTATCCACGAGCAGAATCACCCCCGTCGCCCGCATTTGCCTGAGTACTCTGTTTTGCCGTTGTACCTGGGTAATGGCATCGTCGCCGGCACGCAACAGCGCCTCAACGGTCTGCTGGTTGCATGCCGGTTTCTTCCGGAAAGTATCGAGCGTACTGGTTACGACAAGTTTTGAAGCTACATCGCCTCCATAATGCCCACCAAGCCCGTCAGACAGTACACAACAGCACACTTCCGCGGCGGACCGGTAATCACAAGCATCTTCATTCACCTTACGCCCACCCGTTTTCGATAGCATGGCTATTTCAAGCTGCATGATCGCCCTATCAGTTGATTGAATTGATTATCGAATTTGCAACTGTTATGTACTGCAAATTGATACTGCCGCATTCAGAATCATTCACAATTTTTCTGATTACCTTTTTCGAGCCTGGCAATCTGCGCTTCATAAGCTCGCAGAAATTCCTTGCCGAATAAAATATGAAAATCCTCTCGCGCCTCGTGGGATATCGTACTGTACCGCTCGGTAAACAAATCCCACAACTTTGCCCGATGGTTCATCGGAAAAAGTGAATCGAACACTGTTTTTTGTGTCAGCCGTTGCTGCAACTGATCGGGGCTGAAACGCTCCAGCACACCTGACAACGCAGCGCGCATCCCCGCCATGAATCCGAATTGATGGGTGCGCAAGTCATCGTAAGCATCTTGCATGGCCTGGATGGGTTGCATGAAGCCTTGCCCCCCTTGTCCCTTTGGCATCAGCAAATGAGTCAAAGCTGCTTCCACATTGGGAGAAAATTTCAATGGATTATTTTCCCTGGGTGCAATCATCGTCATTTCGGCCTGTATCTCCCGCTTTGTCAGCGTGCGTGCCTGCAATAAATCCAGCGTGCCCTGCGTCGATTCACGCAGTAATCGACCAATCAGGTTCATCAGTTGCGGCGTCAGCACCAGCGACTGATCCGGCCCGATACCCGTGCCGGCAAGAAAAGCCCGCAGCAATTCTTCGTGGTTGCTATCGGACTTTCCGGCAACCATCCTTTCCTCCACGCTCGACGAATCTGCTACCACAGAATCTTTTGCTGCATGCATCGCAGGTAACGCAGCCCGTAATTCAGACACATCATCGCGAAACGGAGAACGAGCCATCGCCCGATCACCGGATGAGCCCCCCATTACCACCAACGGATCAACGCTGCCAAAATTAGTTGCATCGCTAATCGTGCCACCAGTCGCGTCACCAATCGTGCCACCCATCGCACCGGGTGACTTATGTAAATCCATCAGTGGGTAATCCGGGTTGATGATTTCATCTATACCTGGCTGCTTATCCTTGGATGCCAGGATGGGTTTGAGGATCTCCGGAGATCCGGAATCGGATGATGCCACTTCCGGCAATACATCGCTCACTGGAGAAAATTCTGCAAATGGATCGAAGTCGGGTGGAATGATGTTCGCAGATGCCGGTGCAGCGTCGATTGCAAACGGATCCGGATCGACTACTGGTTTCACATCAGCCGCCTGGTGAGAAGGTGGAATCGAATTCTGCGATTTATCCTCGTCGGGAAAAGCGAGCAAATCAGCCAGCGATCGATCATCCGGTACATAATCAGAGGATACCGACAAATGCTCTTCATTCATCACACCCACAGCACTATCAGTGCTGTTACTGACAACCTGCATCACATAATCGCCGATACGAATCCAGTCGTTCCCGGTGATGGGTACATCCTGTCCATTGGTCAATGCCTGATCATTCAAGTAAACGGGTAGTGCACTGCCAAGCCCGCGGATAAGATATTGGCCTTCACGAAATGAGACGGTTGCATGAATTCTGGAAATGTTCTTGTTGGGATCATGCAATACGAGCAGATTACCCTCACTTCGGCCGATATTGCCCCCAAGTTCATCAAATATGGCAGACATGGGCTGCGAAGGTGGCAGATCATTATAAGTAATCACTTGAATCTGAATCATGATGAGATCACCTTTTCAAGGTCCTGGCTTATCGAATCAGTTTCCCCGGGTACGATCGAATCAACGGAGCACATCCTCACTGTACGCTTTCAAGCTGCCTGAATTCGAACAGATAATCACCCTCTTCATGTCCTGCTGAGGTCACTGCGCCGTACTGCGGTGTTTGCGGAAAACTGCGCTTCACTTCATGTTGAACCTGTTCAAAAACGTTGTAACCCGCCTGCCAATGATCCACATCGTAAAGCGCCTGCATCAGATGCCAGGCAAAGATGGAATGGCCATTCCTGCCCTCATCGGCGACCGGTTCATCTCCCCCTGAGGACATAACGACTACCGACCGCTTGGCAAGAATATCAGCCGGGTCGATGACCTCATTACCGGAACCGATCTTCTGTTCTTTAGTAAACGTACCGGAATAACAGCTGTCTGAAATCATTACCATCTGCTTCGAGCGGATACCGGATAACATCTCCGAGATACTCACATTCGATATCCAGCTTGTCGGGTCTTTGGCGGAGGCATCGGATGGAATCCAGTATCCCCCGCCTGTTTTTTCATTAAGATAACCATGTCCCGCGTAATAGACGACCAGACTATCGTCAGGCTCCATTGCCACAGCGAGCTGATTCAGGGTACGAACGATATCGGCCCGCGTCGCATTGTTTACGACGTGAACCTCATACCCCAGCTTATCGGCAAATAACCGGCCTATTGCTTTGGTATCGGCAATCGCGTTTTCCAGAAATGGAATCGTGTTATCCATGTACCGATCTACACCGAAAAGCACTGCGAATTTTCGTTCGATCTGAGGAATACTTGCGATTTTCGCTTTCTGCCTGCCTTTCTGTTCAGGTGGCTGATCAGGTTGTTGCGCTTTTATTGAACTCGACTGGGGTGCTTTGTGCTGGTCATATGAAATTCTGCATGAACCGGAATTGATTTCAGCCAGATTCGAACAAAGCGGGACGTCAGCCAGACCTGGATTGAGTTCCAGCTGGTAAATGGCATCGGCAAGGAGCTTTTCCTTAAATGCCCTTCTATAATTCATCAACCACCGCATGTTTTTACGACTCATATTCGTCAGACTGAGACGACCGAAACCGATTGTTGCATAAGGCATCGCTGAAGACATCATGCTGATCACTTTGCTATCGCTGACTGTCGCATCCAGTATCGCATTCGTCCCCGATATGGCAGTATTCACGTTCTGTATCGACGTATCGATCGTTTCCTGCCGGAATGCACGGTCGTTACTGTCGAACATCTGGAGTACCAATGCATGATCGTTATTTGGCGCTTGGGCAAAAACATAATTGGCGGCAGATAAACCGCTTCCATAAACAGGATATATACCCGATGGCGAGGTATTCGCAGTCGGTGTCGTCCATACTGGCGTGCCTGTCGTCGCATTCGTCTGTGTATCTTCACCGATGAAACCGATCACCGTACCCGACAACCCGGTCGTCGGCGCCCCGGCTAATCTTGTTGTCTGATCAGCAAAATAAGTCAGCGTGGCCGGAATAATATTCGCCATAGTCACCGCTGTAGTGGTACCGGTATCGTCCAGCAGATAGTTGGCACTGTCTGCTCCGCTCAGAGAAACGTCACCGACCGTAACCATTTTGTTCACACCCGCATTCGCATCCTCGAAATGACCTGTCCCACTCAGAACAATCGAATCGTTTATGACGGTTCCAAGCAACGTACCGTTGACTCTGGTAAGAGTATGGCCATCGTATACCTTGTCTTCCGCGCTGAAATTACTTACCGTCAGCACTCTGGGGAAAATATCGGCAACAACAGCCATGTTTCCGGTTCCGGTGTCGTTTAGCTGGTAATTGTCTCTGTCGGCTCCTGTCAGTACATTACTGATCAGCGTCACCGTTTTACCGGCACCTGCATGTTTGTCATCAAACGCACCGGTACCGGTCAGGAAAACAGAATCCCCTGCAATTGTCCCCACAAGCATACCGCTGATGTCAGTATCCACTGTTCCATCGTAAGTCTTGCTGTCTGCAAAAAGGCTGCCCACGGTAATATCTCTCGGCGTAATATCGGCCGTCGCAGTGGCACTGTCACCCGGATTCAGTATGTAATTGAGGCGATCCGGTCCGGTCAATGCAGCACTGGTCAGCGTTACCGGCTTATCGGTGCCCACATGCTTGTCATCGAATGCACCGATAATATTAGTCAGCGACACCGAATCCCCTGCAATCAGACCGACCAGTGCACTATTCAATATCGTGGCAGAGGGATTACCGTCATATATCTTGTTTTCCGCAGTCAGGTTTCCGACAGTCAGGCTCTTGGGCGTGATATCAGCCGTCGTCGCAGCAATGCGACCCAACATATAGTTACCGCTGTCTGTCCCTGTCAACCTGATATTGCTGACGATCACCGGTTTGCTCTGACCTGCATGCTTATCGTTAAAAGTTGCCACCCCACCGGAGATGAATACGGTATCACCTGCAACCACTCCCTCCAGCGCACCGGAACCACTGATCAGTTGTGCAGCAGTAGTCCCATCGTATACTTTATTCCCAGCACTGAAACCAGTTGCCGCCAGACGGCGCGGCGTAATATTGGCCGTTGCAATGGCACTGTCACCCAGATTCAGTATGTAATTGAGACGATCCGACCCGGTCAATGAAACACTGGCCAGCGTTACCGGCTTATCAGTACCCACATGTTTATCATCGAATGTACCGGTACCGGTCAGCGACACCGAGTCCCCTGCAATCAGACCGAGCAGCGCACTATTCGATATCGTGGCAGCGGTATTGCCGTCATAGATTTTGTCGTTTGCGGTAAAACTCTCAACAGTAATGCTTCTCGCATTAACCGTGAGTTCACCGCTACTGCTGGCATCATCAGCAAATTGATAACCGAGGTGACTGACAAGGCCACCAGCATAGTTCACGTCATGAGAACCTTGAATCAAATGTCCGGCCGAGGAAAAGGGCCCATCCGTATCCCAGGTTGCGGTACCGGTAATGCCTGCACTCTTTTGTGTATCCCCATCAATGAAGCCACTGAATATCGGAGTGAAATCTGGTCTGTCATCACCATAAGTCATGGTTTTATTCGACGGCCTTACCGATAAAACGGGCGCGATACTGTAAAAAAACCAGTTACCGCTGCTGGCTTTCGGGACAGTCCCTTCTATAAAGGGCTGGTCATAACGCTTATCGTAACCGGAAAGACCACCAGGACTGGAAGTGGCAGGATCGGCTGCATAAATCAACCAGCGACCAGATGATTCTTCAGAGGAAGAAGTCAGAATTGCCGAATCACCATTATGATTGATGAAATTACCATTCACCGCAGCCAGAGTCGCTGTGCCGCTACCAACGTTCAGGCTGACTTCTTTGTTGATCGTCAATGTCGGGGTCCCGGGATCTGTGAAAGTGGCATTGGCACCGGGGTCACCCGCCACGACTGTCAGATCACCGCTATCGGTGTCGATCCCCGCCCTGAATGTGACATGGCGCCCTGCCTGCAGGGTAAGATGGCCACCAAACCCGCTGTCACCCACATTAACTGCAGATTTGACCGTGATATCGTTGTCGGCCTGCAGATTAACTGCGACACCCTGATTCAGATGTGTCTGCAGTGTGGCGGGCGCGATGTAGCTGGTCTCCCCGGGATAGGTATCAAAAGGAATCCCGAGAAGAGTCTCGTTCTCGATGAGTTTATGTGTAAACTCCTCACCCCAATTGATAATGATAAGATTCTTCGGGTCGAACAATACCGTGCCACCTGTACCCGTCTGCAAATATCCATCCGGACGGATCAACCCCTTGGAGGAAAGTTCAATACGCCCAGCGCCTCTGGCCTGCAGTAAACCGTAGTGCTCGCTGCTCTGCGTCGACCAGACGGCAATTTCCCCACCCCCGACATCAGCACCTGTACCTCCATTGGCTTTGACCTCACTGCCTGCATCGATCACCACTGCACGCGCATGCGGTAAATCTCCGCCCCCCTGCCAGCCTCCACCCAGATGCACGCTCCCGCCCTGCATTCCACCCGAAGTATCGACATCGGCATTAAGTAAAAAAACCTGGTCACCGGTCACTTCAATCTGGCCACCTTGGGCTCCGCCGATAGCAGTCAATGTCGATGAAAACGCGACCAGACCCTGGCCTTCGACACGGATACTTCCACCCTGCTCGCCATCAGCACGCAAAGTTCCCCCTGCCATGCCTTCAAACTTACGGGTACTGAGTTGAATGTTGCCTCCCAAACCTTGCTGATTGGAAACGTCGACCAGGCCATCGAGATAAGTGGATGTGTCTGCAGCCAGCGTAACCTTGCCTCCTTCGGCTTTTATCTGTCCCTGCTGCAAAATTTCGTCGGCTGCAAGTGCTACCTCACGGCCACTGATTTCCCCCCGATTGTTGAGTGTGGTATCGGCTTCCAACTGTAGGGAGCCATTCTCAGCCCGGGTCTCACTGCCTGCTGCCAGAACCATCTGATCTGCTTTCAATACGACACGTCCGGTGGTGTCAGTATCAATACTGTTAGCTCGGACGATACCTGCCTGATTCACAATACTGCCATGCAAATCCACGTGACCACTCGACGCCACCAGTGAACCGAGATTGACAGCTTCATTCTCGGGCGCCTTGACACGCACGACCACATTGGGTGCACCGGAATCGATGAATTCGACACTCTTGCCTGCTGCCAGTACGACGTTGCCACCCGGAGCCTGTACCAGCCCTTCGTTATATACACGATCGCCGGTCAACCAGACATGGCCACCGAAAGTAGTACGAATCTTGCCCTGATTACGTATTTCTCCAGTGCCACCCGTCGTATTGAAACGATACCGGTTGGCCAGAAAATCGAGATTGGAAATATCGAGCGTCGAAGCAACCAACCCTGCGACATCGATACGGGCATTCTGTCCGAATAGCACACCATGCGGATTGATCAGCCAGACACCCCCATTACTGCTGAGCTGTCCGAAGATTCGCGAAGGATCATGGCCGGAAACGCGATTCAATACCTGACTGGCTGCATTCTGCTGCTGGAAATGAACACTATTATGGGCACCGATGGAAAAACTCTGCCAATCGATAATGGCGTTGGGACTATTGGTCACGGTCATATGGCTACCGACAGTATCGACAGTTACATTGCCATGTGTGACGGTTGGGTCGACCGGTAATTGCGCGTGGCCCGACAACGGGATTCCCGATAATGAGAACACTGCCAGTAAAGTCAGTAAATATCCAGGAGCTGTCATGATTACCTCCTTTGTCATCAATATGCCATTTACCTTTCGTTCCATAGCATGCATGCACCCTGCTCTACTTAATAATAGAAGTTGACCGCCAGATGGCCACGTGTCGTACCGGCTGTCTTCTGATTCCCATCCATCAGGGCATGCCCGAAATCGAGGCGACCGGAAAGCTGTTTACCGATGGTGAAGCGGATACCACCGCCCACACTGGCAAGTGTGCAAGATGCACCACCGGCATCGCAGGGCACACGATGATTGTTACCCGCCCAACCAAAATCGAAAAATGCGACTGGACGCAGGCTTATCCTTTCTATATTTACCAGTCGGGCGAAATCGGGTCCCAGTCCTTCCAGATTAAATGAGGCACCGTAATCACCGACGACTTCCCTTTCACGATAACCCCGCACACTGATGAAGCCCCCCATCGCACTACCCCCACCGCCGATCCCGAACTGTTCCCCCGAAATCAGTGCATGCGGGCTGTACTGAGCCGAAGCACGCGTAGCCAATCCGAAACCTGCCGGAAGCGCAAGATTGCTGAATGCGAACAGACGCCATACGAAGTAGTGCTTATCCGCATCAGGGCGAGCTCTATCAAAGTTGGAACGACTGCTCCCGCCGACATTGCCGGACAAATTGGTATTGATGCCCCATGAAAAACCCAGTCCTGATTGCTGGCCGGCATAACCCAGGCTGAAAGGTGCAATTGCTATATCTGCCGACGCTGCTGCACCGCAATCGATCGAACCGGCTCCTTCAAATGTAATTGCGCAATTGTTGTTGAAGCGGCGCCAATCCCAACCCAATGTCAGACGATGATCATATTCACCCAGGCGAGACAGATAACGATTCACCCGGAAACCGGCCACATCACCCTTGCCGGTGAATCCCAGTACACCGCCACCACCCGGAATCGTTGTCGCGACGCTGTTCACACTGGAATGCGCATAGAAAACATCGATTGCAGAAAAATAGTGGTAAAGGGGAATCCGGTAACCTGCGCTATAAACCTGAACTCGACCGGGATCGGTAGGAGACGTCTGAAATTGAAAAGTGCCGATATGATCCCGATTCCACAGATTGGCGTGCTGAATACCGGCATTTATCCGGAAGTTACCCGTATCGGGCGTTCCTGCACTGTCCATGCCAAACAGAAAACGTAGAGGTCTTTCCTCGGTAACGCTGATATCCGCATCGATTTCACCGGGTTTGGCGCCGGTTACGAAAACAACGCGCAGATCTTTGGCCGGGTTCTCATTAGCCAGTTGAATGTCACGATCGATATCGCGGATCGAGGGTGTTTCACCTCTGCGCAAATGAGGCAGACTGCCAGTGATATTAGTTTCATCATAGCGTTCGTTATCCGAAATTCGCACGTTCGCAATCCTGCCTTCGACCACCTGAATAATGACTTCTCCATTCTCCAGCGCTTGCGCCGGTACAAACACCACTACCCCGCCATATCCAGCCTGACGATAAGCCTGCTGTACCGCATCAGCCCCACTCTCGATATCTTTTAAAACCCGCTCACCGCCAGCAAGAGGTGTAACAAGTGCTGCCAACTCATCTTCAGGAAGTAACGTGTTACCCTGGACCTGTACCGTTTTTACGAAAAAAGACTGAGGCCGGATGAATGAATCTGCTGGCACCCCCTGAGCTGATGCTTCAACACAGGCACTTATCAACCAGACTGCCAGCAGCAGTGCCCGAGAATTTTCCACTACACGCTTCATCTCATTTCCACCCCTATCTCGTGGCCATCAGTCCAGCGGCTGACCGTTCAGAAGCAGCATCACCACATCAGGACTGCCGACAGCAGCAACTTATACCAAAGAAATAATGGAATATACGAAGTAGCCACATTCTGTCATTTCCAGGCTCAATTATTCCAACTGCCATCACAATTCATCTCAACCGTGGCTACAATTTATTCTCATGAGGAATGGAATTCTGTGAGAAAACCCACTATGAATAATCAGTATTGGTTTTCTACCCATATAGATTATTTTGAGATATGGGTTGATTACAGATCAATGTAATTGATCAGTAGCGGAAAGTGAGTTTCACCACAGCATCTCATTTCCAGAATCATTATTTTTATGAAAAGCTTTCAGCAATTTCCGGCAAATGGAATGCCCTGATATTTCATCAGGGTAATCAGCCACATGGTTCTGTAGAAATTCTGGGAAGGTTCAGGACAACGTTCAGTGATGATAATGAATCAGCATGACAGAGACAGAACATGAATGATGATAAAACAATTATCGGGTTATCGAATTTTTTCCATCATGAATCCGATCCGGACCATACCATACTGGTACAACCGGAATTATGTGTCAGTTTGTTGGATAACTGCGGAAAGTCAACAAAACAGTTTTTATTTACTCATCATTTTTCCATCGGGCGGTCACCGGATAACGATATTGTCATTACAACTGAATCAATCAGTCGTTATCATGCCGAAATCAAGCAGGAAAAAGGGAACTGGTGGATTCATGATCTGAATAGTGCCAATGGTACTTATCTCGACCATAAATTGATTGAACAAAAATCACTGTTACACTTTCCTGCCATCATTTCACTGGGTACAGCCGGAGCTTTTCTGAGAATCGAGACGACCGGCCATGGAAATAGCATGGAAAAACGGGCAGCTGGCATTACCGGCTCTGTCACAAAAACACTTATACAGTCCGAGCAGGGAAACCCTGTTCACGGAAATTTGTCTGCGGCAGACTTGAAGATTCGCTTGCTGGCAAAGGCAGAAGCGAAAGATACCGGGGAATATACCCGGATGATACGTAGAATCATCCATGAAGATCGGGTAACTCAAAGTAAAAGCTATAAGCAGCTTATTTCAGCGCTCGGTTTTCTGTTTCTGTTATCTGCAGGCTGGGTAATTTACCAGCAAATGACACTTGCCAGCGCACGTGCTTTGGCAGTCGATATGTTCTATGACATCAAAACACTGGAAGTCGGTTTATCTCAGGCCGAGATCAGATTAAAAGAAAGTGCAGAGGCAATCGATCTTACCATGCAGGTCATCGTGAACGAAAAACTGGAGCTTGAACGGGAAAAGGGAAAAATCAGGATTGCTCAGAAAAGAGTTGCCGCGGAGAAAACCCGTATCGCACGAGAAAGGCAGAGGCTGAGCCACATGAAAGCAAGATATCAGCAATATGTAGACGAAATGAAATCTTTGAAACTCAGGTTTCCTACCGACTCGCAATATGAAGAAGAACTGATTATCAGAGTAGCCAGAGGGTTTGGAGAAAGTGAGCTGGAATTACCCGAAGGTTTTATCAATGAAGTCAAACGTTACATCGAACGCTGGCAGAAATCGACAAGAATGAAACGAGCCATGAAATATCTCTCAGACAACTATTATGCACACATAATAATCGATGCACTGGAGAAAGAGGGGTTGCCGACGTATTTCATATATCTGCCACTTCAGGAAAGTGATTACAATACACATGCTATCGGACCTGAAACGCGTCATGGTATTGCAAAAGGCGCCTGGCAGTTTCTGGCTACGACTGGTCAGGAATATGGGCTTTCACCCGGGCCACTGGCCGACACCAGGGAATATGATGAGCAGGATGAGCGCTTCAATTTCAATCTGGCCACCCAAGCCGGAGCCAGATACCTCAAACATATCTATAGTACTCAGGCTCAGGCTTCAGGGCTACTGGTAATGGCGGGTTATAACTATGGACATAACCGGGTACGAAACATGATCAGTAAAATGCCGGATAATCCACGGGATAGAAATTTCTGGAAATTCATTCAGCAATACGAAATTCCAAAAGAAACCTATGACTATGTTTTCCTCATATTTGCTGCAGCAGTCATTGGAGAAGATCCCGAACATTTCGGGTTCAATTTTAAATCTCCACTGATGCTGACCAGCACTCAATAAAATTACCCGTAAGAATCAGATTCAAGAACCAATCGACTACCATCAGGTATTTTCCGGATTACCACACTGTATTAACCATCGGCAAATATCGACAGGCAAAAAAATCCGGCACGATGGCCGGAAAATTTGGAGAGCAACATAGAGGAATCGTATATTGTGTAAACAGATTACCTTTTGGCATTAGTCAAAACAGTGAGTTTCCTCACAAATTGCATAATTTTTTAAGAAAAATCATGACAAATGAAAATTTTTTCAAATATCTGAATTTGCCCTTCAGGATAATCAATATAAATACTTTCTTAGCGCTGATGAGCCATTCTGTCAGGAATCATCAACTCCCGTACCGGATCATCGAAGTTGAACAATGTTCCGATTGAATTATCCTAGAAACCGCAGTTGGACGCGCCTGAGTATGCGTCTGGCACGCCGGCTGGTAAGGCGCGACGAGGCGCAGGACCATTCCCTGCAACGAGGGAGCAACGCAGCCAGACAGCGTGCCAGGCGTGTAATCGGGTGCGTAGCGGCCTCACCCACCGGGTTGGCATGAGCGAAGGCAGCAAGCTTACTATTCATCGCGGTTTCCAGAGGCTGATAAGCGATCAACTGCGGTTTCTAGGATTATTAGTGCTATCATGAAAGCCATGATGTCATTCCGATCATTCTCATGACGACATTCGAGGAACGGTTAGCCGCGTTGTTATCAAGATATCCAGAAATTAAAATGGCTATATTGTTTGGCTCACAAACTACTGGTCATTCACGCTCGGACAGCGATATCGATCTGGCTTTATTGACTGATACACCTCTGACCAGTGATTTCAGATTACGGCTGATCGAAATCATCGGTAGTGAGTTTGGCTGCCCGGTCGATATCGTAGATTTGTACCATGCAGCAGAACCCATTCTTGGGCAAGTATTCAAAGGTGTCAGATTACTGGGCGATAATACGACCTACGCCAGACTTCTAACCCGTCATCTGCTAAATACTGCTGATTTCCTGCCACTGCAGCAGAGAATTCTGGCTGAAAGGCGTAAGCAATGGATCGACTGATTCTTACAGGGAAACTGGAATCTCTCCGACGCTGTATCATGCGTATCGAGGACAAAAAACCTGTTAATGTGGATCATTTGATACAGGACCCAGATCTGCAGGATATTTTAGTACTCAACCTTACCCGTGCAGTGCAGCTCAGCGTTGATATTGGCAGTCATCTCATCAGCAATACAGACCACGCTGCACCGCAGACAATGGGTGAAGTGTTCACGATACTCAATAAGATAAGTGCTGTTTCACTGGAAACCTGCGAACGGCTAAAAAAAGCCGTTGGCTTCAGGAATATCGCTGTTCATAACTATGAAGCCATCAACTGGGAAATTGTTTATGCAATCTGTGAACGATCTCCAGCAGATTTCCGTCGTTTCACGCAGGAAATCAGTCAGTACGCTGCTTTGTAAAACACCGCAATAAGTCGGGAAATACCAATAAAAGTTGAGAAAAAACCACTACCCCCCGCCTGTAGTAATAGACTGCACTCGCCGACCTAATTCACTTGATTCAGCCAGCGCTGCTGGCGCCATGCAGGCGCATTGACAGGAAAAAATGAACCACCCGGATTCAGCAGACAAAGATACTGCGCTGCTGCGGTACGCTGTCGCTGATAGCCCTCTTTGAGTACCTGAACACAATGCTCGCGGACAATTCGTTCGCCCATAAAATAACGCTCACCATTCGAAAACCGGGTACCGTTCGTATCCCACCAGGCCTGGATCTTGACAGGGTCAGGCCAGGGCAAATCGTCGTCTTCATCCATCGCCACATTATCATCTGTCGGATCGTCACTCGGTCCTGATTCGATATCTTCCGGTGCATCACGTTCAAGGTCGAGATAAGCCAGATCAAGGCCAGTGATGAAGCTGAATGACTCCCCTGCCAGCCGGGCAAGTTTTGGGTTATCCATCTGCCTGATCAGCCAGGGAACATAATAGGAATCGCCTGCGATACCGGCACCCTGTACCAGATGGCGCATACTGGCCGCATCCTGTGCCAGTGTTTTCAACAAAACATGCGCATCCGATAGTGGCACAACTTTTAATATCAGTTGAAGTGCCCGCTCCCGGAACGGGTTGTTCATCAGCGAATAGGCTCTAAGTACACTGATCGCGTTGGTACGGTTTCCCAGCAGTATTGCCGACCATGCTGCCCAGAAACGGCAGGTTATGTCTTCATCAGTCAAATACTGTTCACAAACCGGGCGTAAATCACGCCGCCCCAGTTCTCCCGCTGCCCGCAAGGCACAGGCACGTAACTGCGGCTCTGCATGCGTAACCAATTGGGTGAGTGTTGTACCCGGATCGGTACGATGCGTGACACAAGCGCTGATACCTGCCTGCCGCCTGAAAGAATCCACTGAGGTAAGTAATACAATGCCGATCCCTTGAAGAAACTGAGCCGAAACCCAACCCAAGGCAGATATCAGACCAGGCTGAGCTGCCGGTACAGCATTTACCAGTGCAAACAGCTTATCCAACCGTTGTCCATCTTTTTCCTCGATTGCTCGCACAGTTGCCGCAAATATTTCCCCGATACCCGGACTCTCCAATGCTGTATCGCATACCTTTAGACCATACTCTCCTGCCACTGCCAGACCATCGAGATGCGCCGCAATACGATCATCAATGCGACGAAGATGATGCAGTTTAATGTGAGGGGCTGTAACCTGCGCAGAACGGATATTGCACAAAATTGCAGCTTCCTCAGCGTGCTGCTGGATAATATGGGGAATGGGTCTCAGAAAATTAGCCAGCATGGTTCAGTTCTTTTGGTTCTCCCCGTCAGCGAGACCATCCCTTGATACAAAAAAGATATCGCTGGTAATGGAATATCATGGTATCCCGAAATAACGGTCAGGAAGGCTGATATGCACATCTCATACCTGGAAATATTATGGCAAATGATAACTGCCGGAATAGGATTGTTTTATTTTGCGATAAAGCAGTGGCAGTTAATGTGATTTTTTTCACAAATTTCTGTAGAAGTATCAATCCAACGGGTGATTCGGCTCGGAATTGATTGTTGATGGCCAAGGCAAACCATTATCCAGCGCAAGCGTTTTACCCCACGCTTCCAGTTCATTCAAGATGTCTGTGTTCTGTCGGGAACCATTGCGCAGGCATGTTATCTTCTCCTGATACTCAGTTAATGTCAGGCTCCCCTTTTCCACTTTCTCAGTCAGATGTCTACAACAGATCGTTTGCCAGCGCTGTGCTTCCTCGTCGGACAAGGTTTCCGGCCAGTTGCGCGCGCGATAGCGGAACAGGAGTTCAGGGTAGCGAATGTCATGGAATTTTGAGGTAAAACCGGCCAGTTTCCCCGGCGGGGAATTCCGTACCATCTGGAACAGGTTGCGATCCTGATCGCTTACAAATCCATCGTAAAGTGCCAGGTCGACATCATTGACTGTAGCTGGTCTGTTGTCGGCATACGCATGCCCAATCCTCTGTATGAAATCCCGGTTCTGCTGCAGCAACTGCCAATGCTGATAACACAGATCGACATTCAGTTTGATCCGGTCGACTGCCTGATCATTGAGGACTTTCTGCGGTGCCAGTGCCGGACATTTATTGAGTCTGACTGCCTTGACCGGCAGGCGCGACATCCCTTCCGGCAATTCCGCCCCGGGTGTAAAAAGGCGCTCAGCCAGAGCGTCCGTATCCAGTTGTATAAATTGAGCCGGATCATGCCTCAAATCGTAGACCAGAATACTGTTGGGATTTTCCGTTTCGCGCAGTAATGGCATCACCAGCGTCGTGCAACCGTACTCGGCAGAATACATACGGGAAGTATGCAGCACCGGCGTATGATCCGCCAGATCGAGCGAGCGGGAGGCCGCACGCTTGTCACGCAACCGAAACAGCCAGTCATACAAACGCGGCTGCTGTCTGCGCAGCAGACGGGCCAGTGCGATGGTAGCCCGGACATCCGAGAGCGCATCGTGCGCACTGTCATGCACAAGTCCGTTGGCCGAGGTAATGTCTTCCAGCCTGAAGCTTGGCTTACCTTCTTCGTTGTACGGCCAGACAATCCCCTCCGGGCGCAGAGCGTAAGTCATACGGACGAGATCGATCAGATCCCAGCGCGAGTTTCCTGCCTGCCATTCACGTGCGTAAGGATCATAAAAATTCCGGTATAACGTGAAACGGGTCACCTCATCGTCGAATCGCAGCGTGTTGTAACCCGTTGCGCAGGTACCCGGTTGTGCCAACTGTTCATGAATACGTGCGATGAATTCCGGCTCCGGCAGTCCCCGGACTTCTGCCATCTGTGGCGTAATACCGGTGAGCAGGCAGGCTTCCGGATGAGGCAACCGATCGCGTGCCGGTTTGCAATAAATCACCAGAGGATCGCCAATTTCATTGAGCGCTTCATCCGTCCTGAGTCCGGCAAACTGAACCGGCCGATCCCATCGGGGATTCGAGCCGGATGTTTCATAATCGTGCCAGTAGAGAGTTGAGTGGTCTGTCTGCATCGTAGTAGTAGCCTGTCAAGGTTATGCGGCCAGGTAATCTTTTGCCGTTATTGCTACATTGGGAAATATGTTAATCAATTTTCTGTCAGCCGTGATGAGTCTGGAGCTCAGAGATTTGGCAGTCGATATGAATTTACAATCGTATGCAGAGCAGCCCGATTCTTTCGCAAGCATCAGAACTGCTGTTAAGTTCACGATATTATAGAACTGGCGGCACGCCGCTATAAACAAATCATGAAGGAG
The DNA here is from genome assembly GCA_039794425.1 of Nitrosomonas sp. Classification (GTDB taxonomy): domain Bacteria; phylum Pseudomonadota; class Gammaproteobacteria; order Burkholderiales; family Nitrosomonadaceae; genus Nitrosomonas. Next base: position 22,168 of record JBDIVK010000013.1, on the reverse strand, counting down.
TGATAACTGATGGAAAAAATTACCGACTCCAGCGGCAACATATTCAATGATCTGGGGTTCAGCCCGGAAGAATCGGCTATCTATAGCCTACGCGCGGAATTGATGATCAGCCTGCGCAAAACGATCCGCGAACGCGAATGGACCCAGGAAGAAGCCGCCAAAATGCTTGGTATCGGTCAATCCCGCGTATCCGACCTGATGCGTGGCAAATGGGAAAAATTCAGTCTGGATATGCTCATCACCCTGGCGATACGTGCGGGCAAACAAATTGAGATAGCTGTTGTATAAGGCCAACCAACCGCCGCTGTATTCCGGCGATTGGCTGTTGCGATCCTTCGACTGTCGCAATAACGGTCAAGTGCCTCGGAATACAACATTGCCTTTCCATCCTGTCCTCGCGTGGCATTGCGTTATATCGCTCCTGTTCTCTGACCTCAGTGTATCAGCTCGCTGTTAATGCTCCGGTGAGTGTGCGTCAGCAGCTTGCTTAAGACGCTCATAAAGGTCTTCAGGTATGTTTTTAACAGTCAAAAAGACCATGACCTCCACCAAAGTAGTTCCGATCTTTGCTTTCTTGGCGAGTTGACAGAAAGTACGATTAAAACCATAATGGTTCCTATTCGGTTGTTAATAGTAATGAGCCATGCCTACGACCCTGACACTCAAAAATATTCCTGATGATGTGTATGAACGCCTCAAAGCAGCGGCAGAAATGCATCGCCGTAGCCTAAATAGTGAAGCGATCGTTTGCCTGGAATCGGTACTGATTCCAACAAGGGTATCACCAGCTGAGCGGTTGGCTCGAGCGAGAGCACTTCGAGGCAATTTGCCGAAGGATAAATTTCAATCATGCGATATAGACTCCTTCAAACGTGAAGGGCGCCCATGATTGTGGTAGATACGAACATAATCGCGTATCTTTATCTGCCAGGCAAATTTACTACTCAGGCTGAGATATTGCTCCAGAATAAACCCGAATGGGCTGCGCCGATACTCTGGCGCAGCGAATTCCGCAATATTCTTGCGGGATATATGCGACGAGATATTTTGAATTATGAACAGGCCAGAGATATTCAGCTGGAAGCGGAAAGTCTCCTGTCGGGTTTGGAGTTCGAAGCTGATTCACTGGACGTACTCACTCTTGTACGCGACAGTGATTGTTCAGCATATGATTGTGAATTCGTAGCGCTCGCAATGAAACTGGGAACGACAGTCGCTACAATGGATGCAAAACTTTTAAAAGCTTTCCCAGGCTACACTACTGCTTTGATCAGCAGATAATTTATTAAATGGACTCATTAGACAGCCAGATTAGGCAAGCCAAGATCATATCCTGAATCAAGAAAATAAAAGAAAAGAAAAGCAAACGTCTACTGCAAACCATATCCAGATCACTTCGTCTAGAATTTCCGAACGCGCGATTACGTCCAATGACGCTCGGAGTTCTTATTCGCAAGAATAAGAGTCCTTGAATTGGGGTTCATTTCATTCATCCCAACCTGGCGCTGCAATTTTAGAACGTTTACATTGCAGAAGAGTCGGATGTGTCTTAATGTAAGGAATCCTTACTGAGAATAATTCTATGTATCAAATAGCCAAATTAACCAGCAAAGGCCAGGTTACCGTACTTGCTGAAGTCCGGAAAGCACTTCATCTGAAATCTGGCGACACACTAGCCTGGGAAGTACAGGAAAATGGAAAAATTATAGTCTACAGAGTGGAAGCAGTTGATGTGGACTACCTGAGCGCATTAGGCGGGACTTTATCTGAATGGAACAGCGCTGAAGATGACGAAGCTTACCGTAACCTGTAAACCGCTTTGATATTGTAAAGATTCCTTTTCCATTTACTGATCGGCAGGCACAAAAGAACAGACCTGCGGTTATTATTTCAGCAGCCAGATCGTTTAACCATCTTATCGGCCACAGTATCATAGCTATGGTCATCTCTGCTCAACACACTTTCTGGCCGCTTGACACACCTATTAATGATTTAGATAGTGCCGGCCTGCCCGCTCCATCCATCATTCGTTTAAAGCTTTTTACCCTGGATCATCGTCTCATTATCGGCACTTTAGGCCACTTGTCCGCAAAGGATACACTGGCTTTTAATAAAAATCTGACCGCACTTTTCAGCGATTCATAAATCATAGATGTCCTTGCTATCGGGTTACCCACTACCAAATTGCGTAGGTTAGCGATGAGCCTGCGAACCTCAATATAAACAATACAGCAAACATCATAGAGATGTTGGGACTCATGTATTCACCCCAACTCTCTGCGAGAATAAGTATTCTTGATTCTGGACTTCGTATATTGGCACTGCGATGTGTCAATACGATTTTTAGGAATTCTCTGAAAAACGGCGAGGCAGCCAGCGCAAGGCAGAAACAAGTAAGAAAGCGCAGTTTACAAGTAAGAAATGAGTATTTTAAACCGCAGTGATGGCCACGCAGATAGTTTTGCAGAGAATCCTTAGCAGATATGAATACAGGAGAACATCATATCCTGATTAAAGCTTTGCACCAAACTCCCGTTAATGTTCATTGACAGACTTGTTTTACCAACCAACTCGCTGGATAAGGTTCTTGAACAGCTTGTTAACCAGGGAAACAAAACAACTTCGGCACCAGGATTGGTGTACCCGGAACGGATTTTATTACATACCTGATTCAGCAGCTTTCCCAGTGATGCGGATGTCTTAATTTTCGGTATAAATGAAATATTTCAAGATTTATTGGTAAAAAATCAGATTATTAAAGCTGTTTATACAAGATCATGTGGCAAACGGACTGAATTATAGGACATTTGATGTCATATATTAATTACGTTAGGTCTCTTCTTCAAAAGGCATCTCGATGAAACAGAAATATCTCTTCATATGTATAGGTGTTGGAGCAATTCTCGCTCTCACCAATCCAACGCAGGAATCCTACGAGCGATTTCTCCATCAACAGATACTTGGTGAGTCCAACAGGAGCGGCAACTTAGGGCCTGCACTGGGCTTTCTGTTTGGTGGCTTTGCTAGCAGCTTCCTGTCGAGTTCTGCCGTTCGTACTAATTTTGTCCTTTTTAGCACCTATCACCTGACTCTTGGAGACACCACTCTCACCACCATTGGCATCCTTGGAAACTTCGTCAACCTGCCGAATAGCCAACCAAAACCATCGGCATCACCAAGCCCTGCTACACAGCCAGCAACTCAATCTATCCCACAACGGCCGATGCTTTCTTCGGCCAACCGAACATCCGGGAGAAGCACCCCGAATGATGAGATGCAACGATCTTTCCAAGCTGGCCCTGTGCTGATAGCCACATATTCCAAATGCACACCGCTTATGGACGAATGCACTACACATGCAGTAGCACATTATAGCGGGCAAGACCTGCGTCTCGATTCAGTCGGCAGTTACTCTCATCCCGTCGAAGCGAAGGACATATCTTGGTTTGACTCTGGATATGCGACACTCACTTACCAAACTGGCGGCAACTGCTGGACCTGTGAAGGAATAGACGTAATTCGGCTGATTGGAAACCGACTTTCCTACCTCGGTCGCTTTTCCCGTATCGACGGCCCCTACCTGATTAAGCCATATGACGTCCTCGAATCCAATTCTCTTACAAGTCGCTCACTAAGTCCGTTCTGGTCCCTGTATTACAAAGACGAGAGCGGTGTGGCTATTCTTGATATATCAAAGACTTGTATGGTAGCCAGGTCTGCATTTGAAGCAAATAGAGCCAAGTTACTGAACGCCCTCTCAACTCCAAGAACTGCTAAAGCCACGTCAGAGTATGAATACTGGGCAATGGAACACATCAAAGCACCTTTACTCACGACCCTCGCTATGGCGAGATTCTGCGGATGGCGAGATGAATTTGCAGAAGTTACTCGGACTGCCAAATCCTCTCGTGATCACATTACCTACGATACGCTACAAGCCCTGAACCAGTATCTTTCCAATGTTCAACCAGTTCAGTAATTACTTTATAGCTCCTTGTTGGCGCTACGGCCTTCTTGCCGGCGGCTTCGCAGGGCTAATGTATATTGCTTGTGGTTATCATCGCGGCCATTTAGTCTTATACACGCGTTACAGGCGTATAACCAGGCACTCCAGCCGATGTTCCTGCAAATGAGTCAAGCAGCAACAAAGGAACAAGGTGGGAGCAAAGTATTGCGCGTACTGACACTCGATGGTGGCGGTGCCAAGGGTTTCTACACTCTCGGTGTGCTAAAGGAAGTCGAGGCCATGATCGGCTGCTTGCTACACCAAAAGTTCGATCTGGTTTTTGGTACGAGCACCGGTGCCATCATCGCGTCACTGATTGCGCTCGGCCACAGCGTCGACTCCATCCTGGAGCTGTACCGCAAGCATGTGCCCACCGTGATGTCGCAGAAGACGGCTCCAGCCAGGTCGGCGGCGTTGAAAAAGTTGGCGAGCGAGGTCTTTGGCGATGCAGCCTTCAGCGACGTAAAGACTGGCATCGGGATCGTTACCGCCAAGTGGCTTACCGAGTGCCCGATGATCTTCAAGGGCAGCGTCACCCAAGCGCACGGTCGGGTCGGCACATTCGTGCCGGGCTTCGGCGTGAGCATCGCTGATACCGTCAAGGCATCTTGCTCGGCCTATCCCTTCTTTGAGCGCACGATCGTCAGGACCTCCATAGGCGAGGACATCGAGCTGATCGACGGCGGCTACTGCGCGAACAACCCGACGCTATACGCGATCGCGGATGCCGTACAGGCCCTGAAGCGCGAGCGCAAGGACATCCGGCTGGTGAGCGTCGGAGTAGGCATCTACCCAGACCCAAAGCCGGGCCTGTTGATGCGGCTGGCGAAGAAGTACCTCGTCAGCGTCCAGTTACTGCAGAAGACCCTAGAGATCAATACGCAGTCAATGGATCAGCTGCGTCAGATTCTGTTCCATGACGTGCCGACCATCCGGATCAGTGACTCCTACGTAACGCCAGAGATGGCCACCGATCTGCTTGAGCACGACCTCAAGAAGCTGGGTGTCCTGTTCCAGCGCGGACGGGAGTCGTTCTCTTCTCGCGAGAAGCAGCTTCGCGATTATTTGACGTAACTAAGAGGAGAAAATGTCAATACCAGAATCTCAGCTTGAAACTTGGTCGCACCAAGGATCGATTACCCAATCCAGCAACACTTACAACATCGTCAAGAACATCTTGGAAGCGAATACTACGCCCTACGTTGGAAAGAACTTCAAAGTATTCCTCCAGGGATCGTACGGCAACGACACGAACATCTATACAGAGAGCGATGTGGATATCGTCATCCGGCTTGATGACTGTTTCCAGAGCGACCTGACCCGACTGACCGAAGAGGAGAAAGCAGCGTACAAGTCGGCGTTTCACGATGCAACTTACACGCATGCCGACTTCAAGCATGATGTCCTGTCAGTGCTCACGCAGCAGTACGGGAATGCAGTCACAGCCGGCGACAAAGCCATCGCTATCGATGCGAGTGGTTCACGTCGCAAAGCTGACATCATTGTGGCCATCCAGTTTCGCCGCTACTTCAAGTTCCGTTCATCAAGCGACTCCAAGTACGTTGAAGGCATCTGCTTCTGGAACAGCAAGGGCGAACAGATCGCGAACTATCCGAAACAGCACTCGGCCAATCTGACGATGAAGCACCAGAACACTTCGAAGTGGTTCAAGCCGATGGCCCGTGTGTTCAAGAACATGCGCAGCCGAATGGTCAACGATGGCTTGATCAGAGCGGGCGTCGCGCCTTCGTACTACATCGAAGGTCTGCTCTATAACGTGCCGAATGAGAAGCTCGCGTCTAGCTACCAAGACTGCGTGATAAACGTTCTGAACTGGTATCGGCAGGAAACATCGAAGTCCGAGTTCATGTGTGCCAACGAGCAGTATTATCTGCTGCGCGATGGCCATCACACTTGCTGGACGCAAGCGAACTGCGATGCATTTGTTGAGGCCGCGATTACATTGTGGAATGAATGGTAAAGAATCAAAGTTACTCTGTCTCGGCATGAGGCCTCAAACGCACTGCCTTATGCAACGCAAGGTCAGGGTCAGGTCGCGAATCAAGAAATAAGCGTAACAAGAGCTCTTGATTCTCGACCTGACCTTTTGTCTTGTAACCCTTTGGCTTGTTGAGGTGTACCCGGATTGGTGTTCAGCGCTTACGCCGACGGGGAGGTGGTGCAGAAAAACTGCCCAGTAAATCACCCAGCATTTGCAACCCGTCAAGCTCATCGAACTCATTATTCACCTGATAGTGCCTGATAAAGGTAGCGAGCTGTTTGGCATCCTGGAAAGCGACGAGGTCAATATCAGCTTGCCGCAGATCCATTTCCAGCTGCGTGATTTCAGCATCCATTGCCTTGTCAACATGGGTTGGCTTGATCTTCTGTGTATACGGCACCAGTTGCCGGTAGGGCATCAATAACGACGCAAGCTCTGTCTTGAGTTCCGCCAGTTGTTCACGCAGTACCTGAATGTAATGTTCAATGCGTTCATCAGGCAGGTTGGTGAGGTAATTGGTATCAATCTGTTCGATTTCGAGCTGGATATTCAGCAGCTCAAGCAAATCGCTCCGATCATAAGCCTGGTTAACGCGCTGCATCAGGGTGGTTTTCTCATCCGCTGTCAGATCGGTGCTTGCGCGATCAGGATGCAGGCTGCTGGCCAGTTTGCGATAAATTTCACGCACGGACTGGCTGATTTCTTTTTTTGCTGCTGCACGTTTTTCCTCAGCGGCCGCCTGTTTGGCTGATTTACGGCGGCGTGAGCCTGATCCGGCTTTATTTTTGGCCTCTTCTTCCTGCTGTTGGCGCATAGCTTCTGCAAGCATTTCCTCTATGCTGACATCCGCATTGTCATCGTCCAGATGCACACCAAACAGCTCTTCAACCATATCCTGCGAGATTGCCTTATCAATCTCGGCCTGATCGTCATAACTGAGATCGCTATATTTGTCATACAGCGCTACGATTTCCTCATCGCGCTGCTCAAGCAGCAACTCATGCGCCAGGTTAAGAATGATGTCGCACAACTTTGCGCGCTGTTGCTTGCCACGAATGATATTGCGCTGATGAAATTGCGTGTCAAGCAGATGCAACATGGCGACGCGTTTTTCGCGCAGTTGCGCAAACAGGGGCATCAATTCACTACCCACGCGCTGACCGTAGCGTTCGCTGTAAGTGTGCCACTCCGCAACCTGGGCACGTTGTTCATCAATTTGCCGAATCAGGCGCTGGAAAGTTGCCTGCTGTTTAGTTTGCGGTTTTGCGTGTGCCAGAACATCAGTAACGGTAAGTTCGCTACTATCAGGATCGAATAATGATTCTTGCCGGGAGATACGAGACATGACGGAAATTCCAGAATGTGAAAAACAAAAAATTATATGCCCATGAACCATTTTCAGTAATGCTTCAGACGTAACAATAATTTCCGTCATTGCGGGCCTGCAAAGGCGAAGCAATCCAGAGCGATGTTGATACAGGTACTGGATTGCCGCGCCGCTTACGCGGCTCGCAAAGACGAAGGTAGCCAGAAGTGTATGGGCTGCCAAATAAACCAAACTGAAAATAGTTTAGAGGCATAAAAATTAAGACACCTCTGCAAGATTCTGTTATTGCGAGGAAGTTGCAAGCTAATGTGGCAACCCAAAATAATAGTAACCGGAATAAGGGTGCGCGATACGTTCTGCTAATGCTGTTATTGGATTGCTTCGCACTCCGTGCTCGCAATGACAATGGGGTGAAATGTAGTGTTCCTACTACAGAAACCACCACCATCGCATGTTCATACCATCACCCATCCGTCCCTAAACCGTGTCTTTGCGCGGAAGCCGCAAGCTGATGTGGCAACCCAAAATAATAGTAACCGGAATAAGGGTGCGCGATACGTTCTGCTAATGCTGTTATTGGATTGCTTCGCACTCCGTGCTCGCAATGACGATGAGGTAAATGCAGTGTTCCTGCTACAGAAACCACCACCATCGCATGTTCATACCACCACCCATCCGTCCCCAAACCGGGTCTTTGCGAGGAAGCCACAGGCTGACGTGGCAATCCAGTACCTTTGTATCCTTTTGTTGCCTTTGTTTCCGTTTATCTTGATTGCGTCAATCCCTTAGATTCTAAGGTATTATGGTACTGGTTTTTTTCTGCTACCTGCTTCACTGTGCTCGCAGTCACAATCGTATTCATCTATTTAACCAATATTTCACTGGAAAATAAATCAATTATTTTCAGGAAGATTTGTTTTTTTCGTTCAGACGCACGACAATTCAGTTACAGCAAGCAGGTGCCCTGCGAAGGAGTCAACCGGATTTGCGGCAGATACTCAGCCAGATATTGCCACACCATCTTTCGTATAACTTCAAGGATAGTTAGATGGCAGTCCACTCAAGTACATTCAAACAAAATCAGCCGCTTCATGCATTACTCCCACTTGTAAAATAATGATCTGAAGAGAGCAAATACAGGCTTTTCAACGACCTATAGCCCCAGGCGTTGCCAGATTTTTGTTGTCAATACCGCCGAATTGAGTGTATAGAAATGCAGTCCGGGTGCACCGGCCTCCAGCAAACGTGCACACATCGATGTAACGATATCCAGACCAAAAGCCTGAATAGAAGCAGTATCGTCTCCGAATCCTTCGAACTTTTTCCGGATCCAGCGCGGAATTTCCGCACCGCAACTATCAGCAAATCTCGTCAACTGGGAAAACTTGCCGATCGGCATGATACCGGGAACGATCGGAACATTTATATTCGCAGCTTCACACATATCTACGAAATATAAGTAGGCATCTGCGTTATAAAAAAACTGGGTAATCGCGGCGTCGGCACCTGCTTCGACTTTTCGCCTGAAATTGGTGAAATCTTCCTGTGCAGAACGCGCTTGTGGATGGTACTCAGGATACGCGGCTACTTCGATCCGGAATGTATCCCCGAATTCTTTACGGATAAATGCCACCAGTTCATTGGCGTAGCGGAATTCACCAGCCTGCGCCATGCCGGAGGGTAAGTCACCACGTAATGCAATAATGTGACCAATACCATGGCTCCGGTATTTTTCCAGAATGGATAGAATATTTTCCCGGGTAGAACCAATGCAGGAAAGGTGCGGTGCAACCGGATAACCTTCTGCCTGCATTTCCAGCACGGTTTCAAGCGTACGTTCACGTGTGGATCCACCCGCCCCAAATGTTACCGAGAAAAATTTAGGATCGAATTGAGCAAGTTGAGTCCGGGTTACCCGAAGCTTTTCCACACCTTCTGGTGTCTGGGGTGGAAAAAATTCAAAACTGAAAGTAGGAGGAAATTTTTTCTGAGATTGCATCAGAATTAACACCTGCCTGCGCTGAACAATATCTCAGCGAGACCAAATTAGGCTATCAAAAAAAGAAAAAGAGAAGCCGGGGAATCCCACTGCTATTCCCCGGTTATACGTTTATTCTCGCTTATTGACTAATACCGGTACATTTCCGGTTTAAATGGTCCATTCTTGTCCAGATTGAGATAGCGAGCCTGCTCATCAGTCAGCTCAGTCAGTTTTGCGCCGAGTTTTTCCAGATGCAGGCGTGCAACCGTTTCATCCAGATGTTTAGGCAGCACATAGACTTTTTTCTGATAAGCCTGGCCATTTTTCCAGAGCTCTATCTGTGCGAGTACCTGATTGGTAAACGAACTGGACATCACGAAAGACGGATGGCCGGTGGCACAGCCAAGATTGACGAGACGCCCCTGTGCCAGCACAATAATCCGACGGCCAGTCGGAAAAATCACGTGATCCACCTGCGGTTTGATATTTTCCCAGGGATATTGCTGAACTGATGCAATGTCGATCTCAGAATCGAAATGACCGATATTGCAAACGATTGCCTGATCCTTCATCTTCAGCATGTGATCATGGTTGATGACGCGAAGATTGCCTGTTGCCGTCACGAAAATATCAGCTTTGTCGCAGGCATCGTCCATAGTCACGACACGGTAACCTTCCATGGCTGCTTGCAACGCACAGATGGGATCGATTTCGGTTACCCAGACTGTTGCGCCCAGACCACGCAATGATTGCGCACAACCTTTCCCTACATCACCATAACCGCAAATGACTGCGATCTTGCCGGCAATCATCACATCAGTCGCACGTTTAATTCCATCCACCAGGGACTCACGACATCCATACAGATTATCGAATTTGGACTTGGTTACCGAATCATTCACATTGATGGCCGGGAACGGTAATCCTCCCTTTTTCTCCATCTCGTACAAGCGGTGTACACCCGTCGTAGTCTCTTCGGTAACACCGCGAATATTGGCAAGATTGCGTGAATACCAACCCGGTTGGCTGGCGAGCCGTTTTCTGATCGAAGCGAACAACGCGTGTTCTTCTTCATTGGTTGGATTGGCAATGACGGAAGAATCCTGTTCAGCTTTACTGCCGAGAATGAGCAGCAACGTGGCATCTCCGCCATCGTCCAGAATCATGTTGGCTGTACGTGAACCATCATTCGACCATTCGAATATCCGATGGGCGTAATCCCAGTATTCTTCCAGCGATTCGCCTTTGTGCGCGAATACCGGGATATTCCGGGCAGCAATTGCTGCAGCAGCATGATCCTGAGTGGAAAAAATATTGCAGGAAGCCCAACGCACTTCGGCACCCAATGCCACCAGAGTTTCGATCAATACGGCAGTCTGTATGGTCATATGCAGCGAGCCGGCGATTCGTGCGCCTGCCAACGGTTTCTGGCCTGCGTATTGCTCGCGTAATGCCATCAGACCAGGCATTTCGGTTTCGGCGATTGCGATTTCTTTTCTGCCCCAGTCTGCCAGGGTTAAATCGGCAACCTTATAATCGGTAAAGGAACTACTGCCCGTATCAGGGCTGATCACTGCATGCATAGCACATCTCCAGAAAAGTGAAAGAGCGCCGTTTTCCATCATCCCTCTGCCCGAGCCTCACGGAACTGAATCCGCTGCAGCGCTCCTCGGTACAGGTGGAAAGTTATTCAATGAAATGAGATTAAAATAATATGTCTATGAACCATTTTCAGTAACGCTTCAAACGTAACAATAACCCCCCTCATTGCGAGCCGCAACGCGGCGTGGCAATCCAGTGCCCGGGCAAACACTATTCTGGATTGCTTCGCACCTGCGGTGCTCGCAAAGACGGGGTTTTTATGCATGTTCCGAATTACTCTGACCGAGTTGTTCAATAACAAGATTAAAATAATATGCCTATGAACCATTCTCAGTAACGCTTCAAACATAACAATAACCCCTGTCATTGCGAGCCGCAACGTGGCGTGGCAATCCAACGCGCCTGGGCAAGCACTGTTCTGGATTGCTTCGCACCTGCAGTGCTCGCAAAGACGGGGTGTTTATGCATGTTCCGAATTACTCTGACCGAGTTGTTCAATAACGAGATTAAAATAATATGCTTATGAACCATTCTCAGTAACGCTTCAAACATAACAATAACCCCTGTCATTGCGAGCCGCAACGCGGCGTGGCAATCCAGTGCCCGGGCAAACACTATTCTGGATTGCTTCGCACCTGCGATGCTCGCAAAGACGGGGTGTTTATGCATTTTCCGAATTACTCCGCCTGTCATGTATGACGAAGGATATTCCCACTGTTACCATCCCCTCCACACACCACATACAACCTCCATCGCCGTCATTGCGAATCTCTGCGAGGGCGAAGTAATCTCAAATACCCGCGTCAGCTCGAAGTGCTTCAGCTTTGTCTGTTTTTTCCCAGGTAAAATCAGGATCTTCCCGACCAAAATGACCATGAGCTGCTGTCTTGGTATAAATCGGACGCAGTAAATCCAGTTCATGGATAATCGCCCGGGGACGTAAATCAAAATGCCTGGCTACCAATTCGGCTAATTTCTCATCGGAAACTTTTCCAGTGCCAAAAGTCTTTACCATGAGTGAAACGGGCCGTGCAACGCCAATGGCGTATGCTACCTGAACTTCACACTTACGGGCCAGGCCGGCAGCCACGATATTTTTGGCTACGTAACGGCCGGCGTAAGTAGCTGAACGGTCTACCTTGGAGGGGTCCTTACCTGAAAATGCTCCTCCCCCATGATGAGCGGTACCACCGTAAGTATCCACGATGATCTTGCGCCCGGTCAATCCACAATCACCCATTGGCCCACCTACGACGAAACGTCCGGTAGGATTGACCAGATACTGGATACGGTCATTCAACATTTCCGCAGGGAGAATGGGCTTGATGATTTCTTCGATCACTCCTTCGGATAATTCAGCATGGGAAATATCCGGAGCATGCTGGGTTGAAATGACAACAGTCTCTATGCTTTTTGGATATCCGTCAACATAACGCACGGAAACCTGAGATTTGGCATCAGGCCGTAGCCATAGCAGTTTACCGCTTTTTCTCAATTTTGTTTGCTGTTCAACCAGACGATGCGCATAAAAAATCGGCATTGGCATCAGCTGTGGCGTTTCATCACAAGCATAACCGAACATCAACCCCTGATCTCCCGCCCCTTGGTCCATTTCCTCATCTTTACTGCGGTTCACACCCTGGGCAATATCCGGAGATTGTTTATTGAATGCAGTCAATACAGCGCAGGTACTTGCATCAAAGCCGATTTCCGAACTGGTATAACCGATTGCACGTACCGTATCCCTAGGAATGACGTTGTAATCGACCGTGGCATGCGTTGTAATTTCGCCCGATAAAACAATCAGCCCCGTACTGCACATAGTCTCGCAGGCCACACGCGCATGGGGGTCCTGTTTTAATATAGCATCGAGCACTGCATCTGATATCTGGTCGGCCACTTTATCAGGATGACCTTCGGAAACCGATTCAGAAGTAAAAAGATAATCACTCATAGTCAGTTTTTAATTGAACCTTATGTTGTAAATGAAGATGATAGTTAAACAGAAACTTTCAGGCAGAAAACGAAACTGATTCGTCAAACTTCAGGGAAATTAACAGTACTAATGGCATATAAATGATTGTTTCAGCCTTGCGCAATCATACAAGGATTGTTCTCTAATTGATAATCTGTATCAACACTATCTGGTATAGTCATCACACGACGTCTGGAAAATTGGGTATGAACTCTTTCGTTATTTCATTAACAGGTTCAGGCAGCAAAAAATTTAGTAGTTTTTTTACGTTATTTCCCGTGAATTTCAATTTCTCTGTCCCGGTTGTAATGGCTCGATCAAAGCATTTGTATTTTGCTAGACTTATGTCGAAATTTTTTTCATGTATGGTTTTGTCTATCTTTCTTCAGAGGAATTCAAAGAGTAGACTGGAGGAGTCAGTAGGCTATTCTCGAAGTACTTATCCAAAATTTTAATATTATGACATTAATTAAGGAGGAAAAAATGGCGCTACGTATAAATGATGAAGCTCCTAACTTTACCGCAAATACCACCCAGGGAACCATCAATTTCCACGAATGGATTGGTGACAGCTGGGCGATATTGTTTTCACATCCGAAAGATTTTACGCCAGTTTGCACCACGGAACTGGGTTACATGGCAAAACTGGTGCCGGAATTCGCAAAGCGTAACTGCAAGTTGATCGGGCTCAGTGTCGATCCAGTTGAAGATCACGTCAAGTGGGTTGGAGATATAGAAGAAACACAAGGTCACGCCGTCAATTATCCGCTGATTGGTGACAGTGATCTGACAGTTGCAAAACTTTACAACATGCTGCCCGCCGAAGAAGAAGGAACATCCGCTGGCCGTACTGCCGCAACCAATGCGACTGTCCGCTCGGTTTTCATTATCGGACCGGATAAGAAAATCAAGCTGATGCTGACTTACCCGATGACCACAGGGCGTAACTTCGATGAAATCCTCAGGGTACTCGATTCCATGCAACTGACTGCAAAACATAAAGTAGCGACACCGGTTAACTGGAAAAACGGGGAAGATGTCATTATCGTACCTGCGGTCTCAGACGAGGATGCCAAATCACTGTTTCCAGCAGGTTGGAAGACCCTCAAACCATATTTACGCATCACCAAACAACCCGATTAAGGAATTCCACCTGAAGGAAGCATAACATTTCTCTGAATCACCTTGCGGCTATCGCGTCATGGATACGCGATAGCGCACCAATGAATATCACACTTTTCTACACCTTTCCAGCGATTCGCCAGACAAAACTTTGTTGATTCCTGTTTTCAAGTGCAGTATCGTAACCAGATGGAAACTTATTTATGGTTAACGGGTAAATTGCTTACTCTGAGGAATTCAGGCGAATTCGGTGGGGAGTAAGAAAAAGTTTTGCGTTTCCTTTCTTCCTCCCTGATTTTGTGCTGCTGCCAGCTGCACGCTCTTTCTTTATCCAATAAGGAGGAAGGACATGAAAAAGCCCTGTCTCAAACTGTTTCTGTTATCGATCCTTATCGCCGGTTCAAGCATTCTACATGCCGCCCATGAACTGGTGTTTGAATCCACATTAAGTGGTGCACAAGAAGTGACTACTCCGCCAGGAGGAATCGTTACTGACACTGCCGGCCACGTACCCGTCAAGTTCGATCAGGCGTTAACCCAGGCGGAATTCCGTATTACCGTCCGTAATGGTGCTGGGATCACACAAGCGCATTTTCACTGTAGCGCCGCAGGAGTAAACGGGCCAGTAGTAGCCTTTCTCTTCGGCCCTGTCGCTGCACCGGGAGTAGATGTAGAAGAAGGTACAGCAGAAGGCACGCTGGATAACAGTGATATCATTCCTGCAGATGATGAGGCATGTGATGTACCGCTCAACAACATTGCCTCACTGGCTTTTGCAATACTGTCGGGTAAAATCTATGCGAATGTGCATAACACAGCTTTCCCGGCTGGCGTAGTTCGCGGGCAATTGCTCCCGGCAAAAGTAGTAGAAGAAAATCAGAATCTGGATCATTAAAAGCGATTCAACTGTGCGCTGCTGGAGGGTAAGTCATCAATGAGACCTGCAGCGCCAGAGGGTTCGTCTTAATCCAATGACAAGATGATATGTTACCGGTACTACTGGGATATAAAGATATAAGTAATGTAGGGGGGTATTATCAGATAACCAGCTACCGCATCAGAAACTGATCTTAGTTAACCAGAAGTTAGCAGTGAATCCAGTCACTTTGCTCCCACGAGTCTACTTGAGACTACTCCAACTTCACTTTCCAGCATTCCTTAAGAAACCCGATTACTTTCTTATAAACTTCACCCGATCCTAATAACAAAGAATGATGGCTTATGCGATCAGGATCATTCTTGACATACCAATCATATTGCTATAGCTTCCCATCCCTTGTTTCAGGTGTCCCGAAGGCATTAGCCTGAGGGGTGAAACGGGAAGCTGGTGCGCAATGGAATCAACCTGAGCAATGCCAGCACTGCCCCCGCAACGGTAAATGAGCAAAGAATCCGCATATAAGCCACTGTGTTAGAACATGGGAAGGCGCAGATTCGGGAAGAAAAACACTCATAAGTCCGGAGACCGGCCTGAAACGATATTACGGTGCTGCGGAGGGCAGTACGCGACATTCAAACTGGTTACCTTTCCGGGCCCAGGCTGCCTGTCTTTCGTTTCTGATTACTCCGCATGAGGTTTCATAACCAGCGTCGCGCGGGTGTGCGCGGAGGAAAGGAATGTTGCGAAGCTATTCTCCATCTATATTGGCCCTATTATGGGCTGGCTATGCTACGGTTTCATGGGCAGAAAACATCGGTCACCTTGAAGAGCCAGTCGTTGTTACTGCAACCCGTACGGTTCAAACCGTGGATGAAACGCTTGCCTCGGCAACGATCATCACACGTGATGAAATCGAACGTCAACAGGCCCGCTCCATGCAGGATCTGTTGCATGGCATAGCAGGTATCAACATCGCCAATAACGGCGGGCCGGGAAAAAATACCACACTCTTCCTGCGTGGAACCGAATCCGATCACGTACTGATACTCGTCGATGGAATCAGAATGGGATCGGCTACATCGGGTACGACTGAGATTCAGAATTTGCCAGTGGAATTGATCGAACGTATCGAAATCGTACGGGGACCACGTTCCAGTCTTTATGGTCCGGAAGCTGTTGGAGGTGTGATTCATATATTTACCCGTAAAGGCAAAAAGGGCCTCAAGCCGACTTTCAGTTTCGGCGGCGGCAGTTATGGCACGATCAGCGGTTCAGCTACACTTTCCGGGGGCGGTGAACGAGGCTGGTTCAACCTGGGCATCAGCGGGTTTGATACCAATGGTTTCAATGCCTGCTCCGGTAGCCCTTTTCCCGATGGGGCCGGGTGTTTCACATTCGAACCGGACAAGGATGGCTACCATAATATTTCCGGCTCAGCCCGTGCAGGTTATCGCTTCGACAACGGCCTGGATGTCGAGGCCAGCTTTCTGCATTCCGATGGAAATAATCAGTTTGATGGCAGTTTCGTCAATCGAACCGAACTGGTACAACAGGTATTTAGCGGAACGGCACGTTTCTCACCTTTGGAACGCTGGCAAGTCACACTGACTGCAGGCCGCAGCCGGGAGGATTCAGATAATTTCCTGGAAAAAACCTTCATGACACGCTTCAATACCCGCCGTGATACCGCTTCCTGGCAGAACGATATTACACTCACTCCGAGCCAACTCCTGACCATCGGTGCAGATTATCTATATGATAGCGTCGATAGCACGTCCGACTTTACGACCACTTCGAGATATAACTGGGGAATTTTCGCGCAACACCAGATTGCGCTGGCCGCACATAAACTGCAGCTTTCATTACGCCACGATGACAATCAGCAATTTGGCAGCCAGGTAACCGGCGGTGCTTCCTGGGGTTACGCATTGACCGACCAGGTCAGATTGACTGCCAGCTTCGGCAGTGCTTTCAAGGCCCCTACTTTCAATGAATTGTATTTTCCCGACTTTGGTAATCCGGATCTAAAACCGGAAGATGCACGCACAGTAGAATTCGGCGCGGCCGGTAAATTCAATTGGGCAAACTGGTCGGTCAATGTGTATGAAACCCGAATCGATGATCTGATCGCTTACGATGCCAGCACTTTTACCTCAGCCAATATCGATGAAGCGCGCATACGGGGACTGGAAGCCCTATTCAATACTCAGATCAAAGGTTGGCACCTCAATTCGAATCTGACTTTTCTTGATCCCATCAATCGCTCAAACGGGATTAGTCGAGGTAATATCCTGCCACGGCGCGGTGAGCAGGCCCTCCGGATTGACGCAAGCCGTCAGTTCGGTGATTATGTGCTGGGTGCGATGTTTCTCGCTGAAGGCAGACGCTATGATGATCTGGAAAATACCCGTAAACTCAGTGGATATATCAAAGTCGATCTACGGGCAGAATATCTTTTCAATCAGCACTGGCGCATACAAGGGCGTATCGAGAATCTGTTCGACAAAGATTATGAAACCGCTGCATTTTTCAACCAGCCAGGACGCAACTTTTTTGTTACCCTACGTTATCAGCCATAGGATGACAAAAGTACCGTTATTGCAAAACCTACAGGCTTTAGCCGCGATCGTAACGTGGCGGTTGAAGCAATCCAGTAACAATGGTAACGAAGGCACTGGATTGCTACGTCAGCCTGCGGCTTCCTCGCAATGCGCGTGAAGCAATCCAGCGAATTTTGAAAAGTTACCTTTTTGCTAATCAGAATCTAATCAAAACACAGGATGAAAAAACATGCTGACATTATCCCTACGTAACCAGTACATAATCGGGCTGGTATTGATCACACTGATGATCATTACACGCGAACATCACTTCGCATCGCTGCATAATCTGCCCGGTGCTTCCTGGGCGGTTTTCTTCCTAGCCGGTATTTATCTGCGTTCGGTCTGGCCATTGTTCGGCCTGCTGGCACTCACCTGGATGCTTGATTTTTCAGCTTACCTCTGGGATGACGCCAGCGCATTCTGCCTGACGCCTGCTTACATTTTCCTGTTGCCCGCTTACAGCGCACTCTGGTTTGCCGGCCGCTGGTTCGCCAGTCATTATCAATTTTCATGGCGCACATTAATACCGCTTTGTTTCAGCCTCGTTCTGGGCGCCGTGGTTTGCGAATTATTTTCCAGTGGCGGGTTCTATTTTTTCTCAGGCCGTTTTGAAGCAACGACTTTCATCGAATTCTGGCAGCGTTCACTATACTACTTCCCGCTTTATCTCGAATCCCTGCTGTTTTATGTCGGAACTGCAGCAGCAATACACAGCTTGTCTGCACTAATACATAAATCACGCCATACCCGGGCGGAAGCAGCCGGTTGATTGCATGAAACCTAACGAGGATCAGGCGCAACGCTACCGTGCCCGCATGCAGCGTAAAAAAGCAGTGGTGGATGCAGCCATTGCCCGTGCGGATAAAAGTAAAGGATTACTGCTGGTTCTGACCGGCAACGGCAAGGGTAAATCCAGCTCTGCTTTCGGTATGGTTGCCCGCGCACTCGGGCACGGCATGCGAGTTGGTGTCGCACAATTCATCAAAGGGCGTTCCGATACAGGTGAAGAAGCATTCTTCAAACAGCAGGAAAACGTAGTCTGGCATGTTCTGGGGGAAGGGTTTACCTGGGACACGCAGGACCTCGCACGGGATATGGAAACGGCCCGGCGGGGATGGACAATTGTACAAGCGATGCTGCGTGATCCATCGATCGATCTGCTGGTGCTCGATGAACTGACTTATCCCGTCAAGTTTGGCTGGCTGGATATTGCGGATGTGTTAAGCGATCTTCAAAGCCGCCCATCCATGCAACACGTCGTTATCACCGGCCGCGCCGCACCGGATGCATTATGCCAAGCGGCTGATACGGTAACGGAAATGCGTGATGTCAAACATGCCTTCCAGGCTGGCATCCAGGCACAGACAGGCATCGATTACTGATTTTAGAATAGCTACCAGTTAACGGCCGACTTCCCCTGCCACGTTATATGGCCATTGGTACCTGGATCAATCGTGAAAAGAGGTGATCTCGCAATCCAGCCTTCCTCGGAATTCAGATGTACATACACGTGTAAATTCTCTTTCAGCAAACCTGTAACACCAAACATAAGTTCTCCGGATGGAGGCAGAGACATGACACCAAATTTACGGATGTAAAGATTGAAATTCCCCCCGTGACCGGTAAATTCCCAGCGAAGGCGCTTACGAAAACCCTCCCCGATAACCTGAAGCGAAACTCCCAGTATTTCGTCGGCACCTGCTGCCAGACGGGCACGAAAATCATCGGCATAAGCCCGATATTCTTCGATATACATTGGCCGTACACATCGGCAGTCCTCACTGAAATGATAAATCTCATATTCCGGATTATCTCCGAATCTCAGCAGTTCTTCGTGATTACTGATCAAGTAGGGAGGGTCACGCTGCTCCAGCAGGGTAATTGCTTTACTGAGGTAGGTCAGTGGATCGAACCATGGTGGCCTCAGATATGACGGCTCAAAATGATGAAACGGATATAACACTTTTTTTGCATTATTCTCGCTTTCGATCAGAAAACGGCTCTGTTCCTCCATAAAACCGGTGTCAGCAATAAGCTGCTGGATAGTTCTCTGCTGAGAAAAAATCAAAGCCAACAACACACATATCGATACCCCGGTATGTATCCTATTCAACCTGGAAATCCAGGCAAGCAATATGCTAAGGGACCAGCCCACAAATAACAGGAAACGCAAGCCCGCATCGTTAAACCCCTGCTGTAATACCGGTATGACCGGCAGCATAACGACGACCAAACAACCCAGCAAAAAGACCGGATTAAATTGTCGCCTTCGAGTTACTATCAGAAGGATTACCGAGATCAGAAGATAACCTGCGATCAAAACCCCTGTCCAGCCGCTGCCGAACAAACTGGAAATAAATCCGGCCAGAATTTCAGTAACAGTAGTTGTACCAGCCAGTGAGGAAAGGCCATATCCTCCTACCCCCTGAAGCACCATCAAGCGGTAAACGGTATAGATACAAGCCATAATGATTACCGGCCAGCAGTGCCACAACCGGGTTTTCCAGTGACCTTCCGGCAACAATACCAGCGCAAGAATGGCAGGGACATATAATTCCTTACTCCAGCAGGCCAGCAGGTAAAAAAACGCGGCCAGAACGGACAGGTACAGGTTGTTCTCCCGAATTCCACGGGTAAAAAAATAGAATGTCAGTATGGTAAAAAGCAGGCCGTACAGGTAATGGCCAGTCATCAGCATCTGCCCGATGGCACCGGTAGCGGGCATAGCCAGAAATAAAGCCGCTCCCATCAGCGCCGGAAAAGCATTCAGCCATAAGCGAAGTAATACATAAGTCGCCACAGCCGTTAACCAGAGCAGAAGCAACATATGCGCATAGTATCCTGCCGGAGCCAGACTGAAAAACGGCAACCCCATTTCGTAAAACAATGCGTTCCACGGTGTAAAGTTGGCCCAGGACTGCTCACGCATGATTTCCGGCAGGAAGAAATACTGCCAGGGGGAATAAAGTGCAGCAAAATAGAGATGCGTTCCATCATCGTATCGCCAGCCACCGGATAGTACACTGTGATGCAGACCCAGACAGAGCAACGCCAGAAAAACGGCAACAACCACGGGGTGTATCAGGATTCGCTTGTAATGCTCAGTATTGAATTTTAATCGAGCATCTTCCATGTCCAGTTTCTGTGTGCGAAAAAAGTAATGAGTGGAAGAAAAAAGAAGGTCAGCAACACACCTATCAGGTAGTGCCAATGCAGCACCTCACTGACCGTACTGGCAAGCAGTGAAATGGTGAGCCCCAGCAGAGAGACAGCCAGGAAACGCAAATAACGCTGCCTGCTGATTGCCGTTCTGAACGACCAGCGACTGTTTGCCCAGAAAGAAAAGAGATTGGCGCTGATAAATGCAATACCATTTGCCAGAACTGGATAAACAGAAAATAATTCGACCAGTCCTGTGACAATAGCAAGATGAATCAGCGTATTGACAATGCCGATCAGGGAAAAACCGGTAAATTGCCGCCCCGTTTCACGGTCAAGCATCCGGGTTTTCTCCGCCGTAACGCTGTCGGACGATATACACTGGCCTTTGTTTGCTTTCACTGTAAATTCGACCGATATATTCGCCCAGGATGCCAATTCCCATCAACTGAATACCACCCAGAAACAATATGGCCGTCAGTAACGAGGCATAACCGGGTACATCGATTCCGAATACCAGTGTTTTAAAAATGATCCAGCATCCGTAAATCAGTGCCAGTACCGCTACGGCAAAACCGGTATAGACCCAGACCGTTAAGGGTACCGTACTGAAACCGGTGATTCCCTCCAGCGCCAGCTTCCACAACTGAAATGCATTAAAAGAAGATTTGCCGGCATGACGGGCCTCGACGGTAAACGTCACGATGCATTGCCGGAATCCTACCCAGGCAAATAAACCCTTCATGAATCGCCTGCGTTCGGGCAATTGCTTCAATGCGTCGATTACCTGTCGATTCATCAGACGAAAATCCCCCACATCTGGTGGAATCGGATACTCGGATATTCGATTATGTACACGATAGAAACATCGTGTCAGCAGTCGCTGCACGACATGATCGGTTTCGCGTGATTGTCGTTGAGCCAGAACCGTATCGAAACCCTCCTCCCATCGTTGAACCATTTCCGCTATCAGCTCGGGTGGATGCTGTAAATCCGCATCCATCAGGATCACTGCGTCACCCCGGGCAAAGTCGATCCCGGCCGTCAATGCGGCCTCTTTACCGAAATTACGTGATAATTCCAATACGATGATATGCGGATTCTCTGCGGCATGCCGGCACAGAATATTCAGGGTATTATCATGACTGCCGTCATCGATACAGATAATTTCATAGCGATAATCTGTCAGTTCGTTCAGAACGCGCTCCAGTCGTTCAAAAAAATCATCCAGCCCGGCTTCCTCATTGAAACAAGGCACGACGATGGACAAAAGCTTGAGCTGGTGGTCTATCGTACCCGCTGTAGTATTCTCAGAATCGTTCATTACTCATGAATATCTGGTGAAATTTTCATTCAAAATTTGACCAGGCTTCGCTGAAAAATTCGAATTACTTTACCCGCATACCAGGTTGAGCACCGCTGTCGGGAGCAAGCAGGTAAATTCCTGCACCATCCGTACCACTTGCGGCAAGTACCATCCCTTCCGACATGCCGAATTTCATTTTGCGTGG
>JBDIVK010000012.1:0-69513 GCA_039794425.1 Nitrosomonas sp. | reverse complement strand
AGTTGTCGATCATTATTGAAAACGGCCAATTCCAATATTTTATCGAGCTTCTCCTGCACTGAACGCAAGTAACCAGCCATAACAGTTTGCGCTCGCTTTGCAGAATCATGGTCTGAAGACTGATTTAAGGTGGACAATCCTTCAATGACAGGATTGGATGTTGATAACGCCCGTACGGTAAGCGTATTTTCATCGAGCCACAGATCCAATTGCCGGTTGACATTATCTGCAAGTGCGCGTAACTCACGCGTTACACTATCATTTACCAGGGCTTCGTTTTGCCTGAACGATAACAAGCCCAGACCTACAGAAGGTACCAGGGTAGCAATTACGGCAAAAACCACAATTTTGCTCTTTATACTGTTCAATACTGGTTTCCAGGTTGGGTAAGCAATCGCTCAGACGACGATGAAAAGTCTACGGTACTTGGGGATAATTGGCTTAA
Source organism: Nitrosomonas sp. (assembly GCA_039794425.1). Lineage (GTDB taxonomy): Bacteria > Pseudomonadota > Gammaproteobacteria > Burkholderiales > Nitrosomonadaceae > Nitrosomonas. The sequence continues at coordinate 69,068 of JBDIVK010000012.1, read as the reverse complement.
AAGCAGCATAGCCGATATACGCGATTCTACAATTTGCTAACAGATGAAAATAAGACTGCAACCAGTGAAAAAGTCATCCTAGCCGAACTCTCGGATCTGCCAGGGTGTAGGATATGTCTGTCAGAACTAATCCTATGATGTACAATAGCGATCCCAAAAATACCATTGCCCGTACCACGGCAAAGTCCTGTGAATGAATGGCATCGATGGTATAGCTACCCAATCCCGGGATGCCAAAGAACGATTCAGTGATCAAACCGCCAAGAAATAATAATGGAATCACCACAACTGCTCCGGTCAGAATAGGAATCATGGCGTTCTTGAGTACATGTCTGAATAATACGATACTTTCGGGTAACCCTTTGGCACGCGCAGTGCGCACGTACTCCTTATTCATTTCTTCTAGAAAAATAGTACGGTACCAGCGTGTATTGGCACCAGCACTACTGATCACGCCGATGATAACTGGCAACAGAAGAAACCGGCCTGCATCCAATCCGCTGCCATAGCCGGATACAGGTACCAGATGCCATAGCTTGCTGATCAGAAACTGGCCTCCGATAATGTAGAACAGGCTAGAAATCGACATGAGTGCTACACACAGGACGACTCCCCAGAAATCAACATAAGTAGCTCGAAAAAAAGTCATTACAAGAGCAAAGGTAATATATGTCAACAGACCCAGTAAGAATACTGGCAGCGCTATTGCCAGACTGGGCCACATACGTGTTCTGATTTCATAGGCAATATCACGCCCATCGTCGGCCCGACCAAAATCAAATGCAAACATGGCAATCGATTTTTCGAAGAAGATTGTATCGGTAACTTTGTGTGTTCCATGTACTGCATCGTTGTACAACAGTGGTTTGTTATAACCATGTTCCTGCTTCCATTTCCAGATGGCTTCTTCCGTGACGTGTTTCGTACCTAGATGCATCCGCGCCATATCATCGGGTGTATTGACCACGAAGAAAAGTACGAAAGTGATGAGATTAACGCCTAGCAGAATGGGAATTGCATAAAAGACACGGCGGATGATGTAATTTAGCATACTGGGTTAGAAATTGGATTAAGCTGCCTGCTTGACGATACTCTGCTTCCGTTCCCGACGGCGATAAGCCAGCCATGCCGGCATCAGGCAGATTACGAGTAGGGCTATGCCTGTACCGATTGGCCAGATTACCGGTTCGTTCCACTCACGTCGTTTTTGTTCGCGTAAAACCGGGTCTATCCGAAAATATTTGATGGTGTTATAGGCCAACCTGTTAGGCTTCACGTTCCGGTACCAGGAATGATATAAAGCATACTCCATTGGATGATAGCCCCATAGCCAAGGCGCATCTTCCCGCAGAATAGCGATCATTCGGTTGATGATACGCATACGCTGTGGGCCTGGCTCCATATTTTTCATCTGTACGAACAGGCGGTTGTATTCAGCGTTATCATAATTAGCAGCGTTTTCACCATTATTACCTACCTTACGTTGTGGGCCATATAATAGAAACAGAAAATTTTCCGGATCAGGATAATCCGCATTCCAGCCCCATTCGAAAATTTGTGCATTGCCTTTGCGTATTTTGTCCTGGAACCGATTGTAATCGGTGCTGCGTACGACCAATTGTATATTCAGTTTTCGGAACTGCATCCGCATCCAGTCCATGATGGATTTATCATCTGCGCTGCGTGCTGTGGCGTCAAAATACAAGACGAGCGGCTTGCCGGTTTTCATATCAATACCCCCGGGATAGCCAGCTTCGGCAAGCAATGCTTTGGCTTGCCTGATCGATTTACGCTGGGCTTCGCCATCGTGCCACTCATAAACAATCGGGTTCATGCCTTTTTTACCTTCATGGTGGCCTTCAATGCCCGGGGGCAGTGGTCCCTGTGCCGGAATACCGCGACCATTAGCGAATATCGAAATAAATTCTTCATAATTTACTGCAATGGAAATGGCTTGACGCAGCTTACGGGCGGATATTTTTTCTTGCTCGGTACGGCCACCTACAATCGGATCAAGCATATTGAAACCCATATAGTAGGTGGAGGGTGCTACAGTTGTTTCAAGGCGAATACCTTGCGCTTCCATTTTGTCAGTAACCGTTGCTTCACCTTGTCCAGTTATCTGTACGGCTTGATCAAAGCTATCCGAACCGATACCTGATGCGTCGTAATACCCCTGCAAGAATTTATTCCAGCGCGGGATGCCTTCTTTTTCGCGGCTGAATACAACTTTGTCGATGAACGGGATCGGTTTACCTGCATCTTGCAACAGACCTTTTTCTATGTCTGCCGGCATACCTTCATCTGGATAATATTCTCCTTGAAAATTCGGATTGCGCTCCAGCACCATAATTCGGTTCGGGTCGTTCTCAGTCAGCATATATGGGCCTGTTCCTACCGGGTACCAGTCAAGCGTAAGATTCTTTTCTGCCATGCCCGGCTGTGAAAAAAAATGATCTGCTTCCCACGGAATCGGAGCAAAAAACGGCATAGCGAGCCAGTACAGGAACTGTGGATATTTACCTTTAATACGAATGCGATAGGTGTAATCGTCTATTCGTTCTACCCCCTCCAGAGGGAACTCGCGCAGATCCAGAAATGTATTCTTGGGCAGAGTATCAGTGTGTTGCCTCAATGTATCTGCGTACTCGTGCAATCCTACGATGTAGTCGGCCATCAGACCAAAGATTGGTGAATGTAGTTTAGGATGCGCGAGTCGCTTTATCTGATAAATGTAGTCATCTGCTATCAGTTCTCGGGTTCCGGTATATTCGAAATCACTTATTTTGTATATTGGTCGCGTATCCTGTGTGGTCAATGTATGATAAAGCAGGTTTTTTTTCTCGTCTCTGGCAAATGCCGGATGAGGTTGATAAAGGATGCCGGGTCTGATGGAAATTTCATAAACTGAGTAAGCAACATTTGCGCTGGTTGTATCGTCCGGTAATTGTGAACCATTAGCATCGAAATAATGGACAGTAGGCATGCTGCTGGCCGTTTGAGGAATCAGAGTCAGTGGCCGCTTTAAATAGTGGTATTGCAGAGGAGACTGGTAGATCTGGGTAGTGAACAGGATTTCATTTGAACTGTAGGACTGTACTGGATCCAGATGTTTGGGGCGCTCGGCAAAAGCATTGTAGAGAATGTTCTTACCTGAATCTTCTGCAGGGTATGGGTTATTCCAGACATCGGCACAGGCGGTTAATGACATGGCCAGAAGCAGCATGCCAAACTGGCGTTGCATATAAATATATTTGAGAATGTGGGAAAGCATTAACATTGAAAAATGATTCTCGTTATCTAATCGTGACTGAAAATTCTCCCTAAAGCTCGGTAAGCTTCAAGAAAAATTCCAACAATATACAAAGATTCGAAGCAGCGTTACAAATGTGAGAAAATAATCGTTTAAGCGGTCAGATTATGACTTGAATCTGATCCGGTATATAGATGGAAATTCAATTTATATAATAATCAACGACCATGGTACCTCGACAGATTCCTGAATCCAGCCCGGACTTGTATACCGAAGAAGAGATCTCAAAGCTGGTACATGATTTTTATGCCAAGGCAAGAAAAGACCCTGCACTTGGCCCTATTTTTGAAGAGCATGTGATTGATTGGGATGCACATTTCGTACAAATGACCAATTTCTGGTCGGCACAATTGCGCGGTACCAGCCGTTTTCGCGGTGCACCCATGCCCAAGCATATTGCTCTGCCTGACCTCAATGCTACATTGTTCAAACGCTGGTTGCAGCTTTTCCGGGAGACAACACTCGAATTGGGCAACCCTATGCTGAAGCAGCATGCCGATACGCTGGCAGAGTTTATTGCCGGGCGACTTTGGATGGGTTACCAAATGAGCCACTTCCCTCACCGGCAACCAGTTGACCTGAATACTGAGACTGCGTGAAAAAGAACAAATTCTGAGCTGTCAGTGGAGCATGGGCAAATTACCAGGTTGCCACGTCATTTTCGTTCTAACGGGAGATGTTTCGACCCGACTGATCATTTGTCTACCGGCATGCGTATTACTCGACGGGCATTGACCCAGGCGGGACAGCCTGTCGCTTTGACAATTGGCAATTTCGACGGTGTACATTTGGGGCATCAAGCGATGCTTATGCGCCTGAAACAGGCTGCCGAACGATTAGGTATTGCGTCATGCGTGATGACGTTTGAACCGCATCCTCGTGAATTTCTAGTCCCCGACCAAGCACCGACTCGATTGACGAATTTACGTGAGAAGCTTGAGCTGTTAGCTGAACTGGGGTTGGATCGGGTACAAATCTGCCACTTCAATCGTAAGTTCGCAGAAATCAGTGCGGAAGCGTTTATTGTACGCATGTTGCAACAGGAGCTTGACGTTCGCTGGCTTTTGATTGGGGATGATTTTCGTTTCGGTACCCGACGTACGGGTGATATTGCTTTGCTGCAAAAGTTTTCATCACAACCGGGAGGTATCGAGCTCGAAGTGATGCCAAGCTTCATGGTAGACGGATTAAGAGTTTCCAGCACAGCGGTTCGTAACGCACTGGCTTGTAGTGATCTCGATTTGGCAAGACGTTTGTTAGGACGTCCTTACCGTATCAGTGGGCGTGTCGTGGATGGTAATAAACTGGGTAAGAAAATAGGTTTCCCGACAGCCAATATCCAGCTGAAACACAACCGTCCTCCGTTAAAGGGCATTTTTGTGGTAGAAGTCTGCTGGCAGAAAGACGCTTTTCATTCCGAGCAAATCAGAGGAGTGGCCAGCTTGGGTGTGCGGCCGACCATCCTTGACCATGGTCAATCTGTGCTGGAAGTACATTTGTTCGATTTCAACGAGGAGATTTATGGTCAGCACTTGCGGGTCGATTTTTTGCATAAACTCAGAGATGAAGAGAAATATCCTGATTTGCAAACGCTTGCCAGGCAAATCGAGCAGGATATCGCTCACGCAAAAAACTATTTTTCTCAGGCGGATACTATACTCCATGAGACTGCTAGACTAGATTCCCAATATGACTACCGATTACAAGAAAACCCTGAATCTGCCTGATACGCTTTTCCCTATGCGTGGTGATCTGGCCAGGCGCGAGCCCGCCATGCTCAGAACCTGGCAGGAAAAGAATCTTTACCAGAGAATTCGTGCCGTCAGCCGGGGCCGCCCAAAATTCATCTTGCATGACGGCCCACCTTATGCCAATGGCGATATTCATATTGGACATGCCGTCAACAAGATTCTCAAGGATATCATTATCAAGAGTAAGACCCTGGCAGGCTTTGATGCGCCGTATGTGCCCGGCTGGGATTGTCATGGTTTGCCGATCGAGCATCAGATCGAAAAAAAATATGGCAAGCATTTGCCGGCCGATCAGATACGGCAGTTGTGCCGAGCATTTGCGCAAGAGCAAGTAGAGCGGCAGAAAGCAGATTTCATACGGCTGGGCGTACTGGGTGACTGGGAGCATCCTTATCTCACCATGAATTATGCTACCGAAGCAGGCATTATTCGTGCGCTAGGTAAAATTTATCGGAATGGTTATCTCTATCAGGGGCGCAAGCCTGTCAACTGGTGTATTGACTGTGGCTCAGCTCTGGCTGAAGCCGAGGTAGAGTATGAGAATAAGCTTTCGCCCGCAATTGATGTCGGTTTTGAAGTAGTGGGCGAGAAAGGAGCAGAACATCCGCTTGCGAGTATGCTGGGTGTACCTATACCGACCGATGCCAGAATTTATGCCGTAATCTGGACGACTACACCGTGGACATTGCCAGCCAATCAAGCGATATGCGTGCATCCGGAGTTTGACTACAGCTTGGTCAGAACATCTCATAGCTGGTTGATTCTGGCTTCTGAACTGATGGAAGCTTGCCTCACTCGCTACCAGCTCGAAGGACAAGTTATAGCGTCCTGTAAAGGACAGCTACTGGAAGGCTTGCTTCTACAGCATCCCTTTGCAGCACGTATGGTCAAGATGATTTGTGGCCGGCACGTAACATTGGAAGCCGGTACTGGCTTGGTACATACTGCGCCTGCCCACGGTCTGGATGATTATTTTATCGGACAACAATATAGTCTGCCTAATGACAGTCCGGTGAATGGCGATGGCAAATTTTCCGATGAGACGCCGTTAGTTGGAGGATTATTTGTCTGGAAAGCTAACGATATTGTGATCGATGCGCTGAAAAGCAGTGATCATTTATTACATGTGGAAAAAATCGAGCACAGCTATCCTCATTGCTGGCGTCATAAAACTCCGATAATTTTTCGTGCAACGCCGCAGTGGTTTATTGGTATGCAACGGCAAGGTGAGGCTATCCCGGTGTCTGCCAAAGCATCGTTGCGTGAATTGGCACTCCGGGCAGTGGATACTACGCGTTTTTATCCTGCCTGGGGCAGAGCGCGGCTCGAAGCAATGATCACAAATCGCCCCGATTGGTGTGTGTCGCGCCAGCGTAATTGGGGAGTTCCGATGACTTTCTTCGTGCATAAAGATACGCATACACTGCATCCGCGTACTGATGATCTGCTGGAAGAGATTGCCTGCCTGGTCGAGCAGCAGGGAATAGAAGCATGGTTCAGCCTTGATGTGAAGAGTATTCTGGGGGAAGAAGCGCAGCAATATCATAAGTTGACGGATACGCTTGATGTCTGGTTCGACTCCGGTACCACGCATGAAACGGTCTTAAAGAAAAATGAGCAATTGAAGCATCCAGCTGATCTATATCTGGAAGGTTCCGATCAGCATCGCGGCTGGTTTCAGTCTTCATTGCTGACGGGGTGTGCAATCGATGGATATGCACCCTATGATGCTCTGCTCACTCATGGTTTCGTGGTGGATGGTCAAGGCTACAAGATGAGCAAATCAAAGGGTAATGTGATTGCTCCACAGAAAATTGCCGATACATTGGGGGCTGATATTCTGCGACTATGGGTTGCTTCCACTGATTATTCCGGCGAGCTGTCCATTTCCGATGAAATTCTCAAGCGTACCGTTGAGACTTACCGACGCATCCGTAATACCCTGCGCTTTTTGCTGGCGAATCTGGCTGATTTCAACCCGGTTACAGAAACATTGCCGATCGAAGAATGGATGGAAATCGATCGCTATATGCTGGCTTATACTGAGGCGCTACAGCATGATCTCATCCAGCTTTATGAGCGCTATGAATTTCATCAGGTGGTTTCCAGGCTGCATAATTTTTGTTCAGAAGATCTCGGAGGGTTCTACCTGGATATTCTCAAGGATCGACTCTATACTACGGCAGCAGCCGGTGTTCCCCGGCGTGCCGCGCAGCATGCACTCTACCATATCACACACAGTCTGGTACGATTGTTCGCACCCGTTCTGAGCTTTACTGCGGAAGAGGCGTGGCAGCAGTTGAGTAGTTCAGCAGATGACAGCGTATTTTTTCATACTTGGCATCGATTTCCGGAACAGGCGGGAAATCCGTGTGATACGCAAACATTGTTGCAGCGGTGGCAACGGTTGCGTGAGTGGCGTGCACAGGTACAAAAACAACTGGAAGATGCCCGTGCTCAAGGCGAAATCGGCTCATCACTGGCAGCGATCGTGGAAATACAAGCGGCCGGAGAAAATTACACATTGCTCGATTCGTTGGGAGATGATCTGCGATTCGTACTGATTACCTCGGAAGTTCACCTGCAGCGGGTCGATCATGTTGCAGCAGAGGCCATTAACGTGACTGCGAGTCCACATCCGAAATGTGAGCGCTGCTGGCATTACCGGCAGGATGTGGGAGAACATACTGATCATCCGACACTGTGTGGTCGTTGTGTGAGTAATTTATCCGGACCAGGAGAATCCCGTTGCCATGCTTGATTGCCTAGCTATGAACCATCAACATATAGTGATAAAAAAGATTCAATGAGACTGCACTTCAGCTTGATACTTGCGACAGTCGTTTTGTTAATAGACTGGTTTACTAAGCGATGGGTAGAATCTGCTTTGATATACGGCCAACAAATTGCGGTGACGGATTTTTTCAATTTGGTATTGGCCTACAATGCAGGGGCCGCTTTCAGTTTTTTGAGCGATGCTTCAGGCTGGCAACGCTGGTTTCTGAGTGCGGTCGCTTTATTCGTATCTGTTCTGATCATCTATCTGCTGTATAAACATACGACCAACAGACTATTTTGTATTGCCCTGAGTCTTATTCTGGGAGGAGCATTGGGAAACCTGTGGGATCGTATCATGCTCGGACATGTTGTTGATTTTCTGGACTTCCACTTTAGTGGTTATCATTGGCCAGCCTTTAACGTTGCTGATTCGGCAATCTTCGGTGGCGCATGCTTGTTGATCTTGGATAGTGTCAGAACCGGACAGAATAACTCTGTTCAGGAAAAATAGGTATTAATGGAATTTCTCTGCAACCAAGGCGTATTGGGATGGTGGTCTTGATTTTCACTTTTTTATACGCTTTGCTGATCGAAGCCTGCGTTTCTCCTTGGGATCGATCGTAAGCGGTCGATAGATCTCGACTCGGTCATAGGGTTGCAAAATGGTTTCCGCACTTACGATCTTGCCATAGATACCGGTTTTCATGACAGTGCAATCAATTTCAGAAAAAATACTGGTTACCCCGGAAAGTTCGATGGCCTGTGCGAGCGAAGTCCCGGCCGGGACTGTAAACCGTTTGAGAAACTGACAACGAGGGAGCGCATAGGCTACCTCGATCACTATATACGCTGATGATTGCTCAGATGGCGGAACCATAAATTGCTTCTGCTCGCTCGACGAAAGCTTCCACAAAGTTGTTGGCAATCACATAAAAGACAGGGCCTACCAATTTCTCCAGCAACTTATGCGAGAACGTATAATGTAACCGGAATTCTATTTTACAAGCATTTTCTGCTAGCGGAATAAAACGCCAGTGGCCATCCAGGTGTTCGAAAGGGCCTTCGAGTAATTCCATTTTGATCAATTCCGGCGGGTGCCGTGTATTTTTGGTAGTGAAGCTGTGCTTGATGTGGTGATAGTTTATATCGATAGTGGCATGTGCGATCTCATCGTCTTCCTGTAATTCCATCGATGCACCTGAGCACCAGGGCAGAAAGTCTGGATAGTTTTCAACGGTATCGACCAGATTGAACATTTGGGCTGCCGAGTAACCGACTAATACTGATTTTTCTATTTCAGCCATACGATAAATTACCTTTTTCGGGCGAGGAGATACTGAAAAACTGATACACTAAACGAAAATTTTTCAAAAGTCATATTCCTTTTTCCTCTTGTGTAATTTGAATGAGCATTGCGCAAAACAAAAAAGCCTTTCACGATTATTTCATTGAGGAGAAGTATGAAGCAGGCATCGTGCTGGAAGGGTGGGAAGTCAAGGCAATTCGTGCTGGGCGAGTTCAGTTGAAGGAGGCATATATCATCATCCGCCGTGGCGAATTATTCCTTATCGGGAGCCACATCAGTTCATTGCCTGCAGCATCGACGCATGTCCACCCCGATCCTGTAAGGACACGCAAGTTACTGCTCCATGCATCACAAATCAGCGAACTCATTGGCAAGGTCGAACGTGCCGGGTATACCTTGGTTCCATTGGATATGCATTATAAAGCAGGTCGGATCAAACTGGAAATCGGGCTGGCCAAGGGTAAAAAGCAGTATGACAAACGTGAAAGTGAAAAACGTAAAGAATGGGAGCGTGACAAACAGCGTTTGTTACGTACTCATCATACCTGATAGAAATCAATGCAGATAAGTTCATATAAATCCATCATTCCTGAATCTTCCCGGCACCAGACACAGAGCCAGACATCCATTGCAGTTTGGCTGTTAATCTGCTGTGCATTGGTATTCGCCATGGTCATTGTAGGTGGGGTAACGCGCCTTACCGGTTCCGGATTGTCCATCGTGGAGTGGCAACCCATCGTTGGAACGATTCCGCCCATTACCCAGGAAGACTGGGAAGTACTGCTGGAAAAATATCGTCAGATTCCGCAATACGAAGAAGTCAACAAAGGTATGACACTGGATGAATTTAAAGGGATTTTCTGGTGGGAATACTTTCATCGTTTACTCGGACGTTTGATTGGTTTGGTTTATTTTATTCCTTTCGTTTATTTCATCGTACGCAAGCGAGTTGATCGTGTGCTCGGCTTGAAACTCCTGGGTATTTTCGTACTCGGCGGCCTGCAGGGCCTGATGGGCTGGTACATGGTCATGAGTGGGTTGGCGGATAATATTTATGTCAGCCAATATCGATTGACCGCGCATCTCGGCTTGGCTTTCATCATCTATGCAGCGATGTTCTGGGTAGCGACAGGACTATTGTCACCTGCCAGTGGACATCAGTCGGATTCAGCGTCTGTGCGCGGCTTGCGCCGGTATGCATTGGCTTTGACCACCTTGATATTCATCATGGTGTTGTCCGGCGGGTTGGTAGCAGGGATTCATGCCGGTAAAGCGTATAATACTTTTCCTCTGATGGATGGTTATTTGATTCCACCGGCCATGTTCGTACTGGAACCATGGTATCGTAATTTTTTCGATAACATGACTACTGTTCAGTTCGATCACCGCCTGATTGCATGGTTGCTGATGTTTTCGATCCCTTATTTCTGGTTTAAAGCAAGGCAGTTACCGCTGTCAACTTCTACTCGTGTGGCCTGTCATCTCCTGCTGGTAACGCTGGTCATTCAAGTGGGACTGGGAATAACGACATTATTGCTTTCGGTACCACTGACATTCGCTGCAGCCCACCAGGCGGGTGCCGTACTGCTGTTTACTGCCGCACTCTGGGTTTGCCGTAAATTGTCGTGATGGAAGGTAAAGTATTTCCCCGCTTTTTTGAATTATCCTGCGCAGGGGATCATTTATGGAAAATCTGACTCCTGGATTTTGGCGACGGATGCTGGCAATGTCTTATGAATTCATGCTGCTACTTGCCGTGTGGTTCATTGCCAGTTTTCTGTTTCATCTGATATTTCGTGATACCACCGCAGGATATTTCAGGCCTCTGTTTCAGTTTTATTTGTTATGTGTCGGTGGTGCTTACTTTATCTGGTTCTGGACACATGGTGGCCAAACGTTGGCCATGCAAACCTGGAAACTGCGGCTGGTTTCCGCGGATGGAAAAAAAATAACCACTCAACAGGCCATGACACGTTATCTGCTGGCTGTAATAGGCATAAGTTTTCTGGGATTTGGGTTGCTGTGGGCGTTATTCGATCGTGATCGGCAATTCTTGCACGACAAGCTGGCGGGTACACGTATCATAAAATACAGTTATTGAACTGACGCATGATCACTGTCTGCCTGAGTACTTGATCATAAGGCGACGTAAGATTGTACTGTCAGATGAGTGCCAGTATGACATCGTTAAAAGACAGTTTGCTTGAACATTACTACATTCAAGTGGTTGCTTGAGGTAAAATGAGCACATGGCGGGCCTCCCCGCATTGCAGGGTGGTGAACCTGGTCAGGTCCGGAAGGAAGCAGCCACAGCTATTTTCTGCAAGTGCCGGGGGTTCGGCTCGCCACCTTCTAAAGATGAGCAGTGTGGATCTGTTTTCAACCTTACAATGAATGCAGTTGGCATTCGCCTTTTTTACTCGATAGAAAATCTTGGTGGATTCACAAGTACTTGCCCGCAAGTGGCGTCCAAAAGAATTTTCGGAGCTGGTTGGACAAGAGCATGTGGTCAGAGCGCTCGTCAATTCGATGGAACAGAACCGGCTTCATCACGCGTATTTGTTTACCGGTACGCGTGGAGTCGGCAAAACCACTGTTGCCCGGATTCTGGCCAAAGCGCTGAACTGCGAACAGGGAATCACTGCCACACCTTGTGGAAAATGTACAGCCTGCTTGGCGATTGATCGAGGGAGTTTCGTCGACTTAGTTGAGCTGGATGCGGCATCCAATACTCAGGTAGATGCTATGCGTGAATTACTGGATAACGCGCAGTATGCACCTGTTGCTGCGCGCTACAAAGTCTATCTGATCGACGAAGCACATATGCTTTCCAAATCGGCTTTCAACGCGATGCTCAAGACCTTGGAAGAGCCGCCTGATCATGTCAAATTTATTTTGGCGACGACAGATCCCCAGAAAGTTCCCATTACAGTTTTATCACGTTGCCTGCAATTTAGTCTGAAACAAATCCCCCCATCGCTGATTACAGCACGCTTGGCTGAAATTTTATCAGCCGAGGGAATAACAGTGGATATGGCTGCTCTGAAGTTGCTGGCACATGCTGCCAAAGGAAGTTTGCGCGATGCATTGAGCCTGCTTGATCAAGCAGTCGCTTTTTGTAATGCGGTAGTGGACGAGGCAAATATCCGCGCGATGCTGGGGATATTGGATCAGGATTATCTGTTTACGCTGCTGGAGGCATTAGCTGACAAAGATGGTATAACTATGCTTACCATCGCGGATGAACTGGAAGCAGCCAGTGTATCATTCGATCAGGCTCTGCAGGATCTGGCGGTATTGCTACATCGAATAGCTACCGCCCAGATCGTTTCACAAAGCATCGATCAAGCATTGCCAGAGTATGGCAGATTGCTGGCGCTGACGAAGCGGTTCACTCCCGAGGATATTCAATTATTTTATCAGATCGCCCTGCATGGACGTGCTGATTTGAGTCTGGCACCAGATGAATATAGCGGATTTACCATGGCTCTGATGCGGATGCTGGCTTTTTTGCCGGATTCTACACAGTTGAGAGGTCAGGCGAAGGGTGAGGCTAAGACTAAGACCAAAACGGATAATGTCAGTGAGGTCAAACCTGCATCGTCTCCCGATCGCCAGGAGCTAGCATATATACAAGACAATCATTCTCCGAATGATGCCTGGATTGCACTGATTAATCAGCTAAAATTGAGTGGGATGACGCGGATGCTGGCACAATACTGTGAGGCAAAGTCTTTTTCACTAGACAAAATCGAGCTGTGCGTAGCAGAAATGCACAAGCATCTGCTGGAGAAGTCCTATCAGGACAGGCTTAAGTCACAACTGGAAACACATTTCGGGAAACCTGTCGAGGTGATTTTTTCTCTGGGAAGTATCACGGGGGTTACCTCGGCTGTATTGCAGGATCGTGACAAGCTGGAGAAACAATCCCGGGCGATTGATGCTATCGAGTCTGATCCTTATGTAAGGGAATTGATCGAACAATTCGATGCCAAATTGAATATTTCTTCTATTAAACCGATTGAATAACGGAGATTGCAAAGTGATGAAAGCCAATCTGGGTAATTTGATGAAGCAAGCGCAGCAGATGCAGGAAAATATGAAAGCCATGCAGGAAAAACTGGCGACGATAGAAGTGGAAGGCCAGGCTGGGGCTGGAATGGTCAAAGTGATCATGACCTGTCGCTATGATGTGAAACGGGTCAATATCGATAGCAGTTTGATCGGTGACGATAAGGATATGCTGGAAGACCTGATCGCTGCAGCAGTGAATGATGCAGTACGCCGGGTGGAAGCCACGACCCAGGAAAATATGGCCAGTATAACGGGTGGATTGGGCTTGCCCATGGGGATGAAATTTCCTTTTTGATTCGGACTCTGTTTGGTGGAATGGTGCTGTGTGGAGAAACTGCTGCAGATAACGCTGACCGCCTTCGTTGGCTGTCCTGTTCATGACATTAGTATCTGAATTAGCGGTTGGCCGAGGAATATCCAGGATTGCGCATGCCGGTTAATCGATCGCGCGCTCAGAAGTTTCGGCCCAGGTGTGCACTATCATCCATTCCGAAAAAATCTGATTCGGTACCTGCTCTGGTAGAAACCTGCAGGTTGCAAAAACTGCTGGCCAGGAATGGATTGGGTTCACGACGAGAAATGGAAGAGATGATCGCTGCCGGCAGGGTGAGTATCAATGGTGTAACTGCAAAACTGGGTGATCAAGTCGGACCCGGGGATATGGTACGGATCGATGGGCGGGTGATCCGCTTTAGCATGGGTGTACGTCTGCCGCGTGTCATCATTTATCATAAGCCGGAGGGTGAAATCGTCAGTCTGCATGATCCACAGGGCAGACCTTCAGTGTTCGAAAAGCTGCCACGTATGAAATCTTCCAAGTGGATAGCCATAGGCAGACTGGACTTCAATACCAGTGGTTTGTTGATTTTCACGACTGATGGTACGTTGGCCAATCGCTTGATGCATCCGCGTTTCCAGATGGAACGGGAATATGCGGTACGTATTGTCGGGCAACTGACAGTTGAACAGATCACCAGATTGACAACGGGAGTCGAACTGGAGGATGGTCTGGCTAAATTCGACCAGCTATCCGATGAGGGGGGAAAGGGGACCAATCACTGGTATCGGGTCACCCTGAAAGAAGGCAGAAACCGGGAAGTACGCCGAATGTTTGAAGCGCTGGGATTGACGGTCAGCCGCTTGATGCGTGTGAGATTCGGTCCGATCCATCTTCCTCCCCGGCTTAAGCGTGGCATGTGGTTGGAGCTGATGAATACAGAAGTCGAGCAACTGTTGGCACTTATTAAATCGTAGCGGGTCTCGCTATTCTTTCATACGAGTAAACCTTTTATGTGGGTAGGTCACAACACCTGACCATGAGGACAAACTGATCACCCGCACTGGTTTCCAACCATGTGCAGGGTAATCGGGGGAAGGCTTGTTCGATTACCTCCTGATTATGGCCGATTTCCATAACCAGCAAGCCATTCTCAGTCAGATGCCTGGCTGCTCCGCTGAAAATTTTACGAATGATATTCAATCCATCGATTCCCCCTGCCAGTGCAATATCAGGTTCATGACGATATTCCTCAGGGAGCGAGGCCATGGACTCTGTATTGACGTAAGGGGGATTACTGATGATCAGATCGTATTGCTTACCTTGTAATTTTGCGAAGAGATCGGAATGGATCAGGTGGATCCGGTCTACCAGACCATAATTGGTCACGTTTCTATGGGCAACGTCTAAGGCATCTGTAGAAATATCGCTCGCGTCGATATGGGCATTTTCAAAGGCATGGGCCAGTAAGATGGCAAGACAACCGGACCCGGTACAGAGATCGAGGGCAGAATGAATGCTGTCTGGATCGATTACCCACGGTGACAAGTGAGTTTGTAACAATTCAGCAATGAACGAGCGCGGTATAATGACACGTTCATCAACATAAAAGTTGAAATCTCCCAGCCATGCTTCATGTGTTAGATAGGCAACCGGGATTTTTTCGTTGACACGCCGTTCGATGCTGCGCAGGATCTGTGCTCGTTCGTTGCGAGTCAGGCGGGTATCCATAAATATGTCCAGTTGATCAGGGGTGAGATGCAAGGTATGCAAAATCAGATGGGCTGCTTCATCATAGGTGGTGGGCAGACCATGTCCCAGGCAAAGATCGGACTGACTAAAATAACTTACTGTGAAACGCAGCAGATCACGTAAGGTGCATAGCTCTTCTCTGGCTTGATCGATAGCTGTGTTACTTGATTGGTTGGTGAGAGTCATGATTCCGGTATGGTTTTATGAGAATGGCAATTTAGCATAAAAAACTGGATGGAGAGGTGGATGACTCAAGGATCGGTCCAGACGGAAGATGAATCGTTCATGCGCCATGCACTCGACCTTGCGCACTTGGCACAGGATACAGGAGAGATCCCGGTCGGTGCAGTAGTAGTTAAGCATGGCCAAATCATAGGCCGAGGTCATAATCGTCCTATTACAGCAATTGATCCGACTGCGCACGCTGAGATATCAGCTTTGCGGGATGCGGCAAAGCATCTGGGAAATTATCGATTACTGGATTGTACGCTTTATGTCACACTCGAACCATGTGTCATGTGCATCGGCTCGATTTTTCATGCGCGGGTCAAACGGCTGGTTTATGCAGCGGATGATCCTAAAACCGGTGTCTGTGGCAGTGTGCTCGATTTACCTGCCGATACTCGGCTTAATCATCATTTGACAGTCTGCCGGGGAATTCTGGCGCAGGAGGCAAGTAACTTGTTGAAACAGTTTTTTATTGCCAGACGTGGTGCAAAGGATGGATCGTACTATGAAAATCATGGTTGATATTTCACGTCAGCAACTGACCCTGCTGGATGCGACAGGGGAAATTATCAGGCGTTATCTGATTTCTTCTGCCAAGAATGGAGTCGGGCAGGAACGTGGCAGTTTCCGTACTCCACTGGGGAAACATATTATCCGTGCCAAGATAGGCGCAAACCAACCACTTAACACCGTATTCATCCGGCGTCGCCCCACCGGGGAGATTTATACGCCGGAATTAGCCGCACGTTATCAGAATCGGGACTGGATCCTGACGCGTATCTTATGGCTTTCCGGATGTGAGCCCGGATTCAATCGTCTGGGTTCAGTCGATACTATGCGACGTTATATCTACATTCATGGCAGCCCTGATAGTGCAGAGATGGGTAAACCGGGATCGATTGGCTGCATACGGATGCATAATCATGACTTGCTGGATTTATTCGAGCGGGTATCGGTAGGTACACCGGTTGAAATCGGTATTTGAATATCCATAAACGGTCTGGCTGAGCGGGCGATGCACCCCGCAATTTGCTCTTGATAGGAAAAATACTATGAAACCATTGCATGGAAAAGCATTACTGGATGATCCGGCACAAAATAAATCTACCGCATTTACCCGGGAGGAGCGTGAGTGCCATGGTTTGCAGGGTCTGCTGCCTTATGGTGTGATGGATATCAGGAAGCAACAGCAGAGAGTACTGGGTAACCTGCGCGTAAAAAACAGTGATATCGAAAAATATATTTTTCTGAATGGGTTGCTCGATCGCAACCAGCATTTATTTTACCGCACGCTGATCGATCATATCGAGGAAATCATGCCGCTCGTCTATACGCCCACAGTAGGAGAAGCGTGCAAGGAATTTGCGCATATTTTCAGAAAACCGCAGGGCTTTTACGTCACACCCATGGATCGGGGAAAAATTGCGTCTCTACTCGAGAACTGGCCAGAAATCGATGTGCGCATTATCGTGGTAACGGACGGGGAACGTATCCTGGGACTCGGGGATCTGGGTGCAAACGGCATGGGCATTCCGATTGGTAAAATTGCGTTATATGTGGCCTGTGCCGGCATCCATCCGGCCCGTTGTATGCCGGTCATGCTGGATGTAGGGACTAATAATCAGGTGTTAAGGGACGATCCGCTCTATCTCGGCTATCCTTATCCACGGCTGACTGGGCAGGATTATTTGTCGCTGGTTGATGAATTCGTCCAGGCGATACAGCATAAATTTCCAGATGCGCTGATTCAGTTCGAAGATTTCAATAGCCAGAATGCATTTGCTTTGTTAGACCGTTACCAGCAACGGGTTCGTTGTTTTAACGATGATATTCAGGGAACAGCGGCAGTCACATTGGCCGGCATTCACGCTTCCTGTCGTATCACACATAAACGGTTTGCCGATCTGAAAATTATGCTGCTGGGAACCGGTTCGGCTGCAACCGGTATTGCTGAGCTGATGTTGTCAGCATTCATGTCGGTCGGTTTGGATGAAACACAGGCACGTTCCAGAATAACTTTCGTAGACAGACAGGGGTTGGTCATCAAGGCACGCGAGCAATTGAAGCCACGTATCCGGCCTTTCGCGCGGGAGCATGCTCCAGTCAGTTTCGTCGAAGCGATCGCCAGTATTCGACCGGATATTCTGATCGGTGCAACGGGTGCTGCAGGTGCATTCGATGAAGCTGTCATTCGTCAAATGGCACAATACCAGGAACGTCCTGTCATTATTGCACTTTCCAATCCGACTTCACATACGGAATGCACTGCGGAACAGGCTTACCGGTGGAGTGATGGCCGGGCAGTTTTTGCCAGTGGCAGTCCGTTTCCAGCTGTAGTATTGGGTGAACGGCTTTATCAACCTGCACAAGGTAACAATGCTTATATTTTTCCCGGTGTAGGATTGGGGGTGCTGGCCAGCTGTGCAAGACTAGTGGTTGAGCGTATGTTTCTGGCGGCAGCCAAAGTACTGGCAGACAGAGTGCTGCCTGAAGAAATTGAACGTGGATCAATTTATCCGAACCTGACACGGGTACGTAATGTTTCACTGGCAATTGCGGTAGAAGTCTGCCGTGTGGCGCAGCAAGAAGGACTGGCAACTGTGGATTTGCCTGATGATCTGGAAACTTATGTACAAACCTTGATGTATGACCCCGGTTATTGAAATGGTATCACTGCTTGCAAATTGCCAGGACAGGTTTAGTTTGTTCTGGTTTTTTTGTAAACATGTGCCGAAGTTCTGCACTTTATTAAATAACCGGCACTAAATTGCCTAATCTAAATTTTGATTTTTATCAAGTGTGATTTAATAACTCTTTGGCATGGATTTCATATAAATAAAAAAATAGGTGCTTATTCTCTCCAAGGCAGATAGAACTTGTTAGCCAGGAAATTGCTCAGATTTTTTTTAATTCTTTTATTTCCTATTATTTTCTACTCCTCTCAATTAGTTGCCTCAGAAACTTTTCTGAGTGTTCAATTAACAGGAGATCATAGTTTTAGGTTTGCCGGATTTTATCAGGCCTTGTGGCAGGGATATTATCGGGAAGCCGGTATCAATGTCGAACTACGTAGCGGTATCGATCGATCGGGCAAGGAAGTCGATGCATTGGCGGCGGTAGCAAGAGGAGAGGCCGATCTGGCACTATTTGATGGGCTGGCGGTGCTGGTCGCACAGGATAAAGGGGCTGACCTCATTGCTTTGCAACCTTTGTTGCAGAACGCTTCCTGGGTATTTTACAGTTTGCCGGACCAGCCATTGAGTGATCTGCATGATCTTTCCGGAAAAACTATTGCAGCTTCTTCCGATGGGTTGGCCCTCTATAAGCTAGCTCTGCAGAAGGCTGGGATACCATTCGATCCCGATCGGGTAATCGAAGCACCTCCTGTAATCGAGAGTTTGCTGAATCGAAAAGCCGATATCGTTCCAGCGCATGCTGAAAGTATGCGCTGGGCAGCCAGACAGTATGGTGTCCAATTATCGGCTTTTTATATTGAAAATCATGGATTGGATTTTTATGGTGATGTCATTACAGCCAATAGTGGGAAATTCAACGCATCACCTCATGTGATCAAGCGTTTTCTAAAGGCGACAGCACGTGGTTGGGCTTATGCGTTTGATCATCAGGATGAAACCATTGCACAGATGATTGCATGCTACTTCCATAAAACGACCAATTCCAATCTGATCAGCTTGAATCACTATCTTGCCAATCGTTATCTGAAGCTTTCCCGTTATCCGGAAATAGCAATCGGGGAAAATGATCCCGTACGATGGCGGCGCGTGCATGCAGCTTTAAAAAATATCGGTGTGCTGGAGAATGAATTCAAGGAGAGCAGCCAGATTCTGACCTCATCTCCAGGGAAAAATATGAGTAAAGACTGGATTCTGCCGATTTTACTAGTATTGTATATGGCGACTACCATTTCGCTGGTAGGCTGGTTCAGCATGCGTCGTTCGTATCGCATGGTTCCTCTGACACTGGTTATTCTGACGCTAACAATTACCTGGTTCGCGGTGATGCTTTATCGCGATCAGGAAATGAAACAGCAAAAAGAACAGGTATTGAACAAGTTGCTGCGACTACGCGTGCAATTGGAAAAATCGATCCACGGTAATATTTTCCTGGTCAGAGGACTGGTTGCGTATATTCAGCATCATCCGGATCTGACTCAGCAGGATTTTGAACCACTTGCCAAAAATCTGCTGGATTATAATTCTTCCATCCGTAATCTTGCTGCTGCGCCGGATCTGGTAATCCGTATGATTTATCCGATTGAAAGCAATGAGCAGGCTTTCAATCTCGATTTTCGTAGCCT
Source organism: Nitrosomonas sp. (assembly GCA_039794425.1). Lineage (GTDB taxonomy): Bacteria > Pseudomonadota > Gammaproteobacteria > Burkholderiales > Nitrosomonadaceae > Nitrosomonas. The sequence continues at coordinate 49,271 of JBDIVK010000012.1, read as the reverse complement.
TCCCGACCAGATCGAAGCAGTTCTCAGAGCCAGAGATCTGGAGCAAACTGTGCTGGCAGGACCGATGAATTTGATACAGGGCGGTACAGGCGTAGTCGGCAGAATGCCTGTTTTCATTCACAGTGAATCCGGTCAGCGTAGATTCTGGGGAATGTTGTCTACGGTCATGCATACGGATGCGCTTTACCAGGCTGCCGGTTTGAATGATTCAGGAAGTGGTTTGGAAGTGGGCATACGTGGAAAAGATGGTAAAGGCAGCCGAGGAGAGATATTCTTCGGTGATGCCAGTATATTCGATCGACAGGCAGTAACAGTCAATGTAACTGTACCAGGTGGTCACTGGCAGTTGGGTGCCATTCCGATTGAAGGCTGGTCAATTGCTTCGGCACCGATCTGGATGATCAGCTTTCTGGGGCTGATGAATATCGCGCTGATCGGTGCTTGCTATTATGCCCGCAGGAGTCACGAAACCCGGCAGGAACGTAGCGAGCAACATATCCTGCATCTGGCCTATCACGACAGTCTGATCGGTTTGCCGAACCGGGCACAGTTTACGCAAATGCTGAAACGTGAGCTGGACTTTGCCAGGCAGAATCAAAGCAGGATTGCTGTTTTGCTACTCGACTTGGATTATTTTAAACAGATCAATGACATGCTTGGGCATGCTGTGGGGGATCGTTTTCTCAGGGAAGTTGCCCGGCGGCTCGAACAGTGTTTGCGTAAAAATGATTTCGTTGCGCGTCTGGGGGGAGACGAGTTTGCTATTTTGCAACACAATCCGAATTCGATACAGGATATTTCAGTACTTGGCCGGAAATTGATCGATCTGCTGGCACAACCTTATATCGTCGATCAAACCAGAATTCAGAGTGGTGCGAGTATCGGAATCGCCTGCTGGCAGCCTGGTCAGAGTACTGATATCGATTTGCTCGAACAAGCTGATACGGCATTATATGAAGCCAAGAACAAAGGGCGGGGAAATTTTGCCTTTCATACCAGTGACATGACACAGGATGTCCGGCGTCGTCTGGCTCTGCGCAACGATTTGAAAGAATCGCTGCAGGCTGATGACCTGTTCCTGGTTTTCCAGCCCAAGATCGATGTAAGAAACAATCGACTGGTTGGCTTGGAAGCGCTGCTGCGCTGGCGACATCCTATTCAAGGCATCATTTCACCGGCAGAATTTATTCCTATTGCAGAAACACACGGTCTGATGCACATATTGGGCTTTAAAGTGCTGGAACTGGCTTGTGAAGCCATGGGTCGGTGGCAGCGTCTTGGTGTAGAGACGGGGGTGGTGTCGGTCAATCTGTCTCCCTTACAATTGGACGAAGAGGCCTTCGATCGCAAGCTGATTGCTTTATTGGCGAAATTCTCCTTGCCCAGTCATCTGATAGAGCTTGAATTGACCGAGCGTGTCATGATGGAGCCGCGTACCAATGTCGATAGTATTCTGAGAAATCTGGCACAGAGCGGTATGTTGTTTTCCATTGATGATTTTGGCACTGGTTATTCTTCCTTGCTGACGCTCAAGCGATGGCCGTTTCATTGCCTGAAAATTGCTCAGGAATTCGTGCGTGATATGTTGCACGATCCGAGTGATCAGGAAATCGTCAAGGCCACGATTATGCTTGCGCGCAACCTGGAATTGGAAGTGATTGCCGAGGGTGTGGAAACAGTTGAACAACTGGAATTTCTCAAACGGCACGGTTGTTATTTCGTTCAGGGTTATCTGTTGGCGCATCCTATGACTGAGGCGGATTTATTGGCGTGGATCGAGAACCGTACTTGAGTTCGGGACTAAGCCAGGCAGAACCCGCCAATCCAGTAATTAAATAGCCAAATACGCTTGATGATCAGCAGGTTTGCAGGCCGTTATATCATGTGTTGTCAGTCGAACAAATTGATGATGCCATCTAGCCCAACGTGATTGATAGAGAAAGTCGCTTTTTCTCGCAGCACCGGCTTGGCATGGAAAGCGATACCTACACCCGATTCTTCCAGCATTTTCAGGTCGTTTGCACCATCTCCGATAGCAATGACCTGCTCTTTTCCAAGCCCGAGTTCATCCCGTATCCGTTTCAGGATTTCCCCCTTGCCGGATGCGCCGATGATATTACCGAGCACTCGCCCGGTCAGTTTTCCATCCTGAATTTCGAAAGTATTGGCAAATGCATAGTCCAGACTGAGCCGGTCTTTGATCCGATCGGTAAAAAAGGTGTAACCACCTGATATTACCATGGTTTTTATGCCTACAGCCTGCAGCCGTTGCAGCATTTTCTCGGCACCCGGGCTCAATCGTACGCGTTCATCATAAACTTTCTGCAACGCTTCCTGTGCCAGTCCTGCGAGTAAAGCGGTACGGCGAGTAAGGCTTTCGGCAAAACTGATTTCTCCACGCATGGTACTCTGAGTGATTGCAGAGACTTGGGGTTTAACATTGTGCATATCGGCGATTTCATCGATAGACTCGATGGCGAGCAGCGTCGAATCCATATCCATCGCTACCAGACCAAAATCGGTCAGTTTTTTTCCAGGTTGGACAAAAGCATAATCCAGCTTTGCTTCATCGCAATATTGCGGGATATCCGGATGTGGTTGAGCATCCAGCAGTCGGAAGGCTTCTCCGGTAATTTGTTCGATCTGACTGGCTTTGGTAAATTTGGCAATAGTTCGTAAGTCACTATTCTGAATGTCTGTTCCTTGAATGATAAGATTCATGAAAGTTGTTTTATTTTAAGTTGATAATAGTTGTATGCAATATGCATGAGATGCCATGCCGGTATGCGGGAAAGAACAAATTATGCCCGATGGGCTATGGCTGGGTTTTGATGGGTGAAACCAAGGCCGGGTTCCATTCCGTGATCCGGTTGCGGCCACCATGCTTGGCTGCGTAAAGTGCGCAATCGGCAGCTTCCAGCATATCCCGATAAGTATCGAAGGACTTTTCTTTATCCATATTAACGGCCAGACCGATCGAAGCTGTGATGTGAATGGTATGACTCGTATCGAGCTTATAGGCAATGGCCGCAATACTATCCTTTACTCTGGTAAGGATAGCACGAGATGCTGCAAGTGGTGTACCTGGCAGAATCAGAGCGAATTCTTCACCACCGTACCGACAGAGGATATCCGTTTGACGGATCTGGCCAGAAATGGCTTTGACGACAGCTACCAGTACACCGTCACCTGCGATGTGTCCATAGGTATCGTTGACAGTTTTAAAGTTGTCGATATCAATCATCGCCAGAGAAAGCGGCAGTCCCTGTTGACTTGAAAGCAGAAATTCGCACTGGAAGGTATCGTTGAAATAGGCCCTGTTATGCGCACCGGTCAGACCATCGTGCTGTATTTTGTCTTCCAATTCTCGTACCTTGATCAAGGTACGCATTGTCAACAATTCTCGAGCCTCGTCGACGATACTGCTGAGATGTACAGGATCGAGAATGGAAATTTCGAACAGATCTTCTACATGGTGCAGTTCGTCCTTCATATCTTCCAGAACTTCTATCAATGCATGTTCATCGAGATCGAGATACGCCCGTGCTGTGTCGATGACTACGGTGACCTTTTCTTTTTCACCGGGTGCCAGAAAATAATCGGCGACGTAGCCGGAGGTCGCGACGCATTCATTGATACCGATCCGGCTTGGGTTTTTGAGTGCATTTTGGCTGTATCGGCATGCATTGGAAATGTAGGTAGGAAGCTTCCAGCGTTCGAGTAGTGCCGCACCCAGTTCATCATGTCCTATGCCGAATGTCTCACACTCGGTTTTGAAAAGCGCATCATGATTGGCAGCGGAGGAAAAAATTGAGGGATAGGTGTCAGGCAGGATGGCATAGAGCGCAAGAATTCCAATGTCCTGAAGCAGGCCTGCCAGGAACAAATCGTCCAGCATGGTCATGCCCAGTCGCTTGCCCAAAGCGCGGCTGGCTAATGCAGAAGTAATCGAGCGGCGCCAGAACACACTGCTGCTGGCCAGATCCAGTTTTTCCCTGGAATGTTTCATCAGGGAATCCATCAGTGAGAAAGACAATGCGACTGTCATTACCCCGTGTGTTCCCAGCATACTTACGGCCTGACTGATATTGCTGATCGGATGTCTGGATTTATACAGCGGAGAATTGGCTGTCTTGACGATTTTGGCGGCAAGTACTGGATCGAGCGAGATATAATGATTAATTTGAGTAAGATTGGTATCGGCTTTACCCGCCAGGTCGATAATTTTGAGCGCGACTGCAGGTAGGCTGGGAAGATTGGTACAGAATCGCAATTGCTCAAGCAAGTTTTCTTTCATACTATTTTCTTAGAGGGCATAGATAGCCTATCTGCTTATTTGTTCTGGCCTTTTTCAGGAAAAATAATTCTACCTGATATGGCCTTGAGAAAATATGAAAAAAGAGTGGAAAAATAGGGTCGTTTGACCTGAATCGAAGCAAAATTCTGGAAAGTGGTAAGTGAATCCGGCTTTTTTTGACTTGAAGTGAAGAGTACCGCCATAATCCGTTCATATCCGTTATTGAAAATTCATAAATAAAACAGGAGTAAAAACGTGGACTTTGCAATCAAATCTGGTAGCCCGGAAAAATATCGTGGTGACTGTATTGTGGTGGGTGTATTTGAATCTCGTAAACTGACCGAGGCAGCCAAATCCTTAGATGAAGCATGCAAGGGTTATCTGGGTAAGGTAGTGAACCAAGGGGATATGGATGGCAAGGCCAATACGACTTTGTTGCTGCATGGTGCTCCCAATATCGGCAGCAAACGTGTGTTACTGGTTGGACTGGGTAAAGAGAAGGAGTTTGGAGAAAAGATATTGCTCGGAGCAATACGCACGGCATTCAAGGCCTTGCATCAGACTGGTGCGAAGGATGCTGGTCTATGTATAACGGATATCCCGGTTAAGGAAAGAGATACTGCCTGGAATGTACGGCAAACGGTTATCCTGGCAGAGGAGAGCATCTATCGCTTTGATCGCCTGAAAAGTAAATCTGATAAACATCAGCCATCCCTTGCGAAAGTAAGTATTTTCATTAACGATAAATCTGCGACAGAGGTTGCAGAAATGGCAGTACAGCAAGGTACAGCTATCGCGCATGGTATGAGTGTAGCCAAGGATCTGGGTAATCTGGCGCCCAATGTTTGTACTCCTTCCTATTTGGCTGAACAGGCTAAGGATATGGCAAAAACATTCAAGCTCAAATTTTCCGTGTTGGAAGAGAAAGACATGGAAAAGCTCGGTATGGGCGCGTTACTTGCCGTAGCACGTGGCAGCCGCCAGCCGGCTAAACTGATCGTGCTGGAATACCGTGGCAGGGAAAATACAGAAAAACCGGTGGTACTGGTTGGCAAAGGCGTGACTTTTGATACGGGTGGTATTTCATTGAAGCCTGCTGTTGATCTTGATGAAATGAAATACGACATGAGTGGAGCAGCAAGTGTTCTGGGTACGCTGACAGCCGTAGCAGAGATGAAATTGCCTGTCAATGTGATAGGCATTATCCCTGCAACCGAAAATATGCCGGGTGGTAATGCCACTAAACCGGGCGATGTCGTTACGAGCCTTTCCGGTCAAACGATCGAAATATTGAATACCGATGCGGAAGGGCGGTTGATTCTGTGTGATGCGTTGACTTATGCTGAACGTTACAAGCCGGAAGTGGTGGTCGATATCGCGACGCTTACCGGTGCTTGTGTAGTGGCTCTGGGGCATGTGGTGACTGGTTTGATGGGAAATGATGAGCAGCTTGTGCAGGACCTGTTACAGGCGGGGGAACGTGCGTCGGATCGTGCCTGGCAGCTGCCGCTGTGGGAGGAATATCAGGAACTTCTTAAGAGTAATTTTGCCGATATGGCCAATATTGGTGGTCGCTGGGGCGGAGCAATCACTGCTGCGTGTTTTCTCGCACGCTTTACTGAAAAATTCCGCTGGGCACATCTGGATATCGCCGGAACCGCCTGGAAATCCGGTAAAGAAAAAGGTTCTACCGGTCGTCCGGTGCCGCTGCTGACACAGTTTCTGATAGACCGCACCAAGCATTAAGGTAGATCGATCAGGTAAGTGTGACACAAGTTGACTTTTATACAGGTGCAACGGATAGATTACTGATTGCCTGCCGTCTTTGTGCGAAAGCGGTACAGCAGGGTCTGAGAACTATTGTGCACATACCAGATGCCTCGCTGGCCGGGCAGTTCGATAAATTACTCTGGACGTTCTCACCGACCAGCTTTGTTCCGCATTGTCGCGCCTATGACAAGCTGGCGGGTGTGACGCCAGTGATATTGAGCGACGAACCTGTACTGACGGGAGAAGGCAGTTTTGATGTGTTGTTGAATCTGGATGGTGCCGTACCGACGGGTTTTGAGTATTTCCAGCGGGTTGTCGAAATTGTCGACGAAGCAGTGAACGATAAGCAGCTTGCGCGCAAACGTTACCGGTTTTATCAGGAGCAGGGGCACGATGTACGCCATCACCGGCTCGATGGGGGATAGAGGCACCTGGGTATATGTGGGAGTTGTTTGTAAATGCTGGCCTGAGTGGAAAAATATTCGATGACAGACGAATCTGATCAATCTCCAGAACAGGAAGATGAAATTCTGCTGGATAAACTGGATTCGATGCTGCGCAGGCATCGGCGGGAATACTCATCTCTCATACATGCGGCGGAGCAAGCTGTTTCCGTGGAGGCACTTGCTTCCGAAGTTGACACATCTCAGGTGGATACCGAACCACCGCCTGATACCGGTGAGATCCCGGTGTTGAATGAGAAAGTGACACTTTCTATAGATGAATGGCCCGCACAAACAGAAATTTCCGAGTTACTGTATTTTGCTTTCGACGCTGCGGTAAGAGAAACACAGATCAGCCTGACGCCTGCGGAACGATTGACTCTGATCCAGGCTTTGGCAAAACGGTTGCCCAAGAATTTTTAAACCGTGAATTCTATCTTCATTCGCTATAATGGCCGGTTTTATTCTTCGATTCATTTACCTGCCTGATTGCCATGGAACTTGCAAAAAGCTTTGATCCCAAGGACATAGAAACCCGCTGGTATGCGACTTGGGAAACAGCTGGTTATTTCAGTCCAACCAAGCGGGAGGATGCTGCGGCCTATTGCATCATGCTACCGCCCCCCAATGTTACCGGTACGCTGCATATGGGGCATGCCTTCCAACATACCCTGATGGATGCATTGATTCGTTATCACCGTATGCTGGGAGACAATACATTATGGCAGCCTGGTACCGATCATGCTGGGATTGCTACACAGATTGTAGTCGAACGCCAATTGGATCAGGAAGGTAAAAATCGTCGTCAGATTGGGCGAGAGGCTTTTCTCGAAAGAGTCTGGCAGTGGAAAGAGGAGTCCGGCTCTACCATTACCCGGCAAATGCGGCGGATGGGAGCTTCCTGTGACTGGTCGCGCGAACGATTCACCATGGATGAAACGCTTTCCCGTGCAGTGACCGAAGTATTCGTTCGTCTCTACCGGGAAGGGTTGATTTATCGTGGTAAACGCCTGGTCAACTGGGATCCTGTGCTGCAAACGGCAGTCTCTGATCTGGAAGTGGTTTCAACCGAAGAACAGGGATCACTTTGGCACATCCGCTATCCGTTTGAGCAGGCGGAAGGGGGCAGCGGAAATGAAGGTCTGATCGTTGCTACCACACGGCCTGAAACCATGCTGGGGGATATGGCGGTTGCCGTACATCCTGAAGATGAACGCTACCGACATTTGATCGGACGACACTTACGGTTACCGTTGTCCGAGCGCACGATCCCGATTATTGCCGATACCTACGTCGACCCTGCTTTTGGTACCGGTTGTGTGAAAATCACGCCGGCGCACGATTTCAACGATTATCAGGTGGGGTTACGGCATAAGCTGGTGGCGCTCAACATTTTTACGCTGGATGGCAAGATCAACGACTGTGCGCCTGCTGAATATCAGGGCATGGATCGCTTCGAAGCCAGAAAAAAAGTGATTGCCGATCTCCAATCCAAGGGATTACTGGTCGAAACCCGCCCCCATAAACTGATGGTTCCACGCGGTGATCGGACTCATACTGTCATCGAACCGATGCTGACCGACCAATGGTATCTGGCTATGGAAGGCTTGGCCAAACGCGGTTTGGAGGCAGTCGACAGTGGCAAAGTCCGGTTTGTGCCTGAGAACTGGACGCATGTCTATAATCAGTGGCTGGAAAACATTCAGGACTGGTGTATTTCACGACAGCTGTGGTGGGGGCACCGGATCCCGGCCTGGTACGATGAGGATGGCAACGTGACGGTTGCGCATGATCTGGAAGAAGCCAGAAAACTCTCCGGTAAGGAAACCCTCCGGCAGGATGAGGATGTACTCGATACCTGGTTTTCTTCGGCACTGTGGCCTTTCTCGACACTCGGCTGGCCACAGGAAACATCTGAACTCAAAACTTTTCTACCCAGTTCAGTACTGGTTACGGGGTTTGACATCATCTTTTTCTGGGTGGCGCGCATGGTCATGATGTCGCTGCATTTCACCGGCGAAGTTCCCTTTCGGGAAGTGTATATCACTGGTCTGATCCGTGATGCAGAAGGCCAGAAGATGAGTAAATCCAAAGGCAATGTACTGGATCCGCTTGATCTGATAGACGGCGTGACACTGCCGGAATTGATCAGAAAGCGTACTACCGGACTGATGAATCCTAAACAGGCGGAATCCATCGAGAAAACCACGCGCAAGCAGTTTCCGCAGGGAATTCCCGCATTCGGAACCGATGCGCTGCGTTTCACTTTTGCCAGCCTGGCTTCACATGGGCGTGACATCAAATTCGATCTGCAGCGCTGTGAGGGCTATCGTAACTTCTGCAACAAATTGTGGAATGCTACCCGCTTTGTGCTGATGAACTGTGAAGGTAAAGATACCGGATTGGATGAAACGCTGCCGGTCAGTTTTTCACAGGCGGATAAATGGATCATCGGCCGTTTACAGCAGGCTGAACAGGGTGTGGTACAAGCTTTCAATGATTACCGTTTCGATCTGGCTGCGCGAGAGATGTACGAATTCGTCTGGGACGAATATTGCGACTGGTATGTGGAACTGGCCAAGGTACAACTGGGCAGTACGGATGAAGCCCGGCAGCGGGCTACCCGCCGTACGCTGGTGCGTGTTTTGGAAGCTATGCTGAGACTGGCGCATCCGATCATTCCGTTCATCACCGAGGAACTCTGGCAGGCGGTAGCGCCACTCGCAGGTAAAACCGGCACGAGTATCATGTGCCAGCCCTATCCTCAAGCTGACCTGACGCGTATCGATGAGCAGGCTGCAGCCGATATTCAGCTGCTCAAGGCGATCATCAATGCCTGTCGCACGCTGCGCGGAGAAATGAAATTATCGCCAGCGGAGCGTGTGCCGCTGCTGATAGAAGGTGACGACACCAGGTTAGCGGATTTCTCTTCTTATCTGCTGACGCTGGCCAGATTATCCGCAGTGGATATCCTGCCCGGAGGATTGCCGGATACCGATGCACCGGTCGCCATCGTGAGTGAATTCAGATTGATGCTCAAAATCGAGGTGGATGTCGCTGCAGAGCGCGAACGACTAGGGAAGGAAGTACTTCGATTGGAGGCCGAGATCAGTAAGGCCAGAACGAAACTGGATAATCCAGATTTTATCCAGCGTGCGCCTGAGAAAGTTGTGCTGCAGGAAAAAGACCGGCTGGCTGCGTTCAGTGCAACCCTAGAAAAACTTAACGAACAGCTGCATAAATTAGGTTGAAGTTTAATCACGGTAGCGAAGCAGGCATGCGCTTGGTTTGATTGCCGTACAGATTTTTTGAAATTTAATTATATATTTACAATGGCCAAACCAAAGAACGACACTTTTATCCGCGCATTGCTGCGCCAGCCTACCGACTATACACCTGTCTGGATGATGCGCCAGGCCGGGCGCTATTTGCCGGAATACAACCAGACCCGGGCACGTGCGGGCGATTTCCTTTCCCTGTGTAAAAATCCGAATTTTGCGACGGAAGTGACTTTGCAGCCGTTGGCCAGATTTCCGCTCGATGCGGCGATTCTGTTCTCCGATATTCTGACAATTCCGGATGCGATGGGGCTGGGACTATATTTTGCTGAGGGCGAGGGGCCGCGTTTCGAGCGTCCATTACGCGAGGAATGGGAGATTCGCTCGTTGACCGTACCGGATCCGGATACCCATTTGCGTTATGTGCTGGATGCCGTCACACAAATCCGCAAAGCGTTATGTGACCAGGTACCTCTGATCGGATTTTCCGGCAGTCCATTTACACTGGCATGTTATATGGTAGAAGGGGCGGGCAGCAGTGATTTTCGCCAAATCAAGACCATGCTGTATGCGCGGCCCGATCTGCTGCATCATATCCTTGACGTGACAGCACAGGCGGTCACTGCTTATCTTAATGCCCAGATTGAAGCGGGGGCACAGGCCGTGATGATCTTCGATAGCTGGGGTGGAGCGTTATCCAACGCTGCCTACCAGGAATTTTCCTTACATTATATGAAGCAGATTCTGGCTGAACTGAAACGTGAACATGAAGGTGTGCGTATTCCGAATATTCTGTTCACCAAGGGTGGCGGGTTGTGGCTGGAATCCATCATGGCCAGCGGTTGTGACGCAATCGGGCTGGATTGGACCATCGATATCGGCGAAGCCCGTCGGCGTACCCAGGATAAAGTAGCTTTGCAGGGGAATCTGGATCCGGCCGTGCTGTTTTCCTCACCGGAAGTAATTGCCGCTGAGGCCGGGAAAATACTGGCAAGTTACGGCCACGGCCATGGCCACGTATTCAACCTGGGACACGGCATTTCCCAGTTCACCCCACCTGAAAATGCACAAGCGCTGGTTGAAGCAGTACATGCGCAAAGTGTGCGTTACCACACAGATGGAAAGGATAAAAATCATCAGGTCGGCTGATGATATGTTTGTATTAAGCGGGTTGTCAGAAGCTGATAACCCGTTAAGGAACCTCTGAAAAACGTCAGCGAGGCAGTCAGTTCAAGGCAAAAATCGGCGAAAAAGCGGAGTTTATACGTAATAAATGAGCATTTTAAGCCGATTTTTAACGCAGAAATGGCAACGCAGGTAGTTTTTCAGAGGTTCCTTAAGCAAACACCGATTTATTCCGTCATCACGAGCCACACCACCTCCACCTGTCTTCGCGAGGCCCTCCGGGCCGTGGCGATTCAGTGCCTTTATCATCATCGCTGCTGGATTGCTTCACCCCTTCGGTGTTCGCAAAGACATTTATCGATTTAATCAGCGCTTCCTTAACTACCGAAATTTTATTCCGAAGAAGCAGTCCAGAATGTTAAGTTATTTGTCGTATATGCGCGTCTGAGCAGATTGCCCGTATGTTAACCACGAAGTGCTGCCTCGATTGTGGCGATATCAATTTTTCTCATCTGCATCATTGCATCGAACGCGCGCTTGGCAGCAACGGGATCAGGATCGGTGATCGCTTTCATCAGGATGATCGGCGTTATCTGCCAGCATAACCCCCACTTGTCCTTACACCAGCCACATTCACTTTCCTGACCGCCATTGCCGACGATCGCATTCCAATAGCGATCTGTTTCGGCTTGATCAGTAGTTGCGACCTGAAACGAAAATGCCTCGCTGTGCTTGAATGCCGATCCACCGTTGAGCCCGAGGCACGGGATGCCCATCACGGTAAATTCGACGGTCAGCACGTCCCCCTTCTTCCCTGACGGAAAATCTCCCGGTGCGCGATGTACTGCACCGACAAACGAATCGGGAAAGGTATCGGCGTAAAACCGTGCCGCATCTTCAGCGCAGCCGTCGTACCAAAGGCAAACCGTATTTTTTGCTGGTATTGTCATGTTACTCCTCCATTGAGATCAGAAATTGTGCCATTTGGGAGAGGATTTACTGTACCTCGTATTGGCCAGGCCCTGAATTTCTCACTAAAACCTCGGATTAATACTCAACGACAGCATGGCCGATAGCTGACACAACAGTCTTCCTGAGTCTTGCTGTAATTCATTGAAAGCATCCTGTACGATTTGCATATCACGCTGACTGGTAGGTTCATGGTCAATAATGCCCGCGGCTATCAGGCGTGCAGTCACATCGCTGGTCAATAAAAAAGTATCCTTCCCGACCAGACGCAAAAATCCGGCAGCCGAGCGCCCGCCCAGGCGAGCACCGCGTTTGGCCAGTAAACGCCATAAGCCGATGATGTTAGCACTCGGCCAGTCAGCAATAAACTCGCCAAAACTGCTGCCGTGTTCCTGGCGAATATCCAGAATAAACTGGGCATTTCTGGGAATGGTTTGCAGTTTGGTGTAATGACGGATGATTCGGTTATTTTTCATATAGCCTTCGATCTGCTCCGGGCTGAGCAACACCATTGTTTCAGGTACAAAGCCCCAGAAGGCTTCTTCAAAGGCAGGCCACTTGGCGTTGACCACCGAGTGTTGCATACCGGCCTGAAATACCCGCTGGCTCATGGCAGAAAGATAGCGATCATCGCCCTTCTGCTTTAACTCCTCGGAAGTAAGCGCTTTGGGCAGGAAAGCTTCCATCGCCTCGTCCGATTCAAAACGCTTGCGTACTGTGTCGTAAAGCCAGCGGTAGTTAAGGGTCATGCTTGTCTCAATTTTATTTCAGCATTGAATGTTGCATGGAATTTGACAATACCTTGCGGCATAAATTGCGAGAAGGAAATAACCTGAAGGTACTCATGCGGAGGGGAGAGTTCCATCAAAAAAGTGAACACTCACTGGTCCCGTTGAGTAGCTTGTTATGTTTTTCTTGCTGTGTAATGTGTATACTAAACGATTATATACACACAGGTGCCTTATGAGAACCAATATTGTAATTGACGATGAACTGATGGCCGAAGCTATTAAGGTAAGCGGCCTTAAAACGAAAAAAGAGGTTGTGGAGCAAGGACTTAAACTAATACTGCAGCGTAGTAATCAGCAAGCCATCCGTGAGCTGAGAGGCAAGCTTAGGTGGGAAGGCGACTTGGATGAAATGAGAGGAGGCAAATGATACTGGCTGATACCAGTGTTTGGATTGATTACGTTAACGGCAATATTAATGCGCATACCGACACCCTAGATGCCGCCCTCTTTGCTGGTACCGTGGCGATTGCTGATTTGATCTTCCTGGAGGTCCTGCAAGGTTTTAAAAACGACAAGGACTATGTGCAAGCAAAGGATCGATTAGCAAAGCTTGATCAATATTCTATTTTTAATAGCTCTATGGTTGAGCGATGTGCTGAAAACTATAGAGATTTGCGCAAAAAAGGAATTACTGTCCGCAAAACAAATGATGTCATCATTGCTACCTACTGCATAGAATATCAACTACCACTTCTATACTTGGATCGAGATTTTGATCCATTTGTCAAATATCTCGGATTGGTTTCAGCTTTGTAAAAACATAACGCCTGAATTAAGCTGTACCGCGAGCAGCGTCAGCTCCATATGAGCGCCCCGGGAGCCGATATCACCCACTTGCAACGGACTGCGCTTACCTTCCGGAAGCGATCACGTACCTGATACACCCACACCGCCTCACTTCAAAGTGCGCCGCTATGTCCGTCGGACATTCTCCACGCTCCAATGCGGTGAGTATACGATCCCTCAAATCTTGTGAATAAGGCCGCATCTGTCTCTGACCAGGTCACGCATATCTACTCCGTGAATCTGAAATACTTCTTTTGCTAAATCAATACCTATCGTTGTAATCTTCATGTCGGACGCTTCTCTCTTGTTCAGGGGGCTTTACTGCTCCATTACTTTGGCACTTCGATGCCGTTTAAGATAGTGGGCGTCCATTCCATTACGTCAACTGGTACTGAGCGCTACTACGCTTATCCAAACAGTTTCTGTCGACCGTGAGTTTGAAAGAGTGCATTCAGAGTTCTTGATATGATGAAGAAATTTGGGGATGAGAAAGAGCTACCCAAAGGTGTGAACAATTCGAGGAAATCAGGCTGGATAGTTCGCGAGAGCCAAGAGGAAACGCCCGGGGAAAGAAAGGGGTGAATCCAGAACCAAGATTCCCTGTTCTTGCAAATAAGAACCCCACTTGTTGCTAAATGCGATTAGCGGAGCTCTCTAATTCTTCGCTGACTCGGTGACTTGGGAGGATCGGTGGAGTTACCGGATATGTGTTCACGGTAACTTCGCCGAATTGTGCGGTCTTCAATTAGCCTTTTAATGCAGCAACACTCGTGCTGTCAGTGCCGTATGGCTGGCTGGATCAGGGTATTTCGGCTAGTCAGAGCCTGGCCAGTACTTCGGCGACTGTTTGTCCCATGAGCGAAGGAGTCGGGCAGATGGTTACACCCAATTCTTTCAACCGTTCCACTTTTTCCGCTGCACTTTCACCGGCTGAGGAAATGATTGCCCCGGCATGTCCCATTCGCCGGCCGGTTGGTGCTGTTAGCCCCGCGATATAGGCGATCAGGGGTTTACTCATGTTTTCTTTGGCAAATAGACCGGCCTCGACTTCCATCGGGCCACCAATTTCTCCGATCATCAGAGCGACCTTGGTTTCAGTATCTTGCTCCAATTTCTCTAAGACATCGCGATGAGAACTGCCGATGATGGGGTCTCCGCCGATCCCGACCGAGGTGGAAATACCGATATTCAATCGCCTCATTTGATCTGCCGCTTCATAGCCCAGTGTTCCGGAACGGCCGACTACGCCGACTATGCCACGTGTATAGATATGCCCCGGCATGATTCCGAGCATTGCACGTCCCGGGCTGATCGTGCCCGAACAGTTAGGGCCGGTCAGCATCATTCTGCTTGCTTTCGGGAATCGACGTAAAAAGTTTTTGACTGTCATCATATCCTGGGTGGGGATGCCGTCAGTAATTGAAACGCAGTACTTGATACCCGCATCGGCTGCTTCCATGATCGAATCGGCTGCAAAGGCAGGGGGTACGAATACGATGCTGGCTTCTGCTCCAACCTGTTCGACGGCTTCCTTGACTGTATTGAATACGGGCAGACCCAGATGTTTCTGTCCACCTTTACCTGGCGTCACACCTCCCACGACATTGGACCCGTAATCAATCATTTCCTGAGCATGGAAGGTACCGATCCGGCCGGTAAAACCTTGCACGATGATGCGTGTTTGCTCATTGATCAAAATTGCCACTTTTCTGTTCCTTTCGTTTCGTGTTGTATCAACCTGCAACCACTTGATTACGTGCCTGCACTACTTTTTCTGCCGCATCGGCCAGGGTTTCCGCCGTGATGATCGGTAAGCCACTGTCGGCGATGATGCGACGGCCTTCCTCTACATTAGTGCCGGAGAGGCGGACAACCAGCGGGATGGTCATGTCGATGTTTCGTACCGCTTGTACTACGCCTTCAGCAATCCAGTCACAGCGATTAATACCGGCAAAAATATTGACTAGCATCGCTTTGACGCCTTGATCAGCCAGTACCAGCCGGAAGGCTTTTTCAGTCCGTTCAGCAGAGGCACCTCCGCCAACATCCAGAAAATTGGCCGGTTCGCCACCGGCCAGCTTGATCATGTCCATAGTGGCCATCGCAAGTCCTGCACCATTGATCATGCAGCCGATATCCCCATCCAGTCCGACATAGCTGAGACCGGCTTCTGCTGCAGCCACTTCGCGCGGGTCGACCTGTGTATTGTCACGTAATTCGGATATTCGGTGGCGTCTGAACAGAGCATTCTCGTCGAAGCTCATTTTCGCATCGAGTGCGATCAGTTCGTTGTTGCGAGTGACGACCAGCGGATTGATTTCGAGTATGTTGGCGTCTAGGTTACGTAAGGCACGGTAACAGCTCTTGATGGTTTTGACGGCGTGATTGAGCAATTCCTCGCCCAGTCCCAGTGCGAAGGCCATTTTTCTTGCCTGGAAGTCCTGCAAGCCTACGGCAGGTTCTATGTAGATTTTTTTGATGGCATCGGGATTGGTGGCTGCCAGGGTTTCGATATCCATTCCCCCTTGGGCTGAGCCAACCATGATGACCCGTTCATGACTGCGGTCGATCATAAATGCAAGATATAATTCCTTGGCAATATCGGTGCCCGCTTCGATATACAGCTTCGAGCAAAGTTTACCCAGCGGCCCGGTCTGATGGGTGACCAATCGTTTACCAAGTAGCGATTCGGCAGCCGTTTCGATTTCTTCATGATTTCGGCATACTTTGATGCCACCGGCTTTGCCGCGTGCACCGGAATGAATTTGCGCTTTGACAACCCAGACGTTACCGTCGATTTCCCGGCTACGCTGGACTGCTTCTTCCACGGTATGTGCCAGACCACCTTCGGCTAGTTTGATACCGTATTCAGCCAGGATTTCCTTGGCCTGATATTCGTGGATATCCAATGTGTTCTCCCTTTATTTTCCAGAATCCTACAGCAAGGCTGTATGGAATTGGATAAGACTATGTTTATTTGCTTTTAGCAGCGATGGCTTCTGCCATTTTGACGATATTGTTGGCCATTCTTTCCGATGCGGCGTCAATCAGCCGTCCGTCGAGCGAGGCAGCACCTTTCCCCTGCGCAGCGGCTTCTTTCAGCGCAGTGAGTATCCGCTTGGCTTTCTCAATTTCCGCAGCAGGTGGTGTAAAGACTTCATTTGCTAGACTGATCTGGGACGGATGAATCGCCCATTTCCCCTCGCAGCCCAGTGCCGCAGCCCGTCTGGCGGCCTGTTTATAACCTTCCGGGTCCTGAATATCGCCAAAAGGACCATCGATGGGTCGCAAGCCGAATGCACGGCAGGCCACTGTCATTCTGCTGATTGCTGCATGCCATTGGTCACCCGGGTAGTCCGGATTGAGTCCACCGATATTGGTAGTGCGGGCGCGATTGCTGGCGGCATAATCGGCTACCCCGAAGTGCAGCGCTTCCAGGCGTCCTGCCGTCCCTCTGCGCGCAATATCTTCGACATTGGCCATTCCCAGTGCGGTTTCAATCAGTGCTTCCACACCGATCCGATTTTTCAGTCCCTGCTGCATTTCAAGCTGGTTGAGCATGGCTTCCACCATATAGACATCGGCGTAAACTCCGACTTTAGGAACCAGCAGGGTATCGATTTTGTGTCCAGCCTGTTCGACTAGATCGACTACGTCACGCACCATGTATTGGGTATCCAGACCGTTGATGCGTACAGAAAGGGTGATGTCGTGTCCTTTCCAGTCCAGATCATTGATCGCCTGGATGATATTTCTGCGCGCCTGTATTTTGTCATCAGGTGCGACTGCATCTTCCAGATCCAGAAATACGAAATCTACTCCGCTGTTCAGCGCTTTTTCGAACATTTCAGGGCGGGAACCCGGAACAGCCAGCTCACAGCGCTGCACACGCTGAGTTTTGGTTTCATACAATGTGTGGCTCATTATTTCTCCAACAAATTAAATACGACGTTGTGCCGCATACCGGAATACATGTTTAATTGAGTTGAATGCCATGATCAACCAATACACGAGCACATTAGTAGCACGGTACAGAAACTGGAAAAGTTTATTTCATAGAGATTTAAATTCGAGTGCGCGGGAACTGGTATTTTAGAAAAATGGACGACGTTACCAATCAGATTGGGGCAATTATAGCATTGACGGGGGTAGTTGCAGTCAGTCCTGATTGTACAGGCAGAAGGCTATGATTCTATAAAAAATTTTGGTCTGGGCTGATCAACGTTGTGATCATTGTCGAGTTGAAGTTTTAACCTAGAAACCGCAGTTGACTGCTTATCAGCCTCCGGATATCCCGATGGATAGTGAGCTTGCTTGCTGCCTTCACTCATGCCGCCTCTGCCGTCTCGTCGCGCCTTGCCAGGCAGCGGGCTAGACGCACACTCGGGCACGTCCAACTGCGGTTTCTAGGTTCAGAGGAAGGGTGGTTATTTGGTAACGCAATCACCAGCTGATGCGAAAGCTCGTTTTGTATTATTTAAAGAAACTTCCGGAGTGCCAAGCACTCCGGAAGAAGTTTAAAGAGAGATAGAGGATGGATTTACTCGCAAGCTCTTCTCAGTACATAGGGCAGAATACCGCCATGATGGTAATAATCGACTTCGATGGGGGTATCAATCCGACAGCGTAATTTGATTTCCCGCTTGGATCCATCCTGATTATGGATGATCAGTATTACTTCCTGTTGCGGCTGAATGTTATCCAGGCCCAGAATATCAAAGTGTTCGTTTCCCTGGATTCCAAGAGAGCTGACAGTATCGCCGTCTTTGAACTGTAAGGGCAGAACGCCCATCCCAACCAGATTACTGCGATGGATGCGTTCGAAGCTTTCTGCAATCACTGCACGTACACCCAGTAGTTGTGTACCTTTGGCAGCCCAATCGCGGCTGGAACCGGTGCCATATTCCTTGCCGGCAAATACAATAGTAGGTATTTCATTTTCAAGATATTTCATGGCCGCATCAAAGATAGTCATTTTCTCTTCGTCACTATCGCTACCATTCCGGTATAGCGTAATGCCTCCTTCGCTGCCGGGAACCATCAGGTTTCTGATACGCACGTTGGCAAAGGTACCACGCATCATGATGTGGTGATTCCCGCGGCGGGAGCCATAGCTATTGAAATCCGCGCGAGTTACACCATTAGCGAGCAGATATTGCCCCGCCGGTGAGGTTTCTTTGATGGCTCCCGCCGGGCTGATGTGATCGGTCGTAACCGAATCACCGAAAATCGCCAGAGCGCGTGCACCGCGGATTTCAGTTGGTATGGTTGCAGGATCGATTTGCAGAGAAAAATCCTGGAAGAACGGAGGTTCTGCTATATAGGTGGAATCCGGCCAGTTATACAGTTTGCCGGTGACTGAGGTCACGTTGTTCCAGAGCGGGTGATCCTGGGTAAAGTCGCTGTACAGGCGACGGAACGTTTCTGCCCGGGTGGCAAACTTCATCATGGATTCAATTTCCGTACTGCTCGGCCAGATATCGTGCAGCCATACAGGTTGACCATCTTTTCCCCATCCCAATGGTTCGTTTATCAGATCTTTCAGGACGGTTCCTGCGATTGCATAAGCCACCACCAGCGGGGGCGACGCAAGAAAATTGGCGCGGATATTGGGATGAATTCTTGCTTCAAAATTGCGGTTACCGGACAATACTGCTGCACATATCAGATCATCTTTGACGACGGTTTCTTCGATGATTTCCGACAGTGGTCCGGAGTTTCCGATACAGGTCGTACAGCCGTAACCGGCCAGGCTGAAGCCGAGGCGCTCAAGATAAGGTAACAGACCAGCAGCAGTGAGATATTCCGTAACGACACGTGAGCCCGGGGCCAGTGAAGTCTTGATATGTGGTTTGACTGTCAACCCTTGTTCCACGGCTTTTTTGGCCAGCAATCCAGCAGCGATCAGAACGGTTGGGTTGGACGTATTGGTACAGGAGGTAATCGCTGCGATCAGTATATCGCCGTGATGCAGTTCGATCCTTTGTACCTCGGCCGGTATGTTATCAGTGACGGTCTGCTGGGTAGGATGATCATTGGCCATTTCGACTACATTACGCTCACTTCCCGGTGGCAGTGCCGATTCATTTTGACTACTGTCGGGTGTGATACAGAGATTAGCATCCGAATAACGACTGTCGCGAGTGATATAAGTTTTTTCCAACGTTTCAGCTGGCTTACCGTATCCGTTTTCTTTGACAGGTTTGCTGAAAAGTTCGATGAAACTTGATTTCAAGTCTTCGAGTGCAATGCGATCCTGCGGACGTTTGGGCCCGGCCAGTGAAGGTATGATCGAATCCAGATCCAGCGTGAGCTCCTGACTGTAATCGATGTCTCCATGGCGCGGCATACCGAATAATTCCTGTGCCTTGAAATAACGTTCAAACGCATCGATTTCTTCTTCCGTACGGCCGGTATGTCTGAAATAGGTGAGCGTTGCGTCATCTACCGGGAAGAATCCCATAGTCGCGCCATACTCGGGGGCCATGTTGGCGATCGTGGCACGATCCGGCAGACTCAGCGAAGCGGTACCTTCGCCAAAAAATTCCACGAATTTACCCACGACATTGGCCCGGCGCAGCATTTCCGTGACAGTCAGTACCAGATCGGTGGCGGTGACACCTTCCCGCAACCGTCCGGTCAGATTGACACCAACTACATCCGGTGTAAGAAAATAGACCGGCTGCCCCAGCATGCCTGCTTCAGCTTCGATCCCGCCTACTCCCCATCCGACGACACCGATACCATTGATCATGGTGGTGTGAGAGTCGGTACCGACCAGCGTGTCAGGATAAATCAACCCATCCTTTTGGTGGACGCCGCGGGCCAGATATTCCAGATTGACCTGGTGAACAATGCCAATGCCGGGCGGAACTACTCCAAAAGTGTCAAACGCCTGCATGCCCCATTTGATAAACTGATAACGCTCCTGATTACGCTGAAATTCCATTTCCATGTTGCGCATCAATGCCCGATCGTTACCGTAATAATCGACTTGTACCGAATGATCAACTACCAGATCGACAGGCACCAGAGGCTCGATCGATTCAGGATTTTTGCCCAGTTTCTGTGCGGCGCTGCGCATGGCAGCCAAGTCGACCAGCAGCGGTACGCCAGTGAAGTCCTGCAGCACGATGCGCGCCACTATAAACGGAATCTCGTGCGTACGCGGAGCCTGCGGTTGCCAGCCGGCCAGTTGTCTGATATGCGTTTCGGTGATTTTCTTTTCGTCGTAATTACGTAATACCGATTCCAGTACGATCCGGATCGAGACCGGCAAGCGTGAGATCGTTCCCAATCCGGCTGTTTCAAGTGCCGGTAGAGCGTAAAATTGCATCGTTTTGCCACTGGAAAGATTCAGAGTACTTAACGTATTGAATAAATTATGGGTCATGGTGGTTCCTTGAACGAGAGACTGTGAGCACTTGGTATTTATGCCATAGCCGATTGAGTTTATCATTTGCGCAGCTCATGACCAAATTTGGCCGGAAACGGGCAGCGAAGGGATTTTTGTATTTTTCTAACAAGGAGAATGATGAATATCGAGCAATTGAACAATGATCATGGTGTAGCAGGCCAGGTGACATTCGTGACGGGTGAAGGCGGCTTTCCTTTCATCAACGTCCAGAACGACAAGGCTAATGCACTGATCTCAGTTTACGCTGGTCAGGTGCTTTCTTTTCAGCCCAGGCATGCGCATGATGATCTCCTGTTTCTGAGTGAGCGGGCGTATTATCAGTCAGGCAAAGCGATCAAGGGCGGTGTGCCAATATGCTGGCCATGGTTCGGACCGGATCCAGAGGGCCTGGGACGTCCGGCACATGGATTTCTACGCAACCGCATGTGGGAAGTGGTGGAAACATCCACGACCCCGGATGGAGATAACCGTATTGTACTGGGATTGTCGGATACTGCAGAGACACAATCCATCTGGCCACGCGCTTTTGTGCTGAGACTGGAAATTACTGTCAGTGATACGCTCAATCTGGAACTGGTGACCCGTAACTCCGGTTCACAGGCGTTTTCGGTTACGCAAGCTTTTCATACTTATTTCAATGTGGGTGATATCAGCCAGACCAGTGTATCGGGCCTGGAAAATACCCGCTATATCGATAAGGTGGACGATAACCTGGAAAAGAGCCAAACGGGTGCCGTGACCATTGATGCGGAAGTAGATCGAATTTATCTGGCGGTCGGCAATGATCTCGTCATCCATGATGCAACCCTGAAACGCCGTATCCGGATTACTTCCAAAGGCAACAGAACGGCAGTGGTATGGAATCCCTGGGCGAAAATCTCAACCGAAATGGCAGATCTGCAGGATGACGATTATCTGCGCTTTATCTGCGTTGAAACCACCAACGCAGCCACGGATCGAGTTAGTGTCCGGCCGGGCAGCGAATTCCGGCTGGTTGCCAATTATCAGATCGAACAGGATTGATGGGAGAATTCGATATCCTTAACGTGTCAATCGCACTTATTTCTGTACAGACTTGATGAAGTGGGGGAGTTGAGATCCAGAAGACAAGCCTTGCACGACAGAATCTTGCCGATTTGCTGGATGGCTTGGGATTTAGAATCATCGAAATAGCCAATCATGACGAACCCGGTTTCTATCCCTTTCCTTTCTTGCACAGAATACGTCTATTCTGCACAAGCATATCCAACAGATCAGGGCACACTGCGTGAAGACCGCTCTGAAGGCGACTTTGCAGGCGGTTCTTTTCATCCATCAAGGCACGACGGTGACGACTCAACCGATCAATCATCTGTCGGTCTCGTCTACATACAGAGCCACAATCAAAAGAATCGGCACCATCCCGAACGACACGTCGGATGACGCAGAAGGACAGGGACGGCATTTCAAGTCTGGCGAACCGGAATCCCTGCCGCTGGCCCCATGAGCTACATCCCATCCGTATTTACTATATTAATCCAGGGCTCTGTGGCGTGTCATCCTGCAAAATACGATGGTAGACCCTGACCCTGAATCAGTGTATTGCCGTGCTTTTGCAGAAGGTGTTCGCCTTACCTGCTGATTATATTTCGCCAGCATAACTTGGGGCTAAACATCCAGGATTAAACTTGTCAACCTGGCCATTTCATTCAAATGGTTAAAGTACTAACTCTGGATAATTTTTGGCCGCTTAATTAGACAGAATTCAGATAATTGGGGTTTTAATCATAATGAGAACCTGGGGTATTCTGAAATGTCGAAAAATATACTGAGATTAAATAGCAGAGATAGAAAATGAAAGCTATTATTGTGACAGCCATAGGTTTAATGATAATTCTGACAGTATTGGTGATGGAGAAACCAGTGATATCCAGCCCTGTAAAATCAAGCCAGCCTATCAGTTCAAATGCGGATTATATTGTCTTGGGAATGGGCTGCTTTTGGGGGGCCGAGAAACGTATGGGAGAAATTCCTGGGGTGCTTGATGTGGAAAGTGGTTATGCAGGGGGTGATCTTCCTAACGTTGGTTATCGTCAGATTCTGGATTATGAGAAGGCGCTGCGTGCCGGCAAGGTCGTGGGGCGGAATCATGCCGAAGTAATCAAAGTGATTTTCGATCCGCAGCAGGTAACGCTGGAAACTGTTTTGGCAAAATTCTGGGAAAACCATAATCCTACGCAGGGCGATCGTCAGGGTAACGATATTGGCAGTAATTACCGCAGTGCGATCTATTATCATGATCCGACCCAAAAAGAGCTTGCATTGATCACCCAGAAAGTCTATCAGCAGGCGCTGAATGTTGCCGGATATGGCCAGATCACGACTGAAATCCTGCCACTGAAAAATTACATTACTGCTGAGGAGTACCACCAGAATTATCTGAAGAAAAATCCTGATGGGTACTGTGGTCTCGGCGGTACAGGTGTGAAATATCCCGTATCAGGTCAGGAAATTACACAAAGTGGCATTCCTGCTGATACGGCAGAGGATCTCATGAAGCCGTTGGAGGGCAAAGATTTGAACTTTGCCCAGCAGTTAGTAATTTTTGAATCCGAAAATTGCGAATTCTGCGAGCAGTTTGACCGGGATATTCTCCGTCACTGGCAAGCGGAAGTTCCTGTGGTGGCGACGATGAATACCGATCCCCCTGCCGGTTGGACACTGGAGAAACCTTTGTTTGCGGCACCTACCATTGTATTGTTCAGAGAAGGCAAAGAAGTAACTCGTTATACAGGGTACAACGGGGAGAAAACAAATTTCTGGAAATGGCTGGGTTTCCAGTTACTTTCCCCGGAACAGCAGAAGATCGCCTTTGAGCAAGGTACGGAACTGCCTTTCACCGCCTCCAACCTGGATGAGAAGCGTCCCGGTAGATTTGTCGACCCCATTACCGGTGCTACACTGTTTCTCAGTGGGACAAAATTCGACAGCAAAACCGGCTGGCCCAGCTTTTTCGAGCCTGTCGAAGGATCAGTGACGCTTCATAAAGACAATTCAGGTCGTATGCAACGGATCGAAGTTCGCAGTGCAAGCTCCGGCATTCATCTTGGCCATGTCTTCGACGATGGCCCACCTCCCAGCTTCAAACGCTATTGTATCAATGGCAACGTGCTGAAGTTCGTTCCTGATTAATAAGAGAGCTTACTGCCAAGGAGTTTGATATGGTCCATCGACTTTGCTGTACACGATGACAGCCGATGGACAGACGAAGTGAAAAATAGTGCACGCTACGTTTTTTGTTTTTAAGCGTAGCGGGTATTCCAGGGGGGATTATTTTTATACAATCTTCACAATCATCTGATCTCTTTTTTGTCCTTGTAAACGTTTGCTGTTCAGTATTCAGTATATAGATACTGTCAGTCAGAATCAGAGGCTGAATATCCAGAGCAACCCCATATCCCCTTTATTTTCTCTATTACAGCAGCGGATTGATTCTCAATATCTCCATCGATACCTACTGATATGGTAAGCTCAAGTGTGCCTATGAAAGTATGCTTGTAACAGTATATGGGTGCTTGTGATCCTGTGTGAAATATTAAGTGAACATTCATATTTTACGTTTTTCTTCATCCTGCAATTCAAGAAATCATTGCTGCCAAATCCGCTAGATTAATTTCCAGAAGAGCGAATTTAGCGTGATTAATTCTCGCTTCTCCGGTTTTTCTATTTCGACGTGCTTGCCTGACTGGAAATACTATAAAAAAGAAGAGTTCCTTTAAAGGAAATGGGAATGAGCCAGAAATCATTGATCGCGCTATTTGTTTTGCTTGCTTTTTTTGTGCTGACTGTGAAGGCGGATGAGATTTTGTTGAAAAACGGGGACAGAATTACAGGAACGATTATCAATAAATTTGGTAATACCCTTGAAATAAAAACTGAATACTCAAGCAAGATTTTGATTAAATGGAGCGCGATTGAGAGCATTAAAACGAATCAAGCTGTATTGCTGACGCTTAAAAACAAAGAAGAAGTGACGGGTGTGATTGAAACTTCTCCCGATAATATGCTGACGATCAAAAAGGATGGTATCCATCAATCAGAGCCGATCCCGCTATCTGAAGTCACGGAAATCAACAAAAAATTCTTTTCTGGCCAAGTAAATGTAGGGGGAGCCGTTTTTGATGGGAACACGGAGCGCCAATCCTATAATTTGAGTACTGATATCGTAGTCCGAGGACAAGATGACCGGGTTTCTTTCGGTAGTCAGTTCAACTACGCGAATAATACGAGGAGAGATGCGGATGGCAGGAGAAATAACGTGCTTAATGCACGTAATTTTCAGCTTTATGCCGACTACTCACATTTTTTTAATGATCAGTGGTACGGCTATGTACATAGCCTCTTTACCAATGATCGTCTGCAGGATATCAAATTAAGATCCGCTCTTGGTATTGGTGTTGGTTACCAGATTTTTGCGACAGGGGGGCTTAATTTATCTATCGAGGCTGGTCCCGATTATGTTAGCGTTGCTTTTTATGATCGTCCATACCGATGTGAAACCAGGCTTTCATCCGATCCTGCTGCATGTGACAAGATCCAGGACAGGCGTAATGTAGCAGGTCGCTGGCTGACCCGATACGACCAATGGCTCTGGAATCGTGCCATACAGCTTTTCCATACGAATGAGGGGTTGGCGACGAGCGATCTTTTTATTCGTACCCGTACAGGCTTCCGCATACCCTTGTGGCGTGGATTCCAGTTTTCCAATGAAGTACAAGTGGATTACTTCAGCAAACCGGCACCGGATAAAGAAAAATTCGATACACGTTATCTTTTCAATATCGGTTACGGATTCTGATCATTGTTATCTTATAATTTTCCTGAGCTTGCTTCCAATCACCGGGAGGCAGTCAGGATGGAAAGGCGTGAAAGGAGGTAGCTGTATGGGCCGTTATGTCGGTGGGTTTGTGATTCCGCTCCAAAAGGACAAGATCAAGACCATAAACGTATCGCCGAGCGAGCCAAATCTGGAAAGAGTATGGCGCACTTGATTACTGGGAATGCATCGGCGATGATCTGGAAATCAAGGGTATGACTTCTTTTACAATGGTGGATGTCGTGTCTGACGATAGCATGTATTTGCGTAGGTTGTGTTCGAATCCAGAAGCATCGTGACGCCGTAAACGCGAAGATTAATATCGTTATCAATCTATCATGAGGCTGTGAGAAGTAAAGGCACGGCCAGATTATGATACTTTTTAAGTTCATGAAAAGGAAACGGTATGCTGCCGTGTGTTAGATTTTCTTATTTGATGAGTGGGATGGTTTCCATCGTGTCTTGTAGGTTGGCTTGTGTTGAATCATCTGGAATGAAGTGCAGTAATCGCCGGGTTCATCACATATTGTTGCTATGTTTAAGTTTGTTAATGGTTTCCTGTGCCATGGGACCCGACTATTTACGACCTCATGTCGATATCGCGGACAAGTTCCGCATGACCCAGGTGGAAGGACGATCTATTGCCAATCTGCCCTGGTGGGAGCTGCTGCAGGATGAAGCCCTGCAATCGCTCATCAATCAGGCTCTGCTGGAGAACAAGGATCTCAAAGAGGCGGCAGCTAGTGTTGATGAGCTTCAGGCCCGTCTCGGTGTTGCTCGTATGGATTTTGTGCCTAATATGGAGATCAGTGGTAATGCACCAGCGTTCGGTACGCTTGGTGGATTTCGTCAACCCGGGTTTCCCACACCCTATAATTATTTCGGGCAAACTATCCTGAATTGGGAGCTGGATATTTGGGGAAGAATCCGACGTGCCAATGAGGCAGCTCGCGCCGATCTGATTGCGCGCGAAGAAAGCCGCCGTGCGATCGTGCTGACATTAGTGAGTACAGTGGCACAGTCTTACTTTGACCTCTTGCAATTCGATATGCAGTTGGATATTGCTCACCGTGCACTGCTTTCGTGGGAAGAATCGGTCGCGATTTCCCGGGCACAACTGCAAGGCGGGCTGATTTCCCGTCTCGACCTGGATCAGTTTGAAGCGGAGTACGCCAGAGCAGCTGCTCGGGAAGCAGAACTCGAGCGGCAAATTGCCCAGAAAGAGAACGAACTGAGTGTACTGCTGGGAAGAAATCCTATGCCGGTCGTACGGGGACGTTCTCTGACAGAGCAACTGATTCCACCTGAAGTACCCGCCGGCCTGCCATCCGAGTTATTGCAGCGGCGGCCTGATATTCTGCAAGCTGAGCAGGATCTGGCAGCAGCTACCGCCAGAATCGGAGTTGCCAAAGCAACACGGTTTCCCAGACTTTCTCTCACAGGTTTTCTGGGTTTATCCAGTCCGGCATTAGCCAATTTGCTGCAATCCGGCAGCGAGTTTGGTGTAGGTGGGTTTGGGCTTGCGGCACCTTTGCTGAATTCACAGACGTTGGGTTTTGAACAGCGGGCTGCCGAAGCACAGGCAAGGCAGGCACTGGCGCAATACGAGCAAACTGTCCTCATTGCATTCAAAGAAGTTGAGGATGCTCTGGTAGCTATTCGAACAGCCAACGATCAGCGTCAAGCACAGCAAAAGCAGGTTGAAGCGTTGCGTTCAGCTTTGCAAATAGCGGATATCCGCTATCAGGGCGGAATTACCAGCTATGTCGATGTGCTCCTTGCAAAGCGCAATTTATTCGATGCGGAATTCGATCTCATGGCGACACATCGTCTTCATCTGGTTTCTATTGTTCAACTTTATAAGGCATTGGGTGGGGGGTGGATTCCGGATGAAGCAGAAGTTTTGTCATCAAGGCCCGTGAGCGAAAAACTTTTTAAAAACTGAACGGGTGTACTGCTTTCAAAAGCTGAAATTTTCGACAGCGTTTTGATTATCATGTAATCTTTGGCGGGTCTTCCTTCCCTTTTAAAATAACTAGAGGTCGAGTATATGTATCAAACGATCCAATGGTTAATTACGTTGGCTGTTTGTACCGGTAGGCTTGTTACGAGGAATATGCGCGTGGGGCTGCTTCTGATGGTTATGCTTCTCGTTGGCTGCTCGGAGGAATCATCCACAGATTCGTCTCCGCCCATTCCTCAGGTGGAATTCATTACAGTCACGACCAGAACGATTCAGGATGAACCGGAATTCATCGGGCAAACGGAGGCTTTTCGTCCAGTAGAGATTCGATCACAAGTAAGCGGAATTATCAAAGAGGTTTTCTTTACTGAGGGTCGGAATGTTAAAAAAGGGGATCGTCTGTACCTCATTGATCCCGTACCATTTAAAGCTATTTACCTCAGTAGCAAAGCAAGAGTGGCACAGGCGCAGGCGCGTCTGGACCAGGCTAAGTTGGATCTGGCACGTGTGCAGCCACTTCTCAAGCAACAAGCTGTCAGTAAAAAAAATGTTGACGATGCCGCAGCAGAAGTGCGTGGAGCTCAAGCTGCTTTGGAGGCTGCACAGAATGATCTGATCAAGGCAAAATTTGATCTGGATAATACGTTGATAACTGCTCCTGTAGATGGTCGGATCGGTCGCAGTTATTTTTACGAAGGGCGTTTGATCTCTGCTGAAACTACGCTTCTGGCCACTATAGATCAGTTGGATCCCATGTATGTGAATGTGAGTGTGCCTGAGAGTTATCTTCTGCGTCGTCGTCGTGAATTGGCCGAGCATAAGATCGAGAGGCCCGATATCTTTCAGCTGCGCGGGGTCATGACTTTCTCAGATGGAAGTGTGTACCCAGAGGAGGGGATACTGGATTTTGCAGACGTTGCTTTACGGCCTGAGACGGGAACATTGCAGGGACGGTTCGCATTTCCTAACCCGGAAGGGAAAGGAGCACCCGGGCAATCTTATGTTTATCCTGGCCAGTTCGTTAAAATTCGTGTCAAGGGTTATAGCCGAATCGGTGCCATCCTCATTCCTCAGCGCGCCGTCCAGCAGGGGCCTAATGGTTCATTCGTGTATGTGGTTAATGAGGATGAGAAAGTAGAATTTCGCCCCATCCGGGCCAGTGTATGGCGTGGGAAGGAATGGTTGATCGATAATGGCCTGCAGCCGGGAGAGCGAGTGGTGGTGGAAGGATTTCATCGCATTCAGCCGGGAGTCCAGGTACATGCTATTCAGTATCAGAAGGACCAGATTACTCCGGATGATCATCTAGAAGAACAAATCACGCAAAGCGTACCATGAGTCCTCATTTCTTTATCGACCGACCCATTTTTGCGTCGGTCCTGTCCATCATTATCGTAGTCGTTGGCTTGGTTTCTTTACAGAAATTACCGGTCGCGCAGTTCCCCGAGATTACTCCTCCCATGATACAAATCGATGCAGATTACCCGGGTGCGAGTGCAGAAGTCGTTGCGGAAGCTGTCGCGCGTCCCATCGAGGTACAGCTTCCCGGTATCGATAATCTATTGTATTACGATTCTACGAGTACGAACGACGGGCATATGACGATGAGGCTTACGTTCGAGATTGGAACTGATATCGATATTGCTCAGGTCCAGACACAGAACCGGCAGCGTCTCGCCGAGCCCCAACTGCCGGATGAAGTCGTTCGTCAGGGAGTAACCGTAAAAAAAACATCGCCTGATTTATTGTCGGTCATTGCGCTGAGTTCTACCGATCCTGAGCATGACACTATTTTCCTTTCGAACTACGCCTTGCTTCGAATTATCGACAATATCAAACGGCTTCCAGGTGTAGGAGATGCCATCATCTTTGGTGGTCAGAATTATTCCATGAGGTTGATTCTTGACCCTATCCGTATGGCACAGCTTAATCTGACGCCAACTGAAATTGCAGCAGTCGTTCGGGAGCAGAATCGCGATTTTCCTGCCGGGAGAATCGGCCGTGAGCCGATGCCTCGGGGGACGGAGCTTACCATTCCGGTCATTACACGTGGACGGATGAGCGAAGTAAAGGAATTCGAGGAGATGATCGTTCGGGCTTATCCAGATGGTTCTATGGTACGCCTACGGGATGTCGCACGCGTAGAGCTGGGTGCTCAATCTTACGACCTTGAAGGGCGGTGGAATGGGAAGCCCAATACTTTTCTCTTGACCTTTCTTGCGCCAGGTGCCAATGCACTCGACACGATCCAAAATATCCGTCAGGAAATGGAAAAGCTGGCCAAAAACTTTCCAGCGGCTGTGTCTTATGACGTGCCTTATGATACGACTACGTTTATTGATGTTTCTATCAAGGAGGTCGTCAAGACTCTTGCAGAAGCAATACTGCTGGTAATTCTGGTCGTTTTTGTTTTTCTGCAGAGTTGGCGTGCGACGATTATCCCGGCCGTTGCAGTACCTATTTCGCTTATCGGAACTTTTGCGGGAATGGAAGCGCTGGGATTTTCGATTAATACATTGACTCTTTTCGGTATGGTTCTGGCCATCGGTATCGTGGTAGATGATGCGATTGTGGTGGTGGAAAATGTCGAACGACATTTGACAAAGGGCGGGATGGCGCCTAGAGAGGCAGCAAAAAAGGCGATGGATGAGGTGACCGGACCAGTGATCGCAATCGTTCTGGTATTGGCTGCCGTGTTTGTCCCGGTTGCATTTCTGGGAGGGATTACCGGTGAATTATATAAACAGTTTGCAATTACCATTGCATTATCTGTTGCGATTTCCGGGTTTGTGGCGCTGACGCTCAGTCCTGCACTATGTGCCTTAGTTCTCAAACCGGGCCATGATTCTCCTAAAGGATTCTGGAAAATATTCAATCGGTCGTTTGACTGGTTGCAGACACGTTATGTTGGAACTGCCGGACTGATCCTTAAACGATCAGCAATGGCGATGGTCATTTTCTTGGTACTGCTATTCGTTATCTTAGGCTTATTCAGAACTGTTCCGGGCAGTTTTCTTCCGGAAGAGGATCAAGGTTATTTCATTTCAGTGGTTCAGTTGCCGGATGGTGCTTCTATGGCACGGACGACAGAAGTTCTGACTAAAATAGAGGATTATTTTCAATCGATTCCGGCGATCCATTCAACGGATACGCTGGCCGGACAGAATTTTGTTTTCGGGACCCGTGGAACAAATCAGGCAACGATGTTTGTACCGTTGCATCATTGGGATATGCGTAAAAATGCCGAGGAACAGGTGCCCAGTCTTATTACGTCGGCTTTTCAGGAATTTGCCAAAATTCCTGAAGCTCTGATCCTGGCTTTTAATGCACCATCGATTCGTGGGCTTGGTTCCACCGGGGGATTTACAGCTCAATTACAGGATCCGAGTGGCAGTCATTTTTCCGAGTTTGCAGCCGTTGCCCAGGAATTCGTAGCCAAGGCTATGGAGCATCCGGCAATCGCGGTTGCCAATACGAATTTTCGTGTAAGTGCGCCCAGGCTATATGCACAAGTAGACCGGGAGCGGGCAAAAGCGTTGGGTGTACCTATTTCCGAAATCTTCGATACTATGCAGGCTTATTTCGGGAATTTGTATGTCAACGATTTTGTGAAATTTGGTCGTATCTATCGGGTACAAACAGAAGCATTACCCGAGTATCGATCTAATCCGGACGATATCAGTAAAATATATGTACGTGCCCAAAGCGGCACGACACATACTATGATTCCATTGGATTCTGTAGTGACGACTGAATTTAACAGTGGACCGGATCCCGTTACTCATTTCAACGGATTCAATTCAGCACTCATATTGGGAAGTGCAGCACCTGGCTATAGCTCGGGGCAGGCGCTTGAAGCATTGGAACAAGCGGCTGACGAGGTTTTGGCTCCCAAGGGCTATATGCTCGATTGGAGTGGGATCTCTTTCCAGGAGCGTAAGGCTGAGGGGCAATCCATCTGGGTATTTTCCTTTGCGTTACTCATGGTTTTTTTAGTGCTGGCGGCTTTGTACGAAAGCTGGTCTATTCCATTTGCGGTTATCCTTGCGATACCTTTTGGAGTCCTGGGAGCATTACTGGCTATCTGGACACGAGGGTTGACCAACGATATTTATTTTCAGATTGGATTAGTGACATTGATTGGGTTGGCTGCCAAGAACGCGATTTTGATTGTTGAGTTTGCTAATCAACGGTATGCAGCAGGTATGTCGTTGGTTGATGCAGCACTTGAAGCTGCGCGACTTCGTTTTCGGCCTATTATCATGACATCCATGGCCTTTATTCTGGGTGTGTTTCCTCTTGTGATCGCTTCTGGAGCAGGTGCGGCAAGTCGGCATTCCATCGGTACAGGCGTATTTGGGGGAATGTTGGCCGCTACATTTTTGGCAATTTTTTTCGTACCGTTTTTTTTCGTGTTGATTGGAAAAATTACGCGACGCACCGAGCGTCCAGTACCTGAGACTGAACAGGTTGAGACGAGTAATGACTCTTCTCCGACGACAGAAGTAGAGGAGAAACTGTAGTAGTTTAATGTTGGAAAGAATGGCGGTAGCCAAACATATCAAAATCAAAGAGAGAATAGTTCATCGACGGAATGGAGGATAGTGATGGCAAGTGATGGTTACCATGAACCAGTTCAAGAACTGAGGGACGAAACACGGGATATGCACCGGGCAATTATTTCCTTACGGGAAGAACTAGAGGCAGTTGATCTTTATAATCAACGGGTGGATGCATGCCGCAATCCGGAGCTTAAAGCAATTCTGGCACATAATCGTGATGAAGAAAAAGAACATGCAGCCATGATATTGGAGTGGATTCGCAGACGAGATGCTTCTTTCGATACAGAGCTGAAAGATTACCTGTTTACTGATAAGACTATTGCGCATGAATAGAAATTATTCGTGCCGGAAGAAATTGTGCTGATTAGCTTTTGCTATGGTGAGTACTCAGTAATAATACAGCTACCCTAAAGGTAAATGAAGCATGTATTTTGGAGATACAGGTTTTGATGAACAAGCAGCAAGATCTGTATCTGCGGTTTTTTATCCCTATCCTTTTAAGCTACTTAATAGTAAGTGGTTTTTTTCAATAGTCTTTCCTTGGCATGATATCTGATAAACCGTGATGGCGCCTGTTCGTTTATAACTTCATGCTATATAGAATAGATAATCAAATAGAAATCCTTCCATAGCCCTCAGCATTTTCATGCAAATTATGCATTTGACGATATTCTGGATTTATTAATCACTATATCGAATTGATAGCAAGAACATTTTTCTATCCACTCTGGAAACAGATCACAGAAAAATCAAAAATGTGAAAAAACTAACAGTCAGCGCAATATGATGGAGGAAAATGACAGTCCTAGGTCACTGGTTCTTTAGGAGGTCATATGAGCGGCAAAAAAATAGTGATTTTATGCGATGGGACTTGGAATACTCTCGATCAAGTCATACCGACCAATGTTTGTAAGTTGAAAGAAGCACTCCTGCCGATTGATTCCCGACAAGTACAACAGCTGGTATTTTATGACCAAGGTATTGGTACTAATGGTGGTTTCATCGATAAATATATCGGAGGGGCTACCGGTATGGGGATTTCGAGAAATATCAAGGATTGTTATCAGTTTCTTGCTCGGCACTACCAGCAAGGTGATGAGATTTACTGTTTTGGCTTCAGTCGCGGTGCTTATACTGTTCGCTCTTTTGTCGGTTTTGTAACCAGTTTCGGGTTACTTGCCGAGCAGGAACTGGGACAACTCGACCTGTTATACGATCTGTATCGGGAATCACCAGCCAAGCGCCCTCATCATAAAAACTTTGCGAGGGTTGAGACGTTGAAAGCCCGAGCCATTACACCTCGCTTCAAGTTTATCGGTGTCTGGGATACTGTAGGTGCATTAGGAGCACCGACTCCTCTACTGGGTTGGATAAGCCGCAAATTGTGGGTAAGTTTTCATGATACAGAATTACGTAATGCTGATTATGCATATCATGCGTTAGCAGTAGATGAACGTCGCGAGCCATTCCGGCCCAGCATTTGGACTAAGGTTAATGATTGTAAGGAAATGAAGCAGGTTTGGTTTTCTGGTGCCCATTCGAATGTCGGTGGGGGATATAAAGATGCAGGGTTATCTGATACAGCCTTGGTATGGATGCTCAAAAAAGCCGAACTGAGAGGGCTTGAATTCGATCAGACTTATTTAAGCGACCCGAAAAAGCTGCAGGAGAATTATCGTGGTCAGTTAGTCGATTCTTACTCTTCGGCTTATAAGATATTTGGTGCTTATTTAAGACCTATCGGGCAATTACATGAAGATATCGGCGCTGATAAGGCCGGTATCAACGAAATGATGCATGAGAGTGTCGTCAAACGTGATGGAGAAAGTCTTTTTACTTATAACCCCCGGAATACTGCTTATGGTTTGCAGAATCTGCCGATCGAGCCTGGTTGATGTGCATGCTCAAGGTAAGTCGTCGATGAATACGCGGTTTTGTTAAGCGTTCGATCTATACTCCTAATCTATCGGTAGATTAAAGCCGGGAAGGCATTTGTCATAATAGTTTGCAGCATAATTTTCAGGTGTCGGGGTATTGGATGTTTTCCTTGATGACTTCCAGCCCGCTGCCGCATTGCCAGCATAGTTGGAAGTTATAAGGATTTTCTTCGCCACATTCTGGGCAAGTAAGGATATGGGTGACAGGGGGAGTTTGCTCATAAGCAATAATGATTGCCCGTCCACGTTCGAAATCCTGATCACGCACGACCCATACTTCCGGATAGGCATGGGTAAACGGAATTTCACCCACTCCCCCTTGTGCGTGTACGTTAAACAATTTGGCCGGAATATACGCGTTTTCCAGAAGGTCGAGGACGAGCTGCGCTTCCAGGAGATGGTTGGCCGTATAAAGCTTTTTCATACGATGGGTAAAACGATCAAATAGTTGATACGAATCATCCAGGATCAATCAGATGCTCGAGCTCCATTATCAGGGTATCGACAGAAATAGGTAAATAACTGGTAATATCGAGTGAACGATCCTCAAAAATATCCTGTCCCGGCCTCTTTCTGAAAGATTCCCATATTACTTCATCCCGTTGTCGCAGTAATGCTTCGATATGCGGTCGGTAGAGGACAGCCATTGCACTGATCCAGCGGTTGACTGGCCATGAGGGGAAAGCATGGTCAACTATAAAATGGTCCAGCATACGTATGACTTGGTCGGCAGGGTACCATGCTTCGGCCGTTACCCAACGGTTGACAGTGAATAAGCCGGTTGGATAGCCATACGCATCCATGGCGATGGCGAACAGATGCGAGACTGCCTCGTTACCTTGCGGCCAAGGATCAGTTGCCGGAAAGTCTATAGGTGATACCCCCGCAGGCATACCGCGTGGTCGCAGGAAGGTATGGAAGTGGCCATGCTCTTTGATTTTACTGCGATGGGCATGATAGTAATATTGTGCATGGGTTTGCGTATCATAAACATCATCAGGTGGATAATGTTCAAGCTCATAGAAGGGTTTGCCAGCATTGAACGTGTCACGTAATATTTCTCCTACGATATTGAATCCAACTTTGCGTAATACGCGGTAACACTCCATGACCTCTTTTCCTGCCTGGTACATAGTTGCCCGCTGATGGGGCGACAGCAAAGCGAGATCAGGTGCCGAAATTATCTGCATCCACGAGTGAGAGGTTATCAGCTGATAAAATGATATGGCCCATCGTGAATTTATTGGTATTTTCGCCTTCGCGACAATAAAATGAAAACCCGTTTTAGGTATACAGTAATCGAACTGTTTACAAAAAAAGAGGCAGTCCTAGGGAATACCTCGGGAATGCCTCGTATATTTGTCGCGTAACACGACGATATCTTGGTCAATTTATCAGGATACCTCACTGTCAGTCGTTTCTATAATAACGGCAGCAGCTTTCATACTGAGACGAAGCCTGCCTTTCTCGTCAGCTTCCAGTACTTTGACACGCACGACTTGGCCTTCCTTGAGATGGTCGGCAACACTTTCAACACGCTCATTGGCAATTTGAGAAATATGGAGCAGGCCATCTTTACCGGGCAAAATACTGACGATAGCACCGAAATCAAGTAATTTGAGTACTATTCCATCGTATATTTTTCCTACTTCGACATCTGCAGTAATATCTTCGATGCGTTTCCTTGCTTGTTCTCCACCTTCACTGTTGACACAAGCGATCGTTACGACTCCATCGTCTGAAATATCAATGGTAGTTCCGGTTTCTTCGGTCAATGCGCGGATTACTGCGCCTCCTTTACCAATTACATCTCGAATTTTTTCAGGATTGATTTTAAATTTGATGATACGCGGTGCATGAACCGAGATATTTTCCCGCGTTGCAGGCAGTGATTGCTTCATGATATCCAAAATGTGCAAGCGCCCCTCTTTTGCCTGCAGTAAGGCTACCTGCATGATTTCTTTCGTAATTCCCTGGATTTTTATATCCATTTGCAGAGCAGTGATCCCATTTTCGGTACCAGCTACCTTGAAGTCCATATCACCGAGATGGTCTTCATCACCGAGGATATCCGTCAGCACGGCAAAGCGATTACCTTCTTTGATCAACCCCATGGCGATACCTGCTACATGTGCTTTCAGGGGAACGCCTGCATCCATAAGCGCAAGGCAACCACCGCAAACGGATGCCATGGAGCTCGAGCCGTTTGATTCTGTTACTTCAGATACTACCCGCATTGAGTAACCGAATTCTTCCACGGATGGTAACACCGCGAGTAACGCGCGCTTAGCCAAGCGTCCATGGCCAATTTCACGTCGTTTGGGAGTACCTACCCGTCCGGTTTCACCTGTAGCAAAAGGTGGCATATTGTAGTGAAGCATGAAACGCTCGGTGTAATCCCCTTGTAGCGCGTCGATTCTCTGCTCATCCCGGGTCGTACCCAATGTAGTAACTGCTAAAACTTGCGTCTCGCCACGTGTAAACAAGGCAGAGCCATGCGTACGTGGTAGCACACTATGACGGATGGTGATAGGCCGAACAGTACGAGTTCCGCGACCATCAATGCGGGATTCCCCGTCCAGGATACTGTTGCGAACGATTCTGGATTCAAGTTCGAAACCAATCTCCCTGACGGCTGACTCACTTGGACCTTCTTCAGAGCCGACACCCAGTTCAGTATAAACACGTTGCCAGATTTCGCTGATTGCTTCTGTTCTGACCGATTTTTGCTTTAGCCGGAATGCATTACGCAAATCGGCTTCTGCCAGTTGGGTAATTTTTTCAACCAGTAACAAATCCCTTTCTACCGGCTTCCAGTCCCACGCGGTGACACCTGCTTCAT
The DNA here is from genome assembly GCA_039794425.1 of Nitrosomonas sp. GTDB lineage: Bacteria > Pseudomonadota > Gammaproteobacteria > Burkholderiales > Nitrosomonadaceae > Nitrosomonas. Next base: position 12,236 of record JBDIVK010000012.1, on the reverse strand, counting down.
CAGCTAGCTCATTGATCATACTAATCACTTGTTGCATTTGCTCATGCCCGAATGTTATCGCGCCCAGCATTACTTCTTCGGAAAGTTCATTGGCTTCCGATTCGACCATTAGAACAGCTTGCTGGGTACCTGCAACGACGAGATTGAGCTGAGTTTCCTTGAGTTGAGTGGTGGTCGGGTTAAGCACGTACTCGTTATTGATATAACCTACTCGTGCGGCCCCGATGGGGCCATCAAACGGGATGCCAGAGAGTACTAGAGCGGCAGATGTACCGATCATCGCGGGAACGTCGGCGTCTACTTCCGTATCAGACGACAGTACCATTGCAACGATTTGCACTTCATTGTAAAAGCCATCAGGGAAAAGCGGGCGTATGGGTCGATCAATTAAACGGGAAGTCAGTGTTTCTTTTTCAGAGGGGCGGCCTTCACGTTTGAAAAAACTTCCTGGAATGCGGCCGGCAGAATAAAATTTTTCTTGGTAGTCGACGGTAAGTGGGAAAAAATCCTGCCCCGGCTTCGTTTTCTTATCTCCCACTACGGTAACCAGCACAACCGTATCGTCCATGGAAACCATTACTGCACCATGTGCCTGTTTGGCGATTTCTCCAGTTTCAAGCGTGAGTGTATGGTGTCCGTAGGTTATGCTTTTTTTTATCGATTTCAATTAATAATCCTTCTCATCAAATCATGCCTAAGACTTACTGCAAACGTCGCATTGTCGCGGAAAACTGGAATTTATCTCAGAGTTAAACACTGATAGCTGAAGTACACATCAGTTTTCTGGGGTAATACACTGTTTTATTCTTATAGTCGTCATCCGCAATGACCCGAAATGTGCGAACTGTTTGGCTTTCTCTTTTTATTTTCTCAAACCAAGGCGTTCAATCAGTGCTTGATAACTATCACTGTTTTTTGATTTCAGGTAGTCCAGTAGCTTGCGGCGCCGACTTACCATGCGAAGCAACCCTCGACGGGAGTGATGATCTTTGACATGTTTCTTAAAGTGATCAATCAAATCATTAATACGAGCTGTCAAAAGCGCCACTTGTACTTCGGGTGAGCCTGTATCTCCTGCCGCTCTCTGATAATCACGCACCACTTGTGCTTTTTGATCGGTTGTTACCGCCATATATTTTCTCCTGCTTGGTAATTAATTCATCAGTTTTACAAGGTGGCGATTTTACTCTTTAATAAAAAGCTTGTCCAAGTCAAATCAATGCATTGGAGCTAGAAACATGCATCATCATGGTATGAAATAGGGTGTGACCTACTCTCTTTTGTTTTATTCCGTTTTCATGTCTCCTGACAGGGGTTAGTAAGATTAAAAGAGGGGCAATGTGTCAATAGTTGGAAAGAGAGGAAATGCATAATCCTAAAAACCGCAGTTGATCGCTTATCAACCTCTAGAGGTCCCGATAGATAGTGAGCTTGTTGCCTTCACTCATGCCGACCCGGTAGGTGAAACTGCTACGCATCCGAGTGTGCGTCCAACTGCGGTTTTTAGGATAATTGCGATCAAGGCACAAAGTTCCGGGATTTTTATTTTGTCACGATGGTCTGGGTAGTAACGATTAACAGGGCAAGACAATCATAGTATGCTTTCATATTTGCATACTGATTGAAATTATATGGATTGGGTCAACGCCAGCATCTGGGAAAGATAATGTCGAGACTTTTAAATTTACATATACTTTTTATGCATATCTGGATTAGCGTTTGTCGGAAAGTTCGAGCGCTCATCAGCGTATTATTTGTCAAAATTCTTTATGACCCAAACCTACTTCGATCATAACGCTACTACCAGGATAGATGACGGGGTATTGGATGCGATGCTGCCCTATTTCCGTGAAGGTTATGGTAACGCTTCCAGTAGTCACTCTCTTGGTTTGATGGCGCGTCGTGCAATTAATCGTGCACGTGAGCAGGTAGCCCAGGCCATAAATGTTCAGCCTTCGCAAGTAATTTTCACCAGTGGTGGATCGGAAGCTAACAATCTTTTTATTCGTGGTGTATCGGATAGTTTGAGATCTTCTGCATTGGCCATAAGTACCATCGAACATCCCTGTATTCTTCGTCCTGCACAGGAATTGATGAGAAGGCGCAACGAAAAATGGCAGCTACATCATCTGATGGTGGATGAATCGGGTCGGATAAAGGTAGAAGGGGCCGCAAATATTCTGACAGAAGCAAATCCTGCTTTGGTTTCAGTCATGCTCGCCAATAATGAAACAGGTGTGGTTCAGGATGTTGCGACTATTGTCGGAATAGCTAAAGAGCAGGGTGCTTGGGTACATACCGATGCAGTGCAGGCATTCGGAAAAATCCCGGTGAATTTTGAGGAACTTGGCGTACACGCTATGACACTGTCTGCACATAAGATTTATGGACCCAAGGGAGCAGCGGCTTTGATTATCGATCCGCGTTTGCCGATTAAGCCGCTCATTTATGGTGGAGGGCATGAAAATGGGTTGCGTTCGGGTACCGAGAATGTACCGGCTATCGTCGGTTTTGGTGCTGCTTGTGAGCTTGCTATGTCCAGAATGACTGAATTGGCCGCCCATACGGCTAGGTTGCGTCATCACCTTGAACAGGGTTTGCTTGCAATGGGTGCCAGGATATTTGGTCTGGATGCACCACGTTTGCCTAATACCTGTTATTTTGCGTTGCCTGATATTGAAGGAGATACCTTAGTCGTTCGCCTGGATAAGAATGGATTTGCAGTTGCCAGTGGTGCTGCCTGTTCCAGTGCTACGCCTGGTAAAAGTCACGTGTTGGAAGCAATGGGTGTTTCCCCCGTGCTCGCGCGTTGTGCAGTACGGGTAAGCTTCGGGGTTGGTAATACTACTGCTGAAGTGGATGCGTTCCTCGCAGCCGTTAAGCGTATCACTGATCAACTGAAGAGTATGAGTGCAGTATTGAATACATGAAGACATGTGAAATCCGTGCAGTTGAATGATAACCGGACAAATATAAATGATTGAACGAGCCGACGATTTTCCAAGGAAAGCGATAATCCTGAGTGCGGGACAGGGCAGGCGGTTGTTACCGCTGACCGAAAACACTCCCAAGTGCCTGCTGCCGGTTTCAGGCAAGCCTGTCATTGCCTGGCAGATCGATACGTTGCTGGCTAATGGTATTGAAGAAATCATCGTTATCGCTGGTTTTCAGGTCGGCAAAGTAGAAGAGATGTTGGCTGAGCGTTATCATGAATACGCTGGCATCAAAGTCTTGTTCAATCCTTTTTATGAAGTAGCAGACAACCTGGCTAGCTGTTGGATCGCACGTAAAGAGATGAATAACAGCTTTCTGCTGTTGAATGGTGATACGTTACTGGGCGATGGATTGCTGGCAGAGGTATTACGGGCGCAAGCGGCACCAGTTACCCTGTGCGTTGATTTCAAACAAGTATTCGACGAAGATGATATGAAAGTGCAACTCGGTGCACAAGGTCAGGTGAGGCAGGTCAGTAAAAAGTTATCTGCCAAGGAAACGGATGCAGAATCAATCGGCCTTCTCCGTTTTTGCGGTAAAGGAGTACAGCTTTTTCGCGATGCCGTGGAGCAGGCATTACGTGATCCGGTAAAGCTCAGATCGTGGTATTTGGCAATTATTGATGCACTGGCGAAGTATGATGTGGTAAGCAGTCATTCAGTTGTGGGTTATCATTGGTGCGAGATCGACTACATTCAGGATTTGCACAAAGCAAAAAAGCACTTTACTTTGCAAGCGGCAGATATCGCGCAGGAGCATTTATCCGACCCGGTACTGCGAGTTCCGGGCTGATTAGGGAAACGGTATGAATCCGAAGATTTTTAATGACACTATGCTGAAATTCGGTGCGCCTGATACGGTTATTCATCAGTTTCAGCATTGGAGTGTTTTGTTACGCCCGGCTCAATTGACACTGGGTGCACTGGTATTGGTTGCACATGAGCCGGTGCATACTTTTTCCGCATTGAGTGCGCCCAGTTTTGTAGAACTGCAAGTTGTAACCGGTCAGATTGAATTAGCGTTAAAAAAGGCTTTTCAGTACGATAAGTTGAATTACCTGATGTTGATGATGGTCGATCCTGATGTTCATTTTCATGTTATTCCGCGCTATGCACAAGCTAAACAATTCGGTGGTATGGTATTTGGGGATGCGGGTTGGCCGGGTGTGCCGGATTTTGGCAAAATCAACGAAACGGATTCAGCTTTGAACCAGCAGGTGATCGAATATTTGCTACGTCACTGGGAGTATTCGTGACGATTATGACTGATGATAATACAACCCAGACTGATTTTCCCTTGTATGAGGCACGTGCACTGGTACGTGACCTGATGGTTCCTGACCCGAGGATTTACTGGGCTGACTTTCTTTTCCATATTTTGCTTGGTTGGACAGCTTTTGTTACAGTACTGCAGACACCCTGGTTGTCCTTCTGGCAGATTCTCTCCTATTGTGTAGCGGTATTTGCCTTTTATCGGGCTGCGATTTTCATCCATGAATTAGCTCATCTTGAGCGTGGCACCTTTAAGCTGTTCCGGCTGGTGTGGAATGTGACATGCGGCATACCGTTCATGATCCCGTCCTTTACTTATGATGGTGTACATTATGATCATCATAAACCAGGTATTTATGGCACGCGGGAAGATGGGGAATATCTTCCTTTTGCCACGCAGCATCCATCAGCGCTGGTGCGCTATGTGCTGCTTTCTTTGATTTTGCCACTGCTGCTGGTGGCACGATTTTTGCTGCTTACACCGCTGTCGTATCTGATTCCCGCCCTACGAAAAATTGTCTGGGAACATGCTTCCTCACTGACTATCAATCCCGCTTATATTCGTAAAGAGGACGCCATTCGTAACGATCATTACTGGCGCATACAGGAATTTGCGGCATTTTTATTCGCAGCTGTCATTGTTATCGGTGTGATACAGGGGAAGTTGTCCTATCAGGTATTACTACTCTGGTATGCTATCGCAGTTACGATTTTCATTCTTAACTCGTTGCGTACGCTGGCTGCACATGCCTATCGTCATCCGGGTGATCATCATCTGACTTTAGTCGAACAGTATCAGGATTCCGTTAACGTGCCAGGGAATTTTCTGACCGTACTATGGGCACCTGTTGGGTTGCGTTACCATGCTACCCATCATCTTTTTATGAGCTTGCCTTATCATAATCTTGGTGAAGCGCAAAGACGTCTGGCACGGGAATTAGGTGATAATCAGCTGATCTCGCAAACTAGCCGCAAGGGGTTATGGGATGCGCTGAGGCAGATCTGGCAGGAAGCTGCTGTAGCAACCTCAACGAAAAATAATATATTACGCAGAGATGATTCCCGATTCCCAACTGATTAATTTCCTGAGTAAAATACAGAAATGATCCAGTTGGTACTGCTGCGTCATGGGCAAAGTATCTGGAATCATGACAGGCATTTTACTGGCTGGAGTGATGTCGCACTCAGCCCACAAGGTGAAGAGGAAGCAAAAAGAGCAGGCCGGTTACTTAAACAGGCTGGTTTCACTTTCGATATTTGTTTCAGTTCTGAACTGAAACGAGCTCAGGATACCCTGGCCATTATTCTGTCAGCCATGGATTTGAACTGCCTTCCCATTCAGCAGAGTTGGCGATTGAATGAACGCCATTATGGTGCGCTGGAGGGCATGCGTCGTTGGGCGGCTATACGAAAGTTCGGTATATGGTCAATAGTGAACTGCCAGATCCGATTCGATGCCATACCTCCAAGATTAGCACCGGATGATCCACGGGCGCCCGTTAACCAGCAACGCTATGCTGCTATCGATCGTTCTCAGCTACCCTTGGCAGAAAGTATGCAGCAAACGCTGGAGCGGTTACTGCCAGCGTGGCAAAAAGTTATTCTTCCTGAAATAAAACATGGCAAGCGTCTACTGATCGTCTCTCATAAAAATCTTCTGAGAACGCTGATTATGCAATTAGAAGGGCTGACAAGCTCGCAAACCATGCGCCTGTCGATTGCAACCGGCCAACCGCTTTGTTATGAGCTTGATACTTTGCTGAAACCGGTTAAACGCTATTATTTATCACTCTGATAAGAATAGGGGCCATGTTAGTTGTTTCAGCTTAAGAAAATAAATTACTTGTCATTACCCTGTTTGATCTGGTCCGTAATACCGGTTAAAACCCCGCTGGAAATCTTATATAGAAGATCTGCTGTCATTTGTGTAAGTTGTACCCCTGCTTCTAGCTGTGCACGACCGGTTGAAGCCATTTGGTGTGCAAAAACTGCCAGTGTATCTTTAAGCTGTGTACCAACGACTGTTCCATTACGTTGTGCGTGAGTGAACAGATCTCTGAGTGTTTCGGCAATCAACCCTTGGGCAGCAGTTGCTGTATGCTTCAGGGTGTCTAGAAACAGGCTCTCCAGGCTTTCGATGTCTGCTCGTGCTCTGGCCAATTCACCATGAGAGAATTGCTTCGCCTTACTTGCCGCTTCTTCCAAAGCCAGTTTCGAAGCTCCTGCCAGTTGTGCGAAAGCGGTATCTAATCCAGTAACTGCCTCGATTATTTGTGACTGAGCAACGTGAGACTGTTCGGAAGCGTGTGTTAATTTCTGCTGCGCACCTTCATGCGCACCTTCCATAACGGCCGATGCGACTTGTCTTAAAGATTCGATGTCCAGGCCATGCGTATGGATGGCCTTGAGTGTCAGATTCCTGACAGTTTGCTCGACATTACCGCCATGAGCCACTGCTTCCCGGATTTCTTCCGCAAGCTGGGTAATGTCATTATCAGCATGAGTTGTGCTCTGGCTGTCGTTTTGCATGTTAGCGTTCTCCATTTCATTGATATGAACGAGGGGAAAAGATATTGTGCGCTTTATACCGCCAGATGGTCAAGGCCACCCATATAAGTCCGTAAAATTTGGGGAATAGTAACGCTGCCATCTTCATTCTGATAGTTTTCCAGAATAGCTACCAGTGTTCGTCCAACGGCCAGCCCTGATCCATTGAGCGTATGTAACAGTTCCGGTTTACCTTGCTTATTACGAAAACGTGCCTGCATGCGCCGGGATTGAAATGCTTCACAATTACTGCAAGAGGAGATTTCCCGGTAAGCATTCTGAGCGGGTAACCATACTTCGATATCATAAGTTTTGGCAGCTGAAAACCCCATGTCTCCAGTGCATAACAGCATCACTCGATAGGGCAGTCCCAGTTTTTGTAGAATTTTTTCAGCATGACCTACAAGTGATTCCAATGCTTCGTAGGATTTTTCCGGATGAATGATCTGTACCAGTTCTACTTTATCGAATTGGTGCTGGCGAATTAGTCCACGTGTATCCTTTCCATAGCTTCCCGCTTCAGAGCGAAAACAGGGGGTGTGCGCTACAAATTTCATAGGAAGATTTTCGAGTGGGACAATTGCGTTACGTACTATGTTGGTGAGAGGTACTTCAGCAGTGGGGATAAGGTGTAATCCTGCCGTATCTGTTTTATTGATTTGTATTGGAGCTGAAGCGTCATGTCCGTGATGGGAATTGCTTTGCACAGAAAAAAGATCTTCTTCAAATTTTGGTAATTGGCCTGTTCCACGTAGGCAATCTGAGTTGACTAGATAGGGTACATACACTTCACTGTAACCATGTTCCTGAACGTGTGTATCCAGCATAAATTGTGCCAGAGCACGATGTAACCGTGCCAGGTTACCCTTTAGCAGACTGAAACGTGCTCCGCTCAGTTTGGCTGCAGTTTCAAAGTCCAGCGAGCCGAGATCTTCACCTATACAAGCGTGATCCTTGATTGGGAAATCAAAATTCCGGGGAGTGCCCCAACGTCTTATTTCAAGATTATCAGTGTCATCTTTTCCCTCCGGAACACTATCGTGGGGCAAATTGGGAATTTCCAGTAATAACTGCTGTAGCGTTGTCTGAATGGATTCGAGCTGGTTTTCTGCTTGTTTTAATTCGTTACCGAGATTGGCTACTTCAGCCATGATTGATGCGACATCTTCTCCCCGTTGTTTGGCTATACCGATTTGCTTGGACGCTGCATTACGCTTTGCCTGTAATGATTGAGTTTGTGTTTGAATAGATTTTCGTTGCTGTTCCAGAGAGTCAAAATCAGATATAGGAAAATCGTAACCTCTTTGGGCAAGGCGGGCGGCAATATCGTGCAAATCGGTACGTAGTTGTTGAATATCTAGCATGTGAACAGGCTCCAGAACTAAGGCGCTGGCAGGTTTGTAGGATCAAACTGAAGAACAGCGTGGTAGATGAATGAAACTCGATGGGCATTTAACCCAGATTCACAATTGATTGCGAAACCCGGATATTAGCATTATGAGTATTTCTTCTTGGCTGAAAATTACGGCATTTATACGTTTTTTCTCAAATTTGCGAGATGGTGTATCTATTCCTGCTGGCAAAGGTAGTGTGGATTCACTCATTATTAAAGCTACATAGCGAGAATAGCTTATGGCCTTGTTGTCGTAGTCGTTTGCTTCCACCAATAGCGGGTAAATCCACTACGAAACAGCATTCAACTACTTCTCCGTTCATGTCCTGAATCAGCTTGATTGCAGCTTCCATGGTTCCGCCAGTTGCAATCAAGTCATCGACTAATAACACGCGATCATTTTTATTAATAGCATCTACATGAATTTCAATTTTGTCGTGTCCATATTCCAGTTGATAATCACAACCAATAGTTTCAGCCGGTAATTTGCCCTGTTTACGGATCGGAACAAATCCAGTTCCCAATGCGTAGGCGACGGGTGCAGCGATGATAAAACCACGTGATTCGATCCCGACGACCTTGTCAATATTTTCCGTTCGATAACGCTGGACAATTTCTTCGACAGTAATACTCAATCCGACCGGGTCTTTTAACAATGTGGTAATGTCCCGAAATAGGATCCCTTCACGGGGATAGTGTGGAATGGTACGGATACGGGATTTGATGGACATATAAAAAATATACCTCGGGACTGTTACTTAAACGGAATGACCAGAGTTTTGTCCCGAATGTACGATGAATGCTGATAATAGGTATACAGCTAATGACTGCGATTAGGAATGCTGCGAGCGATGATACTGGCCGATCAATTCAGTCTGGGCAATGACATGACCTTGCATGGTTTCTTCCAGAATGGCTTTGGTTGGTTGATTCAAGTCAGGCAGTATAGTATCCAACGCGTATAATTTATGGAAATAACGGTGTGTTCCAATTGGCGGGCATGGTCCCCCATAGCCTGTCCGTCCCCAGTCGTTTATACCTTGCAGACTTCCTGGAGGTAGTTGATCTACTGCTACGCCCTCGGGCAGTTCATTGGCAGTCGGTGGAATATTATAGAGCACCCAATGTACCCAAGTCATTTTGGGTGCGGCAGGATCAGGTGCATCAGGATCATCTACTATCAGAACCAGACTTTTTGTATTTTCTGGTAATCCGGTCCACATGAGTGCAGGTGAGATATCTTCGTCATCACATGTGTGGCGAACTGGAATTGGGCCCTGATTGGAAAAAGATGGGGATGTTAAGTTGAAAGTCATAGTCTTTTCTCCCGTCGGTCATTCCAAAAATTGATTGGTGTATTATAAGCGACCTTACTGTTTATCCTTCTGGTAGTACAGTCTTATATTGATATTACTATAGATGATCCTGGCATTGGGGCCAGTATAAGAAACTGGGGAGAGCTGATTGATTTAGACTTCAATTGTCAAATCTATTCCAAAATAAACCACCTCTCAAGAGCGCGCAGCCCCTTAAATAGCAGAAGACTGCACGCTTTCATTTATATTATTACTTAATGGTGGTTATCACCATAAATCAACTTTATGATTCTTTGGATAACTCTTTTCCGGCATTCTTCTTACGCATAAAAAAGAATGCACCTCCTCCTGCCGCAACAGCAAACAGGATTATTTCCAGTATACCGAAACCAGAGCCATGGCCACCGTGACCACCATCTCCTCCTACATGTAATGGAACACGAACGGCTGTTTTGACATTACCTGCATTGTCTTCAGTTTCCAGCAGAACAGTATATTGACCGAGATGCTCAAGTTCAGTTGCGACGACGATGATGCCTGATAAATACTGTTCAGCGGGTATGTAAAATACTTCGTGTGCGCCGTGATCGCTGTCATCATGCCCATCCATGACCACTCTGATGGCAATCGGAATTTCACGTGTATCAAGATCAGGAATCTCGATCGTCATATTAATCTTTCCCGTATTGGGAACGTGATTGCAGAATGAATGCATCGGGGGAATATCGCCTTCAGGAACTTCGTACACGCTGACCGTGACAGGAAAATCTCCAGTTTCAATTTTGCACCCGCCAGCATCATGGTGACCCTCATGCGCGAGCATGAGCTGGGCTGATAAAGGTAATGACATTAAAAGCATCGATACTGCGACACACAACCCCGCAATGCTTTTATTTTGCAAAGCTTTTTTCATAATTTCTCCACTTTTTTATCTTGAGTTTCAGCTTTAGCCGAAGGTGTGTTGCTCTTAGGGAAGGAATAGCATCTGAAAAGTGTCACCTCAGCTACATACTTAACAATTAATTGCACGATGTTGTGGTTCGTTCCGATTTTTCGCCAATCCAATTCAGCTATTTATTTGATGGTTCCAAAATGTACGTTCCGTTCCGGGCTTGTTTGCGTATTTCCTTATTACACCTTCCGAATCCATTCGTTTCCCATAGTTATTCCAGCTAAGCCTTCTATTTTATGCTGCTATCGGATGGACCGCGATTGTATAACAAAAAGCTAAAATAAGCATAACGACATCGTGAATAAAATCATACACTATCGCGCTAGATGTTCAATAAAAGGGATAATTCTAGTTGTCTTTATTTATCATAATGTTGGATGAATTAAGGGGAAAAATTGTCGTATCGATAAGAAATTTTTTCCTCAAAAAAGCTTGACCCGCTTTTTTAAATCAGCTAGAAGAAAACCTCACCCCATTGTCACACTGCCATTGTAACTACGAGGGGTGTGGAGAGAAAAAATTTGGCTAGCTATATATCGACCATGCGATAGCTCATTAGTTCACGGCTGGATATAGCTAGTTAGTCACATTTTTTAATTAACTAGTTTTTTCTGGTCAGGAGTGGTCATGCTTGTTCTGCCCAGAAAATACAATTATTTCAATTTTTATATTGAGAAAGGTATTTATCGATGAAAAAGCAGATAGCGGGTCTGGTGGCGCTGGGTTTTGCCTGTGCTGCAGTAAATGTATCCGCCCAGGGAGACAGCGAACTTAGAATGAAAGTGGAAGCCTTGGAGGCAAAAGTTGCTGAGCTTGAAGGGTATGAGAGAAGTGATGGGCATGGATTTGACTCCCGAAAATTTCATGGTGGCGTGACCTTGAAGCAGGATACCTTCTTTGGTTTCCAGACTATCGTGGATGCGTCATACGAAATTGCCAATGACATTGATTTTACATTTTACTCTTGGCTGTGGACCAATCCTAATTTTGGGCAAAGCAGTGTAGTATCGGGGCCTGGTGGTGATTCCGTTAATTCAGGTGGTAGGGGTCTGTGGACAGAGTTTGGTATCGGCTTGAACTTTAGATTCCTCGACGATGCTTTGAGTATCAATCCCAATATCGGTATGCTGAATGGGGCATTGTTGTCTTCAGCGGTTGTCGGTAAGGATATTCGTGCCGGTGAAGGTGTCGTGCCCAATCTCGTCGTTAATTACGATGATGACTATTTCACAGCAAATCTTTATGTCGCTTACTACATGGCTACACGTGGTCCGCGTGCACGGGATTTTTTACATAACTGGATCAGTGCCGGGGTGAAGCCTGCCTTGTTTGATCTCGGTGGAATACTGCCAATCAATTCTGTCGGGATCCATTGGGAACACCTTTGGGCAGCTAAAAACCGTCTAGATAGTAGCCTGGAAGGTGTGGTATATAACTGGGTGGGTCCTTATGTTGAGTTTGGTTTACCCAGAAATCTCGCTTTGCGTTTTGCCGGCGGATTCGATATAAAGGATGATGTATCCGGTAATTTCTATCAAGCCAGTATTAAGCTTGATTTCTAATAAAAAACGGATGAGATACCCCTGTTTCCAGAAGCCGGCTTCTGGAAACAGGGGCTTTTATAGGGGCTTTTCTCAAACACTTGACTTAACCCTACTGAGGAAGTAGGCTTGTGATTAGAAGTGATATTGGCTGGCTGCCTGGATGGATGAGGCGGCCGGTTGTTTTTTGGATAGCGGGATACTGTTAGACAGACTGATATA
>JBDIVK010000011.1:0-73826 GCA_039794425.1 Nitrosomonas sp. | reverse complement strand
ACTAGCAATTGGCTGGTAATTGAGAAGATAAAAATTTGCGTGTATTCGAGAAATATAGGAGTTAAAGAGATGAGCGAAACAAACTTAACCCTAGGCAAAATAATTAAATCCGACGAAAACACGGAAGAGGTTGATCCAGTGGTGGCAGCGCAAATTATCGGAGTAAAAGTGAATACACTCGCCTCATGGCGCTGCACAAAGAAAGAAATCATTCCTTTCTACAAAATAGGCAGCAAAGTCAGGTACAAAATATCTGATTTGATCGCCTGGAAAGAAAGTAAAAGAGTGTCCCAGTAATGGTCACTAGATTGTCGCAATGTAACCCCGGCGTAACCCCGGTAATAAAAATGGCTTGCAGTATAATTGCAAGCCATTGATTTTATGGTGGGTCTGGCTGGACTCGAACCAGCGACCAAGGGATTATGAGTCCCCTGCTCTAACCAACTGAGCTACAGACCCCTGTTGATCAAAAGTTTTCTAATCTTTTATAGCAACAACACTCAAATGATTATGAGTTTCCGCTATCCAAGAAGCTACGTAAACGATCGGAACGGGCAGGATGTCTCAGTTTGCGTAAAGCTTTAGCTTCAATCTGACGGATTCGTTCACGCGTTACGTCAAACTGTCTTCCAACCTCTTCCAAGGTATGATCAGTATTCATTTCAATACCAAAGCGCATACGTAAGACTTTGGCTTCCCGAGGGGTAAGTGAGTCCAGCACATCTTTGGTGACGGTTCGTAGGCCCGCATAAATCGCAGCATCTCCAGGTTCCATCGTTGAAACATCTTCAATGAAATCTCCCAGATGAGAGTCTTCATCGTCACCAATAGGTGTTTCCATAGAAATGGGCTCTTTTGAAATTTTGAGAATTTTTCTGATTTTTTCTTCAGGCATTTCCATTCTTTCAGCCAGTACTGCTGGTTCCGGTTCCTGCCCGGTTTCCTGCAGAATCTGGCGCGAAATGCGATTCATCTTGTTGATGGTTTCAATCATATGTACTGGAATACGAATCGTTCGTGCCTGATCAGCGATAGAACGAGTAATTGCCTGACGAATCCACCAAGTCGCATAGGTAGAAAATTTATATCCCCGCCGATATTCAAACTTATCGACAGCCTTCATCAGACCGATATTACCTTCCTGAATCAGGTCAAGAAACTGTAATCCACGATTAGTATATTTCTTCGCAATTGAAATCACCAATCGCAAGTTTGCTTCCGTCATTTCACGTTTGGCGCGGCGCGCTTTAGCTTCGCCTGTTGTCATACGACGGTTAATTTCCTTCAGTTCTTTGATGGGAATACCTGCTTGCTCCTGCAAGGCGAGCATTCTTTGTTGTTGCTCCATTACAGCAGGTCGGAAGTGTTCCAAAGATTGACTGTAAGATTTGCCGGATTCAATCTCCACGCTGATCCAATCGATATTTGTTTCATTACCCGGAAATACCTTGATAAAATAATTACGTGGCATTCCTGCGCGGGTAACGCACAACTCAGCAATCCTACGTTCACAGCTCCGAATCTCATTTACGATTTCGCGTTGTGTATCACATAATTTCTCGACCATTTTGGCAGAGAAACGCATAGCCATGAGTTCGGCAGAAATTCTTTCCTGTAATAACTTATATTTTTTATCCTGACGCCCTTCTTTTTTGTCGATGATTTTTTTCATTTCGTCATAAGTCTGACGAATCACCGCAAAACGCTCCAGCACATCGCTTTTCATCTTCAGCATGTTAGCACTGGCAGCGGCTATTTGTTCATCTTCGGCATCATCGGAATCGAAATCCTGATCCATTGCTTCATCAGGTATATCTTTTCCCATGATTTCCTCGGTATCATCATCCAGAAAACCATCTACCAATTCATCCACACGCAGCCGATCATTTTCCACATCTGCAGCCAGGGCAAGTATATTCTCGATAATCGTAGGACATGCAGAAATGGCCTGAATCATATGTCTCAAACCATCTTCAATGCGTTTAGCAATCTCTATTTCACTTTCTCGCGTTAACAGTTCTACAGAACCCATTTCGCGCATATACATACGCACAGGATCCGTAGTACGTCCAAATTCTGAATCCACGCTGGAAAGTGCCGCTTCTGCCTCTTCGACCACATCTTCATCGGTAACGGCAGTAGTAGCATCCGACATCAGTAATGCTTCCGCATCAGGCGCTTCGTCATGTACCGAAATACCCATGTCATTGATCATACTGATGATGCTTTCGATCTGATCTGCATCCAGCATGTCATCAGGCAAGTGATCATTGATTTCGGAGTAAGTTAGATAACCACGCTCCTTCCCTTGCATGATCAATTTTTTCAAACGCATCCTGCGTACTTCAATATCTTCATCCTGCGACATTGACAGGGTATTTTCATTCAGATCATTGACCTGTTTATCTGATAATTTGCTTTTGGTTTTTTTGCTCACTTTAACTTTTTCAGAGACCTCTTCAATCAATTCCAGCCCGTGTAATGCATCCTCAACTGGCAATGTATCCTTATCTTGTGTTACTGAAACTACATGATTATCGTCTGTCTTTATGGTTTGAATGGATTCTTCCCTGACAAGCGCTTCATTTTTTGCAACACTATCCCTACCTGATACGACCGTGCGATCATTAGTATAATCCTCTGCAATGTTAGTTCCATTATCAAGAATTGCCCTACGCGATTTGCTACCTTTCACTTTAGTCGTTACTGTGTTTTTCTTAGCTGATCCCGCCACTTTTCCCTTTACCATGCAGAGCACCCATTATTAAACAGAGAACAAGTCAAACTGAAAGCTTTTTATTATAACAAAACTATTGCAATCTCTGCCCGGAAATACATGGGCAAGAAATCTTGCTAACCCAAGCCACAATAAAGCAAGTAAAAACATGCAGTATCTTGCGCCATGTAAGATTATGCTTTTTGTTCAAAGACACTTAAAAAATACTAAAATTCATCATTAGTCTTTGCTCAAGAAACAGTCAACCGTTGCAATTCCTTTTTTTCTTCGGCTGTAAGCGAGCTAAGCGGCTTGTTATGCAATTCAACCATTCTTAATTTTCTCTGTACGTCCTTTAATTTTACTACACCGCCCACAAACTCCGCTTCGATATCCCAATCCACTTCCCTGATAAGTGTATCCTGTGCGATCTTTTCCAATAAGGCACGATAAGGAGTACGATCGAAGTGCGTCATGATAGCCGTCGAAGTTGATCTATCAGTGGCGTTAAGAAAATCAACCAATTCGATCAGCAGTGCCATTTCTTCATTCGTATCACTACTTACTGCACGCAGGTCTACATCAAGTTTTTTTACATAGGTCGGATCATGTAGCAGTACTTGTATCAGCCTGCGATACGGCGTGACAGACAATGGCCGTGACGCAGAAGGGCGAGGACGAGAAGAAAATAAGTTCTTCTTTTTTAATTTCAAGAATACCGCCAGTTGATCTTGATCGACACCAGCTAGTTCTGAGATACGCTTCATCAGCATGAATGCAAACACAGGTGCATTAATCTGTGATAGCAATGGCCCTGCCTGCTGAACCAACCGGGCACGACCTTCACTGGTATTCAGATCCACTTGCCCAATTAATTTATTACATAAAAGTACCGACAATGGTAATGCTTTCTCAAGCAGGGACTCAAATGCGTTGCTACCGTGTTTGCGAATATAACTGTCCGGATCTTCTTTATCCGGTAAGAACAGAAACTTTATGTCCTTTCCATCTTTGAGTTGCGGCAAACTGGTTTCCAACGCACGCCAGGCAGCCTTTATACCAGCCTCATCACCATCAAAACAAAAAACGATCTCATCCGTATAACGTAATAGTTTCTGAATATGCACACCCGTCGTGGCAGTACCCAATGTGGCAACCACATACTCAATGCCGGATTGCACCAGCATCACGACATCCATATAACCTTCTACTACGACTACCCGACTCGCTTTCCGGATCGCCGCACCTGCAGATACCAAGTTATAAAGTTCACGCCCCTTGGTAAAAAGCGGAGTTTCCGGTGAATTGAGATACTTCGGCTCATGCTCACCCAGCGATCGCCCTCCAAACCCTACTATTTTTCCTTTATGATCAAGGATGGGAAACATAATTCGATCGCGGAAACGATCGTAGTTTTTTTTACTGTCATGGACAATGACCAAGCCCGCCCGTACCAAAGCATGATCAACATCACCTGATGGATAATCCGCAAAAACCGCTGACAAATTCTGCCAATCGGATGGTGCATACCCAATGCCAAAGCGCAATGCAGTTCGCCCAGATACGCCACGATTTTTCAGATAAGTAATGGCTCGCTCGGACCGTCTGAGCTGCTCACGATAATACGCTGCTGCAATCTCCATCCGCCTATACAAATCTGACGAAGTAGATACCCCACCTGCTACATTACTTTCTTCCGCGTCAGTTGGAACAGAACGGGTACCAAACGATTCCGGATAAGCAACCTTCTGAGCTGGAATCTGCATACCGGCATGTGCTGCAATACTTTCAACCGCTTCGACAAAGCTCACCCCATTGTGCTCCATCAGAAAATTGATAGCGTTTCCATGCCTGCCACAGCCAAAACAATGATAAAACTGCTTGGACGAGCTAACGGTAAAGGATGGTGTTTTTTCGTTATGGAAAGGACAACATGCCGTAAAATTGGCACCCGCTTTTTTAAGTGAGAGATGACGTGCAATCACATCGACGATGTCAATCCGGTCGAGCAGCTCTTGAATAAACGATTGTGCAATCATTTATCAGAAAGAAAAGCCTAAAAAGTATGGCACGATGATAGCGCTTATTCTTCCTGCACGCCACCCTGAGAAAACAAGTATTAACGAGCTTCTTTTGAGTCAGCTCACAATTTTTGCTTTTACCAGCGCAGATACTTTTGCCATATCTGCACGCCCAGCAAGCCTGGTTTTAAGTAATACCATAACCTGCCCTATTTTCGGTACTTTATCTTCTATTGAAATTGAAGCAATCACTTCGTTTACTACGGCATCAAGCTCAGTATCACTCAATGCTTCCGGCATATAAGCCCGCAGAACTTCCACCTCAAATCGCTCGATCTCAGCTAAATCCATACGCTGCGCCGCTTCATATTGCGAGATAGAATCTTTACGCTGCTTGAGCATCTTTTCAATTACAACGATCACCGCCCCATCATCTAGTTCGATCCGTTCATCGACTTCTCGCTGCTTCAAGGCTGCCTGCAGTAAACGTAACGCATCACGACGCTTTGTATCTCCTGCACGCATTGCTGACTTGATATCTTCAGCTATTTTTTGCCTTAAATTCATAAAACAAGATAAGATGAAAAATACGGAACAAAAGATCAATATAATTTTGGTGGTAGCATTTGACTACGCAAACGTTTATAAGTACGTTTCACAGCAGCAGCATGTTTACGTTTGCGTACAGCAGTAGGTTTTTCATAAAACTCCCGGGCACGCAATTCAGTCAGCAACCCAGTTTTTTCAATCGAGCGTTTAAAACGTCGCATCGCGACTTCAAATGGTTCGTTCTCTTTGACTTTAACAGTTGTCATAAAATGATGTTTCCTTTCGGTCTCCTGTAATTAATTAATCAATTTACTTACCAGTTTTAAGCTGATTCTGCAAAATCTTACCAATATAGCATTAATCAGCTTTTTCTAAAAGAAAGAAGTTTACATTAATGATGCGTTTCCATCGAAAAATTTTAAAATGATCGTACTAGGGATTGAAACTTCATGTGACGAAACAGGCATTGCGCTCTACCATACCCAACAGGGATTATTAAGTCACACATTGCATTCTCAAATTGATATGCATCGTGAATATGGCGGTGTCGTGCCGGAACTTGCCTCACGTGATCATATCCGCCGTGTATTGCCTCTCATCAGGCGGGCACTCAAACAATCGGATACTTCCTTATACACTATCGATGCCATTGCCTATACTCAAGGACCAGGACTCGCAGGTGCACTGCTAACAGGCGCAAGCATCGGTACCGCTCTGGCTTTCGCACTTGGTATTCCAGTACTGAACATCCATCATCTAGAAGGCCATCTTTTATCACCCCTTTTGTCTAATCCAGCACCAAGTTTCCCATTTGTAGCACTACTGGTATCCGGAGGACATACTCAATTAATGCAAGTGGATAATATCGGGCAATATCGGCTACTAGGTGAAACCGTCGATGATGCGGCAGGAGAAGCGTTTGATAAAACTGCAAAATTGCTGGGCCTGGGCTATCCAGGCGGTCAATCACTGGCAAAACTGGCAATAACAGGTCAGGCAGGGCGATTTAAGCTGCCACGTCCCATGCTTCACAGCGGCGATTTGAATTTCAGCTTTAGTGGTTTAAAGACAGCTGTCGCTACATTGGTCAGCAAACATGAAACAGCCTCTCAAACCCATGCTGATATTGCGTTTGCTTTTGAAGATGCTGTAACGGACGTACTGGTGGAAAAGTCATTATCAGCTTTAAAAATGACGGGACTGAAACAACTGGTCGTGGCAGGGGGAGTAGGTGCAAATACGCGGTTACGTCAAAAACTGGCCCATCGTATGTCCTCACTCGGTATCACCGTTTTCTTTCCAGAACTGGAATTTTGTACTGATAATGGCGCGATGATTGCCCTTGCAGGTGCGCTCCGTTTACAACATATCAACAACTCGTCTAGAACTGCTGCCAGCTTTACCGTAAAAGCTCGCTGGGACCTGGAAGCTTTATAAATTTCCACTTTTTCGTATCTATCCCCTACCAATGCGTGTTTCCTTACCGGCAATCAAATTGGCGATATTTGACCGGTGTCTTACTATCAACAATAAAGATATAACCAGTACGGTTACCACTAATACACCTTCTCCCAATAAAAAATATGCGTAAAATGGAGCAAGTAAAGCGGATACCAATGCGGACAAAGAAGAAATACGTGAAATCAGCGCAATGGTTATCCAGGTCAGGATTGTTAACACACCCAGCCAGGGACTCAGTCCCAGTAAGATACCGGCTGAAGTCGCCACGCCTTTTCCGCCTTTAAAGTCAAGAAAAACGGGAAATAGATGTCCGGCAAATACCGCGAGCGCCACTCCTGCAATCATCTCGCTGCCAAGTCCCCAAAACCCGCCAAGATATTTTGCCAATATTATTGCTATCCAGCCCTTCCCGGTATCCCCCAGTAAAGTGACCACTGCGGCCCACTTTTTACCTGTGCGCAGCACATTAGTCGCCCCTGGATTTTGCGAACCATAGCTGCGTGGATCCGGAAGCTTGAATAATCGACTGGCCACTATCGCAAAAGGAATCGAACCCAGCAGATACGCGACGAAAATCAAAATCACGGTAATCATCAAAATACCAACATCCCAACAAATAAACTAAAATTGCCCACCTGATTGTTACCGATAGTGCCAAGCTAACCAGGATCCGTTAATGGATATAATCTTTCTCAAAGAATTCAGAATCAGCACTCTAATTGGCATTTACCCTTGGGAAAAGAAAGTCCCCCAGACCATCGAATTGAATCTTGAGATTGCTCTACCTTCTAACCGAGCCAGTCAAACCGATCGTATTGAAGATGCGTTAGATTATTCAAAAATCATCCAAAGAATCAATATGATACTTAACAATCAACATTTTTCTTTACTTGAAACACTGACAGAGAGCATCGCTCAGATGATTCTGACAGAATTTGGTTCTCCCTGGGTAAAAGTCAGTGCTGCCAAGCTAAATGCTATCCAAGGCGTTAAGCAACTTGGTATTTGCATCGAGCGTGGTCGAAAAAATTAAATAATATTTGATCCAGATAACTTCTAGCTTTGGTGATGTCTATTATCCTGGTAAAGCGTAGGGTCGGGAACATTTGCAGCTTCAAACCCGGCCCGACGCAGGTGGCATGCATCACATCGGCCACAGGCACGCCCTATCTCATCCGCCTGGTAGCAGGAAACGGTCAAACTATAATCGATCCCGAGCGCCATACCACGTTGAATGATGGTACGTTTGGACAAGTCAATCAAAGGCGCATGTATCACAAAAGTATCGCCACTTCTCCCCGCCTTTGTAGCCAGATTAGCCATTTTCTCATAAGCAGTAATGTAGTCTGGCCGACAGTCCGGATAACCGGAGTAATCGATTGCGGTTACACCGATAAAAATGTCCCGACTGCCCAACACTTCTGCCCATGCCAGAGCCAATGACAGCATGATGGTATTACGCGCCGGCACATAAGTCACTGGAATCCCTTTACTTTCACCATATGCTGGGATCGCGATAGAAGAATCTGTCAATGCGGAATTTGTTAAATCAGTCAAATCAAGGTTAACAAACCGATGCATGTTGACTTGTAGAAATTTACCGATCCTTGTTGCAGCTTCTAATTCCGCACGGTGACGCTGACCGTAATCAATGCTGAGCGCATAGCAGGCAAAACCTGCTTCACGGGCGATAGCAAGCGTTGTCGCAGAATCCATCCCGCCAGACAATAACACGACTGCTTTTTTTATGAACGAAAAATCAGCCGTTTTATCTTCCGGCACATTCACCCCATAGCAGCTTGTGTAACTGAAACTGCATGCGCACCGGTAATCTGTCCTTCAATATCCAAGCTGCAAGTTCTGCTGGATCAAGCCGGTCATAGACAGGGGAGAATAGAACCGGACAAATTGTATCCAGCCTGAACTTTCGAAGTATTCGTGCAGCCCAGTTGTAATCAATCTCATCACACAAAACGAATTTGACCTCGTCGTGAGCAGTCAGATGATCGAAATTGTCCCAGCGATTCTTTTCCACTTCACCGGAACCCGGTGTTTTAACATCAAGTATCCTTGAAACACGCGTATCTACCTGAGAAACATCCAGCGCACCGCTGGTTTCAAGCGAAACTGAATATCCCGCGTCACACAGCGATGTTAACAAAATATGACAATCAGTCTGAGCTAACGGCTCTCCACCTGTAACTGTTACATAACGCGGAGAAAACGTGGCAATTTCATCAAGAATTGTAGTGATACTCATAGTTCGCCCACCAGAAAATGCGTAACTGGTATCACAATAATGACAACGTAAAGGACAACCCGTCAACCGGATAAACACCGTGGGCAATCCCATTCGGCTGGTTTCCCCCTGAAGTGAGTAAAAAATTTCAGTAATACGCAACATTCAGGCCTTGGACAGATGCGGAAGTAACCCATTCTTCATAACGAGCAGGCACATCATAAGGAAAAGTGGCATTTTTTCCCGTATCGGCTACCACGAAAAATCTTATCTCAGCGCTCCCAGGCGACGCTTGGCTTTCTCCGCCGCGTCACTACTCGGATAGCTGGTGATGAGCTTCTCCAATGTTTTCCTGGCAGCAGGTTTCTGGCCAATTTCGATTTGACTACTTGCCATATTGAGGAGTCCATCTGGCGCTTTTGAGCTGTCCGGATAGGCTTCAATCAATCGCTGTTGTGCAGCGATAGCCTCATCAAAATTTCGCAACGCATAATGCGCATTTCCGATCCAATATGCAGCAGCGGGCGCCAGTGCAGATAAAGGATGTTGCGCCAGGAAGTTCTCAAAACCAGTAATCGCACCCGTGTAATCCCCCTCCTTAAACGCGGTGTAAGCCTTATCATAGCTATCGCGCTGTACCGCATCGGGTAACTGCAATGCAACAGTTGTTTTTTTGGATGGGGTATCTGTAACTGTAGCAGTTGGTTGGTCGGTCGGTGAGGCAGGTATTTTGGAATCCAACGCAGGCATATCAGGTGAATCAGGCTCCATCTGACGTAAGCGATTGTCCAGATCCAAATAAAAATCCTTTTGCTGCTTACGCAGCGACTGGTTCTCATCCTGCAACACTTCGATCTGCCCGCGCAGTTTGCTCAATTCAGCCTTGAGGGCCTCCATCTGTGTATGTAACTCAATTAGGGCCTGTCCCATGAGCGCTTCTTCCGTGCGCTTCATGCGTGCTTCCATTTCCGTCACTTGAGTACGTAATGCCTCTATCTGTTCACGCGCTTGGGAATCATCGAACAACCCTGCATAACTGACATTACAACTGAGCAACAGTAACGGTAAGAAAGCACGCATGTGCATCAATATTCTCCTTGATAAAGAATATCAGTACGTCTGTTTTCTGCCCAGGACGCTTCATCGCTTCCAAGTGCACGTGGTTTTTCTTCACCCAGGCTGACCGCCTCAATCTGATGTTCACGCGCACCAGCCAATAGCATAATATTTTTTACGCTATCCGCTCGACGCTGGCCAAGTGCAAGATTATATTCACGGCTTCCCCGGTCATCAGTATTACCCTGCAGCAATACTTGTGTATTCGGTTTATCTCGTAAATAAGCAGCATGTGCTAGTACCAAGTCCCGATACTCGCTTTTCACTGTATAACTGTCGAAATCAAAATATACGCTGCGACGGGACAATATATTATTTGGATCTTGTAGTGGATTCAGTTCAAATCCACTCGATCCCACTCCATCCCGCGCACCTTCACTCTCCCGACCGCTCAGCGAACGATCTTCAATATCCGAAGTCGGCTGGGTAGTTTTACTGGCGCATGCTGACAATAGACAAATCATCAATACACTCAGGATTTTTCTCATTTTTCACCATTTCGTAAGTAATTAATTTCTGCTCAGTGAGCTTCCTATTCCTTCATATTACCGTTGTTTCAGCAAAGGCCCCCAAACCGGCCCCCGAATATCTCCCATTTCCGACGAAAGGTGCTGCTTCGTTTGCCCATCGCTAGAAACGATGGATAATATACCATGTCCATTAATTTCGGTTGCGTACAGAATCATGCGATTATTGGGTGAAAAACTAGGCGATTCATCAAATCTCGAATCAGTCAGCAACTGTACCTGACGGGTTGAAAAATCCTGTAAGGCAATATTGAATCGCCCTGCATTTCTATGGATGTAAACGAACTTTTTTCCATCCGGGCTGTAACGTGGACTGACATTGTAATCTCCTTGGAATGTCAGCCGTTCGGCTACGCCCCCGTCTCCGGATACTGACATACGGTAGATCTGAGGACTGCCACCTCTGTCGGATGTAAATATAAGCCATTTTCCATCAGGTGAAAAACTCGGTTCAGTATCTATCCCGGAACTTTGTGAGATACGCTGCAACCCACTGCCATCCGCGTTGATCAGATAAATCTGTGACCCCCCATGCAGACTCAAGACAACAGCCAGCTTGCTGCCATCAGGTGACCAGGCCGGTGCACTGTTACTTCCCTTGAAATTTGCTACCGCCTTGCGCTCACGCGTAGACAGCGTCTGCACATAGACCACTGGCTTCTTTTTTTCGAAAGAAGTATAAGCAATTTTGCTGCCATCAGGTGACCAGGCCGGGGAAATAATGGGCTCGGTATATTCAATCAACGAACGCGCATTAAAACCATCATAGTCCGATACTTGCAGTGCATACTGGCTCCCCTGTTTCTTGACAAAAGCGATTCGAGTACTGAAAACACCAGGCTCACCTACTAAAGTCTCATAAATGATGTCTGCGATACGGTGTGCAAAAGCACGTAATTGATCGACTGCGACAGTGCCGGTAAACCCGGTTAGTTGCACCTGCTTAGCCACATCCAGTAAACGGAAGCGTACATCGACCCGTCCATCCGGTAACATCGAAGTGCTACCGACTACAAGAGCACTTGCCCCTCGATTCTGCCAATCGCTGTAATTCACTTGTTCCGGCTCATGCGACGTCAACCCAAAAGTATCAACCAGTTTGAACAACCCACTGCGTTCCAAGTCAGCCGATACTACAGCCGTAATACTCTGAGGAAGCGTCTTCTCCGCCACGAATGGCGCCACCGCAATCGGGACCTTAGTTGCACCGCCGCCAAAAATTTCAATATTGAGTGAGGCATGTAGTGGTGTGCTTGCCCATAGCGATAGCATACCTATATAGTAGAGAAAATTACGCAAATAAATTACCATGACATACTACTGACAGAAATTGATCAAAAAACTATTCACGATAATATACCGTGAGGCTGAAGTCCCGGAATTCTCTAAACAAGTTCGGGTCTGGTGGTAAAGGTAGCGGCTTGGCAAGAAAAATTGCTCTTTCTATGGATTCATCGAAAGCAGTATAACCACTCGATTTACGTAAAGTTACCCCCAAGACATCTCCGCCGGGCAATAAAGTTACACGAAACTCAGCGACAGGATTACCTGGAAGGTCCGGTGGCATAACGATACGACTACGAATTTTTGCTTGGATCATAGCCTTGTATTTGGCAATTTCATCCATCATTCTGGTCTGTTCCGCTTTCAGGGCAGCCATTTCCTGTTCCCGCTGTTTGGCCTTTCGCTGTGCTTCAGTCTTCTGCTGAGCTTCATCTTCCTTTTTCGCTTTTTGTTCGACCTTTTTGACAGGCTCTGCTTTCGGTATTTCTTTCTTGACCGGCTCAGGCTTTTTTATATCCTCTTTCGGTAAAGGTTTCTCAACTTTTTCCTTGAAGGCAATGGCAGGCTTACGTGTTGGCGGAGGAGCCGTCTCGATTACTGGTCTCGGTTCTGATTTGGCTTTAACCGGTTCAGATTTGGGTGTCACCTTTTCAACAGGTGGTAAAGGCTTGATAGGTTGAGGCATATCACTCCACAAATCAACCATTACAGTTTCAGGAATTTCATTCTTCCAGTTCAAACCAAATACCAGCAAAACCAGAAAAGCAGCGTGAATCAGTAAAGAAAGCAATGCCGCACGTAATTTTCCCGGTTCAATATCACCTCCGGATTGCCGAGTCATTGTGTGCATTACCCCAGAAACTTATCTTGGTTTAGTTAATAGCCCGATCTTTTTGACTTGTTGTTGCTGCAACAAATCCATTACCTGAATCACTTCTTCATAACGAACATTCTTGTCCGCTGCAATGACGACAGGCTGTTCGGTGCTTTGTGCCTGTTTAGCCTTGATCAGTTCCACAAGTTGAGTACGGTCGACCTTCAGTTCTTCCCCTACTCTGGCGCGATCACGTAATGTCAAATCACCATCCGCAGCAACGATTACTTCCAAAGGTTCCACCGGTGGTGCTGATGATTGACCGATTTCAGGCAATTCGATCTGGCCGGGATGTATGAGTGGCGCTGTAATCATAAAAATGATCAATAAAACCAACATCACATCAATATATGGCACGACATTGATTTCATTCATCAGTCGGCGCTTGTTACGACGCTGAATCATGAGAAGTTCACCGGGTCCCGAGGTTTAGTCACTCGACGCTGCAGAACATTGGACACTTCCTCAATAAAGCTCTCGTAGCGGGTGGCCAGCTGACCAGTATCACTTGCATAACGATTGTAAGCAATGACGGCGGGAATCGCTGCAAAAAGCCCCATGGCTGTTGCAATCAGGGCCTCCGCAATACCCGGTGCAACATGGGCAATCGTAGCCTGCGCCACGTTGGACAGCTCCCGGAACGCGTTCATGATGCCCCATACCGTTCCGAACAGACCGACATAGGGACTTACCGAACCCACTGTTGCCAGAAATGACAGATGCGATTCCAGTCTGTCCATTTCTCGCTGATAAACTGCACGCATTGCACCACGCGTACTGTCCATAATGGTCCCCACTTCTACCCCTGGTTGATGTTTGATGAATTCCCGGAATCCTGCCTCAAAAATACGTTCCATACTGCCTGCCGTATCACGAGCACCAGCTGCACGCTGATAGAGCGCATTCAAATCCGCTCCTCTCCAGAATACATTCTCGAACTCGTTGGTCTGTTTGATCTCCTGTCGAATAGTGAATAATTTCCGAAAAATAAACCACCATGAAACAAATGAAGCCATCAGCAACAACAGCATAACCAGTTGAACAGGTAGACTTGCACTGCTGACAAGATGAAATAATGATAAATCCTGAGTAATGACCGTGCTCATGCTGGTTTTCCGATTTTTTGACGAAGTGACACCGGGACACTTATAGGTTTCAATGTATCGACCCCGACACATACTACATGAATAGTTGCACTGACCAATGTGCTCTGATCACGCAACACATGCTGCTGTAACGTTATCCGACTTCTGCCCATTTCCAGTACCTGCACAGTTACATCCAGCAGATCATCTAGTAAAGCCGGTTTGAAATATTCAATACTGAGTGACCGGACAAGAAAAATCATTTTATGCGATTCAATCATCGCACCTACCGCAAATCCCGACTCGCGCAACCATTCGTAACGAGCACGTTCCATAAAATCGAGATAAGCCGCATGATACACAACTCCCCCGGTATCGGTATCCTGATAATAGACACGAACAGGGTGAATGAAAACCGTTTTCATTTTAATGAATATTTACTTCCTGAATTAAATACTGATTACTCACACTTCGTTTGATCAAGTGCCCCGCGAACTATCGCTTAAGTCTCGATCCATATCGAATAGGCCTAATGTCGTAGTATCACGTCCTGAAGGTATAATATTGAAATGCTGATATGTCATTGTCGTAGCGATACGGCCACGTGGTGTACGTTGCAGGAACCCCTGCTGAATCAGATAAGGTTCCAGTACTTCTTCAATCGTATCACGTTCCTCATTGATAGCTGCAGCAAGGTTATCTACCCCTACCGGCCCGCCACCAAATTTCTCGAGTACAGCCAACAGCAGTTTCCTATCAAGCACATCTAACCCATTCGGATCGACATCCAGCATATGCAACGCAGCATCCGCCACTTGACGATCGATACTACCATTTGCTCTGACTTCGGCAAAATCCCGCACCCTGCGTAATAAGCGGTTAGCAATACGTGGAGTCCCACGCGATCGACATGCAATCTCCATCGCCCCATCAGTAGAAATATCGACATTCAAAAGTCCTGCCGAACGTGTGACGATTTTACTGAGTTCACCAGCAGTATAAAACTCTAAACGTGAAACAATCCCAAAACGATCTCTCAATGGATTGGTCAGCATACCGGCACGCGTGGTAGCTCCTATTAGCGTAAAATGTGGCAAATCGATTTTGACTGATCTAGCAGCCGGCCCCTCACCAATCATAATGTCGAGCTGATAATCCTCCATTGCGGGATAAAGAATTTCTTCGACAACGGGTGAAAGTCGATGAATTTCATCGATGAACAATACATCATTACGCTCGAGATTGGTCAGTAATGCGGCCAGATCACCTGCTCGCTCCAACACTGGCCCGGAAGTGTGATGTAAATTCACACCCATTTCCCGGGCGATGATATGGGCCAATGTAGTTTTACCCAGACCTGGCGGACCAAACAGCAAGACATGATCCAACGCTTCCCGACGCTGCCTGGCTGCTGTGATAAAGATCTTCAATTGTGCCCGGATTTTCTCCTGTCCTACGTACTCATCAAGCTGATTGGGACGTAAAGTACGCTCTACTGTTTCCTCCTGAGAAGAAAATGGAGACGCTGTGATGATCCGATCCGATTCAATCATTTAACCAACAGCCAGATTAGGTTACTTTCCCTTTGACAAGAACTTCAATGAGCACATGATACCCTCAGACACTGTCACCCCTTCCGGCAGTTGTCCAACTGCCCAATTAGCTTCGCGATCATTATAGCCCAGTGCTAATAAAGCATTGAGAATGTCTTGGTCGATACCTGACGTAGCAATCCCCGTTTCCAGGCATACCGAAACCGGATCGATCTTGTCACGCAGCTCCAGCAATAAGCGTTCTGCAGTTTTCTTTCCAATACCCGGAATTCTGGTTAAGCGAGTACTATCCTGTGAAATGACCACTTGTTGTAAATCGGCCACACTCAAGCCAGATAATATGGCCAAACCGGTTCTGGCGCCAATACCAGAAATCTTCGTAAGCTGACGGAAAAAAGTGCGTTCGGTATCTGTAATGAAACCGAATAATAAATGCGCATCTTCACGTACGACAAGATGTGTGTACAGGGTTATTTTGTCCCCGATACCGGGTAATCGGCAGAATGTGCTCATCGGTACGTCTATTTCATAACCGACACCCTGCACATCCACCAATACCAAAGGAGGGTGTTTCTCCAGCAGCAGACCGGTAATTTTTCCGATCACAAGCACCCACCACGTTTCAAATGATTGCGTGTGGCCGAAAGGAGCCCTGCTCCTCCATGTGCATGACAGATCGCACATGCCAAAGCATCAGCAGCATCCGGACGGGGCCGTCCCGCGAGCTTCAGCAACCGCATTACCATTTCCTGCACCTGTTCCTTCCGAGCATGCCCGTTACCTACTACAGCCTGCTTGATTTGCAAAGCAGTATACTCATATACAGAAAGTTCATTAAGAACGGCGGCACAAATGGCAGCTCCACGTGCCTGCCCAAGCAGCAATGTTGACTTAGGATTAATATTGACAAAAACATGCTCTACTGCCACCTGCTCTGGACGATACTGCAGAATGATCTCGTGCAACCCATCAAGAATCACCTTCAGGCGATCTGGCAATTCACTTCCACTGGTTGTTACACAACCACTTCCGATATAGGCCAGTTGATTACCGATTTTGTCAATGATACCGAAACCCGTGACGCGCAAACCGGGATCTATTCCAAGTATGCGAATATTCTCACCGAATCGGAACAAAATTAACTGTCGATGACCGCTGTAGTATAAACATCCTGCACATCATCAATATCTTCCAGCGCATCTAAAAGCTTTTGCATTTTAGCGGCCTCATCACCTTGGAGAAAAATCTCGTTTTCGGGCTTCCAAACTACTTCTGCCAATTCCGCCTTGAAACCCGACTGCTCCAGTTGATCTCTGACCGTTACAAACGCATAAGGATCAGTAATTACTTCTAAGCTGCCATCATCATGACTGATAACATCTTCTGCGCCTGCCTCAAGTGCAACCTCCAGTAACTGCGTTTCATTGACTCCCGGTGCAAACAGCAGTTGACCACAATGCTTAAACAAATATGCAACAGAACCGTCGGTTCCCAGATTGCCACCATGCTTGGTGAATGCATGGCGGACTGCCGCAACAGTCCTTGTACGATTGTCGGTCATACAGTCAACCATGATTGCAGCACCTGATATCCCATAGCCTTCATAGCGGATTTCTTCATAGTGAGCACCTTCTAGCTCACCACATCCGCGTTTGATCGCACGTTCAACATTATCCTTCGGCATGTTGTGCTCAAACGCCTTGTCGACCGCAAGTCTCAATCGGGGGTTGCTACCCGGATCTCCACCACCTAAGCGAGCGGCAATCGTAATTTCCTTGATCAGACGCGTAAAGATCTTCCCTCGTTTAGCATCCTGTGCAGCCTTTTTATGCTTGATATTAGCCCATTTGCTATGACCGGCCATTGACTTCCTTTAACGATTGAAAGTAGATAATGCTACCATTCCGGGTCTATTGTATAAAGCGTACTGTCACACGCTTGGCTAAATGAAAACAATCTATCTTCCAATAGCTTGAAAGAAAAATTCTTCTGCGCCCGATTACAGAAAAAACCGAGCGTGGTGGAAATTATTACTCGACAGTAACGGATTTCGCTAAATTTCTGGGCTTATCAACATCGGTACCTTTCTGCAAAGCAACATGATAAGCAAGCAACTGCAGAGGAATAGTATGAAGAATGGGACTCAAAACACCTCTGTGCTCAGCCAGCCGGATGATATGCACCCCTTCACTTTCTTCAATATGGGAATCCACATCAGCAAAAACATACAGTTCCCCCCCCCGTGCACGTACCTCGTACAGATTGGATCTCAACTTTTCCAGGAGTGCATCGTTCGGTGCAATGGCAATTACAGGCATTTCGCTGTCAACCAGTGCGAGTGGTCCGTGCTTGAGCTCACCGGCAGCATAAGCTTCGGCATGAATATATGAAATCTCTTTAAGTTTGAGTGCACCTTCCAACGCAATCGGATAATGCACACCACGCCCTAAGAACAGGGCATGCTGTTTCTGGGAAAAATCTCCGGCCCACTCTTTGATCTGAGGTTCACTCTGAAGCGCATGCTGAATAGCAACTGGCAAATGTCGCAATGCAGTAATCATGTTTTGCTCAGCTTCAATCAACAGTTTCCCACGCATTTTTGCAAGCACAGCAGTAAATAACAGCAGAACTGCCAACTGAGTAGTAAACGCTTTAGTCGAAGCCACCCCGATTTCAGGCCCGGCCCGGGTCAGGAAGCGTAAGTCGGTTTGCCTGATCAACGCACTTTCCGGCACGTTACAAACCGCCAGACTGTAACGATGGCCAAGTAATTTAGCATAACTCAGTGCAGCCAGAGTATCCGCAGTTTCACCGGACTGAGAAATTCCTACGACCAGTGTTTCCGGATCAGCAATCGGCTCACGATAACGATATTCGCTGGCAATCTCGACATTACAAGGCAGTTTTGCGATCGTTTCCAACCAATACTTGGCTACCAGCCCCGCATGATAGCTGGTTCCACAGGCGAGTATCAAAACTCCTCGAGTTTGAGCGAGAATCGTTTCCGCCTCACTGCCAAACAAGTGGGGAGAGATGGATTGTGCATTCAGCACCATTTCCAGCGTGTTTGCTACCGCAACCGGTTGCTCAAAGATCTCCTTTTGCATAAAGTGCGTATAAGGCCCTAACTCCACTGCTTCCTGAGTCAGGTCGCTTTCGCGCACATCACGCTTCACCTCATGACCTTTCACAGCATTCAAGCAACTCAGAATTCTATACCCATCACTATGTAACTCAGCGACATCACCTTCTTCCAGATATACCATATGCCGAGTAACCTGCACCAATGCTGACGCATCGGAAGCAGCATACAAGCCATTGCTATCTATTCCGAGTAAAAGCGGTGCACCGTTCCTGGCCACGATAATGCGGTCCGGTCGCACTTCTTCAACCACAGCAATGGCATATGCACCACGTAATTCATTGATGGAATAGCAGACAGCCTCTAGCAAATCATTGGTAATATCCAGATGATATGAAATCAGATGAGCAATTACCTCAGTATCCGTATCAGACAGAAACTCAAATCCTGCTCGCTGCAAACGCTGCCGAAGCGTATCATGATTTTCGATAATGCCATTATGTACAACGGCAATTTTTCTCTTATCTCCGGAAAAATGTGGATGAGCGTTACGCTCACAAGGTGCTCCATGTGTCGCCCAGCGGGTATGTGCAATACCGGTCAGTCCCATGGTATTCTGGGTATGTACGAGCTTACCCAGTTCGGCTACGCGTTCGGTCGTTCGTAACCTATGCAATGTACCATTTGCAACCACGATACCAGCCGAATCATAACCACGATATTCCAGTCTGGATAGCCCTTCCAGCAGAAACGGCACAACATCGTTCTTAGCGATTGCTCCTACAATTCCGCACATATAGCAAACCCCTTATTCATCTATTGCTAAAACAACGAAAATCAGATTTGATTTTTCTTTGGCCGCTTCCAATTGGCAATACTGGTCTGTTTGACTCGAGACAAGGTAAGCTGGCCTTCAGGTGTATCACGTGTAATGGTGGATCCTGCCCCGATCGTCGAGCCCTTGGTTATCCTGACTGGCGCAACCAATTGCGTATCAGAACCAATAAACACATCATCTTCGATGATAGTTTGATGTTTGAAAGCACCGTCATAGTTACAGGTAATCGTACCGGCGCCAACATTGACATGTTTTCCTATTACCGTATCACCAATATAACTGAGATGGTTGGCCTTACTGTCAGAAGCAATATGGCTATTTTTTATCTCAACGAAATTTCCGATATGTACTGCATCATCGAGTCGCGTTCCCGGACGAATGCGGGCAAAGGGTCCGACCCGACAATTTTTACCAAGTTCAGCATTTTCTATCAAGCTGTAAGGAAATATGACTGTTCCTGCAGCCACCACTACATCACGTAATATACAGTTTGCATGAATCTTCACGCCGTCGCCCAACTGCACCTTTCCTTCAAATATACAATTAACATCTATTTCCACATCATCACCGCAAATCAACTGACCACGGATATCGAAACGAGCAGGATCAGCAAGCGTCACTCCTTGTTCCATAAGTTTATCAGCAAAGTCACGCTGATAAATCCGTTCCAGCATGGCCAGCTGCTGCTTATCATTGACACCGATCGTCTCCCAACTGTATTCCGAATGAACAGAATTGATTCTGGTCCCAGCATCTACCGCTAGCGCAATAATGTCTGTCAAGTAATATTCACCTTGAGCATTATCGTTGCTCAGCTCAGCAAGCCAATGCGGTAAATATACATTAGGCAAAAGCATGATACCGGTATTAACTTCACGGATATTCTTCTGTGACAAAGTAGCATCCTTCTCTTCAACAATTGCCTGGATACAATTTGTTACAGGGTTACGTATGATACGTCCATAACCCGACGGATTATCCAGTTCGGCTGTCAATAAACCTAAGCTATCTTTATCCGCCCTATCAACCAAAGCTCTGAGTGTACGATCCTTTACCAGCGGAACATCACCAAACAAAACCAGCGTTACACCGTTTTCAGACAGATGAGGTAAAGCCTGCTTTAAAGCGTGCCCCGTTCCCAATTGCTGCACCTGCCTGACCCAAATAAGTGCCGGATCGTCAAAAGCACTACGAACCAGTTCGCCACCATGCCCATAAACCACACATATCTTGCTTGGTGACAAGGCACGTGCAGTTTCTAGGACATGAGATAGAAGTGGTCTACCTGCTAATGGGTGCAATACTTTGGGTAGAGAAGAACGCATCCTCTTACCTGCCCCCGCAGCCAGAATAACTATATCAAGTTGTCTCACAAGCCTAATTCCTTTTACTTCAATCCTTATTACCTGCAGGTCACCGCTTTAAAGGAAAGCTTCTATTATCAATCTACCTATAAAATGCACTCAAACACTCATTCATCGACCTAGTTCATGCTGACAGAATGTACTAAAACGGCACATAGGCAACAAAAATTAAGATGGGCTGAAAAACTTTTATAAAGGAGTGATCAAAATAAAAAAGGCGATAAATAATATATCGCCTTTTCATTGTTTCTATATGACTGAAATGATTTCGAGCAACTAGCTTAGTGCCCCCGCTTTCTCAATTTCTGAATTGCTGCCAACTGAGCAGTTGCTTCAATCAATTCAGCCTGTGCACGCGCATATTCAATTTCAGAAGATTTATTCTTCATGGCTTCTTCAGCTTTCCGCTTAGCTTCTGACGCCTTAGCCTCATCAAGGTCCTTACCACGAATAGCCGTATCAGCCAAGATTGTCACTACATCCGGCTGAACTTCAAGCATACCACCTGATACGTAGACTTCTTCATCATCCTTAAGTGGCGCCTTGACTCGAACCATTCCCGACTTGATACGGGTAAGCATGGGTGTATGATGCGGAAAAATCCCCACTTCTCCCATTAGAGCTGGAGCAACTATAAATTCTGCTGGCCCGGAATAAATCGATTCTTCCGCACTCACTATATCCAGATGAAAAACCGTACCCATTTAACTATCCGCCATTTAAAAGCTAGTTTATTGAATCGTTTTGGCTTTTTCGAGAACTTCCTCAATACCACCAACCATGTAAAATGCCTGCTCAGGAATATCATCATATTCACCATTGACGATACCCTTAAAGCCTTTAATAGTCTCTTTCAATGGCACATATTTTCCAGGCGAACCGGTAAACACCTCTGCCACGAAGAATGGCTGAGAAAGGAATCTTTGAATCTTACGTGCACGACTGACTGACAACTTATCCTCTGGGGAAAGCTCATCCATACCCAGAATAGCGATAATGTCACGTAATTCTTTATAACGCTGTAATGTCTGCTGGACCTCACGCGCCGTATTATAGTGATCTTCACCGACAATTAGAGGATCCAACTGACGTGACGTTGAATCAAGTGGATCAACCGCCGGATAAATTCCAAGTGAAGCGATATCCCTGGACAATACAACCGTCGCATCAAGGTGGCCAAAAGTCGTTGCCGGAGAAGGATCAGTTAAATCATCAGCCGGGACATATACTGCCTGAATAGATGTAATAGAGCCCGTCTTAGAAGATGTAATCCGCTCCTGTAAACGACCCATTTCCTCAGCCAGTGTTGGCTGATAACCAACCGCTGAAGGCATTCGCCCAAGCAATGCAGAAACCTCAGTACCTGCAAGAGTATAACGATAGATATTGTCCACAAAGAACAGTACATCACGCCCCTCATCCCGGAAAGCTTCAGCCATCGTTAATCCTGTCAAAGCAACACGAAGACGATTACCCGGTGGCTCATTCATCTGACCATATACCAAAGCCACCTTATCCAATACATTGGATTCTTTCATCTCGTGATAAAAATCATTGCCCTCACGAGTTCTTTCGCCTACACCAGCAAAAACAGAATAGCCGCTATGCTCAATTGCAATATTACGGATCAATTCCATCATGTTCACGGTTTTGCCTACCCCTGCGCCGCCGAACAATCCAATCTTTCCTCCCTTAGCAAAAGGGCAAACCAGATCGATAACCTTAATACCGGTCTCCAGCAGATCAGTTGAAGCAGAAAGCTCATCAAAAGCCGGCGCAGCCCGATGAATGGGCATTACGGTATCTGCCCCCACTTCACCCATTTCATCAATCGGCCGACCCAGAACATCCATTATTCGACCGAGTGTTTTAGTACCCACCGGAACTGATATCTGTTTTTGCGTATTGGTAACTGTCATACCACGTCGCAAACCATCGGAAGAACCGAGAGCGATCGTCCTGACAACACCATCACCCAATTGCTGCTGGACTTCCAGCGTTAATTCAGACCCTTCCATTACCAGCGCATCATAAACCTTTGGTATTGCCTGCGGGGGAAACTCAACATCGATAACCGCACCAATGCACTGAACGATCTTTCCTTGGCTCATTATTATTCCCTAAATACAAATAAAATAACGTTTAAACAGCTGCAGCTCCGCCAACAATTTCCGATAATTCTTTGGTAATAGCTGCCTGACGAGATTTGTTATAGATGAGGGTCAATTCATCAATGAGATTACCCGCATTATCTGAAGCTGCCTTCATCGCCACCATTCTAGCTGATTGTTCGGATGCCATATTCTCGGCAACAGCCTGATATACAATCGCTTCTATATACCTAACCATAATGTCGTCAATAACAGGCTTGGCTTCGGGTTCGTAAATGTAATCCCACGGTGCCCGGAGAGTTTTCCCTTCACCATTTCCGCTTTTGATCCGATCATCAGTCAACGGCAAGAGTTGCTCCATCACAGGCTCTTGTTTCATCGTATTGACGAAGCGATTATAAAAAATATAGACACGATCAAGCTGATTCTCAGTATAAGCGTCAAGAACAACCTTAACCGTTCCAATCAGCTTCTCCATGTTGGGCGCGTCGCCCAGACCTGTAATCTGAGAAATTACATTGATACCGATGCGACTCATGAAACCCAAGCCTTTGTTACCGATACAACAGGCATCAACCTGTTTACCATCGGTTTCCCATGCCCGGATTTCATTTAGTACTCTACGCAATACATTAGTATTCAACCCTCCACACAACCCTTTATCTGACGTCACCACAATTACGCCAACTCTCTTGACAGAATCACGGTGAATCAAAAAAGGATGACGGTACTCTACACTGGCTTTACTCATGTGCGCAGCCACATTACGGATCTTTTCACCATAAGGACGCGATTTTTTCATACGCTCCTGCGCCTTACGCATTTTAGATGCCGCCACCATTTCCATGGCACGCGTAATCTTCTGCGTATTTTTTACGCTCTTGATCTTGTTCCGTATATCTCTGCTACTTGCCATTGGTCAATACGTTCCATTTTGCTTAAATTCTTGAATAGCTGCTTCCAATGCCTGCTCTGTCTCATCATCAAGATTTTTGGTCGCTTCGATTTTATCCATAATTGCAGCATGATGACTGCGCATATGACTTCTCAATGCAGATTCGAAGGCAAGTGCTCGCTTAATATCCACATCATCAAAATAGCCCTTATTCAAAGCAAACAGTGTCAATGCCATCTCAGACACCTTCAAAGTGGCATATTGTGGCTGTTTCATCAGCTCAGTAGCCATTTTTCCACGTTCAAGCTGTTTACGTGTCGCTTCATCAAGATCTGAAGCAAATTGAGCAAATGCTGCCAATTCGCGATACTGCGCCAAAGCCAGACGAATCCCGCCCCCGAGCTTCTTAATGATTTTGGTCTGTGCTGCGCCACCTACGCGCGAAACGGAAATACCTGCATTAATAGCAGGACGGATACCAGCATTGAACAAATCGGTTTCAAGAAAAATCTGACCATCAGTAATCGAAATCACATTCGTGGGTACAAACGCCGTTACATCACCCGCCTGAGTCTCAATAATTGGCAGAGCCGTCAAGGAGCCGGTTTTACCTTTAACCTCACCGTTAGTTTCTTTCTCAACGTAATCGGCACTGACTCTTGCAGCCCTTTCAAGTAATCGAGAGTGAAGATAAAACACATCACCAGGATAAGCTTCCCGACCAGGCGGACGACGCAACAACAGGGAAATCTGTCTGTACGCCCAGGCTTGCTTGGTCAAATCATCGTAGACGATTAATGCATCCTGCCCTCTATCCCGGAAATATTCACCCATCGTACAGCCGGAATAAGGCGCAATAAATTGCATAGCTGCTGACTCTGAAGCTGATGCGACTACTACAATGGTATACGCCATCGCACCCACTTCTTCAAGTTTGCGCACGACGTTTGCGATCGATGAAGCCTTCTGTCCGATAGCAACATAAATGCAAATCATATCTTCACCTTTTTGGTTAATGATTGCATCAATTGCCACTGCAGTCTTCCCAGTCTGACGATCTCCAATGATCAATTCCCGCTGTCCTCTTCCAACCGGCACCATCGAATCAATCGATTTCAATCCAGTCTGAACAGGCTGATCTACTGATTTACGCCAGATTACGCCCGGCGCAATTTTTTCTATCGGCTCCATGCGCTGAGCTGCTACAGGACCTTTTCCATCGATCGGCTGGCCTAAAGCATTTACTACTCTTCCCAGCAATGCCTCACCTACAGGCACTTCCAATATACGGCCGGTACACTTTACGACATCCCCTTCCTTGAGGTGCTCGTATGAGCCTAGAATAACAGCGCCTACTGAATCACGTTCAAGATTCAGCGCCAGACCGAAAGTGTTGCCTGGGAACTCCAGCATCTCACCCTGCATCACGTCGGACAACCCATGCACACGCACAATACCGTCCGTTAGCGATACAATCGTCCCTTGCGTACGAAATTCCGAGGTAACGGAGAGCCCTTCAATTCTACTTTTGATTAACTCACTGATTTCTGATGGATTTAACTGCATTTTAATAACTCCTAGCTTTTGAGGGCGGCTGCCATTGCTTCCAGTTTTCCGTATACCGAGCTGTCAATCACCTGATCACCAATCTCAATCCTGACCCCGCCTATCAGCTCACCATTCACGCTCACTTGGGCATTGACTTTACGTTGAAATTTTGTCTCCAGAACAGATATCAGTTTTTGTAGCTGATCTGCATCCAGAGGAAATGCTGAGATGATTCTAGCTTCCAGTACACTCTCATGCTGCGCCTTGAGTTGATCATACAAGTCACTCAATTGAGGAAGTATGCTTAACCGATTATTCTCTATCAACAAAGAAACCAGATGCTTTCCTTCATTGCTCAGCTTTCCGTCGCAAATACCAAGAATAATTTCGCGTAACTTTTGTAATGGCACCTGGGGATTGCCAATCAATGCTTTAACTTGCTTCTCTGATACGATAGCCGTAATCAGCTTCAGCATTTCCGACCAGGATGACAAAGAATTACTTTTTCTCGCCAGCTTAAAGACTGCCTCCGCATAGGGTCTGGCAATTGTTATCGCTTCAGCCATTTACTTTAACTCTGACTCTATCGATGCAAGCAAGTCAGCATGCACTTTAGGATTCACTTCGCGACGAAGAATCTTCGACGCACCCTGAACGGCCAAACTGGCCACTTGCTGTCGCAGCAACTCACGCGCACTGAAAATTTCATGCTGAATTTCTGCCTTAGCTCCAGCGAGGATTTTTTCTCCCTCAACTCTGGCAGCCTGTTTTGCTTCTTCGATAATATCAGAAGC
Source organism: Nitrosomonas sp. (assembly GCA_039794425.1). Lineage (GTDB taxonomy): Bacteria > Pseudomonadota > Gammaproteobacteria > Burkholderiales > Nitrosomonadaceae > Nitrosomonas. The sequence goes on along the minus strand of JBDIVK010000011.1, from coordinate 47,769 downwards.
CCTCTTTTCCGCTTGAATGACTATTTCGTTTGCCCGCTGCTTAGCATCTTTCAACACTTCCGAAGAACGCTGACTAGCGAGTTCCAATTCTTTCTTTCCACGCTCACCCGCGGCCAATCCATCCGCAATCTGTTTTTGACGCTCCTCAATGGCACGCAACAAAGGCGGCCAGACAAATTTGACGGTAAACCAGATAAATACGGAAAAGGCTATTGCTTGCGAGACCAGAGTGAAATTTATATTCATAACAGCCCTTTATTCGCCTTCGAAGATCAAATTTGATATCCTGTTTATTGAATAACAGCCAACAGTGGATTACCAAAAGCAAAGAGCATTGCAAGACCAACCGCAATAATGAACGAAGCATCAGTCAAACCCAGCAACAGGAACACTTTACCTTGTAACGTCGGAATCATTTCAGGCTGACGCGCGGCACCTTCCAAAAAACGGCTACACATAATTCCCACACCGATACAAGCACCTGCAGCACCCAGTCCAATCATCAAACCGATACCGATACCGGTATAAGCTTGAACCATCGCCAGAAACTGAACATTATCCATAATTGCTTTCCTCTAATTAAAATTAAATTAATAAACAGAAACTTCTTCTTTTAACCGGCAATCAGTGTGACTCATGCGCCATGGAAAGATAAACCACGGCCAGCATCATAAATATGAACGCCTGCAGTGTAACGATCAGTATGTGAAAGATTGCCCACCCGGCACCTAAAACAGCACCGAACAAGGTACCAGCCACACCTGTCGCCGCCCACATACCAAGCAGCAGAAATATGATTTCCCCAGCATATATATTTCCAAAAAGTCGCAGGGAATGAGACAGGGGCTTAGAAACATACTCAATCAGATTGAATAACAGGTTAAGCGGCCAAAGCAACGGGTTTTTACCAAACGGACTACAAAACAACTCTGCAATCCACCCACCCAGTCCTTTGACCTTGATGCCAAAATAAAACGTCAACAACCAGATGGAAAGTGCCAGCGCAAATGTCGTATTGACATCAGTAGTTGGCACACTGCGCCAGTTATGCAACCCGAATACATGCTCATAAATCCATGCCATGATATCGATAGGCAGCAAATCCATAGTATTCAACAACAACACCCAGACAAAAATCGTCAATGCAGTTGGTGCCACGAACACATGCCTGTTCCCATGAAAAGTACTCTTCACCTGGCTGTCTATGAACTCGATCAACAACTCCACAAAAGCCTGTGTCTTACTCGGAACCCCCGGTGTAGCCGCTCTGACGACCATCCATATAAAACCCATACTAATCACACCCAGTATCAGCGACATTACCAAGGTGTCAACGTGCAGCACCCAGAACGGTCCATCTCCTACACTTACCGTAAAATTTGTCAGGTGATGTTGAATATATGAAGTTGGTGTTAATTCTGCCTCAGATGCCATTTTCCTTACCTGTTTACTATTTTTTGTACCCTATTTCTGAGTCTGAGCATGAGATTTCTCAGGCACGAATATCGCCATACTGGATATAAGCACCGCCACAATAAATGACCCAATGAATATTACTGGCCTCACATTCTCGTAATTCGCCAACACAACCCAGAGCGCAACAACAATTACAAATATTTTTATCGCCTCCGCACGTAAAGCAGTACGCAGCGCGCCTCCGGCAGAATACCCCCGGTGCCTCGACACGACTATTGCATAGGCCATGGCTGAGAGTGCACTGACAGCCGCTCCCAGAAACCCGGACACCGCTCCATGCGCATCATCGGTCCACAAACCACATCCAATTGCCACAAGTATTGCGAAGACGAACTGCCAGCGTATAACAACACCTAGCGGTCTGTTATTTATCAAAGACATTAATTCTCGCGGGCGTGACGAAGAGACTCTCTCTTTCAACGAGCCTCTCCAAAAAGTGCGGGGATTCTAACCTGATCACGTACCTTAGTCAATGAATGTGTGGGCATGATCAGTTTTTATAAAGCTTTATAATGAGCAAGCGCCTGATAACCACAATCCACCCATTATATTTGTTCTTTACTCAAAAAAAAACCACAAACTTTTTGATGTTTAGCTATCGATTCAGTAAAATTATATTGTTGCTGCTCGGAAAAATAATACTGATTTACAATTCCGAGTAACAATTAATGATATTTTTTTCGAATAATCCTTGCCTGACTTCCTGGATGATTGGAAGCAGGTTTTACCCATAAGGAAATTATGAGACATTACGAAATCGTTCTTATTGTTCATCCTGATCAAAGCGAGCAAGTACCTGCGATGATCGAACGCTACACCAATACGGTTACCGCAAAAGCAGGAAAGATCCACAGAGTAGAAGACTGGGGGCGCCGACAGCTCGCTTATCTCATACAAAAGCTACATAAGGCTCATTATATACTGATAAACATTGAATGTGATCAAGAGGTACTTGATGAACTGGAACATAGCTTCAAATTCAACGATGCTGTTCTTCGTCACCTTATCATTCGTATGAATGCACCTGTTACTTCACCTTCTCCTATGATGCAGGAAGGTAATTCAAAATCGACGTACTCCAATACAGAAGAGATTGAAGTCGCTGATCAGCCTGATGTAAAAGCGGCCGATCAACCTAACGACGATACAGAAACAGTCTCCCCAAGCACACACACTGAACCCTGAACCGGAGTCTTCACTGAATTGCAATCGGATAGTGATCTGCGGAAAGATCATCGAATTGAATACGCCGCGCTATACGCCTGCAGGTATTATGGTTACTGAATTCAAACTGAGTCATCAATCTAATCAGATGGAAGCAGGTAGGCAGCGTCAGGTCATGTGCGAATTACCGGCAATAGCCATGGCAGATATGGCTGAGAAAATTTCTGTTATGGCATCCGGCAGTCATGTCGAGCTTACCGGTTTTCTCGCCATGAAAAATCGGATGAGCAAGCAGCTGGTCTTACATGTGTGTGATACTAGACTCGTCTGAAAACAGTCGATTTTGAATAACCTCTAGATGGAGAAAAAATGAGATTCTCAAGGAACAAGGATGCAAACAGCAGATTAAAAGACAGAATGGCGAACAGACCTTTGTTCAAACGCAAAAAATTCTGCCGATTCACTGCTGAAGGCATTAAAACAGTTGATTACAAAGATATTGAATTACTAAAAGATTTCATCAGTGATAACGGTAAAATCATACCGGCCCGGATCACTGGAACCAAGGCTTATTACCAGCGTCAGCTAAGCCTCGCTATCGAGCGAGCCCGTTTCCTGGCGTTATTGCCCTATACTGATCAGCATTAAGCATTCGGGAGAAATACTATGCAAGTCATATTGATGGAGAAAATCGCGAAGCTGGGTTCATTGGGCAGTATTGTAAATGTCAAGCGAGGATATGCCCGTAATTACCTGATCCCTCAAGGGAAAGCGAAGTGGGCAACGGCAAGTGCAATTGCAGAGTTTGAATCAAAGCGTGCAGAATTGGAGAAGAAACAGTCAGAAATCCTGTCAGCTGCCGAAACAATGGCAGCAAAACTGGATGGTCTACTCATCCAAATTACCCAGAAAGCAGGGGTGGACGGCAAGCTATTTGGCTCAGTAACCAATGCAAATATTGCCGAAGAATTACGTAAGCAAGGTTTTTCAATCGAGAAATCCATGATCCGCATGCCGGAAGGGCAACTTAAACAAATAGGAGACTATTCAATCACTGTCGCGCTTCATAGCGATGTTTCAGCTCATATTACTGTATCGGTTCTAGGCGAAGCGGTAGCCTGATATTTCCTAATGAGATAAAAAAGGACTGGAAACAGTCCTTTTTTTATTGCTGCACCTGATGATACTATCCCAGTTCTTTCCGGTTTTGATCGACATCTATGAATCAACCCATCGCCAACCTCACACATGATCCTGTTCAGGACACATACAAGCTTCCACCTCACTCGGTAGAAGCTGAGCAATCTGTTCTGGGTGGATTGATGCTGGATAACCATGCCTGGGATAAGGTGGCAGACATCATCACCGATCATGACTTTTATCGACAAGACCATCAACTCATCTATCAGCATATTTGTCGCCTTATCGAACAGAATAAGCCGGCAGATGTGATAACAGTCGCTGAATCACTCGAAAGTACGGCCCAATTACACCATGTCGGAGGACTGGCTTATATCGGTGCCATTGCTCAAAATACACCTTCAGCAGCCAATATTCGCCGCTATGCGGAAATCGTGCGAGAACGCTCGATCATGCGTAAGCTCGCCCAGGTCAGTACACGCATCACGGATTCGGCCTACAATCCATCCGGGCGCTCCGCAGGTGATTTATTGGATGAGGCAGAAAGCAGAATATTTGAAATCGCTGAACAAAGCGCGCACGGCAAACAGGGATTCGTTGATATTCAACCGCTCCTGAAACAGGTAGTAGAACGTATCGAAATGCTCTACAACCGGGACAATGCCAACGACGTTACCGGCATTGCATCTGGTTTCCATGACCTGGATCAGAAAACTTCCGGCTTCCAGGCAGGTGATCTCATCATCGTCGCAGGACGACCCTCCATGGGTAAAACCGCCTTTGCACTCAATATCGGCGAACATGTTGCCCTGGAAGTCGGCAAGTCGGTTGCTGTATTCAGCATGGAAATGAGTGGTGCACAACTGGCCATGCGTATGCTGGGATCGATCGGACGTCTGGATCAGCATAAAGTGCGCACAGGCCGTCTGGATGACGAAGACTGGCCCAGACTCACTCATGCACTGGGTAAACTGAATGATGCACCGATATTCATCGATGAAAGCGCAGCATTAAATTCCCTCGAGTTGCGTGCCCGTGCACGACGCCTATACCGGCAACAAGGAGAATTGGGATTGATCATTGTAGACTATTTACAACTGATGTCAGCCGTTTCCCATAACGAAAACCGTACCGCGGAGATTTCTGAGATTTCACGTTCGCTGAAAGCACTGGCAAAAGAATTACAGGTCCCCGTCATCGCCCTGTCACAATTGAATCGCGGTCTCGAACAGCGCCCCAACAAGCGCCCGATCATGTCGGATCTGCGTGAATCCGGCGCTATCGAACAGGACGCCGATGTCATTCTATTCATTTACCGAGATGAAGTGTATAACCCCGACACCCAGGACAAAGGTATCGCTGAAATCATTATAGGTAAGCAACGTAATGGTCCGATCGGAAAAATTGACCTGACCTTCTTGGGTGAATTTACAAGATTCGAAAATTGTGCACGGGTAGATTACTACTAACCTCCATTCATCAATATGTAAAAGCTCAATTTCTATCCATACGCCGATACTGAATAGCCTCGGCTACATGATTACTCAGAATCGATTCGCTTCCAGACAAATCAGCAATAGTCCGGGCAAGCTTCAATATTCTATGAAAGGCACGCGCAGAGATATTCAAATGGGTCATGGCTCGTTCGAGTAAACGTTGACTGCCTTCTCCCAGGTGGCAATATGCTTCCACTTCCTGTACCCCTAATCCTGCATTGGAGATACTTTGTCGGGTAAGTTGGCGTTGTCGGGCAATTTCCACCCGTGCCCGGATAACATCACTCGACTCACTCTGACCTGGTTGCAAAAGGTCTACCTGCGGCAAAGCAGGCACTTCAATCTGAATATCGATACGGTCCAGTAGCGGGCCGGATATTTTGCCGCGATAGCGCGCCACCTGATCAGGTGTACAACGACATTTCCCGTCATAATGCCCGAGATAGCCGCACGGACATGGATTCATTGCCGCAATAAGCTGAAACCGAGCCGGGAAATCCGCCCGTTGCGTGGCACGCGAAATCGTAATGTGACCGGATTCGAGCGGCTCACGCAGTACTTCCAGCACCCGCCGATCAAATTCGGGTAATTCATCAAGAAACAAAACACCGTGCATGGCCAGCGAAATCTCGCCAGGTCGTGGAGTACTTCCCCCACCTACCAATGCAACGGCCGACGCAGTATGATGTGGCGCTCGGAATGGACGGCGCCTCCAATTTGCCAGATCGAAGCTGCCACTGCCCAGCGACTGAATGGCAGCAGATTCCAATGCCTCCTGCTCTGTCATGGCAGGTAAAATACCCGGAAAGCGTTGAGCCAGCATGGATTTTCCAGTACCCGGTGGCCCAATCATCAATACACTGTGCCCACCTGCTGCTGCAATTTCCAGTGCACGCTTGACCTGTACCTGTCCCTTGACATCTCCCATGTCCGGATAATTATTCGCTACCGAACACCCCACTGATTCAGTCGATCCAGCACTATATGGCTGCAATGGCTCCCGACCTACCAAATGCGCACACAATTGCAACAAGGAAGCAACGGGATAAACCACCGCTTCCTTGACCAAAGCTGCTTCGCCGGCATTCTGCTCGGGCAGAACAAAACTGCGACCCGATCGGGAAGCGCCGTAAGTCATGGCCAACGCACCACGAATCGGACGCAGCTGACCATTCAGTGACAGTTCTCCCGCCCACTCATATTGATTCAACTTATCCGAAGGAATTTGCCCGGTTGCTGCCAATATACCCAACGCAATAGGCAAATCAAAACGACCACTTTCCTTGGGCAAATCAGCCGGAGCAAGATTAACAGTAATACGCTGCGCGGGAAATTTGAACCGCCCATTCTGTAACGCTGCACGCACCCTGTCTTTGCTCTCTCTGACCTCCGTTTCCGGAAGTCCGACAATAGTAAAGTTCGGAAGACCATTAGAAAGATGCACCTCCACAGTAACCAGCGGTGCATCCATGCCAGACAGCGCACGACTATACAGAATAGCCAGTGACATGAAAAAGAAAAATCAAGAAAACAGATTAACCCGTACTATCCGTCATACGGAATGTAGAACCGAAACGCTAAACGAAAGTGTTAAGTGCTCCTCGCTATGTATCATTTCATTTATTTTCGGTGTTTCCAGCATCTATTGAGCTGTCTGCAGAAATGGATTGATGCAACTGACTCTCCAATCTATTTACTTTTTCCTCCAACTCAGCCAACTTGATACGGGTACGTTTGATGACTTCCTGCTGCACATCGAACTCTTCACGCGTAACCAGATCCAGTCGCGAGAAGACCCCTGTCAGCATGGTACGCATGTTTCTCTCAATATCCTTAGCTGGGCTGTTGGCTAAAATCTCATTGACTTTGCTGCCAATTTCATCCAACACATTTTTATTCAGCATCCCCTCTCTCCATTAAATTGCAAAACTTCTCCTCTTTTCCGGGATAAAATCTCATATTTTCAGTCAACAAGCAAACATTAATCCTTATTCGCCACTGCATACAAGCACACGTTGTCATACCGAATCGATAATCGGATCAGAAGATTCTTCTCATACCTTACGCAATGAATTCAATGGATCGTTTACAACTTCTGCAACACTGGCTGGAAACCCTCTATCCCGATCAGCCTTTCACCTTATCACCTGCTTCCGCAGATGCCAGTTTCCGCCGTTATTACCGCGTGACACTGGCCGAACGTACGTTGATTGCCATGGATGCTCCACCACAATTGGAAGATTGTCTGCCTTTTCTGCACGCAGCCGGAGTTTTTGCCCAGGCGTCCGTACATGTGCCCGAAGTGCTGGCACAGAACCTTGAGCAGGGTTTTTTACTGCTTTCCGATTTAGGCAATACCACCTATCTACAAGCACTGACAGTTAAGCCAGACAACGCCCATGAACTTTATCGGGACGCCATCGATGCATTGATCAGAATACAAAAGGCCAGCCGACAGAATATATTTCCTGAATACAATCGAACATTACTTTCCCAGGAACTGAATCTTTTTCCTGATTGGTACCTGACCAAGCATTTGCACTGCACACTTAGTAAAGAGCAGAAAAATATTCTAGCTGCAGTATTCACCTTGATCCTGGACAATAATCTTGCTCAACCACAAGTATTCGTTCATCGCGACTATCACAGTCGGAATCTGATGATATCAACCCCCAATCCTGGAATTCTCGACTTCCAGGACGCAGTTTTCGGCCCCATCACCTATGATCTGGTATCTCTGTTCAAAGACGCCTACATAGGCTGGGAAGAAGCACAAGTACTGGATTGGACGATTCGCTACTGGGAAAACGCGCGCCGGGCCGGGCTACCGATCACAGATGATTTTGCCTGCTTTTATCGGGACTTCGAATGGATGGGCGTACAACGTCACCTCAAAGTGTTGGGTATTTTTGCACGCCTTTGCTATCGTGACCAAAAGCAAGCCTACTTGCAGGATATGCCAGTGGTCACGCAACATCTGCGGAAAACCTGTGAACGCTACCGTGAACTCCACCCTCTGCATCAGCTACTGGACCAGATCGAGAATCACACGTCTGCCGTCGGCTATACCTTCTGATCAGCCAAGTACATCATGTTCAGAGCCATGATCCTGGCAGCAGGCAGAGGGGAACGCATGAAGCCGCTCACTGATACCTGCCCCAAGCCACTGCTGCCGGCCGGTGGAAAAATGCTGATTGAATATCATCTGGAAAAACTGGCACAGGCCGGTTTCTCTACCGTCATCATCAATCACGCCTATCTCGGCGATATGATCGAAGCCGCGCTGCAGGACGGCAAACGCTATGGCATCCCTATTCATTATTCGCCTGAACGAAGCGTATTGGAAACAGCGGGGGGCATCGCTCATGCACTACCGTTGCTGACCGATACAACCAGGAGTCAGCCCTTTGCAGTTATCAACGCCGATATTTTCTGTACGATGGAATTCTCCACCCTGCAGCCGATCCTACAGCACATACAATCGTACCCCAGCCATACTCTCGCTCATCTGATCCTGGTGGACAACCCGCTCCATCACCCCGAAGGTGATTTTTTCCTGCATACCGGTTCAGGCAAACTGGTGGAATCGGCCTGTCCAGGTTGTCAGAAACTCACCTTCAGTGGCATCGGCGCCTATCATCCGGCACTCTTCGAAGATATCCCATCTGGTCAGGCTGAAAAACTCGCCCCTCTGCTGCGCCAGGCTATCATCACCGGTAAAGTGACCGGTTCGCATTATCCGGGCATGTGGATGGATATCGGTACGCCCGAGCGTCTGCAACTGCTTGATACCAAACTTAAATACCTGAGTTCATACTCTTAGGGAACAGACTATCCTTATCGATAAAAACTCAACGTCTCTTTACCAACGCAGCTAAAATACGGCGATCATCATTCTCGAATAAGCAGCCCTACCATGACAAACCATCTTATCTCCTGCGAATTACATGACTATATCGAAGTCGCCTGTATGTATGGTTACCAGGTCAGACTGTTTCTGAAAGATCAGTCGACCCTGGAGGGAAAGGCCAAGGATATTCTGACCAATAGCGAAAAGCGTGAATTTCTGCTGTTGGAAACAGAAGCCGGATCACAGCAGGTCGAATTGATTTCGCTCGACAGGTTGCAGGTTCTGACACCCGGCGCACGCTTCAGTGAGGTAGTATTTCCCGGTCCGGAATCTTCGGAAACATTGCAGTAAACGGTATGAAACAGACCGGCTTCAGCGCCTGCCGTCATACCAGATAGACAGTTGCTTTTTACTGTGCAATGTACGGAAAGGATGCCGTAACAGACGAAAGAGCTGCGCTGCGATTTCCCAACCACTGTATAACTGCACTTTTCTCGGGGAAGTTTCAATTGGATGTGCTGTCAGAATCACAAACTCGAACCCGCGCGCATGCCCCCATTTCTTGAGTTTCTGGCTCAGATCGACTTCTTCCGCCGCGTAAAGTGTCTGGTCAAACCCGCCGACTTCCCGGAATGCTTCAGTGTTACACGCAATCAGCGCACCTGCAGCCCAACGGAACCTTACGGACAGGAACGTCCAGAACCGCAGTAACGCCAGTGCCCACCATGGCAGATCCGGCATGTAAAGTGTACTGCCTGCGCCGACATGTCGGCCCTGCGCAATCAGCTCGAAAATATCATTCACCAGGCCGGCACTCAACAGACAATCTGCATCCATGAATATCAGCCAGTCCCCGGTAGCAACCGCTGCACCCGCAGTTCTGGCCCGTGCAATCTGATTGATCGGCTCGAAAACAACCTGGGCGCCAGCCTGCTCGGCCAGACGCGCGGTATCATCGGTGGAATTGTTATCCACCACGATCACTTCATGAGTAAAACCATATGCCTGGTTAGCAACCATTGCATCAGCAACCGATTGAAGACATTGCCCGATCAACCGTTCTTCGTTGAAAGCCGGAATAATGATGGAAATATGCATGAGACGAGATCCTGATTCTTATAAGTAATTTTATGCCCCGGATTATGGCAACTTATACGAAAATTTGCCTGGAAATTTTCTGAAAGTCAGTGTATTTCATCAGGATTCTTAACCGCACATGGGTTTTGTACAGCACACGGATTCTTGACTGCACCAGGATTTGCTTTGAAATCCTGCTGTATTTTTGAGGTGTAAGTGGTCAATGCGGCCAGTGCTCTGGAGTTCCACACCAGTGGCTCAGCCGCCATAGATGACACCATGCACAGCTGAATCATTTCATCGAGATGAATCTGATCCAGGCCGGCACGTTCTTTAGCCATAGCAACGAAATGCGGATAAGATTGCGCAAAACTAAGTTCAAACAGGTTGTAATCCTGATGACAGGTACGGCATGACAATCCGCTGGGACTCAATCGGGTATTCCTGTACAGTTTTTCACCATATTCCAGCAAGTCCGCCTGATTACCCCGATAGGGTCGGTAATTGGCAGGCCGGGTAACCGTTACAGGATCGACCTTCTTAACTGCATAGGGATTTGCCTCATATGGATATTCACTCGTATCAGGACTCTTGGCGCCAGAGGGGTCCTTAATCACAGCAGGATGCTTACTCGCACAAGGGTTGGTCTGCATCAGTGGCACACGTGGTGCATATGGCCGGCAAGGCGGCGTACATGCAGTCAGTGCAACTCCGAGAGAGGCAGTCAATAATCCACCTGAAAACAACGCACTGGCAACCTTCTTCAATCTGAACGGAATCATCACTTTTTTCCTCCCTTTTCATTATAAAATCTCAGCAGAAGAACGTGCCATCCGCATTAGATACTTAACACTACCACTCTACTATATGATCTGGAAACCTAATGTCACAGTTGCCGCTGTCATCGAACAGAACGGTAAGTATCTGCTGGTAGAGGAAACTCCGAACGGAGCCGACGTACGACTCAATCAACCGGCCGGTCATCTGGAACCAGGGGAATCCATCATTCACGCATGCAGTCGCGAAGTACTGGAAGAAACCGGCCACACATTCCTGCCCGAAGCGTTGACAGGGATTTATCACTGGTATGCACCCCACAACGACACCACCTACCTGCGCTTCACCTTTTCCGGGCGCGTAACTAATTTCGATCCAGAAAGAGAACTTGACACTGGCATCATACGTGCAACCTGGTTCAGCATCGATGAAATTCGGGCGAAACAGGCATCTCATCGCAGCCCACTGGTCATGCAATGCATCGAAGACTATCTCGCCGGAAAAAACTATCCGCTGAATATCCTGACACATTACGACTGATTCCGGAACAGCAACACCCATGGCCTACGCTAACCAGAACAGACATCGTTATTCCTTTATCACCGCTTATCCGGCTTCTGAGCTGATTATTTAACCAGCTTCCAGTTCGTAAGTCAGGCAATACATCTACAAACGAAGGATACAAGGGCATGCAGGAATTAAAGGACCAAAAACACCCCGTGTATGATAGTTTAGGCGGTAGAAAATGGCGGAAAATGCAAAGCCACATACTATATAAAAGCCAGCATAAAGAATTATGCTGGCTTTTAATAAGATAAAGCCTATAGATCACATTCTCAATTACGTTCGAAATAAAAAACCTACTTGATTTTTTAAGCCTGTATCGATTATTTTTCGCGAACATTGATCACAAGCGATCTTGAAGTGTTATTTTTTTCGTTGCTTTCATCGACCCGACAGTAAGCAGGCATCATTTCATCGCCAACACAGCTATCCGCAGTGACGGCTACAAAAAGCCTGTTCCCCGGTAACAATGCTTCATGGAACACTAATTTACCATCAAAAGTTACGGTATTCCCCGGCCTCAGAATACCACTGGAATAAGGATACCAAATGTCCTGCTGACCTGGCACAGTAAATGCCAGTGGTAACTTTTGCCCATCAGACAGGGTATACTCAGCAGCAACTTTAAAAACATTGGCCACCGCATTACCCTGATTCTTGACAACGACTCTGACAGGGTGTCCTGATTCACCAGACGTATCCCCGCTGATAGTATCAATAAAATTGAAATCAATAATGACTAAGTCGGGTTTATTATTCGAACGGGTATCCGCACCAGAACAGCCAATCAATGTAATACTCGAAAGAACAATTACTAGAAGAAATAGCAAATTTTTCATTTTTTATACCTTTCTGTAGTTAATTGAATGATAAAAAGTTACACAACAGACTAATCAGATATTTCTTAAGTTTGTTACTATTCCAAATTGCTTACTCACAGCAAAGCATTGACTTAGCACCATCAATACATTTCTGCCGTAAGCCTTACTTCTCCTCCACTCAGGGTACGATTCCACTACTTGACGCTTATTACCTGAATCAAAGCAAGTGGTACAACTCCATCACCCAAATATTACCTCCCATCCAGCTTAGCCTTCGCTTCATCTGCTTCGGTGCTGATTCGATTGATTTCCTCCCGGAATTTGGCTTGTTCGGCATTCGCCGTTTTGACAATCAATGCATTGTCGGCATTTGCTTCATCAACCAGACAGGAATTGTATTGCTGAGCACGTTTCTGCCATTCATTGATCGCTTCAACGCTGCGATTGTAATCTTCCACGCTGGCTGTACCGATAGCTGGCGCGGCAGGTCTTTCACCACATCCTGCTGGTGACCAGTTGCCGTCGATAAGAGTACCTGCATGACTGGAAGCATGAAACAGCATCAGGGTAATAAAAAAGAAAATGGATTGCTTCATTGTCTGGCTCCTGTGAAATGGGTTAACAATACAAAATCCGACAGGACTGTGGCGGATACTTCCCAGCTGTCAAAGATATTTCAGCACGGCATAGCGCCCTTGTCGTTTATAACCGTAATACCATCGGCAAACCGGATACAACGCAATCACGATACCCACCCAAATTGAATAAACGACAGGTAGCCCGTATCCGTAGGCTCGTGGGAATCCTTCCGGAAATATCGGGGCTGCTGAAGTCGGTTCGACAAAACTATTTGTCACAAACGCAACCGTTAACGCGAGCAAAGCGATAAAAGGAAGGTGTAATAAATAAAAACACATCGGTGCACGTCCAAACATCGCCATTACCGCACCGAACCATCCCATACCTCGCTCAAGTAACGGTAGCATCATGATGGCAGGTCCTAATGTCATGAGCAGATACAAAAGCGAAGGCGGATATTTTTCGCAATTAATAAAAGACAACATGGTAAAGATCATTGTTCCCTGTGATGTCCAGGGCTCAGGGTCGCCATAGTAATTGGTGTAACGTAATGAGATAAATAACAGGATCATTACGCTCCCCAGTGCGAATAACGCTTTTTCCCGTAATCCCTTTTCCAGCAACATCAGCCTTCCAAAGCCATAGCCCACTGCCATAACCCCGATCCAGGGAATCAGCGGATAAAGGGGGCGCAGCATCATCTGATCGGTAAGTCTCACAGTCTCTCCACTGTGGAGGATAGCCCAGAGATAGCCCCAATCTCCCCAGTCGTCGCTGGTTAAACCGTCGAACAGGTTATGCCCGCCTATCATCGATAAACCAAAGGCAACAATGATCGGAGTCGGCAAAAAAACGAGTCCGGCAAGAACCACCATCGACCAGCCGATGGCCCATAACACCGTACCGGAAATCACCGAGAAATCCGGCGTAAAGTTCCAAATCAGAGACTCGAACGTAATACCCAGAAACAAAATCAGAACACCGCGCTTGAGCAGGAATCCGCTGAGACGCCACTTGTCAGGATGCTGTACAGCAGATAAATAAGCGCCAGTTCCTGCCAGAAAAATGAATACCGGCGCGCAAAAATGAGTAATCCATCGTGTTAAAAAAAGGCTGACTGAAGTTTTCGACAGATCGGTCGGGCTGAAATCAACATTACTGAAGAAAAACCGCGTATGGTCCAGTGCCATGAGCACAATGACTGCACCGCGCAGGATATCGATTGCGATTACTCTATGATTAGCGTGATGTGTTGATTGATCTGAAACGAATTTCATGACTTCCCTCACCATCTCTCGCATTCAAGAAAGAGAATGCTCCTGTTTACTCAGCCTGCGACAATTTGTCACATTTTCAATACTTCTTTTTACAGTAATAATAACACTACGATTTTTGCTCATCTCAGGCATGTTCACACGCCTTTCTGACAGATCAGAATCAGACAAGTAACAGCTTGCAAATGCAGATCGATTTGCAGACATGCAGATGTTCACTACAGATAATGGATTGCTCTCTCCTCTACTTCACCTGTCTTTTTACAAATACAACGTAGAAAGACAGGTAATTTTTTGTAGAAACTGGCCATAAAGCTAATAAAGAATTATTCACAGATTTACTATCCCGCTCTTTTCTGATTATTTTTCCGATGTAGAATTCTCAATAGAAATATCACCTGGCTGTTCAGTCCCGTATTTTCTGAATGATCTACCCAGCAAAGTAGTCGCAAGATCATGAACAAGCATGCAGTGATTATATTCCGTGATACGAAACATACCGAAACCAGTTGACGTCTCTGCCACTGAACCTCACATTGAGATACAGTGATTTATACTCGATAATGTTCGATTTACGATAAAGTAAGGGGATTTATGCGACTTCTAAACTTTCTGCTGGGACTGTGGATAGCAGTTCATGCCCAGTGGGCACTGGCTTTTCTGCCGATTCAGCATTGGCAAACAACAAACGGGGTACGAGTATATTTCGTTGAAAATCACGATTTACCGATTCTCGACATCAGTATCGAATTCTCGGCGGGCAGCAGCACTGATACACCGCAAACATCTGGTCGTGCCCGGCTTGTCCAGCGCCTGCTGAGCATGGGTGCGGACGGGATGTCGGAAGATCAGATTGCTGAAACACTGGCAGATGTTGGCGCACAGTTGGGCGGAACCTTTGATCTGGATCGGGCCGGTCTGTCACTGCGTACGTTGAGTAACCGCCCGGAACGCACCAAAGCTTTAGATGTTTTGGCACGCATCATTCAGCATCCTGAGTTTCCTGAAAAAACCCTGGAACGTGAGCGTGCCCGTACGATTGCCGCACTCAAAGAAGCGGATACCAAGCCGGAAGTGATAGCTGACCGCACTTTGATGAAAATGCTTTACGGCACCCACCCCTACAGCTTACGTGAATCCGGCGAACCGAATACATTGACTGCGCTACAACGTAAGGATCTGGTCGACTTCTACCGTTCTCGCTACACCGCCAGCAATGCAGTGATAGCAATGATTGGTGATATCAAACGTGACGAAGCCGCCCGTATCGCGGAATCACTGACCAAAGATTTGCCGGCAGGAAAAATTACTGGAACATTACCGGCTGTGGAAATACCTGCACCGGCAACTCGCAAGATCACTCATCCGGCAACCCAAAGCCATATTCAGATTGCCTATCCCGGATTGAGCCGCAAGGATGTTGATTATTTCCCGCTGCTGGTCGGTAATTATATTCTTGGCGGTGGTGGATTCGTTTCTCGCCTGATGGAAGAAATCCGCCAGACGCGTGGGTTGGCATACAGCGTTTACAGTGCTTTTATACCATTCCAGGAAAAAGGCCCCTTCGAAATCAGTCTACAAACAAAAAAGGAACAGGCTGAACAGGCATTGCAACTGACACAGAAAGTGCTCAGGGACTTTGTCGAACAAGGCCCGACTAAGCAGGAATTACAGGCTGCCCGACAAAATATTGTGGGAGGTTTTCCCCTACGCATCGACAGTAACCGGAAAATACTCGGCTATCTTGGAATCATTGGCTTTTATCAGTTACCCCTCACCTACCTGGAAGATTATGTCAAAGCAGTGGAACAGGTCACGGTGGAACAAATCAAGGATGCATTCCAGCGCCGAATCGATCCGGATGGAGTCGTGACTGTAGTCGTAGGTGCAGCAAACTGACACAAACCATTCCATGTCACAGGCAGGCAGAGTCCGTATCATTGGCGGGCAATGGCGCAGTCGAATCATTCAGTTTCCGGACAGTGAACAACTCCGGCCAACGCCGGACCGGGTACGGGAAACAGTGTTCAACTGGCTGGGACAGGACCTGACCGGCAAGACCTGTCTGGATCTCTTTGCCGGCAGCGGGGCACTGGGATTCGAAGCAGCTTCGCGCGGCGCGCAGCGAGTCGTCATGGTTGAACAGGATAAAAAAGTCATGCGCAGCCTGCAGACTTCGATTGAACGGTTGCATGCCTCGCAAATCAGACTGGAAAACAGAAATGCCTCTATGTTTCTTGCCTCCGATACAGAACGCCATGACATCATATTTCTCGATCCACCATTCAAATCCGGGCTGCTATTCGAAATATTACCCTTACTGCCACCACGACTTACAGAAAATGGCGTAGTCTATGTCGAAAGCAATGACAAATTCTTACCGCATGATCCCTGGTCAATATGGAAACAGGGCCGGGCAAGTAAAGTTTATTATTGTCTATTGAATTTGAGTCGAGATGGATAAAGCCATTTACCCAGGCACCTTCGATCCAATTACCCGTGGACACGAAGATCTGGTACACCGTGCATCGAGATTATTCGATCGAGTAGTGGTTGCAGTTGCAGCGGACAGCGGCAAGTCTCCTTTTTTCTCGTTGAATGAGCGTGTAGAAATGGCCAGCACAGTGCTCGCTGCATACTCTAATGTCGAAGTAACAGGATTTTCCGGCCTGCTGATGGAATTCACACGGCAGCAGCAGGCTCGCATTATCGTGCGTGGCCTGCGTGCGGTATCCGATTTCGAATACGAGTTTCAGCTGGCAGGTATGAATCGTGGCTTGTATCCTGATGTAGAAACGATCTTCCTGACCCCTTCCGAGCAGTACATGTTTATTTCGGCCACGATCGTGCGTGAAATTGCACGCCTGGGAGGAGATGCAAGCAAGTTTGTACATCCGCTCGTAGTCGAACAGTTACATAAAAAGAGAAAGAAATGAATATTGGAGAGAAACGAAAATGGCATTAATCATCACCGACGAATGTATCAATTGTGATGTATGTGAGCCCGAATGTCCTAACCGGGCAATTTCACAAGGAGAGGAAATTTACGAAATCAACCCCGACTCATGTACGGAATGTGTAGGCCATTACGATGTTCCGCAATGTGTCGAAGTCTGCCCGGTCAGCTGTATCGTAACTGACCCGGACAGAGTTGAAAATCGTGAACAACTACTACAAAAATACCGTTCGCTGACTACTGCCGCGAACCGAGTTCTTCAGGAATAGCATAACGCCGCGGCCCGAAAATTGCTGTACCTATCCGGACTATTGTCGCACCTTCGGCAACCGCATTTTCCAGATCCTCGGACATACCCATCGAAAGGGTATCAAGATCGAACCCTTTTTGTTGAAGCTGTTCGAAAATTTCCCGCAGCATCTGAAACTGTTCCCGCTGCAGTGCCGTCACGGCGGTAAGCTCGGGAACAGCCATCAGACCACGCAATTCGAGCCGCGGCAGATCCCGGACGAAGGTCGCCAGTTCCAGAACTTTTTCCGGATCCACCCCGCTTTTGGTGATTTCTCCACTCACATTGACCTGCACACAAACCTGCAGGGGGGGCAACGATTCCGGCCTGGCCGCGGACAAACGAGTGGCAATTTTCTCTCGGTCGATGCCATGCACCCAGGAAAAATTCTCGGCAATCGGTTTGGTTTTATTGCTCTGGATCGGGCCGATAAAGTGCCACTCGATGGGCAGATCCGCCAGTGCACGGATTTTGACCAGCCCCTCTTGCAAATAATTTTCGCCAAAAACAGTCTGTCCGGCTTCCCAGGCTTCTCTCAGATTCTCCGGAGGATTGGTTTTACTGGCAGCCAGCAATTGAATGGTTTCCGGGTCGCGCCCGGCTTTTTCTGCAGCGTCAATAATCCGGGCTTTAACAGTCTGCAAGCGTGAAGCAATCGTGGTCATGATTTCCTGAACAATAAATTAAACAGCTAAGGTAACGAATATCACGGTGAGATTCCATCGATCATCCGAAAAATATATTCAACCCTGATTGATTTCTTCCGTTTTAAATCAGGCTAGCTCGCACCCCGGGCCAGAAAATCGACATCACCCCATCAGTGCTGTTTTCGATGGAACGCAAGGAATATTTCGAATGAACATAGTAGAGTTACTCTCCTTCGTGGTCAAGAATAACGCTTCCGACCTGCACCTGTCTGCAGGCATGCCGCCCATGATCCGGGTACATGGAGAAATCCGGCGCATTAATCTTCCCGCCATGGAGCACAAAGATGTGCACGACATGGTGTACGACATCATGAATGACAGTCAGCGTAAACATTATGAAGAACACCTGGAGTGTGACTTTTCATTTGCGATTCCCAACCTGGCCCGTTTCCGCGTCAATGCTTTCAATACTAACCGAGGCGCAGCCGCGGTCATGCGTACGATTCCATCCAAAGTGCTGACGCTCGAGGAACTGAAAGCACCTAAAATATTCGCTGAAATCGCCCAGCAACCACGCGGAGTCGTGCTCGTCACAGGCCCGACCGGTTCCGGCAAATCGACTACGCTCGCAGCCATGATCAACGATATCAACGAAAATCAGTATGGCCACATTCTTACGCTGGAAGACCCAATCGAATTCGTACATGAAAGCAAAAAATGTCTGATCAACCAGCGCGAAGTCGGGCGAGATACACACAGCTTCAGCAACGCGCTGCGTGCTGCGCTGAGGGAAGATCCGGATATCATTCTGGTAGGAGAGATGCGGGACCTGGAAACCATTCGCTTGGCCATGACTGCTGCGGAAACCGGTCACCTCGTTTTCGGCACCCTGCATACCAGTTCTGCCGCCAAGACCATTGACCGGGTCATCGATGTCTTCCCTGCCGAAGAAAAAGAAATGGTACGTGCGATGTTATCCGAATCACTGCGCGCGGTCATCTCCCAGGCTTTGCTGAAAACCAAGGATGGTAAAGGCCGGGTCGCTGCGCACGAAATCATGATCGGCACCCCGGCAATCCGTAATCTCATCCGGGAAGGCAAAGTGGCACAGATGTATTCGACCATCCAGACCAGTCAGGCAGTCGGTATGCAAACACTGGATCAGAATCTGGCCGAGCTGGTGAAACGCAATGTCATTTCATCGGCGGAAGCCCGCACCAAGGCTATGAACAAGGACAACTTCCGAGGTTGATCATTCACTATGGAAAAAGAACAGGCACTCAAATTCATGCATGACCTGCTGCGGTTGATGCTCAATAAAAAAGCCTCGGATTTGTTCATCACGGCCGGATACCCGCCGGCAATGAAAATCGATGGCAAAATGACCCCCGTCACGCAGCAGATGCTTTCTGCTCAGCACACTGCAGAACTTGCACGTGCCATCATGAATGACAAACAGGCAGTAGAATTCGAAGTAAGCAAAGAATGCAATTTTGCGATTCACCCGGAAGGCATCGGTCGCTTTCGTGTCAATGCCTTCGTCCAGCAACAACGAGTTGGTATAGTACTGCGAACCATTACCACCCGGATTCCTGATTTCGATGATCTCGGACTGCCACCAATTTTGAAAGAAGTCGTCATGAGCAAACGTGGCCTGGTGATTTTTGTCGGGGGAACCGGCTCAGGCAAATCCACCTCATTGGCAGCACTGATCGGTCATCGTAATAAAAACAGCCATGGTCACATCATCACCATTGAAGACCCGGTTGAATTCGTGCATGAGCATATCAATTGTGTCATCACGCAACGGGAAGTCGGAGTGGATACAGAATCCTGGGAAGCCGCATTGAAAAACACATTGCGACAGGCGCCCGATGTCATCCTGATCGGGGAAATCAGGGATCGGGAAACAATGGAACATGCCATCGCATTTGCTGAAACCGGGCACCTGTGCATGGGCACTCTGCATGCAAACAGTGCCAATCAGGCACTCGATCGTATTATCAATTTTTTCCCGGAAGAACGGCGCGCGCAACTACTGATGGATTTATCACTGAACCTGAGGGCCTTGATCGCACAAAGGCTGATTCCTAAAAAAGAAGGTAACGGGCGTATGGCCGCGATAGAAGTCATGCTCAATTCTCCCCTGATTTCCGATCTGATATTCAAAGGCAATGTGCACGAAATCAAGGAAATCATGAAAAAATCGCGCGAACTGGGCATGCAGACTTTCGATATGGCGTTATTCGAGCTTTACGAAAATGGATTGATCTCCTATGAAGATGCGCTGCGTAATGCGGATTCCATGAACGAGCTGCGATTACAGATTAAACTGCATGGGTCTGAAGCGAAACACTATCACGCAAATGCCAACATCGAAAATCTGACGATTACCTGATATCACTCACTATCGGTAATCACTCCACCACCCAGACAAACCTTGCTTTCATAAACCACTACCGACTGTCCGGGCGTAACTCCCCACTGCTGCGCTGCAAACCCGACCCGGCAGCTATCTCGTTCAAAATCAGTGATCGCACAGGGCGCATCCGTCTGACGATAACGAATTTTAGCTGCATAGACCCAATTGGGGTGCGGAGGAATACCGCTGATCCAGGACAGATCTTCAGCCGTCAGCATGGAACGAAACAGAGCGGGATGGTCGTGTCCCTGTACTACATAAAGCAGATTCTTTTCCATATCTTTTCCTGATACGAACCACGGCTGCTCACTCCCTCCGCGTGTGCCACCGATACCCAGACCCTGCCGCTGCCCGATTGTGTAATACATCAGCCCCTGATGTTCTCCTACTACCTTGCCATCCAGGGTACGTATCTCGCCCGGCGAGACCGGTAAATACCGGTTGAGAAATTCCCGGAAAGGACGTTCGCCGATGAAACAAATTCCGGTACTATCCTTCTTACCGGAGTTCGGCAGTCCGTGTTCACGCGCGATACCGCGTACTTCCCGCTTGTAGAGATGTCCTATCGGAAAAATCGCCCGTGCCAGTTGTTGCTGGTTCAGCCGGTAGAGAAAATAACTCTGGTCCTTGTTGCCATCCTCCCCTTTGAGTAATTGAAACTGGCCGCCCACTTCACGTACCTGTGCATAATGGCCGGTTGCAATCCAATCAGCGCCCAAGGTAAGCGCATGGTCAAGAAAAGCCTTAAACTTGATCTCGCTGTTACACAGCACATCCGGATTGGGCGTACGCCCTGCCTGATATTCCGCCAGAAACAGGTTAAAGACACGCTCCCGGTATTCTGCGGAAAAATTGACCACCTCAAGCGGTATTTCTAGAATATCAGCAACCGAAACGGCATCGAGGAAATCCTGACGGGAGGAGCAATATTCATCCGTATCATCTTCTTCCCAGTTTTTCATAAACAGGCCCATCACATCGAAACCCCGCCGCTTCAGTAACAGAGCCGCAACGGAAGAATCCACCCCGCCGGACATACCGACTACTACACGTGATTTTTTCATTTTATCAATTGGAAAATACAACTAACCTGGCGATTTTACCTCGCAAGCGGGGCTGAGGTACCCGCTTGCATTTTGAATGCAAGCGTTTGCGCGTGAATTCCCTATACGTCAGCCTGTGTGTATACCTCCACACGACCATTTTCGCCGTTACAAACCGCGCAAGCGGCGCGGCAATCCAGTAAGCTCGTCATGACAAGTGTGAAAGTGAATTTATACACTTATAAACGTTGCACTGGATTGCTTCACCCTTGCAGGGTTCGCAAAGACAGGCGTGTGGCGGGATGATACCGGGCTTTCCTGACATTATCGACACCTGAAACATAATGGCCAGGTTTGTAAAGATTTTATTTTTAATGCCAATGTTTTAATAACCAAATTAATGAGAAATTCAGTTTGAATTTCTCAGGCATTTATTACCCACATTTTATAAATGGTTAACAAACAAATAATTACACTTGCTGACATTGATGTTTTTTGCGTGATAGATAGAAAATGCAGTATTCCTTCTGTCTGAGCAGCAGTATATGGAGAAACTGCCGGACACATTTTTATTCTCTGGCAATATTAATCAAATCAATAGTATAAGGTAATAACGTTATGTATAAATACTTTATCCGTTCAATGTTCCTGGCATTATTGGCATTGCCACTGGCTGTATCAGCCGAAGAAGAACGTGATCTAAGCTTCATCGACGGAATCTGGCAATTTATCGGTTTTGAACACTTAGAGCCTAAAGAGAACAGCGATCGATTTTTTTCATTACATTATGATGGTAACGCACTGGTCTTGGTTAACTTTGAATATATAAAACATTTTGATAATCCCCTCGCAGCTACTTTTATAGGGCAAGGAAAGACGAGGGAATTTTTATTAGAGCCATTGGATTCTGCTCCTGATCTGCTGTTTCCTTCCATAAATATTAAACATAATCTGCGTGTGAATTTCACTTCTGATACAGAAGCAGATGTTACTGCAATCTTTGATTCCCCTGTAATCACAGGGGCGACATACAAGATAAGAAAGATCTTCAAATAAATCTGAATAATTTCAACATGGCTTTTCCAGCTTCAATAATCCGGGCATGATGTTTTCATTCATACCGCAGATCTTCCCCTTTTCGGGTCATCACAAAGGAAGCTGGAAAATTATCTAAGACCACCGTACCTTGACAGGCCCAATCAAACAAGATCAATCTTCATTCAGTAAATGACAGGAATCGGATCCAGGCTCCGCCACAAATACCACGTAGCGACCGACCGCCAAGGCTGCCAGTTCTCGGCTATGGCACGGATCCTGTTTTTGTCTATTGGCTGACTGGCGTTGTAATGCACACTGACGGCACGCTGCAAGCCGATATCATCCAGCGGGAGCACGTCAGGACGGTGCAAGTGAAAAATCAGGAACATCTCTGCTGTCCAGCGACCGATACCTTTCACTCGGATGAGTTCACCGATCAGAGCTTCGTCATCCAATTCGAGCCAGTTCGCTGCTGCCAGTGCTCCCTCCAGAAAATGGCGGGACAAATCCCGTAAGTAATCGATTTTTCTGGCAGATAAACCACATGTCCTCAGCAGATCTGATTCGACCACTGCCAATCTCTCAGGGGTGATTTCCGGCAAGGTAGCAACTATTTTCTTCCAGACGCTCGCTGCTGCTTTGACTGATATCTGCTGCCCGACAATAGCACGTGCCAGTGTAGTAAAAGCATCCCCCTGCCGTTCAAGCATGGCGTCACTATAACACTGGATGATGCGGTGCATGACCGGGTCACGTGCCGACAGATCATTGATTGCCTGCTGCCAAAATATAGGAACCATCCTCAATTCAATCCGGAAAAATTTCCAGGTTTATACCATGTACCCGACAAAATCAGAAATAAGCCGATTCTATCGGCCTATTCCATTTGAAATGACTATCCCGGATGTCCGTTAAGTAATTGTCATCACAATAGAAAAAATGTTTTCCACTTGACCTGAATTTTTTTTTTGATTAAAGTGGATAAAAGTGGTGAAATATATGGCAAGAGTGGGGATTAGTGGAATATTTCAGATCTCGTAAATAGTAGGCGCATCCGTTGAAAACAAAGGGGACAGGATGTTTCGCGGCGTTACGCAACTGAGTCTTGACAGCAAAGGAAGGCTTGCGATTCCCGCCAGGTATCGTGATGAACTGCTTGCCAGTTGCGCAGGAAATATTGTCATTACTGCCGACCCCTCCAGGTGCCTGCTGATATATCCCCAGCCCGCATGGGAACCGATAGAAAGAAAATTGAGCGGGTTTTCCAGTTTCAATCCCCAGATTCGCAGCCTGCAAAGACTCATTATCGGTAATGCCAGTGATGTCGAAATGGACAGCACAGGGCGCATACTGGTCAGTGCACCTTTACGCCAATTTGCTGGCTTGCGGAAAGATGTAGTACTAGCCGGACAAGGTGAAAAATTTGAACTCTGGGATATGGAAAAATGGAATCTGGAAATCGAAGCGGCATTAGTTTACAAAGATGGAGATATGCCACCCGAATTAGAAGGATTCTCACTGTAATACCTTGGTAAAACCGTGCATGTACCGGTTTTATTGGCTGAAGCAATTGATGCACTGAATATTAAGGCAGATGGCATCTATGTAGATGGAACATTCGGTCATGGTGGTCACAGTCGCCTGATTTTATCCCGTCTGGGAAAACAGGGACGATTGATCGCATTTGACAAGGATCCATCCGCGATTCTAGCAGCCAGATCCATCTGCGACGAAAGGCTTCATGCCGAGCACAGCAGTTATGCAAATATACAAGCGGCATTACAGTCGCTGGGTATAAGACAAGTGGACGGTATCCTGCTAGACCTCGGTGTATCGTCCATGCAACTGGATGAGGCCATGCGTGGATTCAGCTTTCGCCAGAACGGGCCACTTGATATGCGCATGGATACCAGCAGAGGAAAAACGGCAGCAGAATGGCTCGCTACCGTAGCAGAGACACATTTGAAAGAGGTAATCAGAAATTATGGCGAAGAACGGTATGCTGGGCAGATTGCAAGAGCAATTGTTATGGCGCGGGCACAGCAGCCCATCACTACCACGCTTCAGCTTGCCGAGATCGTTGCAACGGTCGTGCGCGCGCACGGCTACCGGGAACACCGGCAGCATCCGGCGACGCGTACCTTTCAAGCGATACGGATTTATCTTAATCAGGAGCTTGAAGAATTGTCGGTAACACTGCCGCAATGCGTAAACATGCTGAATACAACTGGCCGACTGGTAGTGATCAGCTTCCATTCGCTGGAAGATCGCATCATTAAGCGTTTCATGCGTATGCAAGCCAGATCCGACACATTACCACGCAAACTACCCATACGTGAGCGAGAAACTCAAATGCACAGCCAGCAGAAATTACTGATCATTGGGAAAAAGATACGCCCGGGTACCAATGAGTTGGCAGTCAATCCCCGTGCACGCAGTGCCATCATGCGGGTAGCGGAAAAACTGGCAGAAAGCGATGTGAGCCAATGATAAAGCTGAATATTTTTCTGTTCGCAATACTGATTATCTGTGCACTGGGCGTTGTGACTGCTCAGCATGAAGCACGCAAACTTTTCATGGACCAGGAAAAAGAACAAAAGCTGGCAGAACAGTTAAAAACCGAGTGGGATCAGCTGCAACTGGAACAAGGCACCTTGGCAATGCACGCGCGGGTTGAAAAGATTGCCAGAAAACAATTAGATATGATTACCCCCCCTGCCACCGAAAATATTTTGATCATCCATTCCGGTAACCGTAGGTAAAGCATCATGTACATTCTGTCTGCCAGATCACACACGACCAATTCCTCGAATTTCCCGGCATGGCGCTCGCGTCTTATGCTGGGATTATTACTATTGGGGCTGTTTATACTGGCTGGTCGAGCTACTTATCTACAGGGGCTAAACAAGGATTTTTTGCAGCAGCAAGGGCAGTCACGTTACAGCCGGGTAGTCGAACAAAACGCCCAGCGGGGGAGTATCAAAGACCGGCATGGCGAAATCCTGGCCATCAGTGCACCCGTCAAATCAGTATGGATCGACCCGCAACAAGTTGATGCGACACCGGAACAAATCAGAAAACTGGCCCATCTGATCGGAGTAAGCGAAGCAGTTATCCAGAAGCGCATCCATAGCGACAAAAGATTTATGTATCTGAAAAGGCGATTACCTCCGGAAGTCGCTGCCAGCGTAGACCGATTGAATATCAAAGGTGTATATCTCAAACGTGAGTTCTACCGTTATTACCCGACACGTGAATTAGCCGCACATATTCTTGGATTCACCGATATTGACGGCAAAGGTCAGGAAGGTGTAGAACTGGCATGGCAGGATGTACTGACCGGTGAACACGGCAAACGGCGTGTGATTCAGGACCGTATCGGTCGTATCGTAGAAGACGTGGAACGAATCCGCTCACCAAAACCCGGTCAGGATCTTACGTTATCGATCGATAGTAAAATACAGTATCTTGCTTACCGAGAGTTAGCGCGTGCGGTAAAAATGCATCGCGCCAAAGCCGCCAGTATCGTCGCGCTCGACGTGCACACAGGTGAAGTACTGGCGATGGCCAACTATCCAGCCTTCAATCCTAATCAACGCGCAAGCATAAACAATGAAACGATTCGTAATCGTGTATTGGTCGATGCGTTCGAGCCTGGCTCCACATTGAAACCATTTGCTGTAGCAGTCGCAATGGAAACCGGTCGAGTCAAATCGGACACACTGATGGAAACCTCTGCTGGTATGCTCAAAGTAGGGAATGCTGTCATACGCGATGTGCGTAATAAAGGCAATTTGACCGTATCTCAGGTTATCCAGGCTTCGAGTAACGTAGGTGCAGCTAAGATTGCACTGTTACTCCCCCCTAAGACTTTCTGGGAAATGCTCAATCGTGCAGGCTTTGGTACGGAAACCGGTTGCGGGTTTCCAGGAGAAACAAGTGGTCAATTGCGCCCCTATCATACCTGGCGCCCAATCGAGCAGGCCACTATGTCCTACGGTCATGGCATTTCCGTAAACCTGATGCAGCTGGCGCGTGCCTACACAATTTTTGCCGCTGAAGGAGAACTGAAACCCGTTACCCTGCTGAAGCGTGATACACCGGTTGTCGGTCAGAAAATCATTTCTCGTGAAACAGCCCTGGCGGTCAGCAAAATGCTGGAGCTTGCAGTACAGCCGGAAGGAACAGGTAATCGAGCGCGTATCAGCGGCTATCGTGTTGCAGGCAAAACAGGCACAGCACATAAACGTCTGGAAAAACAGAAAGGTTATGCCAAGGACCGCTATATCTCTTCTTTTGTCGGCTATGCCCCGGTGTCCAACCCGCGTGTGGTTATTGCCGTGCTGATTGATGAACCCTCTGCCGGGGAGCATTTCGGTGGCTCGGTGGCTGCGCCTGCATTCAGCCGGGTAATGGAGGGTACACTGAGAATATTGAACGTACCGTTCGACGAACCCTTGGGAAACCTGGTCACGTCACCTACTCCCGCCAGACTGGAAAACGAGGGATGAACGCCACATCAGGTTCAAAATCAGAGGAAAACTTTGCAGCTTACCTGCTTGATCACCTGGGTATTACGGTGCAACGTCTGGTGGCAGACAGCCGGAAACTGAAACCGGGTGATACGTTCCTCGCTTACGCTGGAGAACACTATGATGCGCGCAGCGATATTCCACGTGCGATTGCGATCGGTGTCAATGCAATCATCTGGGAAAAACAGGGATTTTCCTGGGATCCGGCATGGAAACTGCCCAACCTTGCTGTAACGGGATTACGCCATAAAGCCGGCAAAATTGCCAGTCAGGTCTATGGTCACCCTTCCAGTCATTTGTGGCTGGTTGGAATTACCGGAACCAATGGTAAAACCACGTGTAGTCACTGGTATGCTCAAGCCATGATGGCGCTGGGAAAAAAAACAGCCATAATCGGCACCCTGGGTTATGGATTCCCAGGTGCATTAAACCATTCTGAACACACGACACCCGATGCGGTTTACTTACAACAACTCATGGCAGGGTTTCTACAGCAGGATGCACACTCTGTAGTCATGGAGGCTTCTTCACACGGTCTCGCACAGGAAAGGTTGATTGGCTCGGAATTTTCAGTCGCGGTACTGACCAATCTATCACATGATCATCTGGATTATCACGGCAGCATGGATGCCTATGCCGCAGCTAAAGCCAAACTTTTTTTCTGGGATAACCTGAGATACGCAGTACTTAATCTGGATGAAGTACTGGGAGTAGAACTATCACATCAGCTTGCGGGTGAAAATCTGTCGATTATCGGTTATGGCTTCAAGCAACCCCAACAAGGCAGTTGGACAGCCAGAAATCAGAAAATACTTTATGGAAGCAATCTGCAACTGACCACACGGCATATAAAATTCGATGTCGAATTCTGCGGTCAACATGCCAGTCTGCAAAGTAATGTGACTGGCCGATTCAACGCTTACAACCTGCTTGCAGTATTGGCCACCTTACTTGCCAGTGACATTGACTTGCATGATGCAGTCACCGCTTTACGGCAGGTTCAACCGATCCCGGGCCGGATGGAAAAACTGGGAGGAGGGGACCAGCCTACTGTAATCGTCGATTACGCCCATACCCCCCATGCATTGAGTGAAGTACTGACTGGATTGCGTGAAATGATGGCCGGTACCCGAATCAAGAAACATACTCGGAAAAACCGGACAAAATTAGTCTGTGTCATCGGTTGTGGTGGTGATAGGGATCGCAGCAAACGTCCATTAATCGGTGAAATTGCCTCCCGATTGGCCAATGAAGTCATCGTAACCAGTGATAACCCCCGTAATGAACCGCCCATGAAAATTATCCAGGAAATCATGCAAGGTGTCAGCGGAGAACACTGTACGATTGAAGAAGATCGCACTGCTGCAATC
This sequence comes from Nitrosomonas sp., assembly GCA_039794425.1. Classification (GTDB taxonomy): domain Bacteria; phylum Pseudomonadota; class Gammaproteobacteria; order Burkholderiales; family Nitrosomonadaceae; genus Nitrosomonas. Next base: position 19,254 of record JBDIVK010000011.1, on the reverse strand, counting down.
TATCGTGCCATCCACAGTGCACGCAAGGGGGACATCGTACTGATCGCCGGTAAAGGGGCTGAGACACATCAGGAAAAACAGGGAAAAAAATACCCTTTCGACGATCGCGAGGTTGTACGGCAAGTACTGCATGACTTGGCCAGTGTAAAACTACAGGTACAAGGATGATGAACGTACAAGAAGCCGCTTTGGCACTACACGCAAACTGGTCCGGAGGAAACCCCGTATTTACAGGTATCAGTACCGACAGCCGTACTCTGGAACCCGGTGATCTTTTCGTTGCACTGTCCGGCAAACAGTTTGATGGTCACCGTTTCATTCCTGCAGCCATCGAAAAAGGGGCCGTTGCCGCAATGGTTTCGACTGATATCGAAACTATGCATACGCAACCGGATTTTGCCTGGATACATGTAAACGACACCCGTCTTGGTCTTGGGCAGTTGGCGGCAAACTGGCGCAGGCGCTTTGTGCTTCCTCTCGTTGCGATAACAGGCAGCAATGGTAAAACCACCGTCAAGGAAATGTTGGCGGCAATTTTCAGGCATGATGCCGGCACCGAAAATGTTCTGGCGACTTCGGGCAATCTGAACAATGAAATCGGTGTGCCGCAGATGCTGTTACAGCTCAATACCAACCATGCCTATGCAGTTATCGAAATGGGGATGAATCATGCCGGTGAAATTGCCTATCTGACTGAGCTTGCCGCCCCTTCGGTCGCTGTTATCACCAACGCAGGCACCGCACATATTGCTCACCTGGGTACGACCGAAGCTATCGCACGAGCCAAGGGAGAAATCTTCGAAGGTTTGAGTGTATCGGGAATTGCGGTGATCAACGCGGATGATCCCTACGCACCACTGTGGCGTCAGCTTGCTGGCAATAGGCATGTCATTGATTTCGGCATAATAAATCATGCCGAAGTGAGTGCACAGCCATCCACTTGTTCACCCGACAATACTACATGGTCGTTTCACTTTCCCAACGGGCAGACAGACATAATATTGCAAGTCCCCGGACAACATAATGTTTACAATGCGCTTGCCGCAGCAGCTGCAGCGAGTGCAGCAGGCATCAGCCTGTCATCCATCACAGCCGGTCTGCGCACATTTTCAGGTGTATCCGGACGTTTACAAAAGAAGCAAGGATTACATCGATCGACTCTGATCGACGATACCTACAATGCAAATCCCGACTCGATGCGAGCCGCTTTGGCAGTACTGGCAGCTATGCCTGGAAGAAGAATCCTGATCATGGGAGATATGGGTGAACTAGGAACCGACGCAACGGAATTTCACCGCGATATCGGCCAGCAGGCACGTGCAATGGGAATAGAAATGTTATTGGCGTTGGGAGAATTGAGTACACATGCCGTTGCGGGATTCGGTAGCGGGGCACAGCATTTTACTGATATGAACGAGCTACTGATCAAAGCAGAAAGCTGCCTTGGTGCGGATGTTACCGTATTAGTCAAAGGGTCACGTTTCATGCAGATGGAGCGTGTGATACAACAACTACAAACATAGGGAATGACTTTTCAGTCTGATTGAATCATTACGAATGGATGACCGAGTAACAATTATTTTCTGGATCAGCAGAACCACCAGGATATCGCAACGGAAACGATAAAATGCTGTTGGCACTTTCTCAATGGATCGCAGAAGACATCCGCGCATTCAATGTATTCAGCTACATTACGCTGCGCACCATGTTGGCTGCACTTACTGCACTGATCATTTCATTTTTGATCGGTCCGACTATGATTCGCAGCCTGACTGCCCGTAAGATCGGTCAATCAGTACGTGATGACGGTCCTCAATCTCATCTGGCCAAAGCAGGTACCCCAACCATGGGAGGTGCATTAATCCTGACAGCAGTCATCATAACGACACTTTTGTGGGCAGACTTGAGTAATCATTATGTCTGGATAGTCCTGCTGACGACACTGGGCTTTGGAATAATCGGCTGGGTGGATGATTATCGTAAAGTAATGCGACGTAACTCGAAGGGGCTTTCAGCCGCCTCCAAATTTTTCTGGCAATCTGTTATCGCGTTATTCGTAGCATTGTATCTCGTCACGATGGCTGAACTTCCTCAACAAACTGACATGATCGTGCCATTCTTCAAGGAAGTGGCAATTCCTCTGGGGACATCCCTGTTTATCCTGCTGACTTATCTGGTCATCGTCGGTACCAGTAACGCGGTCAATCTGACTGACGGACTGGATGGGCTGGCCATTATGCCGACCGTCATGATCAGTGGTGCATTGGCCATCTTCGCCTATGTCGCTGGTCATGCCATATTCGCAAAATATCTCGGTATTCCCCATATTCCCAATGCGGGTGAACTGGCAGTATTCTGTGGCGCACTGGCAGGTGCCGGCCTGGCATTTCTATGGTTCAACACCTATCCTGCAGAAGTATTCATGGGAGATGTCGGCGCGCTGGCGCTGGGTGCAGCACTTGGCGTAATTACCGTTATCGTTCGTCAGGAAATTGTCCTGGTGATCATGGGGGGAGTATTCGTCATGGAAGCACTATCCGTCATGATACAAGTCGCTTCATTCAAATTATTCGGTCGGCGTGTTTTCCGTATGGCGCCACTGCATCACCATTACGAACTCAAAGGATGGAAAGAAAATCAGGTTGTGGTGAGATTCTGGATCATTACGATCATTCTGGTGCTGGTTGGACTGTCAACACTGAAATTGCGATGAATTATTCCGGCAAGAAAATACTGGTTCTGGGCATGGGTAAAACCGGTGTATCAATGGTCAAATGGCTGTCTCGCTCCGATGCACGGCTGTTTGTTGCCGATACACGTGTCGCGCCTCCCAATCAAGCACTGATCAGCCAGATAATTCCACAGGAAAACATATTCTGCGGCCCACTCAGAGCTGATCTGTTCCAGGAAATCGATGCAATCGCCATCAGCCCGGGCGTGGCATTAACCGAACCGCTGATACAAGCAGCCATACAGCAGTCTATCCCGGTCATCGGAGATATCGAACTGTTCGCCCTCGCACTTGAACAACTTGGCCCGCAAGACACAAAGATTCTGGCTATTACAGGCTCCAACGGAAAAACCACCGTCACAACCATGGTCGGTGCAATGGCCAAGAGTGCTGGCTGGGACGTAGAAGTGGCGGGTAATATTGGCTTGGCTGCTCTAGATGCACTGATGCACAGAATAGATACTGGAAAATGGCCGCATTTATGGGTACTTGAACTTTCAAGCTTTCAACTGGAAACCACCAGAAGTTTAAAACCTGACGCGGCAACGGTATTGAATTTGAGTGAGGATCATCTGGATCGATACAGCGGAATTCAGGAATATGCTGCTGCCAAAGCGCGTGTCTTCTTCAACGAATACGGTAATAACAGCATACAAGTACTTAATCGGGACGATGCCAAAGTACGTACCATGGCCCACGCGCATAACAAGCAATTAACCTTTGGCCTGGCAACGCCCGTTTCCGACGAGGAATTTGGTTTATTACCAGATGGACCGGACTTGTGGCTGGCGCAAGGCAACACCTGCTTGATGAAAACCAGTGAACTTGCAGTCACCGGATTGCATAATGCTGCCAACGCACTGGCCGCACTGGCATTATGCCGGGCCATTGCATTACCTTTCGAACCCCTGCTGCGTGCCCTGCGCTCATTCAGGGGATTACCCCACCGCATGCAAAAAGTTACCGAATTCAATGGCGTATCGTTTTACGATGATTCAAAGAGCACCAATGTCGGGTCTGCCGTCGCGGCACTGAACGGCCTGAAGAATGTGATTCTGATCGCGGGTGGAGATGGTAAAGGACAGGATTTTTCACCTTTAAAACAACCGGTCATCAAACATACGCGCAGCGTTGTACTGCTCGGGCGGGATGCGGAAAAAATTTTGCAAGTTCTTCATGGTCACGGAATACCGATACATCGGGTGACGACCATGGAAGAAGCCGTACAGATGAGCTTTCTGCTGGCAGAGCCTGGGGATACCGTTTTACTTTCTCCTGCCTGTGCCAGCCTGGATATGTTCAACAACTATATTCACCGGGCTGAAGTCTTTATTGCCGCCGTCAAAGCAATCGAGCGTAAATTCGTGCTGACGGCACAGACATGTCACTGACACATGATGAATTCCCCTGCCATCCATACCCAGCAAACCCAGCCTGATCTAGATCTGCCACTGGTCTGGATAGTCCTGTTCTTACTGGGTATAGGGCTGATCATGGTGTATTCCGCTTCAATCGCGATCGCTGAATCGGAACATGGCATACATGGCACCTATTATTACCTGATCAGACAAAGCATCTATGTGCTGATGGGCATTCTGCTGGGTCTGCTGATCTTTCAGATACCGCTCCATGGATGGCGAACTTATTGTCCTTATCTGCTTACAGCAGGCATCCTATTATTAGTTCTGGTTCTGATCCCGGGTATCAGTCGCGAAATCAACGGCAGTCACCGCTGGCTTCCTCTGGGAGTGGTTAATTTTCAACCCTCTGAACTAATGAAGCTACTGATCCTGATTTTTACGGCAGATTACGTCGTGCGCAAAGCAGCTTATCGGGACCACTTTCTCAAAGGTTTTTTACCCATTCTCAGCATGCTGACGGTTGTTGCTGTCCTGCTATTGCTGGAGCCGGATTACGGTGCAGTGGTCGTCACTGTTGCCATCGTACTGGCCATCATGTTCATGGGTGGGATGAGTCTGAAACTGTTTCTGACTCTTGCATGCCTGATCCCACTACTGTTGATTCTGTTGATTTCCCTTGAACCCTATCGTATAGATCGCATCATCGCCTTTAGGGACCCATGGGCGGATCCCTTCGATAAAGGCTACCAACTCAGCCATGCATTGATCGCATTCGGGCTCGGTGAATGGTGGGGGGTGGGCCTGGGAGGCAGCGTAGAAAAACTGCATTACTTGCCGGAAGCGCACACCGATTTCATGCTCGCGGTATTGGCTGAAGAACTCGGTCTCGCAGGGGTAACAATCGTCATGTTGCTGTTTGCCTGTTTACTGATTCGTACATTCAAAATTGGTCGTGCCGCTGCCGTACTGGGCGATCATTTCGGTGCATTGGTAGCACAGGGTATCGGCGTTTGGTTGGGTCTACAAGCCTTCATCAATATGGGTGTAAATATGGGACTCCTGCCTACAAAAGGGTTGACATTACCGTTCATGAGTTACGGCGGCAGCAGTATTGTCGTCAATTGTATCGCGATAGCCGTGTTACTACGAGTCGATTGGGAAAGCCGGCAGAAACGCAAAGGATTAAGCGTATGAACAAGTACTTGTATCTCGATTCACGGGATGCCCCACATACGGAGCCCATACCTTGTCGCGTACTATCATGATCATGGCAGGTGGAACAGGCGGACATGTATTTCCAGGGCTGGCGGTAGCCGACTATATGCAGGCCGCTGGCTGGCGGGTCGTATGGTTGGGAACACGGAAGGGTATGGAAGCTGCACTGGTGCCACAACACGGCTTTCCTATCGAATTAATTTGTTTTTCAGGATTACGAGGAAAAAAATTGCGGGACTATCTGCTACTTCCCTGGCGATTACAGCAGGCCTTCTGGCAAAGTCTGCAAATCTTACGACGCCAGCGCCCGCATGTAGTGCTGGGCATGGGTGGTTATCCGGCACTTCCAGGAGGAATGATGGCTGTTTTACTTGGAAAACCGCTCCTGATTCACGAGCAGAATACGATTGCCGGTCTGACCAATAAAGTACTGGCGAAGCTCGCCGATCGCATATTACTGGGCTTTCCCGGTACGATTGCGGGCCATAAAAACAAAATCCAGGTTACCGGCAATCCGATACGACCGGATATCGCCCAGTTACCCTCACCAGAAAAACGCTACGCCGAACGAACGGGTAAACTGAAGATATTGGTAATCGGCGGAAGTCTGGGCGCACAAAAACTGAACGCTGTTCTGCCACAGGCTTTGAGCATGATTCCCGAAGATCAGCGTCCACTGGTGACACATCAATCAGGCAAAGCCCATCTTACTGCCCTGCAGCAAGCTTATGCCGATCACGGGGTAGCAGGCAACCTGGTCGCTTTCATCGAAGACATGGCTGCCCAATACAGTGAGTGTGATCTGGTCATCTGCCGTGCTGGTGCACTGACCGTTTCAGAACTGGCCGCAGCGGGAGTTGCCAGCATTCTGGTGCCTTACCCTCATGCAGTAGATGACCACCAAACGGTCAACGCCCGATTCTTGAGTGATCGCCATGCTGCTGTACTATGGCCTCAAACCGAATTGACTGCCGCTTCACTCGCACAATGGCTGATGGCTTGCACACGCGCGCAATTACAGATCATGGCCATGCATGCACGTGCATTGGCCGCACCTGAAGCTACCCGTCTGGTAGCCGAAGCCTGCCAGACAACATCTGGAGCCACAGAATGAAGCATAAAATCAGGCATGTACATTTTGTAGGCATCGGTGGTTCCGGAATGGGGGGTATCGCCGAAGTGCTGATGAATCTGGGCTACCAAGTCAGCGGCTCCGATCTAGCCAGCAATTCGACTACCAAACGCCTGCAACAGTTGGGAGCATTGATCCATCATGGGCATGCACCGGAAAACGTTCAATCTGCGGATGCAGTAGTCATTTCCACCGCAATCACGCCTGATAATCCGGAGATTGTAGCGGCACGCGAACACCATATACCGGTGGTGCCACGCGCCATGATGCTGGCTGAATTGCTGCGCCTGCGCCGGGGTATCGCAATCGCCGGTACCCATGGGAAAACCACTACTACGAGTCTGGTTGCAAGTATTCTGGCTGAGGCAGGATTGGATCCGACGTTTGTGATAGGTGGCAGACTCAAAACGGCCGGCAGCCATGCCAAGCTCGGCAGCGGCGAATTCATCGTGGTAGAAGCAGACGAATCCGATGCTTCATTTCTGTATCTCCAACCTGTCCTGACCGTGGTGACCAATATCGATGCGGATCATATGGACACTTATGAGCATGACTTCAATAAGCTCAGGCAAACCTTCGTAGAGTTTATTGAGCACTTACCTTTTTACGGTATGGCCATGCTTTGCGTAGACAGCCCTCATGTACGCGAGATCATACCGATGATCACCAAACCTATTACTACCTACGGGCTGGCAGAAGATGCCCAAATACGCGCGACTGAAATACGTCATGATCGCAGCAAGATGCATTTTGTGACGCACATCGGCGTAAACGGTTCGCCTCGTGAACTGAATATTACGCTCAATCTCCCAGGCACACACAACGTACAAAATGCACTGGCGGCGATCGCTATCAGTAATGAACTCAGCATACCAGACGAAGCCATAGTACGGGCGCTGGCCAAATTTGGTGGGGTAGAAAGGCGATTTCAGCAATACGGAGAAATAACACTCCCTAATTGGGGTTCTTTTTCCCTGATTGATGATTATGGCCATCATCCGGCAGAAATCGCGGCGACACTGGCCGCTACACGGGGGGCTTTCCCTGATCGCCGAGTGGTACTGGTATTTCAGCCGCATCGTTACAGCCGTACACGAGACCTGTTCGAGGATTTCGTCAAGGTATTATCCAGCACCGATGTATTGCTGCTGATTGAAGTCTACGCAGCAGGTGAAGATCCGATCATCGCTGCTGACAGCAAGTCTCTGGCACGGGCAATCAGAGTACATGGAAAACTTGAACCTATTTATGTCGAGCATATCGACGAATTGAATCATGCCATCCACGCAATCGTTCAAAACGATGATGTGGTGCTGGTCATGGGAGCCGGCTCGATAGGAAAAGTAGCACCTGACATCGCAAAATCGGCGAAAAAACTGGCATTGATAAACAGTTGAATGAAATCATGCGGATACAAGCTTACGCTAACGTCAAACGATCAACCGACATGAGTGTTCCGGATCCCCAAATATCCGTACCTGTCATCGATACGCGTTCACTGCGTGGTGAACTGCGTCGGCATGAACCAATGAAACGGCATGTTTCCTGGCGCGCCGGGGGACATGCTGCCAGCTTTTATCAGCCGGCAGATATCGAGGATCTTGCCGTATTTCTACGCATCTGGCCAGAAAGCGAACCGATTTTCATGATCGGATTGGGCAGCAACCTATTGGTGCGGGATGGTGGCGTAAAAGGTGCAATTGTTTCCCTGCATGCACGACTCAATGATTTGTTATTAATCGAACGGAACAAAGAGGGTGGTCTGGTCTATGCTGGTGCAGGAATCCCTTGCGCCAAGCTGGCAAGATTTACGGCACTACATGACCTGGCAGGTGCAGAATTCATGGCCGGCATTCCTGGCACTATTGGCGGTGCATTGGCGATGAACGCAGGCTGTTACGGTTCCGAAACATGGGAATTGGTCGAACGGGTCAGAACAATCGATCGAACAGGAACCCTGTGTGAGCGGATCCCGGAGGATTACCACATCGGTTACCGCCGGGCCGAACTACGCACGACTTCACTACTGCCTTCCTCTGAAAGCTGGTTTGTCGGTGGCTGGTTCCGGCTTCGATCGGGCAGAATGGAAACGTCACGCCAGGCTATCAAAACATTGCTTACTGCACGTATCAAAAGCCAGCCGCTGGGAATACCCAATGCGGGATCAGTTTTCCGTAATCCAGAGGGAAAATATGCCGCTCGTCTGATCGATCAGTGTGGTCTCAAAGGATTGCGTATCGGTGATGCAATGCTCTCCACATTGCACGCCAATTTCATTCTCAATTGCGGCCAGGCTACGGCTTCCGAAATCGAAGCAGTGATCAATACCGTGCAGAATACCGTCAAGGTGAGGACAGGAATCCAACTGGTCACAGAAGTCCGCATCATCGGGCAGGACAAAGGATACGAACAGTGAATACACCAGACTTTGGAAAAGTAGCAGTATTGCTGGGAGGTCGTTCTGCCGAACGTGACATTTCACTGAAAAGCGGCCAGGCAGTACTGGCGGCATTACGCCGAAAAAATATAGATGCTCATGCTTTCGATCCAGCCGAACAACCTATGGAAAATCTGTTGAAAGAAAATTTCGATCGGGTTTTCATCGCACTGCATGGCCGTTATGGAGAAGATGGTTCAGTTCAGGGGGCATTGGAACTGATGCAGTTGCCTTATACCGGCAGCGGCATTCTTGCCAGTGCACTGGCGATGGATAAATGGCGCACGAAAATGATCTGGCAAGCAGCCGGCATTGACACCCCTCGTTATATGGTACTGAATGCCAGCAGCAGCTTCCAGGAAGCGGCCGATAGGCTGGGTCTGCCGCTGATTATCAAACCTGCCCGTGAAGGTTCAACCATCGGTCTGAGCAAAGTGAATAATAAACAGGATTTTCAGGCTGCTTACCGTACAGCAGCACAATATGATTCGCTTGTATTGGCCGAACAATTCATTGAGGGAATCGAACTGACTGCCGCCATTCTGGGCGATATGCCTCTGCCTCTGGTACGCATTGATGTGGCCGAAGAATTATATGACTATCAAGCCAAATATTTTTCTGATGATACCCGCTATACCTGTCCAAGCGGATTACCGGAAGCACTGACGAGCCGAATTCAGACACTCGCACTTCATGCGCATCAGGTACTGGGATGCACGGGCTGGAGCAGGCTGGATGTTATCTTGAATAACGATAATCAGCCGTTTTTTCTGGAAGCCAATACTTCACCCGGAATGACTGATCATAGTCTTGTTCCAATGGCAGCCAAGGCGATCGGTATCTCTTTTGATGAACTCGTCATACAAATTCTAGGATCAACTTATGAACGTTCTTGACAATCCGATACCTGTGTCACTCTGTTTTTCAATCTGCAGGACACAATCCGTCTGCATCCTGCATAGACCGGGTACGTAAGCTTCTGAAAAAATTTCATGTGGAACGATCATCAGACGCTGAATTTTTTAGCCAATATGCTGATAACAGGTGTCTTACTGGCTACGATATATGCGGTGGGAACGAGAATGCTGACATTGCCGTTTTTTTCTCTGAAGGAGATTCGAATAGAAGGCATCAATCAGAATCAGACAGAGCGTATAAATTTGACATATACCACTCGCGATCAGATCGAACAAATTATACGTAACACGGCAAACGGAAATTTTATGACGATTGACTTAGCGGCTTTACAAACTGCCTTCACAGAATTACCGTGGGTCAGATCGGTAAAAATCCTGCGGGACTGGCCACCAGCATTAAATATATTGCTCGAAGAACACGTTGCTTTGGCCTATTGGGAGGAAACAGCGCTGGTTAACACAAACGGAGAAATATTTCACGCTGTAACGGAAAACACACATTTACCGGTATTTGCAGGTCCCGATGTGAAAAGCAGCCACTTGATTACCCACCAGTACCAGGTCTTCAACGAATTGCTGCGACCAATTGAACAAAGTGCCATGAAGGTCGTTCTGACACCCCGACATGCCTGGCACATTCAATTGAATACAGGCACCTGGCTGAAATTGGGAAGAGAACAGATTGAGTCACGTTTAAAACGTTACGTCTTGGTTTACGAACAACACAATGGAAGCTTGGATCAGTATCAGACCCCTGCTTATGTGGATTTGCGTTACGCGGATGGATTTGCTATTCGCAAACCGTCGAATATCTCGCGTGCCTTACCTCGGTCAGGTAACGCATGGTAATTATGAAATCGGGGAGATTTTCAAATGAGTAAAGCCAGGGAAGGTAAAGACCTGATCGTTGGCCTCGATATTGGAACATCGAAAATCGTGGCTATCGTTGCTGAAGTAAAGCCCGAAGGCGGTTTCGAGATCGTAGGGCTGGGCAGCCATCCATCACGCGGCCTGAAGAAAGGCGTAGTCGTCAATATTGAAACCACGGTCAATGCCATCCAGCGTGCACTTGAGGAAGTAGAACTCATGGCAGATTGCCGGATCAGTGAAGTGTATGCCGGTATCGCTGGCAACCATATCAAGGGTTTCAATTCGCATGGCATGGTTGCGATCAAGGATAAGGAAGTCACGCTGGCAGATGTGGAAAAGGTGATGGAAACCGCCAAAGCGGTCAATATTCCGGCCGATCAGCAGATATTACATATCCTGAATCAGGAATTCATTGTCGATGGTCAGGAAGATGTACGCGAACCTGTCGGAATGAGTGGTATCCGACTGGAAGTGAAAGTACATATTGTGACCGGCGCAGTCTCGGCTGCCCAGAACATCGCCAAGTGTATCCATCGCTGCGGGCTGGAAGTACGGGATCTCGTCTTGCAGCCACTGGCTTCGGCTAAAGCGGTACTTTCCGAAGATGAAAAGGATCTGGGTGTATGCCTGGTCGATATCGGGGGAGGGACCACGGATATCGCAGTTTTCACCAATGGCGCCATCCGGCATACCGCAGTCATTCCGGTAGCAGGTGATCAGATCACCAACGATATCGCCATGGCTCTGCGCACACCGACTAAAGATGCTGAAGATATCAAATGTCGTTATGGCAGTGCCTTACGTGCATTAGCTGATGTCCGCGAAATGGTAGAAGTGCCGGATGTGGGCAATCGCGGTGCCCGCCCGTTATCCAGGCAAACGCTGGCAGAGGTAATCGAACCACGTGTGGAAGAACTTTACCTGCTGATCCAGGCTGAACTGAGACGCAGCGGCTTCGAGCAACTGCTCTCATCGGGAATTGTTATCACGGGTGGCAGCAGTTCCATGTTGGGCATGGTTGAGCTGGGTGAGGAAATTTTCCATATGCCTGTACGTCTGGGGTTGCCCGTATATAACGGCAGCCTGGAAGAAGTCATACGAACGCCCAGGTATTCAACTGCCATTGGGTTGGTGATGATAGGCATGGAAGATCGCCTCCATCATCACCACACAAAATTGAAGAGCGGCTCTGCCAAACAAATTCTGGCAAGAATGAAAGGATGGTTTCAGGAAAATTTTTAAGTGTTTTTTTAAAAATGCTTGATTAACGGGATGTTGTCTGAAAATTCACCATGTAATAGGAGAAACACTATGTTTGAAATCACGAATACCGAATCTCAAGAAGCAATCATCAAAGTCATAGGTATAGGCGGATGCGGAGGCAATGCAGTCGACCACATGATCCAAAACGAAATGAAAGGTGTCGAGTTCATCTGCCTGAATACCGATGCACAGGCACTCAAGAGTAACCGTGCACAGACTCTGTTACAACTGGGGGCCAATGTTACCCGGGGATTGGGAGCTGGCGCTAACCCCGAGGTTGGCAAAGAAGCGGCATTGGAAGATCGGGATCGCGTCGCAGAAATGGTTCAGGGTGCCGATATGCTGTTTATTACTGCCGGCATGGGGGGTGGCACCGGAACGGGTGCGGCCCCGATCGTGGCACAGATCGCCAAAGAAATGGGCATCCTGACGGTAGCAGTAGTCAGTAAACCTTTTTCCTTTGAAGGTAAGCGTCTGAAAGCAGCGCAGGCTGGTATGGAAGCATTGGCACAACATGTCGATTCATTAATCGTCATCCCCAATGACAAGCTGATGAAAGTGCTGGGGAATGACATCAGTATGCTGGATGCATTTAAAGCAGCAAACGATGTACTGTATGGTGCGGTTGCAGGTATTGCTGAAGTCATCAACTGCCCAGGACTTGTGAATGTGGATTTTGCAGACGTAAAAACTGTCATGTCGGAAATGGGCATGGCAATGATGGGTTCTGCAACTGCCGGTGGTATCGATCGTGCACGTATAGCGGCGGAAGAAGCGGTTGCCAGTCCGCTACTCGAAGAAATCACACTGACTGGCGCTCGAGGAGTTCTGGTCAATATCACAGCCAACTCGGCAATGAAGATGCGCGAAGTGCAAGAAGTAATGGATACGGTCAGAAAAATGACGGCAGAAGATGCGACAGTCATCGTCGGTACAGTAATCGACGAAAGCATGGACGACAATCTGCGTGTAACACTGGTTGCAACCGGACTAGGCAGCGTATCTCAACAATCCCAGCGGCCCCTGACCGTAATCCATACCCGTACCGGTACTGATGACAGGGTTTCCTCTCAACACGTGGATGAACCTGCCGTAATGCGGACAGGCAGAAGGAGCAATGCTGCCGTAACCGCTATGCAGCAATCCGGAATGGATCCGATGGATATCCCTGCATTTCTCAGAAGACAGGCTGACTAAAATTTTTTATAGTCGAAGAGAGACGTTATCTCGATCCAGAAACGTGTGAACTTTCCTATTGCCATGGTGTTACCGCCCCTGAAGGGGCGGTAGCGAGATATTTCGCTTGGCTGCTTTTACCAACCGGTGAAGTTGTTTCATAGACTGAAACGCTTCCCGGCAAATAGACGCTCATGGATTTCCCGTAGCTTGTCGAGCTCCAGAATGACTTCGAGCGGGAAACCATCCCTGTCGCGCTCTTTCTCCACGACCAGTAATCTTTCCAGATAGCGGTAAAATTCCTCATACCCCCACAATAACTCTATCTGCCCCGCAATTCTTGCATAATCCTTATCCAGGATCGATTCTCTATCACCCAGAAAAACGCTGAATTCTTTTATGGTATTTTTCAATGCCATGCCAATCTCGATATTAATGACACGATGTGTTGTAATATCGGCACCAATTTACGAAGAATTTAGAGCATTTTCGTATTGAATGTTTACTTTACAATCTGCTTCCTCAGTAGTGTCCCTTTCTCGCTAGAGGAAACAGGAATCTGTTTACGCTTGTACCAAAATTGCGCTATTCATACTTTCACTCAGCTGTATTCCTGCGATTGAGAAAATATCGTAATTTGTCAAATAGATAGGTTTCTGCACCTGCAGGTTTTCCTGCGGCCCACCATACTAAGCAGATTACGCAAGAATAGACACTTATTCCAAGAACAATTTTTAACACTAACGTCCAGAACGGATTCAGAGCACTATATTCACTTATCCAGAATACAGATAGGCTCATCAGGCCAGCTGCAAACAAGGGACGAAACACGGTACCGAAAATATCACGCAGGCGCAGATTGTGTAGAACCTGCATCAGCAACCACAACGCAAGTACCAGGCCAATGAAACCACTGACCAATCGCAGAACAGCAATTTCAGCTGCGTCTGTCATATCTGCAGTCAATAAGCTTACGGCCAATACGACAAACAGTGCGACTTGTGCCCAAGATAAGAGTGCTACATAAGCCATACGCCCGAGCGTCATCATCACATATCCACCACTAGTAGTAATCGCCTGCACCACGTTAGCCAAAGCAAGCAATTGAACGAAAGGTACTGCCAGTAACCATTTTTCACCAAGCAGTACCAGAACCGCTTCTTCAGCAACGAGTGCAAGTCCCACTCCAGCAGGAATACCAATCAAGCATTGCAAACCCTGAGCCAGAAGAAACAAACGACGCAATTCTGCCAAATCATCACGGGCTCTGACGAAAGCAGGGAACAAAACCCGATTGACTGGTGCAAGTAGTTCAGTAGAAGGCATAGCAGATATTTCGTTTGCCAGGCTGTAACCGCCCATGATCGCGGTATCAGAACGCCGCCCTACCAGTATTCTGTGCAGGTTGGCATCCAGGTAGATACCAATACTGCGAACCAACATCCATTGAGAGACTGCAAAGATTTCGCTGAACCGGGCCATGCTTAGACGTGGACGCATCGGATGTATGAAGTAACTCAATATAACGCCGATCAATCTGCCTACCAGAGTCCCGATGACCAATGCCCAGAAATTCTGCAATATAGCTGCGGCAGTAATAGTGGTAAAAAATCCGGCAATACGCTTTAGAAAAGTGAAACGGAAATCCAAACTAAACCGCATCTCTTTTTGAAAAGTAATAACACCGATATTTTCCAATCCCGCCAGTAATACACCAGCAGCCAGCCACTGCAGTACAGGCGTCACACGTGAATCATTAAAATATTCGGCCGCATAAGGTGCGGCCAGGAAAACGATCAGCGTAACAAGACAAGACTGCACGAGGCGGAGTGTCCAGGCAGTATCGTAGTGGGCCTGAGTCGCATTACGATTCTGAATCAGCGCAACGTTTACCCCAAGGTCAAGGAAGACATCAATCAAACCAATAACCAACGAAGCCATCGCGATAACACCAAAATCCTCTGGTACCAAAAGGCGAGCCAGCACAAGGGTACTGATAAAACCGATCAGACGATCGGTCCAGCGCATTGCGACAGTGAGTAATGCCCCTTTGAAAACGCTGGTGGGATTGCTTCCAAACATTAGTGTTTCAACCGATTAAGTGGGTGAGATGGCTCACTTCCTACAGTCGGAGCAAATAGTACAGCTACTCGACCAATAGTTTTATTTGAACAGAATTCCAAGGAGACGCTGATGTATCTTGCACTTTGATAAGCAAGAACCGAACAACTACTCAGAGCGACTGGCACAAGGACATTCCTTATTGATTATAAAATCGGCAATCGGTCAGCCCTTTTAAGTGCAACCTGTTTGTCGATACCCGATAGTCAATTGGGGTGATCACACATGAGCTACTATATTGGCAGCGTACGCAAGCAACAAGGCAGAAACTGTAACCGGCTAAAACAGTGCCCCTATAAAGGAAAAATCAGACAATAGCTGTAGTATCCAATTGAAGATACAAACGTATCATTCTATTTTTTACTGGCCAGGATAGTAGCATACAATCGACTCGATTCGAGTAGAAGCCACTGGTAATTACACAGCCCTTCTGGATAAAAATGATGGTTCAAACTGGTGCTACCAGAATGTGAACCCAAACGCGAACCGAATAACATCCATCTACATAACAAAACATGCTATACAGGCAGATAACAGTCAAACTAACATCGAGTACTTTTTCCTATCATTCTTTTTCAGATACCAGCCAATTATTTTTTCATCAAACTGTAACAATTGATCTTTAGAATGGTATCTTCCACTCTCAGATCGATACCAAGACAATGAGAATGCCTCTGCGGAATACCAAAGATACACTGACCAGTGTTCATACATCTAAAAGCTTACGCTATGATTACAAACGACATGTAAAAGAACGTATCATAGAAATGCTGCTGTTTCTGGCAGCTTTTTTTTCTGTTTTCATCACCTTTGCAATCGTCTATCTGCTGATTTCGGAATCACTGGTTTTTTTCGAGCATGTCTCTATCTGGGAATTTCTGACAGATACACAATGGACACCACTTTTCGATAACGCCCACTACGGTATTCTTCCGCTCATTTCCGGAACAGTCGTCAGTTCCGCAGTTGCACTTATCATTGCCCTGCCGCTGGGCACGACGATCGCTATTTATCTCTCGGAATTTGCACCTTTTGCAGTAAGAGAAGTTGCCAAGCCGTTTCTTGAACTGCTGGGTGGGATTCCGACAGTCGTTTACGGTTATTTTGCCTTATTATTTGTAACACCTTTATTACAGATGATTCTTCCGGATCTTCCGGGTTTCAGCCTTTTATCCGCGGGGTTAGTGATGGGAATCATGATCATTCCCTATGTGAGTTCGATGACTGAAGATGCCATGCGCTCGGTACCGATGCATTTACGTGAAGGCTCCTATGCCATGGGGGCCACGCGATTTCAGACCGCGATCAAAGTCGTCATGCCAGCCTCCTTATCCGGTATCGCTGCAGCCTATATACTTGGCATTTCCCGAGCGGTAGGTGAAACCATGGTAGTTGCCATCGCCGCCGGCATGCAACCCAACCTGGTATGGAATCCTATGGAACCGGCTGCAACTATCACAACTTACATCGTGCAAGTGAGCTTAGGCGATTTACCGCATGGCAGCATAGGCTACCAAACGATTTTTGCTGCAGGATTGACCCTTCTTTTGATGACGCTGGTCTTCAACATCCTGGGCCATCTATTACGCAAATATTATCGAGAGATCTATTAACATCATTTCAGCCAGCGATCTCAATGAAATAAACATTGAGCACTGCCAGCCAACACTTGATCACCGATAGTTAACATGAATCACACTAAAAACCTCAATGAAATACGCGCCATCATTGCGCATCACCGGCGCTGGGATTTGCTGTTCCTGGTTGCAGGCATTGTCGCGCTAATGATCGCCATACTGACTTTCGTTGCGCTATTTGCGAACATGGTCATAGACGGTATGCCTCGCCTGACCTGGGAATTCTTTACCTCTTTCCCATCGCGCCGCCCTGAAGCAGCCGGGATTCTTTCCGCCTGGGTCGGCACTACGCTGGTTATGCTGGTCACAGCCGCCGCGGCAGTGCCACTCGGTATCGCAGCCGGTGTTTACCTTGAGGAATATGCACCGAAAAATCTCCTGACAGAAATCATCGAAATCAATGTCACCAACCTGGCAGGTGTACCTTCCATTATTTACGGTCTGCTGGCACTGGGGCTTTTCGTTTACCAGCTTGGATTGGAACAAAGTATTCTCTCAGCCGGTTTGACGCTAGCCTTACTGATTCTGCCTATTGTAATCGTAGCCACACGCGAAGCCATCCGATCGATTCCCGTTACTATTCGTGAAGGTGCGTATGCTTTAGGCGCAACCAAATGGCAAACGGTAGCGGACCACATATTGCCCTATTCCGCAGCCGGTATCCTGACTGGCGTCATAATCGGGCTGGCACGGGCAATCGGAGAAACAGCACCGATTATCACCATCGGAGCGCTGACATTTATCGCTTTCCTCCCCCCGTCCCCCATTCAGGACGAGTTCCCTTTTCTATCCTTTGAATGGTTGATGGCACCATTTACCGTCATGCCGATTCAGATGTTCAACTGGATATCGAGACCTGAAGAAGCCTTCCAACTCAATGCAGCCGCCGCCGGCCTGGTACTGGTCGTCATGACATTGCTGATGAACGGACTGGCTATCTATCTGCGCTACCATCTGCGTAAAAAAATCAAATGGTAAACCCTAGTATGCAAACATTCAGATCAGATAGCGCCACACCGATCGCTTACAAATCGGTAGTCAACCAGCTGAATTTTCATTATGGAAATTATCAGGCGCTTAAAAACATCAACATGGTCGTCCATGAAAAACAAGTCACCGCCTTAATCGGGCCGTCAGGCTGTGGCAAATCGACCTTCCTCCGATGTTTTAACCGCATGCATGACCTGTATCCGGATAACCATTACGGGGGAGAAATCATTCTCCACCCGGACAACGAAAATATCCTCTCTCCTGAAGTTGATCCGATAGAGGTCAGAATGCGGATCAGCATGGTATTTCAGAAACCTAATCCTTTCCCCAAATCGATCTTCGAGAATGTTGCCTATGGCCTCAGAATAAGGGGTATCAAACGCCGGTCGATCCTGGAAGAAAAAGTCGAAAATGCCTTACGCAATGCCGCATTATGGGAAGAAGTCAAAGACCGGCTCAACGACCTCGCCTTCAACCTTTCCGGTGGCCAGCAACAACGGCTGTGTATTGCACGCGCACTGGCAACCGACCCGGAAATCCTGCTGTTCGACGAACCCACCTCCGCACTAGACCCCATCGCAACTGCCAGCATCGAAGAACTGATCACAGATCTCAAAAACAAAGTCACCATCCTGATCGTCACCCACAACATGCAACAGGCCGCCAGAGTCTCCGACTACACCGCCTACATGTATATGGGAGAACTGATTGAATTCGACGTCACCGACACCATCTTCATCAAACCCAAAAACAAACAGACCGAAGATTACATTACTGGTCGGTTTGGTTAAAGATTCTTTCTATCAATTAATCCCTTGCTGACATACTCATCAAACATACCAATGTCTAAAGTATTCGACTCATAACTTCTTACCTCGACCATGCATTAGACAGTAGTTCCGCTACGCCTCCGGCTGCCTATCCGATGGATACCTCCACTTTTGCAAAGTTCGCCGCACCAGATTCGCAGCTTGGTTCGCACATTTTCCTGTATCGATCAACACTGCCACCGGCTTCAGTATGTACAAATGCAATATCATATGCTGACAAGATAGAAGGCACTGGCGGCGGGTGAATCATTCGGATTTCAGACAGCAGCTATCGTCCAACTAATGAATTTGGATATCCAGGCTCGTATCATCAGTCAATAACTCAGCTACCATTGCATATAGCTCACGTTTGTCTACTGTGGACAATGAGCTCAAAAGTACAGGCTTTGGCCTATCTGACCTTCAAGACGTAGTAAATATTATGTTCGCATGATAATATCCTGCAATCACAAGAAGAAGGAGCATCAATGCGAACAGTCGTCGGCATCCGGTCGAACACCTCGACTCCGCTGCGCGATTCCACGGAGAACTTCTCCCCGACCATCTGGTTCGCCTCGTGGCGGCAATTGGCGGG
>JBDIVK010000010.1:0-80241 GCA_039794425.1 Nitrosomonas sp. | reverse complement strand
AACTTCCCAAGCCGCTCGTGTACTACTTCCAACTCCCTCGCCCAATCATGCAGTTGTGACATCATACTCAAACTCGTCTTAGTGTTGATGCAGGCTATGTTCTCATACTTTATCTACGACTGTAGTATTAGAACCTGTTCAATATCTCGCTAAAGGGCGCATTGCGGCGTTAAAATTGAACTCAAAATGCTCACATACTTCGAGTATGCTCCGCTTTTTACTCGGCGCTAGCGCCTCGCCCTACGGGCCAGCCTCACGGCTGTTCGCTGCGCTTTGCTTGCGTCGTTCAATTTTGCCTTGCACTGCATCCCTTGATCGAGACCTTGAACAGGTTCTTACGCAGGCTGTCGATGAAGAACCCGAAGCCTGATGCAAGCCTGTTTACCTCACTGATAAAACCACTGCTCAGCATCAGGTTGCTGTGGCCAAGCAGTTTCGTCAGGACAAGCTGGCTATTTTTACCGAGTCGTTGCAATGCTTCATGTAAGTAAATGGATTCACTACAGGGAATAACCCAGTCATCCCGACCATGAATCAGGCTGACAGAAAAATCAATCCCGTCGAGTTTGGTGACCAGATCAAAATGATCCGTCCAATTCTCTCTTCGATCGATTTCTGCAAAAGCTTTACAAGATAATTCACTTCTGAACGCAGCATGCTGCAACAGTTGTTCGAAAAAATCGACTGTTGCAGCAGAAGACGACTGCAAATAACCTGGCAATTCTGGCTTTTTTCGTTTGAAACCATTATCCAAAATGGCAACATTCAATAATTCAATGACTTCATCATCGCGATACTGACTTCGCTCGAGAAAATTTCGCAGCAGAATGTAACGTGCATATTCGTCGGCGTCATCCTGCTCGATAACGAACCGCATCACATTGCTGAAATGGCTGAACGCTCCCAGCAGACAAATTGAATTGATGCATGA
Source organism: Nitrosomonas sp. (assembly GCA_039794425.1). Taxonomy (GTDB): domain Bacteria; phylum Pseudomonadota; class Gammaproteobacteria; order Burkholderiales; family Nitrosomonadaceae; genus Nitrosomonas. The sequence continues at coordinate 79,310 of JBDIVK010000010.1, read as the reverse complement.
CGCAATGTGCGCACGTACAGCTGCCAACATTGCGATTCCCCCGGAATACGAGGCGGCAAAAATACCTAACGGCTGTCCAGTAGGATTGAGATACTTATCGCCATGGATAGCCTGAATCAAGGCGGCAAATTTATCAATGGTGGCAGGGTGAACCAGTAATCGGTCGATATCCGACACACATGGCGTAACGACACGAAAACCCTGGCGAGCAAATGCCCTGGAAACGGCAGCGAGGCGCTCATCCCGATAACCATGAACAGAAAGACCGGAGAAGGTAATGATTGTATGACTGCTATCCCCTGGCGACTCATATACCAGCACGGGATGTGTCTCAAGGGATGAAACGACGGAGCACTGGGTAACGTTTATTTTCCTGAACCCGGGAAGAAAACGGCTCCGCAGAAAACCGTAACCGGATCGGTAAATACCATTCGAATCAGGTGACATTCCGGGTCAGATTTCGTTTAATCAGGTAAATACACATCAAGTCATTAAAAAGGTCAGTGATTTCCGCTCTTATCGTCACGAGCCGTCTAACGATATGGCGATCCAGTATCGACTGCAGCAGGTCACGGCAAGACAGGTGGGCGTCATTGCGAGCCGCGTAAGTGGCGTGGCAATCCAGAAAATACTGTAGCGCCGATGTATAAAGATGGCTTTATAAACTTTGTTAGCGTTATGCTGGATTGCTTCACGCTCGTTGGCGTTCGCAATAACGTACTTTTGTCTTCGCGAGTCACGTAGTGACGCGGCGATCCAGTGCAGCCGTTTCTCTGGATTGCTTCGGCATGGCTGCCTCGCAATGACGGTAAAAGTTATGATGCTGTCTCTGTGCACCCTGCCAGCTCCACACTGGATAGCTTCGTGTCCGTTGGCACTCACTATGACGGGGACTATTTTCTACGCCTCAAGCGTTACTGAAAATGGCGGTTACTCTATCTCTTCATCACCAAAACCGATAACGTCGACACTGAGGATACCCAATGCAGCGGTACTGGCCATCTTGTCGCTAGTGCTCTTGGTCGTATCTGCCGTACTATCCAGCGCCTGAGTGACCGCCGCTGCGACATTGGCAACGTTACCGAGACCAGCGGCAATGCTGCCAGTCGATGCAACGGGCACACCGACCGAGACACCGCCTATGTCGATATTATCTGAACCGACAATCGCTGTCGCACCAATCGTCACATCCTTACCACCGACACCTGCTTCAGAGGCATCGATAATGCCCTGCAACGCAAACAGTAACACGTCACCTTGCGTGCCATCCGGCGCAATATTGGCTCTGATCCCACTGCCTGCAACGGCGGGCGGCAATTCCACGATAAAATTGCCTCTTTCATCGAATCTGACAATCGGCGGAGGAGCAGCCAATGCCGTTTTAGCACCACGGCCCGCATCGATATTACCATCCGTCGACCCGATCACGATACTTCCGCCACTCAAAGTCATGACACGGGTAGTATTAACCTGAAAATCATCACGTACCATTGCATGAATATCACCTTGCTTGACAGCGACGATACCAAGCTGCGAGGCGTCTCTTGTTCCGCTTGAACTGACTGCCAGCCCCGCGTTTACACCGCCACCTGGTGCGTATAAATTGATATCGCCACCGTCCGTGCTGTGGACACGGCTGAAAAACATGGAAATATCACTGCTGCGTTCCCTATCCCTCTCATTACTGAATACTTCATCAATGATACTGCTGGCATCGCTCCCCTCTTTAAACACAATGCCATCAACCGGATCGACAGTAAAATCCGTGTTACCGGCTAATACAGTCGTGCCAGGAAAGAGTGTTTCCGTTGCTGCCAGTACTTCAAGCTGTGCCAGATCCATTTCCTGTTTGAATTCGAACCGGGCATTGTCATCACCAGTATTGTCGAAGTTATTTTTAGCAGTCGAAAATGCTTCTCCCTGGCTTTTTATCAGATCATTAAACCGGTTTCTAACCGGTGTAAAAAAGCGAGCATTGAAATGTGCCTGCTCGACAGGACTCAAGCTACTAAAAATTTCCATGGCGGTGTTTGCAGACAGCTGTTCATCACCGGTCAGCATCCGCATGTACTCGATGACCGCCTGAGAATAGTCGTGACTGAACTGCTGGCCCTCAGAAAAATATTTTTCAGCAAAACCGGCAACATCGATCCTGGTCTGCGCCAGACCGGTGATCATATCGATATGCGCTCCATCCTCAGCCAATGCCGGGTTGACCTGATTACCCACGGTGGTCACCCCCTGAGAAGAGCCAAGGTCGATATCACGTCCGGCCAGAACCGTCAGCTGCCCAGGGCCGGACACTTCTAATTTCTGCACCTTGTTGATGATTGCCCCTGTCGCGGGACTTCTTTCTATATCGAATCGGAAATCCCGACCGGCATTGATGACCGATTCCGATCCCACAAAATTATGCTGAATCTGGAAGCTGGTATTACGGATATCGTTGCCAGCCATCACCTGAGTAGGTTTAGCCATTACAAACAATAAAGGATCATTACTGATGATATTGCCATTGGCGGTACTGATCAGGGCTGGCCTCAAGTCATCGATATGATTGGGTACAGATCTGAACAGCCTGTCGGGATCAGTACTCAACCCCGACGAAACCAGACGCAGATTGGCATCATTGTAATTGGCCGCAGGAAACGATACAGTCGGCAACAATCCGGGATCAGTGTCCGACATGGCTATATTGACGTTGTTACCGGTATTCCCCGTAGTGATATGACTGCCGGCATAGATCTCAAATTGCCCTGTGGCACTTGGAAACATAATCAGACTGTTGACAAAACTCACATCGCCTTGTAATGCATAAGCCTGCAAACTAGCCGGATTAGCCAGCAACGCTTCCCGGGCATCACCGGCAAAACTGATAGTGTTGACACCCGACCGACCATTATTGAGCATGTTGATCATGGACAATACATCGTTATCCAGACTGATATTCCCCGCCAAGGAAGTCAGGGATACTACACTGTCACCACTGTATCGGAAAAACAGGCTATTCTGATTGCCCGGTTTTTTATTATTGGGTTGTGGCAATACCATAGGATCAACGATGGCTTCAATTGCAATATCGTTAACAGCGGTAATGGTGAATTGAGCATCGCCCAATGCCAGTACCGGATTCATTGCAGAGATACCCGGTGTATCAGATGAGCTGGTTCTCAATGAACCACCCACGTTGAGACTGGCTGAACCGCCGTCTACATAATAAGCTCCCCCGTATAAACTGCCACCGGCCTCAAGGTACAAATTCCCCCCCCCGTTGACTTCAACTTCATTTGTCAGGTAGCTGAAGTTACGTAAATTCTCCGGCTGTACAGGCTGACCGACTTGCTTACCGGTAGTGGGAATCACTACGGACAGATCGTGTATATCGCCTTTAGCCATCACGGAAATATTTCCACCACCCAGCGCACCCAGATTCTGCCTGTAGTCAGGTGCCATGCTTGATCCGGCGACATTACTCAGCAGTACTCCCCACGCTGTTGGCCACGCTCCGCTATTCGTGCTTTCCCGTGACCAGTTGCCGGTTCTGACCAACCAGTCGCTTACCAGCTGATTACCAGCAGCCCCTTGGATATGGCGGCCGGCCTGGAAGGTAATATCACCTCCCTCCAAAGGGTATTCAGCATAGAACCGACTGGCTACATAAAAGAGATTGAATCCGAAGCGATTAGTATCATCGGGCCGGCCAGCCGTATAAACGACCGACCTGTCATTACCGTAAACGATGTCACGTCCGGCGTAAAAACGGATATCACCCGTTCCAGTCCGGACTTTGACGTGATCGCCCAGTAGAATATCGCCACTAGGTAGCGTAGCAGAACCATCCGCTGCACTCGGATCAGCACCTGCCACGATACGGTAACTCCAGGATCGGCCTGGCTGCAGCATGTCGTTAACCAATACATCATTTGCTGGATTACCCGTCAGATCGCTCAGGCGCAAAACTCCGGGAGCAAACGCATCAGTTATATCCTGTTGCAGGGTAACATCGCCGCCCGCCCGCAAAGTCAGGTAGCCCGGCGTATTGTCCGGCCCATAACGCCAGTCGGCAAAATCCCATGCCGAGGATAGCGTCATATCACCGTCAGATCTGATTTCGATACCTGGAGCAATCTCGTAACCTGAACCGAATCTGGCATTCAAGCTATTGTTGGCATTCACCGCTGCCATGAATTCGCCGGTGTCATCCCGGATCGCATCGATTACACTACTGTCCAGATTATCATGGGTGTAAATTTTTACTGCTTCGATCAGTACATTGGAATCGCTCACGACTGTTCCCGGTGCGATCGGACTGATGTTGACATCGTTCCCCTGACGATCAGCCCGGAGATGTACCCTACCCGCCTGACCGCCATTTGCAGTAACCTGGATCAAAGCACCACTTTGTATTTCGATACCTGCACCCGTCACCGACGATAAGCTGACTCTGCCACCATCGCCCCTATCGTTGCCACCACTACCCTCACTACTCCCGGCCTGCGCATCTGCCCGTAATCTTGCCGTTGGTGTCATCACCAAGCGACCGCTGGAAGCCAGATCGATCGTACCGCCATGCTTACCGCGGGCATCGAGCTCACCTGCCACCGTCAAAGCACCATTGTCGATCGCCAGTTTGATATGATGGGCTGTCACGCTGTCCGTCTCCGCAACAGCCAGATCACCGTTCCTGATCCTCAGATCGACGCTGTCGGTAAAACCGGCATCAGTAAGCAAGCCATTCAGTTCAGAAAATCCGGCGTCACCCAGATTGCCGGTATCGATTCGAATAGCACCACCTGTTGCCTCATTTCCGCCCCGAGCGTCGATCGCACCCTGTAATCTGACCTGGCCCTGTCCTTGTTCCTGTGCTGCACTCAGGTTGAGTACCCCTGCAGCCATTCCAGGGGTATGACCATTCAGTAGCATTTGACTGCCTGCTTGAGCCACAACATCCTGCGATCTCGCAGTCAGGTCTATCTGACCGCCTGACAACTGAACCGGCTGGCTCAACCCTCGCGGCACGACGATGCCCGAAACGTCGATCGTGGCATTTTCACCCAATGTAACATTGCCGGATATGGCATCAGCCATCACCGCTCCGCCTCTGTATAACAACGGTGCATTGATATCGATGGCATCTGCCAGTAAATCCAGCCTGGCTGCAAAATTTGCCATATTCGCTGCAGCGGGTAGATCCGAGATCGCATGACGATTGATCGTCAACTGGTGCCCGGAAACATCCAATGTTGTCTTTGAACCGGTGGCACCAGTCAAATAACCGGCCCGGATCGTAACGTTGCTTAATGCGGTCAATCCGGTTTCACCAACAGCCGTCAACGAATTTTCGAGGTCAAATGTCGCATGACCGAAACCCGACAACTTGAAGTTTCCTCCACCCAGAATCAGGGTATCCGCTTCGAGCAAAAATTCCCCACTACCGTTACCCGCTTCAGCATCGACACCGGTACTGTTTCTCAGGGTAACGGATTTTGCGGCAATAGCGGCACGCCTGTCTGTGTTGTTAAAACCGGCAAAACCCGCTGCATCGATCGTCAAATCGTTGAACCTGACAGGCGCCTGGCCATCCTCATCGATCTGATGGACACTGCCGTAAATATTGACATTCCCCCGGCTGGTCAATATCAGTTCGTTTGGATTCAGCCGGCTCAACTGCGCATTATCCAGTGACAAACCACTCAGCGAGCCATCGACTTCACCCAGGTTGATCATTTCAGCACCGATTTCCAGTGATTTTCCGGTCCGGAGCTCACCCTGCATCGTCAGCGACCGGGTTGAATCCAGCAGAATCGACCCGGTCTCGGCAGACACCCAGGCACCGTCGCTGATAGACAATGCACCTTTCTGGCCTTGTGTACCTGTCCGCAGGAAATTTCCCGACACGCCGGCTGTCGCCCTTAATAAAGCACCATCGCCGGTAACCTGCAATGACGGTGTTTGAGTTTGCGCCGGCTCTTTACCGTTTGCTATCACCGCAGAACCTGGCTGCAGGATGATACGATCGGTTGCCGCCAGAATGATTTCCGGGCTTTGTAACGTAACATCTTCCGCCAGAATTACCGATTGCGCATTGACGCTCAGTTCAGTTATGCCGGTATTGATATCGAATCTTCTGGTTCCTCCCAGCAACAGACTGCCGACTTCGAAGGTATCAAGATCACTGACTCTGATCTCGACCGCATCCGCGATACCGGTGGCGTGATTGACGACCGCAATGTTGTCAGCCACTATATCGACCAATCCCGGTAAGCCACCGTTGGTAGCTTGCGCCTGTACGCTCGGCAGATCCAATCGGGATCTGGCTTCGATCGTCAGATGACCTGCGTCCTGAGGCAGTCTCGGCATGGCAGTATCGTTGTCCAGCGCCTGCCTGGCAAAGAATTGATTGGCGAAAGTCAGATCCAGTTGTGAACGAGTCAGGGCGATCTCGCCCGGTTCGACCGCAAAACCGAACCATCGTTGATCTTTGATAGCCGTACCATCGATGAAACGGTAACCTGCAACCACCGGGGCACCTTCCAGATTGATCGTGCTCGAACCCGGCGCCATATCTCGCGTACCAGCCTGCGGTGTAATCAAATAAGCACCCGGCAGTAAAGCATAACGTGCCGGCAATAACGTATAGCTGCCGGCTGGCAATTCATTGCTTGCTTCCAGATAAATACTGTCCCCGACTCTCAAACCGGATCGTGGAAACTCCAGAGGATCAGACGGCGCATAACCGGAGAACCCGGGAATGACTGCGTAAGACTGACCAGTGGCCAATACATCCGCTGAGCCACCAATACCCGGAATGAACTCGAAAGCTACCAGATCACCACCACCGGACAAATCGATCAAGGCACCCTCTTCCCGCTGAATCTCAGCCGCTCTGATCGTAATGTTCTTTTCCGGTGCATCGATGATCAGATTCTGGTTACCAATCGGATAAAGCCACTCTAATCCCCCCTCAGTCACCCCGAACGGAATGATCTGATTGTCTGATGAGACTGATGTCACACTGTTTGCACCGAATGTAATCCGGTTGGCAGCATCAAGTGTAATTTCACCGAACGGCGCCCGGATGATGCCATACTGATGAATATTCGGTGCTTCCACCGATAGTTTCGAATACGCCGAAAGTACCGGTGCGGTATTACCCGTACCTTGGTTGAAAGTTACGGTCCCACCCGGGTCGCCCACAACCGATAGCGTAAAATCAGCCAGGGTATTCGGATATACCCGGTCTGCAGTCAGGTTGAGACTGGAAAATGTTTTGAATTCGCCGACGAAGTCCCGATCGGTAACACGTAAACGCAAACCATTCAGACGAATATCGCTGGCAGCGTTGAAATTGACCCGCTCGAATCCCGCCGTATAAGAACCGCCGTACAGCTCAATCAGATCAGCATTGACCGTCAGACTGCCCGTTCCACCCGCAGGACTGCCTACCACAGTTCTATTGAGACTCGAACCGATCGAAGCCTGGACAGCATTCAGCATGACATTGCCGGCATTGCCCACACTGCCCGCATCGACCAGACCACCGCCCTCCCAACCGAATTTCGGCGCATCCAGATTCAATACATACTGCAATGTCAGATCAATATCTCCCTGAAACCGTATTTCGTCATCCGCGCGTAAAACCAGGCTGGAAAAACCACCGCTTCCAACCTGATCAGCAGATAAGTAAGCCTGACGTTGCAGATTAACCGGCAAAGCATTCCCCGCCTGATTAAAGCGATCATTGAATACCGAAACACCCTGCTGCGAAATGTTGACTACACCGGGATCAGTCGGAAAATTGACGATGATGCCTTCATCTACCGGTGGCTCTCTACGCTTACCATCTACATCCACCAGCAGTCTGCCGCCTATAGTGCCCGGACTGTTACCCGCTATGGCCCGCATCTGCCCATCCAGAAAAATCCCATCAGCTGCAGCCATTTCGATCACACCACCGCTCGAACCAACCGTCACCGGGTTGAAAGACAGGTTCAGTCCGTTGGTACTGAGACGCGGCAAATTCAGCTGCTCGGTCGTTCCGGATACATCGAGCAAGGAACCCGCCTGGGTCGCAATGAAACCACGCATTGCATCCAGTACAATACTGCCACCATCGAATACCTCACCATCCCTTCTGCCCAGTGCATCCACTCCAGTAAGCGCGATGCCGGCAACATCGATGCGCGCGTTCTCTCCCAGCCATATCCCGTGAGCAGGTTGATAAAGCGGGTCGATCAGGCCGGTTGGAGGAATGATCGACAAACTGACGTGACCGCCACGAGCCGTGATCGAACCATCAAAAGTCAAGGCGGAATCCGAGACCAGCGATACCGAACTCAGGAAGTCAGCATTGATCACGGCATTTTTATTGACGGTCAGATGGCTGCCCAGATTCGGACCTATCGCATGGTGAGATACCAGGGTCAATGAACTGGGTGCTCGGTGAATATCCGGCAGAGTCGTTATTCTGGATATCGCTGCGATACTGTCAGCACTGGCCTGATCGATTGCCGAGTTATCCAGTATTCTGTTGGTCTGCTGCAGGGTTATTCGGGTATCCGGATCGACAGTCAGGCCATTTATATTGGCGGTAATCAGATAATTGGCAAAACCACCCTGACTAAAAAACTCGGGTTCGATGACTAAAGGCCGCAACCCGCCGGTATCATTTCTTTGTCTGTCCCCGATTACAACGGCATTGGCCTCCAGTTCCAGCATGCCGCCCTGCCGCAGCCCATAGGCCTTGAGTGTGCCATCCAGCGTAATATTGGAGCCAACGTTCGGCCCGGCGGCAATCAGATGTACGCTGCCGGCATTGCCTTCCGTTACTCTACCGCTGGTATCCAGCCACGCTCCGCCACTCACATCGATAATACTGCCCGGCTGCAGATGAATATCGCCACTTGCATTTGCCCTGAAGCTACCGCCATCGATGGCTATACCTGTTTCGTCGATCAGATGGAAAGGAGCGATCCGGTCATTTACCCAACCACCCTGTAAATCAATATTAGCCTGATCACCGATTTGGATCAGACCCGCATTCGGTCTGCCGATAGACTGGAAATTCAATGCTGTAGTCAGCGATACCTCAGCACTGGCCCCTTTGATCGTACCGTCAACCTCGATCGTACTGCCCTGCAGTGCCAGACGCCCACCGTCCACCAATGTAATGTGGCTGTTTTCGCCTATCGTTACGGCATCATGGGTCGCGATGGAAATATCCTGGACGCCGCTTTGCTCAAGCCTGTCCGATTGCAGTGCAAGCGCGATACTCAGGCCGGGATCAGTCATCGGAAACGGGTCATCCAGCCCCAGATCAACTTCCACTCTCTCGCCGGACAATGAAAAAACCACCGGTTGCCTGACCGCAATTGCAGGAAGCATATCGATCGTCAATCTGCCGCCATGTGCCTGGTCGGCCAGATCACGCTGTAACCGACCACTGCTCGTTCCACCCTTTATCTCACCGGCGAGCAACACGTTCGGGCTTTTTATCGCTAGCTGGCCAGCATCATGGCCCTCGACATAGCCAGCCTCACGCCGTGCCAGTGAAAACGGCCCATCTACCTGCCAGACCCTTCTGATCCCCCATTTTTCATAAACCGTGACGACTTCACCATATACGCCATCGTATTGCACGGAGGGATGGGCTTCGCTGATATCGAATGCCCGGCCATTCGAAGTAAGCTTGGAAGTGGTGACCACACCATCGAGAAAAGTCACTGCTCCGCCTGAGAAATCGAGTACCGCATCATGCTGAATGATGGCATCGCCTTCCGAGTTCAGATTGATTTCTCCGCCTTTCGCCAAACGTTCACCCAGCGTTCGCGGGACCGCATCAACTACATCCTGGATATCGGCAATCGGGGTGCCCTTACGGATATCGACCAGAATTGTCCTGCCGAATAACACACCGTCCCTTTGCAGCGGTGAATCTTTCAATTCATTCAGACGTAACTCGACCTCGATGATATTGCTTTCCATCGGTTTAACCGTGGTATCGACTCCCGAGACATCGATCTTAGCTCCGGCATCGACCAGCACCCGGCTATCGTTTCTGTTGATCGTGCTCTGCAGCGGATTGATGGGATTCTGTGTCGCCGTCACATCAATAATCCCACCCGGGACAAGCACTTCGGAATCCTGCTTGAAATGAACCTTATGGCCCATCACCTCGACGTTGGATAGGGGCTGTATCTGCTCATCGATAGCGGTAACAGTGCTATCGAGCTCCGGCAGGATCTCGGTTCTGCTGTTCTCACCGAAAGTGACTGTAGCCGATGTCCCCAGACCGTCACCCCGGTCAGCAGCACGCGTAGTGGAAGTTGCACGTAAAACGAAACCATCCGGGGTCGCGAATGCCTGGGCATTTTCCCTTGCCAGCAGGCGTATGGTGCCATTGATGTCGAGCGAGGTCGAGGCGGATACTTTGCCATCCTGGTTGACTGCAAAGCCAACCAGCGTCACTTTGCCGCGTTTGGCTGCAATACTGCCCAGATTGTTGATTTCTCCACCGGTCTGTACTTCGACCAGCAAGCCGTCACTGCCCGCTTCCTGCAGAAACACTCTATCCGTCGCAGCAGCCAGGATGACTTGCCTGTCATCTGCTTCGATATGACCTTTGTTGGTAATGGTTGGCGCAATGATCAGTATATTCTGTCCATCGGTCGTTTTGATCTGCGCGCCTTCCTCCACAAGAATCTGCGCCTTAAGTCGGTTACCGTCGGCATCAAGTTTGAAACTACCATCCGGATTTCTCAGATAGAAATCACCGTTACCCTGAAATGCAGCAGATCCGTTACTGGCAAACACCTTGGTAATACCCTGATTGAGCACTTCATCGGAGACATCCAGCGTTGAAGCGACCAAACCACGTACATCGACTTTGCTATCTCTGCCGAAAACGAAACCATTGCGATTGACCAGATAAATCTGGCCATTTGCCGTCAGTGAACCAAGTATTCGGCTCGGATCATTCTGGAAAATCCTGTTCAGCGCAATCGAGCTGCCGTCGGGCTGCTGGAAGTGAACCGAATGGTCCTTCCCGATATTGAAGCTTTCCCAGTTCAGGATGACGCGGTCGGAATGCTGATGGATATTCATCTGATTACCCATCACTTCCCGCGTCGCACTGCCCATACTTTCCCAGACCGCTCTCGGTACCGGTAATTCGGCCTGTACCGGCACCATTGGACCGAATACCATACCGCTCGCAATAGCCATCCTGATACAGGCAGTCACGGGCTTCAGGCTAAAATAATCTGATCTGCTGATGGATTTTGGGATTCGTTTTTTACAGGTCATTGTTCGCTATCCTCATATACTCCGATTCAAGTTCACCGTATCAAAACTCGGTTGCGACCCGAAAATGCAATCTTGGACTGCCACTCTTGATCGAGCGCTCGCTGATCAACGGAAATGCAACATCGAGATTGGCAATCAGATATTTCCACATCTGTAATCTGAAGCCGAATCCGCTACCGGCCAGGCTGTACCGACTCTCTATTCCCGGTAGTACATTCTGCAGCCAGCCTCGCCCGGCATCGACAAATATGAGTCCCCTCAATTTATTGATGAATCCCCAAGCATCACCGGCCGGTAATAAATGAGGCGTCACCAATTCGAGTGAGCCCTGGATACCATGGTCGGCAAGCACCTGGATTTCGTGATAACCGCGCACGCTTTCATCGCCACCGATCGCATACTGTTCATTACTGATAATCGGTGAGTTAGCTACTTGCCCTGTCATCCGGCCGACCAGTTCCATTCCCCAGGGAAGGATGCGTTTGTAATCGACCCCGCCACTAAAAATCAGGTAATTCGATTTCGCCAGGAAACGCTTGTCGGCAAATTCCTGTGCATCATTGCCCAGACCGCGTATCGAAAAATTCAACCCGGCATTAAATGACAACTGGGATTTTTCAGCGTTGATGTAACCGGTATACTGCGCCATGAACGGCAGATAACTGATCGGCGTTTGCAATGTATCGGCACCGATCAGAAACAGATCTTCATCAAAGGATTTGTAATCCACCCCCACCGTCAGTGTGTGAAAATAGTTATCCCTGCCAGCCAGTGGTGTGACGACCCGTGCGCCATAAATATTACCGATACCGATCACCGATAATGCGCCGGCACTGGCGATCTGTGAATCGGAAGATGAACGAACAGCATAAAGCGCCAGCCGGGAATCGGTATCCAGTATCGGCATGACATAAGTCCCGACGAATACCTCCACTTCATCCGGTTTTTCCGGCGCAGTCTGATACGTGAATGATGCGCTGTGGAATTTCTGCCATAAATTGTCATAGCGCAATGAAGCGATTGCTCGTAAGCGACTGGTACCGGCTACGTTACGCCCATTGACTTCGAATTTACCGTGCAATGGCAGCTCATCAATGACCTTCAGATCCGCTTCCAGCGTCCCGGGGGTTTCACCGGCACGTAATATCGGTACCACTGTCCGGTCTGATGATTGTTTACCCAGATCAGCCAATTGCTTCTGCATCTCCGGAATATTGGGCACATTGCCTTCGGCCAGCTCCGGGACTTTGGCCTTGATACTTCCCAGCGAAAAATAGCGTGAATCGGTAACGCGCAGCCGGGATATTTTTCCTTCGGTCACTTCCAGGTAGACGACACCGTTGACTACATCCTGCTCCGGTATATCGACGGCGACCGTCTGGAAACCCTTGTCATGATAAGTATTTTCCAGCGTGGAACGCGCCTGTTCCACTGTATCGATATTTTTATTTTTTCCCAGAAAGGGATAGATGGCCTGCTCGATTTCTCTACGCTTGAGTAAAGTATTTCCCTTCACTCTGAGTTCCAATAAGTCAAAACGATTGTCAGAGCGGTCATCATCTCTGGCCTCAGCGGTACGGCAGGAAAACAATAAGCTGCACAGTAACATCGGAATAACCAGCAAGCACAATGACCGATTCACTTTTTTCAATCCTGGCAAATTTTTGTTCTGAAAGCTTTAAGGAACAGAGAAAAACGATACCTCCACCAAACGTGGAGGATATCGTTTCTCTACTTCATCGCTCCGTTGCAGAGCCTAGGTCATGCCGGGAATCGGACGATTCACCTGAAAACATGATTCCTGCTTGTTTTAAGCATGAAATATGGTGATATCAATTGCAGCTCAGTGCATCCGTGGCCTCAACTACCCGCCAGTGCAGAATGTCCTGCAGTTGGTGCATAATGATTCTGAAGTTGGTACCCTCAAAGTTGAGGCAAGGGATGGTTACCTGACTGAGGTCGGGACTGATTGTTGGGCGATCAGACGGGTTACCGCCACCACCGCTTCCACCACCTGTGCCAAACACAACGAGCGGTTTCAAGGTGTTGCTGTTGGCAGTAATGACAGGCACATTACAATTATTCAATGTACCTGTGCCGGCATGTGAATAGGCGATCACAGGCGCATCTTCGTTGAGTACGTGCGAATATGGGTGGCCATTGCTGGCAACCGCCAGATAACCGGATTTGCCGAACGGGTGATTGGTATTGGCATTCAGGATGGAAGCCACTGAGCTCGGTTCACCTGCATCCACCACCATTTTTTCAATAATTCTGAGTGCATCGCCACTCGGCGCACCGGCACCGGAAGTCCGCCACTGATAGGTCGGTTCCACCCAGTCCACATATTTACCACTTGCAGCATTTTTCAGTGTCGGTGCAACCCCGTCGATTTTGACGAATTTATAATCGAAAGCCAGGTTAGAGTTTCTTTCCAGGCCCTGTTGACCAATAGCCCAGGCTACAACACCTCCTTCATTCCTCCCGGAACGATTTTCACCTTTCGCAAAGTCATCCAGGCACAAATCCATATCGCCGGAGCCAGCATTTTCGATTACTCTCGGCCCCTCAAACTCGTTATCGACTCCCAACGGTTCCAATGCGCCATCAGAACACGGATTGTTCAGAAATTTCGCATATTGCTGAGCGGCAGTACCGGAACCTGCTGTCCGCTTGCAGAAATACACTTTATTATCAGTGGGCGGCGTAATACCCGGATAGTTGGTAAACGGAATACCCTCCGGCGTACCATTATCTATTCTGAACTCATCCCAGGTTCTGATCTGACCGGAAATCAGTGAAGCCACCTGATGTTTACTCAGACTGGGCATGCAGGCTTCAGAGTAATCCCCGATATTGCAACTTTCTGGTAACGCTCCCAGGTCAATCTGCGCAGCCTGCAGTGCATTGTAAAGACCGTTGGTAACCGGTACACCGAACAACAAGGCTGCCACCGCTCTCACATCCAGCTGCTGTGCACCGGCCGGTGTGACAGGATTAAAGCCAGCCGGGGTGTTGACTCCCCTGAACAGCAAGGGATCGACATCGGAGATCCCGATATTCGGATGCTTCTGCACCAGATCACCGGTACCCGGATTAATCGTACAGTGCCAGGTATGTGAGCCGGCAGCTGTTTCGGTGCAGTTGTTATTAAAAATATTCAGTGCGTCCAGTTGCGCTTCTTCGATCAGCGGACTGACACCCTGTGCCGAGCCACCTGCCGAACGTTTGATAAACAATACTCTCTGCTCGGATGAAAAGCCGGGCACTTCATTGGCACTCAGCGTGCAGAAAAAAGCCCGGTAAGCGTTACCAGGATTCGCACCGCTGTTCAGATAGGTATCGAGCGTACCGGGCTGGCATAAATTCTGGAACATCGATGTAATCGAATTATCCATCGCACTGGCGCCCGACATGAAAATTTCGAGATCCGGCACTACCGTCGGCGCATGAGCCATGACAGCTCCGGAATAGCCGCCCACAGAGGCCGCCATAATCGCCACTGAAACAATGATTTTTTTCATATCCATTCCTATGTCGCTATATCGTTGAGGGAAAGTACTGCTTGGTAACGACTGGGATTATAGTCACCTGAATATGTCAGAGATTTGTCAGACAGATGACATCTATATGAAAATCGTATTTCTGACATTTATACTTCATGGATAAATATTGATATCTGCTACATTGTGGGCAAAAGTCAAAAAGCTAAATGAGAGTAGAAGGCTGCATTGCTCCTCGTTGTAAGGAACAACCCTGCCGCCTCATCACGCCTTGCCAGGCAGCGCACCAGATACACACTCGGGCACGTCCAACTGCGGTTTCTAGGATTATCAGATCAGCAAGTAAAAAGTGCCCTTTTATTACTTGAACACTTCATTTAGCTTCCCCTATCGTCGGTATGACATGAGCGAACATGCCATCAGACATTACTCATGCCATAGTTCAAACTTCAGACAAAAGTCGCTGATCGCACAAAGAATCGCTATCGTTTCATCGGAAGCTGATTCCTTCACGGATGAAATGCTTTTTCAATATCACTTCATCATAAGTAAGAAAAATTTCTTTTACTACTTTCTTACATCGAGTTCACGTTATTTTTAGTAAATTGCCCTGAAATTTCTCGGAGGACTGGAAGATTCATTCTTACTATCCGAGATATTTTAGGTTTATCTAAATTGAGAAGATACTGACTTTAAATAGAAATAAATATTCCCTGATTGTTTTATTCGACTAATTTCAATACAATTTCTGTCGTGTAAATCTAGTTAGCCTTCATCCATACCTGACGACCCTATGGAACTCCACGAACACACCAAGCTAGTAATTGAGCATAAGGAATTTCGCGGCGAGGTACGGAATACGGATATCTCCGTAAGAAGGCTTTCTCACGTGTTCGCGGTGAATGTGGCCTTTTTTGATGTTAGCTTCAAGCAGTGCGACTTTGCCAACTGCTATTTCCGGAACTGCCGGTTCATTCGGTGCAATTTCACAGGCGCGACCATCAAGGAGTCCAACTTCAGGGGCTCGCAGTTTAAAGAGTGTGACTTCCGATATGCGAGTTGGGAAAAGACAATTCTCGACGAACACTTTCTCGATACATGCCTTCCCAGCGAAGAGAACCTTGCGCGCGACCTGGCTCGTAGTTTGCGTGTCAACTTCTCCCAGATCGGCAACTACGACGCAGTCAACAAGGCAGCGTCAATTGAGGTGAGCTTGACTGGGCAACACCTTTACAACGCAGCTTACTCTCGGCAGTCCTACTACAGAGGCAAGTACAAGGGCTGGTCTCGCATTTCACACGTCCTCAGCCATGCGCGGTGGAAGGCGTTGGACCTTCTGTGGGGCAACGGCGAAAGCATCCTGCACGTCGTTTTTTCTGGGTTTGTCGTTGTTATCATCTCTGCCCTCGCCCTGATGCATGACCACTCGCAACTCATCTTATCGGACGCCCTTTGGTCGGCCTTTTCGGGTTTCTGGGGAATACAGGGCGGGGCGAAGCTCCCCGACTGCTATGCGGTAACGCTGACCGTCATCAGGTTCATCCTGTTTGGCCTGTTCATGGCGATCTTGGTTAAGAGGTTATCGAGGCGGTGATTCACGATCTGTACGTCTTTGGCTCCGCTGTACGCGGTGAAGTATCGTCCACGTCAGATATTGACGTACTTGTCGTTCCATTAGGCAATGGACAGTCTGAGTATCCGGCTACTTGGAGTGTGTATTCTCCAGCGATCATTCAGTCGTACTTCAAGTCCGGTCGCCTGTTTGCTTGGCATCTTCACCTTGAGGCCAAGTGCATCCATTCTGCCAATCCGACGCCGTACCTCTCGTCTCTAGGGACACCCGCTCCGTATTCGTCTGCCGGTGAAGACATAGATGATCTTGAGGAAATACTTCGCGAGTCGCTACGTGAGATGCAGAGCGGGACTGCAAACCTCATATACGAGTTGGGTATCGCATACACCGCTATTCGAGACATAGCTATGGCTGCATCGTGGGCCTTACTGGATAGGCCGTGCTTTTCGAGAGACGCTCCTTTCCGTCTTCCTAGCCCGTGCCCTATTTCACGCAAAACATATACAGGAGCGATGCTAGCTCGACACAGTTCAACGCGGGGTAACGACCACAATATCGAAACTGAAAACATCGCCAAGGAACTGCTGGCAGCCCCGATCCTCTCCTGGGCCCGAGGCATTAGGAGCTCTGTATGACCAATTCGTTCCTCAACAAAGTTTCAGCGGAGCGGCGCGTGCTCTCTGTCGTAAACGCAAGAACACCAGGAAGCCGCCAACTTACTGGACTATCATCTGCCGCGATTGATTTGTGGCGTCGTAAGGTGGGCTCCGAGGTAACCACCGACGTTGCAACGCCGTTGATCGCGCTTGCCGATCTTTGTCAACTTCTCTCTGACAGAAGCCACGAAACGTTCCAGCCTATTGACATCGCGTTGTCGGAAAAGATCGAATCGCACATGTCCATTTTGCGAGACGCCGTGGCGAGGATCCCGTGAAGGCTAACCCATCATTCCACCGGACCTGCGCGAAAAACCGCGCAGGCCGGTGAATTCAGCTCGAAAGCTCTGGCCCGGAATATCATGAGCAGGTTGGCGAAGAAAAAGGCCGGGGAGAAGCCGGCGAGTCTGGAGTGAAATCATGCAAACAATCTTGGGAGCCAATGGCCAAATCGCCAACGAGCTGGCGAAAGCCCTGAAGCAGGAACACACCCCGGAAATCAGGCTGGTAAGCAGGAGACCACAAAAAATCAACGACACCGATACCCTGCTGCCTGCCGATTTGCTGGACCCTTCGCAAACGAGCCGGGCAGTGGAAAAAAGCGAAACGGTCTATCTCACCGTGGGCCTCCCAATGGATTCAAAGATGTGGGCCGCGCGATTTCCGGTCATGATGCGGAACACGATAAACGCCTGCAAGGAGCACGGGGCGAAACTGGTGTTCTTTGACAACACCTACATGTATCCACAGGATAGCAGGCTTCTGACTGAGGAAAGCCCGTTCGCGCCGGTTGGAAAGAAGGGGGAGGTTCGCAAGGAAATCGCGGAGATGCTGTTGGCCGAGATGAACGCGAAGACCAGGCAACTGGAAGCAGTCATCTGCCGGGCCCCCGAGTTTTACGGCCCCGGAAAGACCCAAAGCATCACGAACAGCTTTATCTTTGATCGCATCCACCAGCACAAGAAGCCGAAGGTTCTTTTGAGAGACGACACCTTGAGAACTCTGATCTGGACGCCGGATGCCAGCCGGGCGATGGCTTTGATTGGAAACACCCCGGATGCCTACGGGCAGACATGGCATCTGCCGTGCGATGACAACAGGCTGACATACAAACAATTCATGGGCCTGGTTTCCGATGTTTACGGAAAACATCTTCCCTATTCCGTGATTCCGAAGATTGCGCTGCAGATCGGCGCAATCTTCAGCAAGAAAGTACGGGAAATTCAGGAGTTACTGCCAAGATACGAGCACGACAACCTGTTTGATTCATCCAAATTTAAAATGCGGTTCCCTGATTTCGCCGTAACCACCTTTGAAGAAGGAATCAAACGAATCAAAGCCGAACAGGCGGATGCAGGCAACCGGCGTTCCGCCGATGCCTGATCCTTGACGTTATGCATTAAGGGTGATTCAGTGCTCAAACCAGTAGTACAAGAAGAAACCACCGGATGCGGAATCGCATCGGTTGCCAACATTCTGGGTAAAACTTATTCAGAAATGAAGGCCACAGCCAATGCTATGGGCATCCATGCTTCGGATAAATCGCTGTGATCGGATACTCAGTATGTCCGACGTATGTTGTCAAGCGCGGGCGTTAAACTTCCAGGGACGAAGTCCCATTCGAATTCTGGGAGGCATTGCCCGATTTGGCGTTGTTGTCCATCAAGCATCATCAGGAAGAAGGCAAAGACTTCTGACACTGGGTTGTGTTCAGGCGCGTGGATGGCCAACCTTTCGTACTGGATTCGGCCAGCTACCTGCCTTCCAATATCCGCCAGGATTTCGATGCTATGCAGCCCAAATGGTTTATTGAGGTCAAAAATGCATAATAACAATGCGCCCAACGCTGCTCATCAGATGGGTCAGTTTTACATTAACGGTGACATATACTTGGTAATCGCTGCATATTGTTCGAGCGACAAATTCTCTGCACGCAGACCAGGGTCAATTTCCAGTTGTTCGAAGTCCCCGGTTGCCAGATATTTACGCAGGGTATTACGCAAAGTTTTGCGTCGCTGGGAAAATGCAGTTGTCACTAGATCAGCGAACAATTTTTCCTGATCTGCCGGAATAACTGTCTCTGCACGCGGACGCATTTGTACCACTGCAGACTGAACTTTGGGAGCAGGACGAAATGATTCTGGCGGGACGGTCATCACCTGCTCCATGTCGAAGCGGTACTGCAACATCAGTGACAACCGTCCATAATCCGGTGTGGAGGGAACGGCTACCATGCGCTCAACGACTTCCAGCTGCAGCATAAAATACATATCATTGATATGGTTACAGAATTGGGCCAGATGAAACAGGAGTGGCGTGGAAATGTTATAGGGTAAATTGCCAACGATCCGCAGGTTAGTTCCCAATTGCGCGAAATCAAATTTTAGGGCATCGGTATTGTGGATGATCAGACGCTTTCCAGCATACGTATGTGTCAGATAGTTGACGATGTCCCGGTCAATTTCAATGACGTGTAACTCATTAAGTATTCCCAGCAGCGGGCCAGTTAATGCGCCCAGTCCGGGACCGATTTCAATCAATCGATCCTGTTCGGCCGGTTGAATGGTACGAATAATCTCGGCAATGATACAAGGATCAATCAGAAAATTCTGCCCGAAGCGCTTGCGGGGAATATGCCGCATGACGAAGTATTTTGGATACCGTTGAATACTGAAGGTATCGCGCGGCCAGTCTATGCCGTTTCCTTATCAGGATTTTTTTGCCAAAGTAGTGAATGTTGCTGCGCTTTCTCGACCAGCGTCAACGCCATTTGAATGGCAGCACGCATGCTGCCGGGATCGGCCTGTCCGGTCCCTGCCAGATCCAGGGCGGTACCGTGATCGACCGATGTACGAATGATGGGTAAACCCAAGCTGACGTTGACGCCACTGCCGAAACTGGCATGTTTGAGCACCGGCAGACCCTGATCATGATACATGGCAAAAATACAATCATACCCTTTGAGTTGAGGGGGGTTGAACAACGTATCAGCCGGCAGAGGACCGAGCAGGTTCATTCCCTCAGCACGCAGCTTTTCGAGCACTGGAATGATGACATCAATTTCTTCACGTCCGAGATGACCGGATTCTCCCGCATGAGGATTCAATCCTGCTACCGCAATACATGGGTGCTCAATGGCAAAGCGTGCAACGAGATCGTGATGAATAATCCGTAACCTTTGTTCCAATCGTGCTGGTGTAATCGCCGCGGATACATCCTTAAGCGGCAAGTGTGTAGTAGCGAGCGTAACACGCATTCCACCTCCCACCAGCATCATAACCGCCTGGCTGCCGGTCAGTTCTGACAGATATTCGGTATGTCCCGAAAACTGAATACCCGATTGGCTGATGATGCCTTTATGTACTGGTGCTGTCACCATGGCGTCAGCCACACGAGTCATACAGGCTTTCACTGCATGCTGCAAGGTTTCAAGTACATAAGCTGCATTGGCGACATCGAGTTTGCCTGCTATTACCGGATTATGGACGGGAACGTGCAAGACTCGTAACTTACCTGCCTGATGGGGGTGCGTATCCTCTGGATCAGCTTCCACAACCTGTAACGGAAGCTCCAACTTCTGTGCACGCTCACTGAGCAGATCACGATCAGCTACTACGGTTAATTGACAGGACAAAGCCTGCTGCGCGATCTGAACACACAGATCAGGACCAATACCGGCAGGTTCACCGGCGGTTATAAACAGTTTTGGAATCAAGGAAGCAGTCAATGTTACATCCAATCAATTATGAGAAAACAAGGAAAGTATAACAGCGATATTCGATTACGTTACGGTCGATATGACCACCAGACAACAGATTTATTCCCGAGTGTTCTGGTGGCTATAAGGCCTTAGCTGTCTTCGACTTTATACTCGACATAAGCCTGATCTCTGAGTTGCTGCAACCACTCCTGAACGACCATATCTGCTTTACGGGCATGAATGGTCTGACGTACTGATTCACGCTGTTGCTGTTCACTCACATCTTGTGAACGGCGTTCGATAACCTTGATCAGATGCCAGCCGAACGATGTACGTACAGGTGGACTGACTTGTCCCGGAAGCAATGCGTTCATAGCCTGTTCAAATTCGGGCACGGTATCACCGGGAGATACCCAACCAAGATCACCGCCTGCAGCAGCGCTGGCATCTTCGGAATGAGCCTTGGCCATTTCAGCAAAATCTACACCATTACTGATACGCTCATTGATCTGTGTAATTTGCTGACGTGCATCATCCTCCGAAATCAGCTCACTGATTTTAATCAGAATATGCTGAGCGTGCGTTTGCTCGACAATCACTGCCGACGTTTCCTGTTGCCGGCGCTCAAGCAGCTTCAGAATATGAAACCCGATCGGGCTCTGTATGACCGGCGTTATATCACCGGGCTGCATGTCGACGAGCAAATCTGCGAAAGGTGACCCCATCTGACCGATAGGCCGCCAGTCGAGTTCACCACCTTCCATCGCATTAGGAGCATCGGAATATTCAGCAGATACCTGGGCAAAGCCAACTCCCTGCAAGAGATCTTCCAAAGCAGCTTCAGCACGCTTGCGTCTCGCCGCAATCTGCATCTCGTCCATCTGATCGGAAACCTGTACCAGAATATGTGCGATACGGTATTCATCATTACCGATGGAAGAAGTTTCCTGTGTATGTAAAAAATTATCGATTTCACTTTCAGTCACGTTGACCCGACTGTTCACTTCCTGTTCTTTCAAGCGCACCATCAGGATTTCTTCACGGATTTCCTCACGAAATTTCTTTAGATTGGTACCTTCCTGATCGAGTGCCCGACGGAATTCTTCCATCGTAAGATTATTATCCTGAGCAATTCGGCGTAAAGTCTGGTCGAGATCATTGTCACTGACCGTTAGCCCGATTTCTTTAGCACGCTGCAGCTGTATCTTTTTGAGGATCATGCGCTCCAGCAACTGCTTTTCCAGAACATCTCTACGTGGTAACTGCACATTCTGCCTTTGCAATTGCCGCATGGTATTCTGTAATGCCTCATTGACCTCCTGCTGGGTAATCACCTCCTCATTGACCACCGCTACGATGTGATCGATGGATCTGATTCCACTGATTCTGTCTGGCATACCGGAGTCCGGTATATCAGGATCCTGCGTCCAGCCGTCCACAGCCATGATTGCTATGATTGATCCGATCGTGACAAGTGTTCTGAATTTCGATTTCATAAAATTTTCTAAAACCAAAGCGCGGTACTTGAAAACTGGAAATGAGGCCAGTGAATAAATTATTGCCAGTCCGTTCGTGTGTATCCAGGTATACCCTCCTGTAACACCCGTATCGGATTGGTACCGATTTTCATCAAATTGTTCAATTCAAGTTGAACGAAAATATTGGTCGAAGTTCTCTGGGTAGCAGTAGTAAAACGATTGGCCACCAGGCGTAACGACCAGCAGCAGGCGTTATACTCCAGACCCAGCAAACCGGCGAGCAACCTGTCATCTCTCAATGAGTAATTGATGCTGGCAAAACCCTGCCAGTTTTTCATAAAAGGCCATTGAGTGGAAACATCTACCTGTTCGAAAACTCCTCGTGTAAAACGATAGCCGGCGTTTAAAACCTTGCCCGGTGCCGGATGATAACTGATACCTGCGCGTATTTTCTCTGTCAGGAAATTATTCTGGTTGAGCTGTACGCTCGTATCCGTCGTAATATGGGGAGTAATACTGCCGAAGAGTTCAGCAATAAAATCGGATCCTGTACTGGTTATCTGAGGCGTATCCGGTACTTGTCTACGATCCTGGAAACGAATTTTTTGCCCTACTGAAAAACGCAGACGTTCATTACCCGTTGCAGAATGAATCAGGCGCGAAGTCATTGCCAGTGTAACCTCATTAGCATCGTTGATCCGATCCTCACCACTGAACCTTCTTTCCATGAATATCTGAGCGAAATTGAAGTCCATTTCAGCCGAATCGAAATTCGGCAGCCTATCCTGATCCCTAAACGGGATATAAGCGTAAAACAACCGTGGCTCAATGGTTTGAATAAAATTTTCATTCCATAATGTCGTATCGCGTTCAAATACTACACCACTATCCAGACTGAATATTGGCAATGTCCGGGTAGGATGTTTATCCTCCGTTAGATGGTGAGCCGGTGTATTCAGATTATAGCGGGTATGGTGCAATCCGATCCGGGGTCTGATATAACCGTACGAAGTGTTTAAAGGCAAGCTGATACTGGGAAAAAGTGCCATGCGTAATCCATGCGGCAGGGTAGGATGCGAAAAGTGAGTCCAGCTACCGGCAAAATCGAGATCCAGACCGTATATATCGCGTTTTATCGCATTTAGAGAAAACTGTGGCAAACGCTTAAAAGGAGAGATAATTCTTGCTCTGGGATCCTGGATCGTTTGAAACTGTTGCAGCATGGCGTTAAAAATGATTACGCCATCACGCCCCAATCCACCCTGATAGGTAGCCGTCGCTTGCTGCAGCAGGTTGGTCCGAGAAGTAAATGCGATGTTATTGCTCAAGTCCCGGAAGTAATCATCGTCTGATACCCTATTGTAATGAACCATGCCGAACCATCCGCTTCCCAGCCATTGAGCATGATTAAGCTGCAGGGCATAGCGTGTCGTATCCGTCACCAAATCGTCCGGCAAGAGATCGAGCAACAATTGGCCTCCCAGCGTCTGCCCCATATAACGAAATTCATTATTCAGCATCAGACCGCGCCTGCTCATGAGACGTGGAGCAATCGTGGCATCATAATTGGGCGCAATGTTCCAATAGAAAGGGACAGATACTTCCACACCACTTCTTGCTGTATTGCCGACGATAGGTGCCAGTAAACCGGTTTTTCGCTGCCCGCTGAAAGAAAAATTTATCCAGGGTAAATACAAGATCGGAACGTCTTTGAAGCGAACCGATACATGCCGTGCAGTTCCCACCTCTTTTTCGTTGTCTATTTCCAGGTCGTCAGCCAGAATGTACCAGTCATCATTACCAACCGGGCATGTCGTATAATGCCCTTGCTTCAATCTGTACTGATCTTCACCTTCCAGAAACAACAGATCTCCGCTGCCGCGCCCACTCCCATCTTTTATAAAATAGTACGGATCATTCAATTCACCTATGCCAGTCTGCAGGTTCATCTGCAGATACGTACCCTGCAAAATATCGTCGGGGCGATCGAGTAACACATTGCCTTCAACCTCGGTATCTTCGGTATTCTGGTAATATTTGATACGGTCCGCCGATAATACCTGATCCCCCCGCCGCAATCGTACACTACCGGTTGCTTCGATTTCCTGCTGATAATATCCCTCGATCTTGTCCGCTTCGATATAAACTGGTTGATTTTCGTCCGCTTTGAACAATCGATCCTCTGCTATGACCTGGATTGGCAGTAGAAACAACAATATATATAGTAGCAAACGAAATGTGGATACCTTCATTTAGACGAAAATTTCAGCAGGGTTTTATTATGAATTGCTTTTCTCGATGTATTACGATTTACAGCCGACCTCACTGGCCCGGATAATCCGGTACTATTCTGGATGCTGAGAGCACACCGCATTGTAGCTAGGGAAACCTACCTTGTTTATTTGTTGCTAAGGCGCCATTATCCGATAATTTTTTTTTGATGTCTGATCTTACTGCTATTTTTTCGGCCAATGGATTGCTCGCTCAAGCGATCCCGGATTATCGCCCCCGTGTTCAGCAACTGGAAATGGCACGAGCCATTGCACAAGCCATAGAAAAACGGGAAACCCTGGTTGCCGAAGCAGGCACCGGCACCGGCAAAACTTTTGCCTATCTGGTGCCAGCTCTGCTGTCAGGCGAAAAAGTCATTTTATCCACTGGTACCAAAACCTTGCAGGACCAGCTGTTCCAGCGTGATATCCCGACTATGCGTGCCGCCTTGAAAATCCCGGTCACTGTTGCCCTATTAAAAGGACGTGCTAACTATATCTGTCATTATCATCTTGAACGTACCCTGAAATCAGACCATATTCACTTCGCCAACCGTATAGAAGTGAAATATCTCGATCTGATCGAACGTTATGCTCGTACCAGTGGCCATGGTGATAAAAGCGGACTGGACAAAGTCCCTGAACATGCGACTATCTGGCAATATGTGACCTCCACACGGGAAAACTGTCTGGGATCCGACTGCCCGAACTACAAACAATGTTTCGTCATGGAAGCACGCAGGCGCGCTCTTTCCGCTGACTTAATCGTCGTCAACCACCATCTGTTCTTTGCAGATGTCATGCTGCGTGATGAAGGGCTGTCCGAATTGCTACCGGCCTGTAATACCGTCATTTTCGATGAGGCCCACCAGTTACCTGAAGTCGCCAGTCTATTTTTCGGCGAATCGGTCAGTACCGGTCAGATATTAGTACTGGTACGTGACACGCTGGCTGAGGCAACGCTCAGTGCCCCGGATTTTACCTTACTCTCAGACACCGCAGCAGCGGCAGAAAAAGCTGCACTTGATCTGCATCTGACGATCGCCGAAAAACATCAGCGTCTTTCGTCGACACTGGCAACACAACGTCCAGGATTCAATACTGCTTTACATACGCTTCAGGAAAAACTAAAACTGCTTGTCGAGCTGCTGGAAAATCAGGCCATGCGTTCACAAGGGCTGGAAAACTGCTGGCAACGTGCACAAATCATATTGACAAAGGTCAGGCAATGGTCTGAACAATCGGAAGCTCAGAAATTTGTCCGCTGGGTAGAAACCTTCAGCCACAGCCTGCAGCTTAATGCCACCCCGTTATCCATTGCGGAAACATTCAGTAAGCAGCTCAATGCTTCAGCCCGCGCATGGATTTTTACTTCTGCCACTTTATCCGTCAAAAAAGACTTTTCCCACTACAATCAGATAATGGGGTTAGCTACAACGAAAGCAGGTTGCTGGGATAGTCCTTTTGATTTTCCGAATCAGGCCCTGCTCTATGTACCGACCCAGCTGCCCGATCCCAATACACCCCGTTACACAGAAAGCATTATTCAGGCAACGTTACCGGTCATCCGCGCCAGTCAAGGACGGGCATTTTTTCTATGTACCAGTTTACGCGCCATGCAACAGGTGTATGAATCATTACGCGCTGCTTTTGAGCTGGAGCAACTTGAGTTTCCGCTGCTGTTGCAGGGACAGGAAACCCGCTCAGCCACACTGGATCGCTTTCGTAAACTGGGAAATGCTGTTTTGGTCGGTAGTCAATCTTTCTGGGAAGGTGTCGATGTGCGCGGTCGCGCCTTGTCATTAGTGATTATCGACCGGTTACCGTTTGCTTCACCGGACGATCCAGTATTGTCCGCACGAATCGATAAACTTAACCAGGAAGGCCGCAACGCTTTCATGGAATATCAACTGCCACATGCCGTCATCAGCTTAAAACAAGGTGCCGGCCGTCTGATCCGGGATGAAAACGACCGGGGTGTACTCATGATTTGTGATCCACGCTTAATATCCAAATCATATGGCAGACGTATCTGGCAAAGTCTGCCACCTATGAAACGCACACGTGATTTGGCCGAAGTAGAGCGCTTCCTGGCAGCCATCTAAAAGCAGAGGGAAACAAGCGATAGTGGTGCGAGCATATTGTAAGCTAACCCGGCAAATGATGATTCACCATCCCCTTATAACCAATATCCCAACGCATCTGACAACCATCGAAACGAATGTTCGCCGCCAGATCGTAGGCTCGCAGTTGAGCTAATCTGATATTTTCACCTAATGCTGCAACACTCAGTACACGACCACCGGCAGTCAGGATTTCCTGCTGATTCCGATTACCTAATGTCGTCCCAGCATGAAAAATGTGAAACTCGTCGGTGGTATTCTGACCCGCAATTGTATCCAGGCCATGGATAACGTCATTTTTGCGCGGGTTATCAGGATAGCCTTGTGCCGCCATTACCACGCATAATGCCACCCGGCGATCCCACTCAATCTCCACCTGATCCAGTGTACCGTTGACAGCATTTTCAAGCAGCGCGAGCAGATCAGTTTTCAATCGTAGCATAATGACCTGGGTTTCCGGATCTCCCAGACGGCAATTAAACTCCAGTACCTTAATCCCACCCTGTGGGGAAATCATCAGCCCTGCATAAAGAAATCCGACATAAGGTTGAACCTCCTGTGCCATACCATTTATGGCAGGAGTAATGACCTCACGCATGATTTTGGCATGCAGGGTAGGTGTAATGACCGGAGCAGGCGAATAAGCACCCATACCACCGGTGTTGGGACCTCGGTCACCATCCAGCAGACGTTTATGATCCTGACTGGTAGCCAGTGGTAACGCATTCCGTCCGTCAGACAATACAATGAAACTGGCTTCTTCTCCTTCCAGATAGTCTTCGATCAAAATACGTGAACCAGCCGTACCAAGCTTGTTTTCAATCAGCATGGTATCTACCGCCGCATGCGCTTCACTCGATGTTTGGGCAACGATTACTCCTTTACCAGCTGCCAGACCATCGGCTTTAATGACAACAGGCAACTGATGCTGATCGATATAGTGATGCGCTGCTGCCGCATCTTCAAAACTTTCACAGACCGCAGTCGGAATACCATGGCGATGCATGAACGCCTTGGAAAAAAGTTTAGAAGCTTCCAGTTGGGCAGTATTTCGGGTTGGACCAAATATTCTTAGACCCGCAGCCTGAAATGCATCGACAATCCCTTCCGTCAATGGCATTTCCGGGCCCACGACAGTCAAACCGATCTTTTCTCGCTGGGTAAACGCTACCAGATCAGGAATAGCTGTGAGTGGAACATTCTCCAGCCCTGGTTCCAGAGCAGTACCGGCGTTACCTGGTGCTACGAAAACTTTTTCTACACGTGGGGACCGAGCTAGCTTCCATGCTATGGCATGTTCCCTGCCGCCACTGCCGACAACGAGTAATTTCATCTTTCTGTTTGTAAGGGATTATGACAGAAGGTAATACGGTAAATGGCGAGGAAAGTACAGCACTTCAATGTCTGAAGTGCCGAACGCCGGTAAATATCATCGCCAGGCCCTGTTCGTCAGCTGCATCAATGACTTCTTTATCACGAATACTACCACCAGGCTGAATCACGACCTTGGCACCTGCCTCAGCCAGTACATCCAGTCCGTCCCTGAACGGAAAGAAAGCATCCGAAGCAACAACTGATCCGCATAAATCAAGATTAGCCTGCTCCGCCTTAATGGATGCGATACGTGCACTGTCGACACGACTCATTTGCCCGGCACCGATGCCGAGTGTCTGACCGTTGGCACAAAACACGATCGTATTGGATTTGACGAATTTCGCTACCCGCCAGGCAAACAAACAATCTTCAATCTGTGCTTCAGTCGGCTGGGTTCGTGTAACGACACGTAACTGATCCATCGTAAGATTGAAATCATCCGGTGTCTGAACCAGTAGCCCACCATCTACTCGTTTCAGATCATAAATATTGATATGAGCCTCTAGTGGTACCGTCAGCACACGAATGTTAGGTTTTTCAGCCAAAATCAGTCTGGCATCAGGCGTAAACGCCGGCGCAACAATGACTTCCACGAACTGATTCAGCACAGCCTTGGCTAAATCAGTTTCGACCGCACGATTGACCGCAATGATACCCCCGAACGCAGAAACCGGATCAGTTGCGAACGCTTTCTCATAAGCGGTAACAGGCCTATCGGCAATTGCTACACCGCATGGATTGGCATGCTTGACGATTACACAGGCCGGTTTATCAAAAGTTTGCACACATGCCCATGCAGCATCGGTATCTGCGATGTTGTTATAGGACAGTTCCTTACCCTGAAGCTGGGTATAACCGGCAAAACCGCCTGATATCTCTGATATGTCATGGTAGAAAGCAGCTTGCTGATGTGGATTCTCACCATAGCGCAATGCTTGCACCAGCGTAAAATTAAGATTGAGCTGATCTGGAAATGTTTTACGTTGCTGCGTTGATACATCCAGGGCAGTCAGATAATTACTGATCGCGGCATCATAGCGAGCGGTATGGGAAAAAGCCTTCTGCGCCAACTGAAAACGATATGCCTGATCGACTGATCCATTCGCTGCTTGCATCTGTGCGAGTAATGCCGTGTAATCGCCAGGATCTGTTACAACAGCGACACGCTGAAAATTTTTGGCGGCAGCCCGAATCAGAGTAGGTCCACCAATATCAATATTTTCAATAGCTTCTTCCAGCGAGCAATCCGATCGGGCGATCGATTGCGCGAATGGATACAGGTTGACAATCACCAGGTCTATCATTGGAATCTGTGTCTGTTCCATGACCTGACGATGTTCAGGCAGATCCATCCTGGCAAGAATGCCGGCATGAATCCTGGGGTGTAGAGTCTTGACTCGACCATCAAGCATTTCGGGAAAACCGGTATAGTCACTTACTTCCGTTACGGGGATACCCGACGCCTGCAATAATTTTGCGGTACCACCCGTTGAAATGATTGCTATGTTCAGCTGATGCAGGGCGACAGCCAGTTCGACGATACCAGTTTTGTCAGAAACACTGATCAGCGCTTGTTTAATGGTCATCTCTCGGAAAATCTTATTTGATCTGATGTTTGAGCAGTCGGTTACGTAAGGTATTGCGATTAATACCGAGCAAAGCGGCAGCCTTGCTTTGATTTCCCTGAGCATAATGCATGGCGATCTCAATCAGCGGCTTTTCTACACTGCGTATCACCATCTCGTAAATAGGGCATGGCTTTTCGCCATCCAGGTCATGGAAATAGGTCTCCACGGATTTACGGATACAGAGCGCAATCTCATTTTCATCAAT
Organism: Nitrosomonas sp.; assembly: GCA_039794425.1. Lineage (GTDB taxonomy): Bacteria > Pseudomonadota > Gammaproteobacteria > Burkholderiales > Nitrosomonadaceae > Nitrosomonas. The sequence goes on along the minus strand of JBDIVK010000010.1, from coordinate 49,496 downwards.
AACACTCATACCGCAGTTACCTCATCGTCAATATAAGCAAGCCTGCGACCCCGATCAGCAAGTTCATCGAAGAATGCATGCGTAGCCGACAGCTGTGCTTCGGTCGTTTGAAGTTGGTTCATGGCATGACGAAACGTAGCAGAACCTGCCAGGCCCCGCGTGTACCATGAGATGTGCTTGCGGGCAATCCGCACCCCGGAAAATTCACCATAAAAACGGTACAGTTCGTGTAAATGATCAATCAGAACACGATGAATCTCTGTCACCTCCGGTGGTGGCAAAAACATACCGGTGGCAAAAAAATGATTGATTTCACGGAAAATCCAGGGCCTGCCCTGAGCAGCGCGTCCGATCATAACAGCATCTGCGTTGGTATATTCCAAGACCTCTTTGGCCTTTTCCGGCGTATTGATGTCCCCATTGGCAACTACCGGAATGTTAATCGCGGCTTTCACCTCAGCAATGGTATCGTATTCCGCCTTTCCCCGGTAAGCACAAGCACGCGTCCGCCCATGAATGGCTAATGCCTGAATGCCGGCACTTTCCGCAATACGTGCCACTGTGACAGCGTTTTTATTCTGCGTATCCCAACCTGTTCTGATCTTTAACGTTACCGGCACATCCACTGCTTTTACCACTGCATCAAGAATTCTTCCGACCAGCATTTCATCTTTCAATAAAGCCGAGCCTGCCATGACGTTACAGATTTTTTTTGCGGGACAACCCATGTTAATGTCGATGATTTCAGCACCTTGTGCGACGTTATGATGCGCGGCCTGCGCCATCATAGCGGGATCTGCACCGGCAATCTGGACCGATACTGGCCTGACTTCTCCTTCATGACAGGCACGGCGCCGGGTTTTCTCCGATCCCCATAACAAAGAGTTGCTGGAAACCATTTCGGAAACTGCCATGGCTGCCCCCATCCGCTTACATAATTGCCGGAAAGGGCGATCAGTCACGCCTGCCATAGGAGCAACGATCAATTTGTTTTTAAGCGTATATGGACCAATTTGCATGAGAAGATGGACTAAGCTTCAGACCAGAGCATCGAGTAAAAATCAACGATACTGGAAATGCTCAACGGTTCTCCTGGTATTGAGGGAGGAAATATCATTCATTGAATGGAAAGGAGATCATTATCCTGTATTTTTTAGGTTACACCTACCCGCGCATCAAAAGTAACAACAGGCGTTCGACATTCTATCCCCAAGTTCTTTTACTCATCTACCCGTGAAGTTGGGATTATCTAACAAACTAACCTTTTGTGCCAAATATCATTCGACGTGCAACGAAACGCTTGACAGGTGGCAAGCAATCCAGCACCGTTAATCCTACTCCGCTGACTGTCTGAAGTAATGGGAGATCGGTAGTAAATAGCTTAACCAGAGAGTCAGTGAACAATCTGCCTGCGTCTCTGTCGCCTCTGCGTCGCTTTCTGTATGCTGTCAGCATTCTGACTGATCCTGGTTCACCCATTATTCCTGGTAAAACATGACTGATTTCATCAGCCAGTTCCCACGCATCACGTAAACCCAGATTAAAACCCTGCCCAGCAACCGGATGCAGAGTCTGTGCAGCGTTACCTATCAATACAGTCCGTTGCGAGGTCACGACCGATGCATGCTTGAGTATCAACGGGAAACCTGATCTTTTCCCTGTATGAATAAAGCTGCCCAGGCAGTCTCCAAAATGGTCCTGCAAACGAGACAGAAATGATTTGTCATCAAGCTTTAATATGATATCCGATTTAGCGGACGGCATCGTCCATACCAATGCATACCCTTCTCCCGACGGCAGTAATGCCAATGGTCCATCAAGCATAAAACGTTCGAATGCGGTTCCCTGCCGAGATATTTCAACTTTGACGTTGGCTACGATTGCGTGCTGTTGGTAGTTATGAATATGGTAGCCGATTTCAGCTATCTGTTCAGCCAGTTGCCCGCCATCAGCCAGCACCAATAATTTAGTCCGTACTTGTCTGGTCGATCCATCCTGCTGGTAAGTGACCTGTGCCTGAGAGGAATCCGTCTGGACAGCAATAACCTGAGCACCGACCTGGTACATCACCCGGCATTCCCGCAAGGACCGATGCATTGAATGATACAGATCATGGTAGTTCACGACATAACCCAAAGCTGCAACACCTGCGTCGTCCGGGGTTAAGATAGTCTGCCCGAAATGACCAAAATTAGAAATGTGGATCGTCGTAATCGGTGTGGGCTGTAGCAAGTCTTCCCAGATACCCAGACGCCGTAAAATCAGATGACTTCCATACGAAAGCGCCAGTGGACGGGGATCATCCACCTTTTCTGGTAATCCGCGTGCTTCGAGCAACAAGATTGAAAACTCATATTCGCGCAGCGCCAACGCTAGCGCCATGCCTACCGGCCCTCCCCCCACGATGACGATATCAAACTGCTGGTCAGTCATGACCTGTCACCTTCAAATATTGCGCCTGTAGAACATGTTTGTTCTGATCTATCAGGTATCCGGTACAGGACATGCAAACCGTTCATCAAAATTCCGGTTGATGATTTACTGGTAACGGTACTCGGCAGACTTGGCATGTGCCTCAAGTCCTTCCCCCTTTGCCAGAATGGCAGCCACGCTGCCTAGCTGGGCTGCACCGGCCGGTGATACCTGAATCAGACTTGTACGTTTCTGGAAATCATAAACTCCCAGCGGCGAAGAAAAGCGAGCTGTACCCGAAGTTGGAAGCACATGATTGGGACCTGCACAATAATCCCCAAGCGCTTCACAAGTATGCCGCCCGAGAAAAATCGCACCGGCATGCCGGATGCTGTCCACCCATCGTTCTGGCTGTGCTACGGATAACTCGAGATGCTCAGGTGCAATCCGATTCGCAATCATGCAGGCTTCTTCCAAATCACGCACCTTGATCAAAGCGCCACGACTCTCCAACGAGGCACGAATTACACGTTGGCGTGGCATGGTATCTATCAACCGGGTAATGCTAGCCACAACTGCATCAAGGAATGCATCATCCGGACAAAGCAGAATGGATTGTGCTTGCTCATCATGCTCAGCCTGGGAGAATAAATCCATAGCCACCCAGTCAGGATCAGTTTTTCCATCACAGATCACCAGAATCTCGGATGGCCCTGCCAGCATGTCGATACCCACTGATCCAAACACATGGCGCTTGGCTGCTGCGACATAAGCATTACCGGGACCGACAATTTTATCCACTTTTGGTACGGTAGCCGTCCCAAAAGCCAGTGCACCGACTGCCTGTGCGCCACCAATGGTAAAAATCCGATCCACTTCACAGATTGCAGCCGCTGCCAGTACTAACGGATTCTTTTCTCCATCCGGTGTCGGTGTCACCATAATAAGTTCCCCGACACCCGCTACCTTGGCGGGAATTGCGTTCATCAGCACTGACGAAGGATAAGCCGCCTTGCCACCTGGTACATATAGCCCGATCCTGTCCAGCGCAGTGATTTTTTGCCCGAGCAGCGTGCCATCCGGCTCAACATAATGCCATGACTGCGATAATTGTTTCTCATGATAACCCCGTATACGGGAAGCGGCCAGTTCCAGTGCTTCACGCTCACTGGTACCAAGTGTCTGCAAGGCAGCCTGCCAGCGATCCCGGGGCAATTCGATTTGTTTGATTTCAGTCAAGTCCAGATTATCGAAGCGACGTGTATATTCAAGTAATGCTTCATCGCCATGTTTTTTCACTTGTTCAAGAATCTGAACGACCGTTTGATCGATCGCCGCATCCTGAGTGACTTCAAAACCCAGTAAGGCATTGAGCGCTTGCTCAAAATGTTTGTCGGAAGATGATAACCGTTTGATATAAACCATGGATTTTCTGGATGGTTGAATTATGCATTGGTGGGAATTGCAGCACTAAAGGCTTCCAGTAAAGGTTGTATCGTGGTATTTTTCAATTTCAGTGCCGCCTGATTGACGATCAAGCGGGCCGAAATCGGCATGATTTCCTCGACAGCCTGCAGATGATTAGCCCTGAGTGTACTACCGGTCGAGACCAGATCGACAATTGCATCAGCCAGACCAACTAATGGCGCAAGCTCCATCGAACCGTACAGCTTAATCAGATCAACATGCATGCCCTTTGCAGCAAAATGATCACGGGCAGTTTTGACATACTTGGTAGCGACCCGCAAACGTGCTCCCTGAAAAACTATCGAGGCGTAATCGAATCCACTCCTTACTGCAACCATCATACGACAGCGGGCGATCTTCAGATCCAAAGGTTGATACAAGCCGGTACCATCATGCTCCAGCAGCACATCCCTGCCTGCCACACCCAAATCTGCTGCACCATATTGTACGTAAGTCGGTACGTCAGTAGCACGTACCATGATGAGCCGTACATTGGGCTGGTTGGTAGTAATGATCAATTTACGTGAGGTTTCCGGATCATCCTGCGCGACGATCCCGGCTGCTTTCAGAAAAGGGACGGTGTCTTCGAAGATCCGTCCCTTGGAAAGTGCAATGGTAATATCCGGCATAAAAATGATGAAGGATTAGCCGAGATTTGCCGCAGCAAACTCCCAATTGATCAGCTTGTCGAGCACCGTATTGACGTAATCCGGTCGCCGGTTCTGAAAATCCAGATAATAAGCATGCTCCCACACATCGATGGTCAGTAGTGGTCGAATTCCACGTGTCAGTGGTGAATCGGCATTGCTGGTTTTAATGATTGTTAATTTATCTCCCTCCTGCGCCAACCAGGCCCAACCACTTCCAAACTGAGTAACTGCTGCATTGGCGAACTCCTGTTTGCAGGCTTCTACGCTGCCAAATGCTGCTTCGATTTTTTGTTTCAAAGCGGCTGGCGGTTCTCCACCACCTTTGGGGCTCAGGCTATGCCAGTAGAACATGTGATTCCAGATTTGTGCAGCATTATTGAAGATCCCGGCCTTTTCCGTCTGACCGGCTGTAGCCGTGACAATCTGTTCCAGTGATTGTCCGGCAAATGGCGTCCCTGCAACGAGCTTATTCAGATTATCTACATAAGCCTTATGATGCTTTCCATAATGAAAACTCAGTGTATGGGCAGAAATGACCGGTTCCAGTGCATTATCGGCATAAGGAAGAGGTGCTAACACGTATGTATCACCAGACTGAGCCGCCTTTGAAAAGTTATCCAGATTATTGCTCATTTTCTCTCCTCTAAAAATGAAATTGAATAATGAAGTCATAAGATTAAGCTGTTATATACAAAGAATATTATTTATTGTTATCTGTTATTTCAGTTGTAAAGGTCACCTGATTGTATCCTGCCAGTCTTGCAGCTTCCATAATGGTAATAACTGACTGATGCGTCGCCTTTGCATCAGCATTAATGATGATGATCGGGTTTTCCTGAGTCTCGGCAGCCGCCTGCAATGCGTCACGCAAACTCTCAATACTGGTAAATTTCGTCGGTATAAGGTTGATCGTGTAATCACCCTTGGCATTGATCGATACATCAATGACCTTAGGAGAATCAGGTGTAATATCTGTCTCAACAGTCGCGGCCTGTGGCAATGTTATTTCCAACTCTGAAAATTTCGAATAGGTAGTGGTAATAACCAAAAAAATAAGGATTACCAACAGCACATCGATCATAGGGACGAGATTGATCTCCGGTTCTTCTTTTTTCTGTCCTCGCTGAAAATTCATTTGATTCCTGCTGCCTGATTAATAGGAAAGAAAAGATTGCCAAGTAGGGCACCCCCTGAAGTTCCTGAAAACTTACCCAAGCTGCCATCGCTGTGTTTTTTCACAGGTTCCTTAGAATCCTTTCGATAAACCCTCTGCCTGCTACATAAAACTTTCGGACCGACTGAGTTATTCTAGTTTATCATTACTACTTGCACCATACTTTGGCGTATTTTTGGTTTATTCTGGATATTAGGTAAGGATTTCAGGTGGATCGTCCATCAGTCAGTATCGTCATGGGCAGCAACAGCGATTGGAATGTCATGCAATATGCTGCAAATATTTTGAAAGATTTCTGTGTTCCCTATGAAACTCTAATCATCTCCGCACACCGTACACCGGATCGCATGTTCGGCTATGCTGAAACCGCGCGCGCGCGCGGTATTAAATGTATTATCGCCGGTGCGGGGGGATCAGCACATTTGCCTGGAATGATTGCCGCAAAAACTATTTTACCGGTATTGGGTGTCCCGGTCACTTCAAGATATCTGCAGGGTATAGATTCGCTGTTATCCATCGTGCAAATGCCTAAGGGGATACCTGTCGCCACTTTTGCTATCGGAGAAGTCGGTGCGACCAATGCGGCATTGTTCGCGATTGCCATATTATCTACGGAAGATACCTCACTGGCAGAGAAACTTAATCAGTTCCGTAAAGACCAGACCGCTGCCGTAACAGCCATGACACTGCCAGAAGCATGAGTATCAAGCCAGGTGCCATGCTTGGCCTACTGGGAGGTGGGCAACTTGGACGTATGTTTACAATGGCGGCCCAGCGCATGGGATACCGGGTAACTGTTCTGGATCCGGCGGAAGATAGTCCCGCAGGGAATGTCGCTGAGCATCATTTATGTGCGGATTACCTGGATTATCAGGCGCTCGATCGATTAGGTTCAACCTGCGCAGGAGTAACGACGGAATTCGAGAATGTGCCCGCGCAGGCACTGCGTTATCTGGCGCAATATTGTATAGTCAGCCCGGATGCCGAGAGCGTTTCAATTACCCAGAACCGTATCCTGGAAAAGCAGTTTCTTGCGGGCAATGGTTTCTCGGTAGCGCCGTTTACCGTCATTCGTAATAAAAAAGACATCTCTGGCGGGATCGATGCCTCCCTATTTCCCGGAATACTTAAGGTCAGTCAATTCGGCTACGATGGTAAAGGACAGGTAGCAGTTAAGTCTGCTGATGCACTATCTGCAGCATTTGGCAGCCTCAAGCATGAGCCATGTGTACTGGAAAAATTACTGCCACTTGCATGCGAAATCTCTGTCATTCTGGCTCGCGGTCACGATGATCAGATCACTTTCTTTCCTGTAGCGGAAAATCGGCATCTCCAGGGTATCCTGGATACGAGTATTGTACCTGCTCGTGTACCGGATGAAATTACCCGGCATGCCTGCAAAGTTGCTCAGCAAATAATCACCCGATTGAACTATATAGGAGTTCTATGCATCGAGTTTTTTGTCCTGGCTGATGGGCAGCTACTGATCAATGAAATCGCCCCCCGTCCACATAACAGTGGTCATTACTCGCTTGATGCCTGTATCACTTCTCAATTTGAACAGCAAGTTCGCGTGTTATGTGGCATTCCACCAGGTAGTACTAAGCTAACGCAAGCCGCCGTGATGACAAATGTATTGGGAGATCTTTGGCAAAATGGTGAACCCGACTGGAATCAGGTGTTACGTTATCCGATGGTCAAGCTACACCTGTATGGTAAACACGCAGCAAAGCCGGGTAGAAAAATGGGGCACTTTACCGTACTGGCAGACACGGTAGAAGAAGCGCTGCAGCATGCACAAGGTATCAAAAATGAACTGCAGTCCCAGTATAATGTTTATGAAAATCAGACTTCACTATGATCTCTGCCCTTTTCGAAACAAATATCGCCAGTCTTCCGTTGCTTCATCGTGGCAAAGTGCGCGATATTTATGCAGTAGATGACGATAAGCTATTGATAGTACAAACTGATCGTATTTCCGCATTTGATGTGGTATTGCCTACTCCGATTCCGGAAAAAGGAAAAATCCTGACGCAGATTTCTCAGTTCTGGTTTGAGAAACTGGCTCACATCATGCCCAACCATCTCACTGGCATCACCCCTGAATCGGTTGTATTACCTCAGGAGCGAGATCAGATCACAGACCGGGCCTTCGTCGTCAGAAAACTGAAACCATTGCCGATCGAAGCGATCGTGCGAGGCTACCTCTCCGGTTCAGGCTGGAAAGATTATCAGCATGACGGAATGATCGGTGGTATCACGTTGCCGGATAACCTGCAGGAAGCAGATCAAATTCCGAATGGTGCAATTTTCACCCCCTCCACCAAAGCAGAGGCAGGTCTGCATGATGAAAACATTTCGTATGCTGCCTGTGAACAACTATTGGGGATACCTCTCACCGCGCTGGTGCGTAAACAGGCAATCACCCTTTACACTGAAGCTGCTGAATACGCACTTGGGCGGGGAATAATCATCGCTGATACTAAGTTCGAATTCGGCCTGGATGATACTGGTCAGCTTTATCTCATCGACGAAATTTTAACACCGGATTCTTCGCGCTTCTGGCCTATCGATGGCTACCAGCCTGGAAGTACACCACACAGCTATGACAAACAATTTATTCGTGACTGGCTGGAGCGAATCAGCTGGAATAAAATCCCCCCTGCACCTCACATTCCCACTGAAATCCTTACACAAACCATGGAAAAATACCGGGAATCTTATCGACGCCTGACACAGTAATTAATGAAGCGGTAAAAGTGATTATTCAATAACTCTAAGTGGATGGGGCCGTCCAATACCAAAGCCCTGTGCATAATCAATACCAATTTCTGTCAACTTGTCCAGAACCTCTGGGGTTTCAACCAATTCACCAATGGTCTTTATTTTGAGAACATGTGCAAATCGGTTGATATCCTGTACCTTCTCTAGATTTTCTGAATCACGAAGTATATTGCAAATCAGGCTTCCGTCAATTTTCAGAAAGTCAGCTTTGATATTTTTCAGTAAATTGAATGAGGCTCGATCATGATTAAAGCTGCACAACGAAACCCGGCAACCCAAGCAATTCATCTTCTTGGCAAAGAATATAGTATCAGGCAAGTTTTCTATAGTATCGGATACTTCAATTTCAAAACATAAGTTTTGCGGCCGAACTTGTGATGTTGCCAACCGTTTCTGAATAAAATCTGCGAACGCCTTATCCCTAAGCGTATCTCCGGCTACATTGATACAAAATGAAATTTCACGGCCAATCACATGTTCCATTAACCATTTGATTGCCTGATCGACTACCCATCGATCCAGACGGGACATCAAACCATGTTTTTCGACAAGCGGAAGGAAAGCCCCAGGTGGAATAAGGCTTGATTCTTCTTCGGCCATCCGTATGAGTATTTCATAATGAACTCCGGCATCCCGGCACGATTTTACCGATACTATTTTCTGACAATAGAGGTGGAATGCTCCCTGCTCAATAGCCTGGATGATTCGCTCGGATGAATCAATGTGCGCTTGTGTCAAGTGATACGCAGCGTGACTACTCGACGTGTTCTGTATGCTTTTTTCTTGTATCTGGTTACTTTCTGCCGCAGGTTGTATTTCTTCACTTTCAGGCAACCGTTCCCCATCTCTCAAAAGACGCGGGGTATAAAGTGTATAAAATCCTACCACCCTGCCGTTAGCATCGAAATGAGGTACCAATTGACCCGTAATAAGGCAGGTGGATCGATTGGCTAATTGTTGAATATGCTGATTCTGTATGGTTTCTCCAGTCAGGACACGTTCGATGGCATGCTTGACACCGGCATAAAAAGGTTTACTGAAAAATTCATGTAAAGGTCGATTATCTATCTGCGCCGACTTCAGACCAAACCATTGGCGAAAAGCTCGATTATGGTAGCGACATTGCTGCTCTGCATTAAAATAAGCCAGCATCACCGGAAAATTTTCATCAACAATTTGTAATTTGGTCTTATTTTCTGAAGAAGTTTTTTCAGCCCAGAGCCGGTATTTGATCTCATTGGCAAGTCGCTCCTTCTGAACGACCAATTGTATTAACTGTTTTGAGAAAGCTTTTTCTGTATGAGCAATTTGTAACATCGTAACCAATATCGTTACGATCAATACCGCCCACAGCATAGTAGTAACCTGTGACCCCACATTCAACGTGAAATGATCGAGTGTCATCAGCAGTGCTGCTGCAATCATTGCAATAACTACTGATAAAAAAGGCTTTACCGTACTAATTCTTGAAATGACGTGCGCACTCATTTTCCGTAACCTTGCCGTAAATGAAAAGCTCGCTTGGAGAATCGGACAAAACAACAGTTAGAAATCGTTGTTAACTATAGATCTCCAATGAGCGAGGGGTTACCCAAAATTTCCACAAATGATTAGGTGTCATAGTAAAACAGTTAGTCGAATGTTCATTTATGGTAGTCACTGTCAACCGTGTTATCTGCTTTTTTTTCAGCATGTGAAGCAATGGAGCGAACCAATTCTGTTCTAATTTCATCAGCTCATTCCGCCACATGTATGCATCCCGGTAACAGGCATATTTCTGTAGAGTACTCAATACGACCAGCCGCTCACCTGATCCGGCAGCAAGTCGCAATTCTGCTGCATTTTCAGGCAAGCCATGGCAAACGATATTACTTGCTTTAGCCAGTGCACGCGCAAATACCTGGTCACTCCATACTTCAGAATACGGTGCATGTATCTTCTGTGGCCAAATACCACCACCCCATATCCAAAGGCTGTTAATCGCCAATTCATCACGCGCTTCTCTCATCCGATTCAATGGGTGGTCATGTAACAGCATCTGTATTGCATTGATTCTGCTATTCCAGATTGCTCCATCCTTACCACCAGGTAACAAACCATTGATATTTTTACCTGCTGCTTCACTTAAAAGATATGTTTGTAAATCAGGCGATCGACTGCTCCGTAAATACCAACGGTCAGGGTAAAGCGGTAGCAACGACCATCCCTCCCCTGCAAATTGCTCGTTGATAGTATCGGCAAACGAAACTGCTTCCTTTAGGGAAATAGCAAGCATCTGGCTATCGGCCAGGAGTATGTGATTATTCTCGATCCGGAGATGAACCGGATCAGCCCGTAACCAGTAGTCGTTCCCGACCTCGATATCTCGTCCATCCAACGGTAGCATGATAGCGGCTACTGGCCAGTCCTGTTGTTCTTCTATGCCAAAGGTCTGGCATAACCAGGATTCTATCGCTTGGTATGAGCTTTCGACACGTCGACTTTTTGCAAATATGGTTTCCAACGCGGGTAACCGCAAGTGACGGTAAATTTCTAACTGAGAGTCATCTGGCCAAAATAAGGCAGGAATAAATAAATGTAGGTTCATAACAGAAAAAAATAACTATGATTGTTCATAACAAAATTTATTATTTTGTGCAAAATTATTTGGAACTATTGCTTGCAAATTTGTCGAATGTGGATATAATCACGAATCATTCTCATTATTGAATAAGTAACCAAGTGAACTGAAAAGCAACTGCGCTTATTTATTAGTATCTGAAAAATTATTCGACAAAAGTTATCTTTCATGTATATTTGTGTTTGCAAGGGAGTAACCGACCGCGACATTCATGAGGCTGTGCAACAAGGAGCTGAAAGGATGCGCGATTTAAGGATTTGCCTAGGCGTAACTGGACAATGTGGTGTCTGTGCGTGCCATGCGAAAATGGTGCTGGACAAAGTACGAAGCCGGGTAGTTCCTGGTCAGGCTGCTTCTGGTTCTTCCTAAGGTTGCTCTCCTAAGTTTCTGATTCCTCGCGAATCAATCATTCAAGGAGACAATCATGAAAGGTAATGCAGATATTATCCGCTGGTTAAATCGTCAGCTGCAACATGAATTAACTGCTATCAACCAATATTTCTTGCATGCCCGCATGTATAAAAATTGGGGCTTTAGCAAGCTGGCCGATCACGAATATCACGAATCTATTGAGGAAATGAAGCACGCTGATCGGCTGATTGAGCGTATTCTTTTCCTAGAAGGGCTACCCAATTTACAGGAGCTTGGTAAATTACTTATTGGTGAGACTACACAGGAGTGTGTCGCTTGTGATCTCGAACTGGAGCGTGTCTCCCGTGAAACACTTATCAGTGCAATTGCCGCCTGTGAATCCACCCAAGACTTTGTTTCACGTGAAATTTTTGAGCACATTTTAGAGGATACTGAGGAGCACATCGATTGGTTAGAAACGCAGCAGGACATGATCCAGAAAATTGGGATTCAGAACTGGCTGCAAAGCCATATTTAATGGGTTAAGATAGTTTCTAGCCGGCCCTCATCAAAAAAGTAAGAATCTCCGAACGCCACTTGGTCGGGTGGCGTTTGAACAGAGATTCGTGACCGATATCTGGAAAAATAGTAAATTGTTTTTGTTTTACAGGGACTGCCTTGAACACTCTGAGTGCGTCTGATAAGGTGGCTTTGTTATCTTTTTCTCCGTGCAGAAACATGATAGGAAAGTGCATAGCACGTGCATAGTCAACCGGATTATGTGTAAAAGCATTGAATCCATGCTGCGACCCTCCCCAGAATACTAGCAAATGTGCATTGGGAAAAGCAGGGACGCCTAATGTATTAAAACGATTACTCACCGTGTTCAATAAATCATCAAAAATGCCTTCCACGATGACAGCATGAGGTTTTATACCAAAACTGTCTACCGCCCTGAATATGGCCGCTGCACCCATGGACTGTCCATAAAGAATAATTTTTTCATGTCCATTATGCTGGTGAACATACTGAACAGAGGTAGCGACATCTTCTGCTTCCTCGTAACCGATTGTTGTATAGGTCTCAGAAGATTCCCATGAGCCTCTGAAATCGACCAATAGTACAGAATACTGTGCTTCCAGGAATATTCTGGCTTCATTGATCAATGAAGATTTATCTTTAGCATAGCCATGAAAAAGTACCACTACTCCATTTCTACTTCCCGGACAATACCATGCGCCCAGACTTGGCTTCTCGGGGTGAGTAATGATCTGGTTAATGCAATCCTTCCTCAATCCTGCAGGATCAGAATGAGACTGCGGCCGTAAAACAGTTATTCCCTGAAACAGTAAAGCAATCTTACCGATAATAGATGATGTATCAGATTTTACTGATACAGTATCCGGATCTGAGAAGTTCAACATCGCATGGGCATGCTGGTACGCCAGTACATTCAATACAGCAAACCCGATCAGGGAGATACCGAACAGGTATATGACGATATTTTTAAAATATCTCCGGATCATGGTAGCGCTTAAAGAGTCTAATTAATATAAAAGAGGAAGCTTACGATCTGAACAGTAAGGTAAGCTGAATAGTTGGTAGTGCTGGCTTATCGGATACATAAATATGAAGACAGCCATCTTAGTTAATTATTTTTCCATCAAGTTACCAGAATGTATTGGTAAAATGTAGGCTAATTCAACAACCTATGCAATTTACCCAAATAAGTTTTCCAGACTTACATCATGATCTACCATTGTGCCCAATGCGGCAGTGAGCGTATTCATAAATCCCGTTTCAGACCGGGAGAACGCACTGCTTCGAATTTATTTCTTGCCCCCTATCGTTGCCGTGATTGTAAGGCACGCTTCTGGGGTCGGAATAATGATGCTTACGTGGTTGCTACCATAAGTATAGGCAGTATATTGTTGTTTGGTACACTGGTTTGGCTTGCTTTTGCACCCGATGGAGTCACTCTGGGGAATCAATCCTTTCAATCGCAAGCTATTTTAACCACACGACCGCAATCTGATGACACGCCATCTGTATTAGAAGTTCCTGTTACTTCAAATTCTATCTTATCTACTGCGATCGAGCGCGGAGAAAAAATTGACATTCAGACTTTCAAGAATGAGGAACCTCAGTCTTTGCCCGATCCAAGCGATAACCGATTCTATACCGTCAGCCTTTTTCTTGAAAAAGCTAAAAAAGGTAATGCTGATGCTCAATACCAGCTAGGTTTACTATACCTAACGGGCAGAGGAACACTCCAGGATTTCTCAGAAGCTGCCAAATGGCTTATTCTGGCAGCCGAGCAAAACCACCCTCTTGCACAATATGAACTTGGCTTACTTTATCAGGTCGGCCAAGGTGTGGATCTGGATAATGAAAAAAGCTATATGTGGTTTAATCTGGCTGCCGCCGCCGGGGTTGAACAAGCATTGCTCGCACGTGATAAAGCCATGCGTTCCCTGAATAAAGAACAACTGGCATCAGCGCAGAAAGCGGCCCGAGAATGGCTCAATTCTAAAAACAAATCAAGATAAAACAAAGGAATGACCCAATCTCAGGCGTAAAGAAAGAAGAAAGATTAATTAAAGCGCCTTGACCATATTTTCTACGACTTTCTTGGCATCCCCAAATACCATCATAGTTTTATCCATATAGAAGAGGTCATTGTCTAATCCAGCATAGCCGGCAGCCATACTGCGCTTGACCACCATCACCGTACGAGCCTTATGCGCTTCCAGAATAGGCATACCGTAAATAGGACTACCAGGCACGTTTGCCGCTGGATTTACCACATCATTTGCGCCTAATACCAGTACTACATCGGTATTTGAAAAATCGCTGTTGATTTCATCCATTTCCTGCACCTGCTCATAGGGAATCTCAGCCTCAGCAAGTAGTACATTCATATGACCGGGCATACGACCAGCAACGGGGTGAATGGCAAAGCGAATATTGATACCCTTCTTAAGTAAGGCTTCTGCCAGCTCCTTGACAGCATGCTGCGCGCGTGCCACAGCCAGCCCATACCCAGGAACGATGATGACACTATCCGCATTTCCCAACAAAAATGCTGCATCATCCGCACTACCGCTGCGATAAGTCTTCTGAGTACCATCATCTGTTCCCTGACTGCTTCCGTCACTACCGAAACCACCCAGAATAACAGAGAGGAAAGGACGATTCATCGCCTTACACATGATATAGGAAAGAATCGCACCTGAACTACCGACCAACGACCCCGCAATGATCAGCATCGGATTACCGAGAGAAAAACCAATACCCGCAGCCGCCCATCCTGAATAGGAGTTCAGCATGGAGATCACAACCGGCATATCCGCGCCACCAATCGGAATAATGATCAAGAAGCCGAGCAGGAAGGCAACAGCAGTCATCGCGGAAAATGCTGTCCAGTTTGTTGTCTCACTGAAAAAGAACCACAAACCGAAACCGATCATAACAACTGCCAACAGCAGATTAACCAGATGTTGGCCACTAAAAACGATCGGTGCGCCACTCATACGGCCGGAGAGTTTCAGAAACGCGATCACCGAACCAGACCATGTCATGGCACCAATAAATGTTCCCAGAAAAAGCTCAAGCTTACTGCCTGTTGGTAAAACTTCAGGCAACCCGAATGAAACCGGATTATTGACAGCAGCAATTGCAATGAATACAGCAGCCAAACCAACGAGCGAGTGCATAAATGCCACCAGTTCCGGCATGGCTGTCATCTGGACACGCTGCGCCACGATCGAGCCAATGATTCCACCGATGGCAATACAGCCTAAAATCAACGCCCAGTTCTCGGTAATTGTCAAGGTAGTGGCCACAGCGATAGCCATCCCCAGCATACCAAAGAGATTGCCACGCCGGGAGGAAAGTGGTGAACTCAGCCCCTTGAGTGCAAGAATAAAGAATACCGCCGCAACCAGATAGGCCAGTGCAATAAAGTTAGCAGACATTTAGGCATTCCCTTTCTTGTCTTTTTTCTTGAACATTTCCAGCATGCGCTGAGTAACGAGGAATCCACCAAATACATTGATGGAAGCCAGAACTACAGCTACCGCTCCCAGCCACACTCCCCAATCGGCTTCTGCCGATCCTGCCGCCAACATCGCGCCCACCAGAATAATACTGGAAATGGCATTGGTGACTGACATCAGCGGGGTATGCAAAGCCGGTGTCACATTCCATACCACATGGTAACCAACAAATACTGCCAGCACGAACACCGTAAGATGAATGATCGTTGGATCAATTTCGCCAATCATGTTCTTTCCCTTATAAATTCATAAACGTTTTTCCGAAAACACAGCGGGGTATACCCACTTATGCTCTGCCAATAACCTCTCCGCCTGCACAAACCAGACTGCCGGAAATAATCTCATCCTCCCGGTCTATTTTAAGTTCGCCGGTCTGTGCGTCGAGTAACAAGTTCAGAAAATTCAGCAGATTGCGTGCGTACAAAGCGCTGGCGTCGGCTGCTACCAATCCTGGAAGATTTGCAATACCGATTAAGTGTATGCCGTGTTTGACCACCGTCTTATCAAGTTCAGATAACGGACAATTGCCACCTGCTTCTACCGCCATATCCACAATGACTGAACCCGGTTTCATGGCCTTCACGGTTTCTTCTTTAATCAGAACAGGGGCCGGGCGCCCCGGAATCAAAGCAGTCGTAATAATGATATCTGCCGCAGCGGCACGTCCATGGATCAGTTCACCCTGCCGGCGCTTATAATCCTCTGACATCTCGGTCGCATAACCACCAGCTGTTTCAGCATTTGCTTTTTCTTCATCTGTCAGCGGAACTTCCACAAATTTCGCACCCAGGCTTTCAACCTGCTCCTTGACAGCCGGACGTACGTCAAATGCTTCGATCACGGCGCCAAGACGCTTAGCGGTTGCAATAGCCTGCAACCCTGCCACACCTGCCCCCAGAACCAGTACACGCGCTGCCTTTACCGTTCCTGCCGCCGTCATCAGCATGGGGAAAAACTTCTGATACACATTGGCAGCCATAATTACTGCCTTGTATCCCCCGATATTCGCCTGAGAAGACAATACATCCATACTTTGTGCACGCGAAATGCGAGGTAACTTTTCCATTGCAAATGCAGTCAGACCGTGTCTGGCCAGCATCTCGACTTCTTCCGTACGATGGGGAGAAAGCAGACCGATCAACACTGCATCCTTGCGCATCAGTGCCAGTTCATCAGCTTCCGGGCCACGAACCTTCAATATGATCTGGGATTGCTCATACAACTGCGACGCTTCGGTAATAATAATCGCACCTGCTTCTTGATATGCTGTATCGGGGATACTGGCACCTGCACCTGCACCAGTCTGTACCAGAACAGTATGCAATCCTTTGCTCGTATACTTCTTTACAGTCTCGGGCGTGGCCGCCACACGCGTTTCTCCTGCACGCGTCTCGGCAGGTATGCCTATGTGCATGGATATTCTCCCTTGTTATCTTACTAACTTGTTAATTAAAGTTACTATTAGCTCATAGCTGTAAGTAAATTACTCCACGAACCTGAGTCGGTTTTGAATTATAAATCAATTTGAAACAGATTAAGTCTCATCCGACCCTAGATAGGTGCCCGGTCAGGAACTATATTATGTTCGTGCTGCAAACAATGGCTAATCCATCGACTCGTCAGCTTTTCCTGGACACTATTCTGACGCAGACGTGATGCAAGTCCGCTGAAATCGACCCAATCTAGCGGCTGATCTTGATTGAAGCAAGAAAAGACATATGAAATCTCACCCGTTTCAGGATCCTTCTGAGGTTGCAGACACTGTGCACAAATTTCCTTCATCATGCATTGCATCGGTGAATTGATAGAACCGACAGCAAAATGATCCACTTTCAAATAGGGCGCCAGTTGTTGATGTCGTGCAGCAGCCACCGCAGCCATCATACGATCGGAGCCAATCACGATGATACGATCAGCTGCTTGCATGGAAATCGGTGGATGGCCGAGTTCACCGCTGGCATAAGCGACCATCGCCTGTACGATATTACCGACATAACTCAAGTCACCCGACCGGGAAGGCTGAAATCCAGGCGCTTCGTCACAGCACCAGACAATGGTATCGGCAGCCGCCTCGATCTCTGCTACTTTATAACGATCGACCAATTTCTTGTAGCCGGCAAAATACAGTACTTTGCAGCCAGCCGCGCGTGCCGCCGCACCGATCGAAAACAGTACGGCATTACCCAAGCCACCACCGACCAGTACTACTGTCTCATTCTCAACAATTTCCGTCGGCGCTCCGGTCGGGCCCATTAATATGACTGGCTCACCTGGTTTAAGCAATGCACATAAATCCGCAGAGCCCCCCATTTCCAGCGCAATCAACGATACCAAACCTTTCGATATATCTACTGATGCCCCGGTCAGTGCAATCCCCTCCATGGCCAATCGGGTCTGCGCTGCAACGCCCGCATATGAGGCAAAATTCTGGAAACGGTAAAACTGTCCCGGATGGAAATGACGGGCAGCGAGGGGTGCATGAACGACTACTTCGATAATGTTAGACGTCAGCCGCTCCACCTTATGTACAGTTGCTCGTAATTGATGACCGATCCCGGTAAAAAACTGGGAGGTAGGTTGATCCGATACCGGTGTTATCTGCGCCAGTACCTGACTCACTATGGGATAGCCCTGCTTGGCACTTGCCATAGCTTTGACCACATTCCCTGAATACGAGGGATGCAAATCACCAAAGAAGCTGATGAAACGACCATCACTGGAATGATTCAACAACACTGCTGCTGTTTCAGGTTTGGGGTTACCTTTTGTTGCGTTGATAGGCTGGCCTTGTTCGTCACAAGATGCAAAATAACGTCCGTTCAATTTGAAATACTGTGCATCTTCTCGCGCAAGTACAGTATTCGGTTGTGTACCTGCTGCTACCAGAATGGTACGAGCTGGCAGATCCACTTCTCTGACTTTATGCCAACTGCCTTCTTCATCCAGTGCCTGCACGGCAAAACGCATAGTGCTTGCATGTGCCCAGTGATCGACATCAATCCGTAGCGGTGTCAAACCTTCAGCAAAGTATATGCCCTCCTCCAAGGCCTTCTCGACTTCTTCATGATTGAGTGTATAAGACGGGCTGTCAATCAATCGTTTACGATACGCTATCGTTGCCCCTCCCCAGGATTGCAACAATTCCGCAATACGTGGTGCACGGCCTTCTTGTGTGGCCCGAATTTTCTCCTCTCGCAGGATCCGGGCATGATTCATAAATTCCTCGGCAATTTCTCGCTCTTCCTGATCCCAACCAGCCTCTACCGCAGCTTCTCCTTGCTCTGCTACAAGCGTCTCATATCGCTGCAGAAACTTCTCCACTTGAACCGGATAATAAGCGAGCGCCTCGGTAGCAGCATCAATAGCAGTCAATCCCCCCCCTATCACCACCACCGGCAAGCGTAACTGCATATTGGCAATGGAATCACTTTGAGCTGCCCCCGTCAACTGCAGTGCCATCAGGAAGTCTGACGCCGCCCGTACACCGCGCGCCAATCCGTTGGGCATATCCAGAATGGTGGGACGTCCGGCACCTGCAGCCAGTGCAATGTGATCAAAACCCAGGCCCCACGCATCATCAACTGTCAGCGTGCCACCAAAACGTACGCCACCGAACAGTGCAAACTCTGACCGTCTTTCTAATAAAAGACGGATCAGTTTAAGAAAGTTTTTATCCCAGCGTACTGTAATTCCATATTCCGCCACACCACCAAAACCGGCAGGCAAACGCTCGTTCAAATCTTCTCGCAGTTGCTCGACGTCATAAACCGGAATAAAAGGCAAACGCTCACCTTGCATATTCACACCGGAAATATCAGCAGCCAGAGGCTCTATTTTCAACCCATCCACGCCGACAACAGTGTGCCCATCGTTCATCAGATGATGCGCCAAGGTATAGCCTGCAGGCCCCATGCCTACCACCAGCACTTTCTTACCGGTTGATGGTTTAGGAAAAGGCCGGTGCAGATCAAGTGGATTCCAGCGCGTCAACAGACTGTAAATCTCGAACCCCCACGGCAGTTCAAGAACATCTTTAAGTGTTCGCGTTTCGGCTTGTGGAATATTGACTGGATCCTGCTTCTGATAAATGCACGATTTCATGCAATCATTGCAGATACGATGCCCGGTTCCTGCACACATCGGATTATCCAGCACAATCATGGCCAGACTACCGATCGCTACACCTTGTGTCTTGAGTTTATGAAACTCGGAGATACGCTCTTCCAGTGGACAACCTGCGAGCAACACACCTAATTCACTTCTCTTGAACACTTTAGATTCCTGAGCATCCTTGGTTTTTTGCTGATATCCTTTCGAGCAAGAATCCTTGCCCTGCTCATGGCACCAGATGCAGTAATTAGCTTCATCCAACGCACCAACCAGATCCGTTCCTTTATCGGTCAGAGAAAAACCCTCCCGATATCGAATATGATCGAGACGATGAACCGTATAGCCTGCATGATCATCACTCGTCAGTGACAATAGATGCAAAGGATCGAGTTTTCGCGGAGATTTGAACAGAATACCCTGCCGAGTGTGCGCCTGACCTTCAGGTGTACGTAATGCCCAGGCAGCGTAATGCAACGCAAGTTCGAGCTGGCTTGCATGATTAGCTTCATCTTCCATCCAGCGCGCTACATGCATTGCAAAAACGAGTTCAGAAAAAGGTTGCCCAAATTCTTCCGCCAGCTTCTGTTCGAGCGCAAAACCATCTATCGTTTGTAAAACCTGATCGTTTACTTTAGTCTTGGCACGACGCTGCACGAACTGGCGTTTACAGAAATACAGCGGTGCGAGCTCATGGTGCCGGGCAGCCAAAGCGCGCACTTCGCTCTCTATACCAAACAGGGTTGCGATAAAATCTTCTAACCAGGGTGCCAGTTCTATGAGTAAAGCAGATTCATCTTTGACAGCCAGTGTTTCGGGATGCCGGCGAGCGTGATTGAGCCGAGCATATAACTCAGCATTGCCTTCCTTGAGAACATCCAAAAATATCTGATCTAATTTCACCAGGCCGGTACGCTCATACAACTCTTGGAAAACCATACCGAAGCCAAGAGAAAGCATGGCAGCAGATACTGGAGGGTCGATAAGCAGTGATCGTGATTCAATCATATTTATTTGGGTATTTTTGTACGAAAATGAAAATGGATTAGTATCGAAATCCATCCTAACCGTAGAGCGGGAACGATTCGTTCGGGCGTTACGTCGTCAAGCTTCCGGATTACCGATCATGCCCGCGGCAACGGTATTATTACTGGTTTCATCGATTAGAATAAAACAGCCGGTACCACGATTCTGTGCATAAGCATCTATGACGAGCGGTTGCTGTACCTTTATTCCGACTCGGACAATATCATTCATTCTCAAAGAATCGATCGACTCGTGCTGCATCGTATTCACATCTACCCGATAATCGATCCGGGTAACTAGCCCCTTAACCATACGGGTCGTATGTTTGATGATATATTTACGATTAGAATCAAATGCTTGCTCAGATAACCAGCAGAGCATGGCATCAAACTCTCGGGCGACCCTGGGCGATTCTCCTCCGTTGATCAACATATCGCCTCGAGAAATGTCCAAATGATCCTCGATAGTCAGCGTTACGGATTGCGGAGCAAAAGCATGCTCCAGGGTATCGTTATAAAATAAGATTTCCTTGATGCGTGATGTCAGGCCGGATGGTAGCACCGTTATGGAATCTCCCTTATGTACGGTGCCAGATTCAATCCGCCCCATATAACCCCGAAAATCATGCAGTGCTTCCGTTTGCGGACGACAAACCCACTGTACCGGGAAACGAAAATCCTGCGTATTGAGGTCATGCTCTATGTCGATGGTTTCCAACAGATCCAGCAGAGGCTTGCCCGCATACCAGTCGAGCCTGTCACCTCGTTCTACCACCATATCTCCAAGCAATGCAGACATAGGAATATATTCGATGGAACGCAACCCAAGCCCTTGGGAAAATGCGGCAAAGTCAGCACAGATCTGCTCAAAGACACCCTGAGAATAATCCACCAGATCCATTTTATTGACTGCCACGACCACATGAGGAATACCCACTAGACTGGCAAGATAGGTATGCCGCCGCGATTGCGTCAATACACCCTTGCGTGCATCGATTAAAATAATCGCAAGATTGGCCGTAGAAGCACCCGTTACCATATTGCGGGTATATTGTTCATGCCCGGGTGTATCAGCAATGATAAATTTACGTTTAGGAGTGGTGAAATAACGGTATGCAACATCAATGGTGATCCCCTGCTCCCGTTCCGCCTGTAATCCATCTGTGAGCAGCGACAGATCTACCTTTTCCATACCACGCTTGCTGGAAGTCCGTGCAATGGCGCTCAACTGATCTTCGAATATGGATTTTGAATCGTGCAACAGGCGACCGATCAGCGTACTTTTTCCGTCATCTACGCTTCCGGCAGTAATAAACCGCAGTAACTCGGCACGGTCGAGTCCGACATTTTCAACGACTGACATGTACTAGACGAACCTATGAAGGTGAATGATAATTATTAGCATAAAATTGCATAAATTTTGCTTTAAAAATAGCCTTCCCGTTTACGCAATTCCATTGATGCCTCGGATGTCTGGTCATCCATGCGAGTTGCCCCACGCTCAGTAATACGCGTTAATGCAGTTTCTGCAATGATTTCCTCAATATCTCTGGCCTGAGAAGCCACTGGACAGGTACAGCTCATATCTCCGACGGTACGAAACCGTACCATCATCTTTTCTACACGTTCACCTGCTTTGGGCTGAACCAGATAAGATACTGGCAACAGGCCATTATCCCGCGGAATGATATCCCGCCAGTGTGCATAATAGATAGATGGTATTTCAAGCCGCTCCCGCCCGATATATTCCCATACATCCAGTTCAGTCCAATTACTGATAGGAAATACCCGAATATTTTCTCCAGGATGGGTTCGCGTGTTGTACAGGCTCCATAATTCCGGACGCTGATTTTTCGGATCCCACTGACCAAATTCGTCACGAAATGAGAAAATGCGTTCTTTCGCACGCGCTTTTTCCTCATCCCTGCGCGCACCACCAATACAGGCATCAAACCCGAATTCTGCAATCGCATCCAGTAGTGTAACCGATTGAAAGGGATTACGACTCTGACTCTCGGAACGCAATATGACCCGGCCGCGCCGGATGGAGTCTTCCATACTGCGAACAATCAGACGCTCTCCCAGTTCTTTAGCCCGATAATCCCGGAATTCGATGACTTCCGGGAAATTATGGCCGGTATCAATATGCATCAGGGGAAACGGAAAACGGCCGGGCCGGAAGGCCTTCTCAGCCAGCCTCAGCAAGACTACGGAATCTTTACCACCCGAAAACAACAATACTGGATTGGTACATTCCGCTGCCACCTCTCGCATGATATGGATTGCTTCACTTTCCAGAGCATCCAAATGAGTAAAAGATCGATGATTCATTCTAATTTTTAATACGTTAATGTGCAGTCCCCGTTTTCCCTACATGCAGCCCGCATTCCTTCAAATCCGGATTTTCCCACCACCAGCGCCCAGACCGGATATCTTCGCCTGGCGTAATCGCACGGGTACAGGGAGCACAACCAATACTGGGATAAAACCGATCATGCAACGCATTATAGGGGACCTCATGATGCCTGATATAGTCCCACACGTCCTGATTCGTCCAATCACATAGCGGATTGAATTTATGCAGACCATGTGTACTGTCAAATGATGCAATCTCCAGGCCATCACGCGTGACTGCCTGCTCGCGCCGCATACCTGTAATCCACGCCTGTTTTCCCAGCAAAGCACGCTTCAGTGGCTCAACCTTGCGTAAGTAACAACAACTTTTTCTTAATGCAACACTTTCGTAGAAGCCATTCGGACCATGCTGAGCCACATAATTTTCGACAGATGCTGTATCAGGAAAATAAACTTGAACGGAAACACCATAATGCTGCCTCACCTTTTGCATCAGATCATAGGTTTCTTGCGGCAGGCGCCCGGTATCGAGCGTAAACATGGCAATTTCTGAATAATGACGCGCAATCAGATCGGTCAGCACCATGTCTTCTGCCCCAAAACTGTTAGCAAACACAACAGGTGCAAAATCACGCTGAATATTGTCCAGTAAATCGCGTAACCGTTCTACATGTTGCAAGCCCCGTTGATTCATATACGGACAAGGTAACGAATATCTGTGCAATATCAGGCAACTGACGCTGACTGAGATATTGCCTGTCGTACCCGTGATGAACTACCTGCAGAAGAAGGTAATGCACCAGCCAGATCAAGTTGACGATCGAACTCCATGCAGAAATCTGCAACAGCATTCGTCCAATCATCCATTTCAGCGTACCATTCGGTCAATAGCTGATCGTTCAGCTCTTCAGCCGGTTGAGAAAAATACCGCGCGAAATTCGACAGAGAGCTTGCCAGAGCAGGCCGGGCTGGAAGCACATGCAGCAATTCCTCTGCCTGCTCGGCGAGTGTCTCGCACCTGCGCCCTCCCACCAGTTGAGTCACTCCCTGCCCAATCAGGTAGGCAATGGCTTCTGCGCATCTGACAGACTCTTCAAATTTACGTTGAAATTTCAATGCATTCCGATAGTTACGTTCATTCGCTGCGTCAAAAAACGTCGTACCGATCTGAACCTGCTTGGCACCGGCGCATTCACCCCCTCCCAGTTGCAACACTCTGAAATCATCAGTATGTCCGTGATCGCGTACGACCGAAGGCAGATCCTCTGGTTTAACCTCCATCAGATCAGCCAATAATTCGGCAAAATATTCCTTACCTCTGCGCCGTGTCCAGTTAAAAAATGATTCACTATCAACACGATCGGAAGCATAGGAAGCTTTCACTCGATCAACCGCCTGTTCGATACGGGCACTGGGCACCGATGGCCCTTTAAAGGCCAGACCACCCGCAGCCATACCATCACCACCGAAATACATCTGATAATGCGGCACTAATTTACCATGCATACGCTTACCTTCACCGTAAATACCGATATCTCCGGCTTCAGGTTGCGCGCAACCATTATGACATCCTGATACACGAATACGCAGATCGTGCTCTCCGCCCCACAGCTTACCGCCAACAGTCGGGCTCGACGTAATTCCCAGTCGACATGTAGAAGTACCCGGGCATGCAACGACATTATCACCGGCTTGAGGTAAGCCAAGTTGCAGGCCAGCCAGTATGCCCTGAATATCGGCAAGTTTAGCCTGGGGAACATTAACCAGCATCAGATTCTGATCCTGAGTAGTACGAAGCTCCGGCAAATCATATTGCTTTAGCAGCGCGGCAAGTCCTCGCAGTTGCGTGACTGTCAACTGCCCCAACCGGACACTGATTGGTAATACATTGAGCCCTGCCTGTTTCTGCTCAAAAATTTTGCGTGGCGCACCCTGTCCCGGTGCTTCAATATCGGTTCTTCCCGTGGCCCATTCACCTTTCGGGTAGCCTTGATTCTTCAGTGCTTCTCTGACACGAGCAAGTTCCTCACGATATTTTTCTATGAAACCATCCTCACCGAACCGGTCCACCAGAAACTTGATACGTGACTTGGCACGCTTGGCGCGATCGGAATATTTATTGTGTACAGTAAGCACCGCTTCGATAACCAGAAACAGGTCCTTTTCTTCGATGAACGGCTCAACCAGAATGGCTTCATGTGGCTTATGTCCGAGGCCACCTCCTACCAATATTTTGAATCCAAACTTTCCGTCCTGATTTCTGACAGCAACGATACCCAGATCATGAATCATGGCCTGTGCACAATCAGACTCACATCCCGAATAGCTGATCTTGAATTTACGTGGCATCAGCTGATTGAGCGGCTTGCGCAGGAAATGCCGTACCGTGCCATTGAGATGCTGGGTAACGTCTGTATGCTCACGCGGACATACACCCGTCAGCGGACAGGCTGTAATATTACGAATCGTATTACCACAAGCTTCCCGCGTCGTCAGACCACCTTCTGACAACCGACGCATAACAGCAGGTGTATCGGTCAGTGGCACATAATGTAACTGTATATCCTGACGCGTTGTAATATGAGCCTCGCCATGTTGCGCATAATGCTCCAGCACATCGGCAATTGCCTCGAGTTGCGTCCGCACCAGGCGCCCTCCAGGAATCTTGATGCGCACCATGTTCACACCTTCCTGACGTTGGCCATAAATACCCATCTGCAATCGGGTAGCTGTAAATCGATCCGTATCGATCCGACCGTTCAGGAAACCTTGCAAAGCCTGTTCATAGGCATCGATTTCCTCTCTGTCAGCAAGATTAGTTAAATAATCCATTCTCACTCTCCATAACTTCTTCCATTGCACTATTATTTATTGTTTATTGGCAAGTCAACGGAAAAATTTTCTAACAGCAAAAGCATGCTATTTTATCCGATAACCTAACGCTACGTAACGCCATTAATCAGAAAACCACGATACCGGCATGAAACCACTATATACAGTGCAAAATAGTTTAAAGCCAGCAGCCACTTTTATTAATGAAATTATTTGATATCCCATACTCTAATTGCAAAAAATAATGTATGTTTTACTTTTTTGATATTCATTCTCAGTTTCACACTGGTATCTCATCTGTTCTTATACTCACTTTTTAGTTCTTTATAAGAATAGCAACAATTGCTTATAATAGAAAATAATATTAAATTAAATATATATTACATTAAGGCATAAAAATGAAACTTCAGCAATTACGCTATCTTTGTGAAATCGCCAGGCACAAGCTCAACTTATCCAAAGCTGCCGATGCTTTGCATACTTCACAGCCAGGAATCAGTCGACAGATTCAATTGCTGGAGCAAGAGCTGGGAGTTGAAATTTTCACTCGTAACGGCAAACGCATCACGAGTATTACCCCGCCGGGACGTGCCATCCTGGAAACTGCACGAAGAATGCTGCAGGATGCAGACAATCTGAAAAGAATTGGTGAAGAATTCAGTGACAAGGAAAGTGGTGGACTGGTCATTGCTACCACCCATACACAGGCCCGGTATGCATTGCCACCGGTCATCAAACGTTTCATTGAACGCTACCCTAAAATCAGGTTAACGCTACGCCAGGGCAGCCCCATCGAAATATCGACCTGGGTGTCATCAGGAGAGGCGGATATTGCCATAGCAACTGAAGCAATCGAATTATTCGATGAACTCATCATGCTTCCGTGTTACCAATGGAACCGCTGTATCGTCGTTCCGCCCCGGCATCCATTGTTACAACTCAAGGAACTGACACTCGAGTCTCTCGCACAGTACACCATTATTACTTATGATTTTGCTTTTACTGGTCGCTCAAAAATCAACCAGGCATTCGAATCTAAGGGTTTAAGACCTAATGTAGTGCTGACAGCGATTGATGCTGACGTAATCAAAACTTATGTGGAAATTGGACTGGGAGTTGGCATCCTGGCAAAAATGGCTTTTGATCCTGCACGCGATAAAAGGCTACGAGCCATTGATGCGGCACATCTGTTCGAACCCAGTACCACCCGCATCGGTATCAGTCGTAACTGCTATATCCGTCACTATATCTATGATTTCATAGAAATGTT
Source organism: Nitrosomonas sp. (assembly GCA_039794425.1). Classification (GTDB taxonomy): domain Bacteria; phylum Pseudomonadota; class Gammaproteobacteria; order Burkholderiales; family Nitrosomonadaceae; genus Nitrosomonas. The sequence continues at coordinate 22,391 of JBDIVK010000010.1, read as the reverse complement.
TGCACCGCATCTTACTGCAGAAACAGTTAAGCGCGCATTAGCACAACGTTCACATATAGAACCCATCCTGAAATCTCATGACATGTAGACTGGTTAGAATAAGCAATATCAATGCATCGGAACACTTCAGAACGGCCAGATAATGCAACCAGAAATACAATCCGGATGCCTGTAAATTATTCCTGCAAGCTCCTTTACAACTTAGCCCCTGTCCCCACTAAAGCCGCTGAAGTAATCTTATAGGAAAATGTCTCTGGTTCGAGGCTGTCCTGTTGTCGCCCGTCTATTTCAGCATGTGGATACAGGAAAAACGGCAGCTTACCGGCAGTACTCGTTTTACCCAGATCGACATGCTCGCTGTCATTAAACGCTACCCAGTTCATTTCCCAAGAGCCAAACAAATTTTCCCTCAACTGCTCAATCAAACCATGGTTACGAGGCAGCATTTCCAGTGCCATCACTTCACTTACGTCGGCTGGATCCACCGGCACCCAGCCAAACCCGGCCAGATAAAACTCTGCCCGGCAATGCTGAGAAGTACTGATGTCACCGAACTTACCCAGATGCTTGTTAAGTACTGAATCATTAATACGGATTCCATACTGCAGTCGGGCAGGAATACCAGAAGCACGTGCCAGCCCGACAAAAAGCGCATTAATATCCGCACATTTGCCACTAAGTTGTTCCTTGGCCAGCATACTGCGGATATCTCCCTTGCCTCGCCCACGTATCGTATTGTCGTAAGTTACATGATCGATTACCCAGTCATAAATGGCGCGTGCCCGCTGCAGAGGATTACGTGCATCAGCCTGCCCGATTGCAGAAGCCGCTGTTTTCTTAACGATATTATCCAATGGTATCTGGCTGGTAGATGTTAGATAACGTTTGACCCCCTGTGGAATCGAAACTGATGCAGGGACACGATAATGGCGTAGATCAATCGAGCGATCGGCTGTCTTGATGATGCTGCTGACCTTTACTATACGTTCACCACTACCCTGCCAGGTCGCATGGAATATTGGGAAGTGAGTTCCCGGCAGCACACTGAACCCACCTGAACTGGCGCTACCATGCCAATTACTCCCTTGTGTAAACTGATAGTCGGTATCATTCGTATCCGGCAACGGCAGCCATAATCGAGCAACCTTGCCGGTAGCGGGTAATGTAACCTGGTAAGTCAATCGATAGCCGCGCCACTTAACTGGACGTGAGGACTGTGCAAATACCGGTGAAACAGAAGGAAACAAAACCGCTGCTGCGGCACTTGTGCCAACCAGTTTGACAAAATTCCTGCGTTTCATACAACTCCTCATCAGTAATGATATAAAATTCCATAAATCTATCGCTGCCAGCCGGCCAAGTCAATTCCTGATGTACCATGCCTGACACACCCCATCTGCTTCCCACAATTGAAATTACGACCGGATCGAACCCGTTACATACCGTTTTATGGATGCATGGGCTCGGTGCTGATGGCAACGATTTTGTACCAATCGTACAAATGCTCGATTTACCCGCCACAATACCGATACGCTTCCTGTTCCCTCATGCACCTGTACAACCTGTTAGTATCAACGGCGGATGGACGATGCGCGCATGGTATGATATCAAACATGCTGATTTCCTCAGACAGGAAGATGAAACCGGCTTACGCAATTCACAACATGCCATCACCGCGCTGATTAAGCATGAAAATCAGCGTGGGATTCCATCCGAACGCATCACACTGGCCGGCTTTTCTCAGGGAGGTGCTATGGCGCTGCAGGTCGGGCTGCGTTACCCGGACAGGCTAGCCGGTATCATGATCTTGTCCGGATACCTTCCTTTGATGCATCTGGTCGAACACGAAGCTCATCCCGCCAATACGACAACACCTATTTTCATGGCACATGGCCACAATGATCCCATCGTTCCGATCGAATTGGCCAGAGCTTCACAGCAGTTTTTGTATGCGCATCACTACCTCGTCGATTGGCATGAATATTCGATGGCACACACCGTTTGTGATGACGAACTTATCAATATTTCCCGATGGCTGGCAAAAATCCTGCTGTAACACACGTCGTTACTATCACCCGAATCCCTTGCCTATCCATTCTCGCCTTTCTAAAAAGCTACGTCACGACGAGACAGCTAAGCATGTTGCTGCTGCCTCGGATCGTCATCTTCAGAAAGAGGAATTGATAATAGACATACAATTGACAAAGTTATTTCCGATTGATAGATAAACGCTGTCTCTTCCCGCATTTTTTGCAGCATACAGTGCTTTATCTGCAGCATTTATCAAGCTATCCTGGTTTTTCATATCAGTTTCTTGCAAAGCGATACCGATACTGACAGAAACTCGAATCAGCGTACCGTCAACATGGATATCCTGCAGCTTTACATGTTGGCGTAACCTGTCTGCAAACAGTGCAGCAGATTTTGTATCCGTGCACCCGCTCTGACAAACCACGAGAAATTCTTCTCCACCCATACGGCAGAACGTATCCCCTTTACGGGCAATACTCCGTATGGAACAAGCCACTTCTTTAAGTACTTTATCGCCAGCAGCATGGCCATGCGTGTCATTAATTTTTTTAAAATAATCTATATCGATCAGCATAACAGCTACCTTCTGACCACGCCGATTAGCATTGCTCCAGGCTTCAGCCAACGCTTCCATGCCCGCACGTCGATTAGGCAACTCCGTCAGCATATCCGTCAATGCAGCATATTCCAGTTTACGGTTGGTTACAGCTAATTCAGCAGCAAAACGCTTGAGCTGGGCCCGGTCACGTTCCCAGGATTCCTGCAATCTTCTATAGTGCCAAGCTGCCCGTAATCTGGCACGGAATGCACGAATATTGATCGGTTTGGTCACATAATCATCCACACCGGCATCAAATGCTTTGACGACTTCTTCCTCATCCTCCAAGCCCGTCAACATAATAATATATATATTTTGCCCCCATTCTGTCGCACGTATGGAACGGGTCAATTCGAGACCATCCATAGCTGGCATAATCCAGTCCGTTACAACGATATGGGGCATGACATCCATGATCAGGGATAAAGCCTGTTTACCATCATTGGCTGTAAATACCGTATGGCCAAGTATATTGGACAATAATCCTTCGGCCAGCACACGACTGGACAAATCATCCTCTACCAAAAGTACCCGCAGTGAAGAAGCATCTGTAGCATTTTCCTGGCGTGGGGCAGAAATACTGGCCATTTTATGGAAAGAGGGAAGTTCCGTGGCCGATACCCTGAGTATTTTGCCCCATAACTGCCAATCCCGCACGACCTGGTCTATAAAAGTACCAAATGATTCCATATCGAATCCGATCTTGCCACCAAGTAACATCAACTCAGAAGTCCGTTTGCTATGTTCCGACTCCGGAGCAAGTGCCAAGTCAGCAATTTGTTTCGCTAAATAAAGCAGATGCACAATCTGGTAGGGGCGTGATCCTTCAGCAAAACCAGATTCTGCAGGCGCTTCATGATAGTAGGCTGGTTCTACAAGAATTTTGGGTACCCCAAAATTGATCAGCATAGCGGCAGTCAATTCGTTGTGATCCGTCTGCAAAAATTGCTGCTCGAGTTCAACCAGGGGCACACTCGGATCTTGTTTATGCTTCTCTATTAATTCGGTATATTTATCCGGATAAATTGTAGCGAGTGCCAAGCATCCAATACGTGTCATCAAACCGCAGGCAAACAACTCATCTGGCGCACAAACTCGGATTGTTTTACCCAGCTCCTGCATTGCAAGCGCCATCAATAGAGAATGTGACCAGAACCCCTGATAATCGAAGCCCTTACAAGGGCCGCCCTGGAATTGGTCTATCAGAGAAAATCCCATTGCCAGTTGTTTAACAATGGCCAAACCGATACGGGAAACAGCTTCTGATATAGAGGTAATGGCGCGTGTCGTCTGATTCACCGTGTTAGCCCGCTGGATCAAACGTCCGGAAAGTGCTGGATCGGTCTGCACAAGCTTGGTGATTTCACTGATCGTGACATCTTCCTGACGGCAAGCTTCCAACAGAGCTAATGCAACACCTTTGGGGCTGGGCAGCAATGTGCTAATTTTCAACTGGTTAATATCAGCTACTTTCATGGTGAATCCTTCTAATCCGGTTACTTCAATACACCACTGTTTTCCCAAGAGCGGTGGCCGAATCGAACCGTACTAAGCGAAGAAAGTGAAAATATTTAACGATTTTCTCTTTAATCACAGACTGTTGATCAAGGGTTATTCTTTTCAAAACAATTTGCATGACAGACATAGCTTTCGTATTATTTTTCACTGATATTTCATGAAGCTGAGCAATGCGATTCATCCAGTATTTTCCGGATTTCAATGATCACTTGCTGATAAAGCGCCTTCATATTTTCAAGTATCAGCGCAGCTCCCTTTATCTCTCCCGCTTTCCCAAGAGTTTCCAGTTGCTTGAACAATTCAGACAAGGTTTCCGCTCCGACATTGGCTGAACTGGATTTTAATGCATGGGCAGTACGACGCAGTACATCAGCATTATTCTCTATGAAAGCTTGTTCCAACTGACGTATATTTTCATCAGCCGTTTCCAGAAAAGCCTCCAGGATCTTTCGTACCAGTGCATTACCGCCAGAAGCATCGAGATCACGTATCTGCTTGAGCAATCCAGGATTGAGTATTGGTGCATTTTTGGTCTCTTGTGGCATATTCACGATATGCTCTACTATCCCTGTTTCTTCAGTTCCTTCATGGAAAGGCAACCAGCGCTGAATCGTTTGCTGCAACTGAACCATTGAATATGGCTTGGAAAGATAATCATCCATACCTGCATTCAGACAGCGCGCCCGGTCACCTTCTGTAACATTGGCTGTCAGTGCAATAATGGGTACAGAGCGTACGCCTGCCTTCTGTTGCTGACGAATAATTGAAGTTGCTTGATATCCATCCATAATGGGCATTTGGCAATCCATCAGAATAAGATCGAATTCATGGTCGCGAACGAGATCTATGGCTTCCTTACCGTTATTCGCAATTTCGAATCGTAAACCCAGCCTTGACAACATCGCCTTGGCAACCTCCTGATTGACCAGATTGTCCTCAACCAGTAGAACCGTTCCCTGTATCACCGAAACCGCCATGGGATCGCCTGGCCTGGAATCCTTTTTTGTATAAAATGATTCATGGTTTCGCCCCAATGCATCGGTAACGGCGTCCCACAATTCCATCTGACAGATGGGCTTATTCACATAGCGCAGGATCCCGGGATCTCTTTGTACGCACTGATCAATCTGCATGTGCATTGGCATCAATATGATCAGGTGTGTTTCTGCCAGGTTAGCATCCGCGCGAATTTTCTCTGCCAGTTGCAATCCATCCATTTCAGACATATGCATATCCAGGATAGCCAGTCGAAATGGCTCGTCGATATCTGCGGCTTCTGTCATAAGCTGAAATGCCCGTTCTGCACTTTCAGCACAAGTAACTCTCATGTGCAAGTCGCACAGCTGTAACGACAAAATCTCTCGACTGCTGTTGTTATCATCCACGATCAGAACCTTAACATTTTCCAAGATGATATCGTCGGGTAACGTGACCTGGCACAGTTGGATTTTCTCCATACATAAATCAACCCGAAATATCGATCCACAACCTTCTGAACTTTCAACACGAATATCCCCCTGCATCAATTCCATCAGGCGTTTACAGATAGCCAGTCCGAGCCCGGTACCACCGTACTGACGCGTAGTGGAGCCATCCGCCTGTGAGAACTGCTGAAATATCCTGCCATGAAGTTCCGGCGCGATACCTATACCCGTATCTTCAACAGATATACTGAGATTGATTCGAGTATCCTCTTCATTAAGGACCTGGACACGCATGACTACTTCACCTTGAGAAGTAAATTTGATTGCGTTACTCAGCAAATTCGCAATAACCTGGCGTAATCGAACGGAATCTCCCCGAACCATTATCGGTATATTGGGTGGAACAAATTGCGCCATCAATTCCAGGTTCTTTTCATCAGCCGGTTGCGCGAACATGATGAGTGTATCTTCGATCAGCTTCACCAGATCGAAGTCGATCAATTCCAATTCCAAATGGCCGGATTCGATCTTTGAAAAATCAAGGATATCGTTAATGATCCCGAGAAGATGCCGCCCGGACCGTTGTACCGTTTCAGTAAACCTGCGCTGATCCGCACTCAAATGACTGCTCAACAGCAGCTCGACCATCCCCAGAATACCATTCATCGGTGTACGGATTTCATGGCTCATAGTCGCCAGAAATTCACTTTTGGCCTTGCTTGCGGCTTCTGCAGCCTCCTTCGAATACCGCAATTCTTCAGTACGTTTTGCAACTTCTTCTTCGAGATTATCGAGATGACTGGCAAGCTTTGCATCCCGCTCCTGGATAATTCCCAGCATATTGTTGAACCCCCTGGCCAGGGTATCCAGTTCGTTGATATGACTGAATTCGGCACGGGCGGAATAGTCCGCATTGCTGGACACATGTTCCATGACCGAGGAAAGCCGACTGAGCGGACTCAATACCGACTTATTCAACCGCTTCAACATGAGATAAGTAATCATCCAGGCAAATATGGCAATCGCAATCGTAATCAATGTTTGCCAAAGCATTTGCCAGTAAAGGGGAGCCAACGTTATATCCAGATAAAGCGCCCCCAGTAGCTGCTCGGAAAAATAAATAGGCTGAATAATGGAAATAAAATCGATGTTTCTTCTGAAAACTTTATTTTCCAGTGAAGCCAGAGTTTCCGGCAATTGCTTGTTACTGACTGAGAAATGTGCGAATTGAGTTCGCTCCTTATCGTAGATTGCAGCTGTCTGAATCTCCCGCGAATCACTCAGTGATTGCAGTAATGTCTGAGCAGAACTCATGTCCTGAAACATCAAAGTCGCTACGGCGTTCTCGGCCAGTATTTTCGCCGTGGACTGGCTCGATTCCAGCAATGAATGGAAACTCAGCACAAAGCTGCTCATAATGACCAGCGTTGCAACCAGAAGCATTGCTATACCCTGCGTTACCAAATTGATACGCTGCAGTTTTGCACGCAGAGTAATAGAGGGGAGCGACGAATTTACCATTATCGATAAACCTCGGAAGCAAAGCGCAACAGTTGGGATTTAAAATTTAAACCGGCCTTTTTAGCAACCGTAACGTTGGCCACAAATGTGATTTTGCCTTCCTTGACAGTCATATTGAGTGCTACACCTCGCCGATCACTGCCGGAAGAATCAGAAATGGTTAATATCGGCTTTCCATCCAGTGAATTAATAATATTTTCTAAATCATCGCTCACCGAACGGGTAATAAAAACAATCTGGCAATCGAACAGATCTTCGATACCTTTCGTGTATTGAATCAGTATCTTACGATCGTTGACCTTTTTCTGCTGTAAATGCTGCAAATGTTCACCAAACGGATCTTCTCCATGAATACACAAATGAAAAGCAGCGTGGCGCAAACTAGGCCATTCAGTATAGATGGCAAAATTATAGAGAAAAGCTACTTTCAATCGATATTCCGACGGCTGGTCGACCTGTGCCAATGACACATGATTCGCTGAAAATAACCAGCAAAGCAATAGAAAGGAGATCGAGCAGTAAAACTTGAGCATCGGCACTTCTCCGGGAATGCAACTATCATTGTATTGTTCTGCATGCTTCCATTTTCTTCTTAGCTGTGATTTCACTACATCATGCTCCGTATCTGCGCATCAGTCAGCTCTGGAAATAAGCTTGATAAGTAGACGGTGCATGCAATCAGAAGTGATAATCCAATTTGAAACGGACAGCCCGGCCAAGTTGCCCAAGACTGTTCTGCCAATGTATATCTGCAACCGGGTGCTGATATTGCTCGTTAAACAAGTTATAGAAACTCAATGATGCCCTCAGTCCCTTCACCCATCTGACATCCGACATCAGATTCAGATTGGAAAGAAAATAACCATCCGTATGGGTTCCATCGAGTGTTTTGCGCTTACTGGCATACTGCAACTCATAGCCGGCGCGCAATCCTGTCATCAGCGGTAGCGGAAGAGAAAAGTTTAGTTTGCCCAGATAATGCGGTGAGTTGACGATCTGAGAACCATGTTGCTCAGAATTCTGGAAACTGAAACTGCCGCGTAACCGGGCTCCCCAAGCCCAGCTTTTGTCTAATGAAAATTCTATTCCTCTGGTTATTATTTTTTCCGACGTCTGCTGATACTGGGTAAGCCCGCTAACCGGATCCACACCCAGCGTGATGATATTGGATATATCCAATTTATACACTGAAGTACGTAGATTCATGTCCTGCAATGGACGATAATCTGCTACTAACTCAATCGTATCGATTGACTCACTCCGCAGCTCAGAATTGGCAACCTGACTCACTCCATCCTCGAAATCGCGTTCGAATGAGTTCGGTGAACGATGAGCACGCCCGTAAAGTGCCTTGATTGTTGCTTTTGGAGTTACCTGCCAGATCACAGCGCCACGCGGACTCAACCGGCTGCCGATCCATTTGTTATAGTCATAACGTAGTCCCACCGTCGCAGACAGCGTATCGGTAACGTGCCATTCATCCTGAAAATATACACCAGCACGCAGAACGGAACTTTTAATGGCTACGTTTTCATCTGGATTTTCCAGATTCTGGAAAGTCTGTTTGATACGCGTATTATTGTGATATTCAGCCCCGACCATCAGTTTATGGTCACGCAAAGCGGAAGACAGTAAACGCAACTCGGCACCGTGCCAATCGCTTGGTCCGGTGCTCAACGTTTCTTCACCACCGAAAATGCCATATTGATCGAAGCGAAACTGGCCAAGGAACAATCGTCCCAAAATATTAAGAGAATCGTCGATGAAATTATCCTGATACTGGATTTGTGTCCGCACATGCCGGTCCCGCACAGATGCGCCGCCTGCCAGAGGATCAGTTAGATAAGCAGCGGTAGGATCCTCCTTACGTCGATTACCATAAATGAAGTCGAATGCAACAGGGCCTCGGGTAATACGTGCAAATAGCTGTTCAATATTTTCTCCATCCATCCCGCGCGCTACACCTGAAATACCGGAATCACCGTAATCAAAAAAACGATTTACCCCGCGAGCTCGCAGACCGGAAAGAGAGATCAGTGCATTAACACCATTATCGAACTCCTTTCCCAATGTGACACGTCCTTGCGGCATGGATTGCAAAGTCTGATAAGAAGCCGATAATTCCGCACCATTGATATCGGATCCATCACGTGTGATAACGTTGACGACACCCAGCATAGCGTTCTGGCCATAGACGGCGCTACCAGGCCCCGGGATAAATTCAATCCGCTCGATCAAGTCGATATCCAACGGGAAATCGCGACCGATCGCACCCCCATCATAAGTCCCTTCATTGATCCGATTCCCATTGATAGTCACCAGCACACGAGTATTGAAATCGCCTGGTAAGCTTAACCCTCGTGTACTGAAATAATCGTATTGATAATCGTAAGTGGTATAAATGCCGGGTAAGCTTGCCAGTGCTTCATTCAGTGTACGCCAGCCATAGGTTTTAATATCAGTACGTGTAATGACGCTAACGGCTGCAGCAACTTCATCCTGATTCTGTTCATATTTCGAAGCACCAACAATATTGATTTTCATCAGATCTTCCAGGCTCAGTTCTTCCAGATACGTTACCGCAACAGCAAATCTGACAGGGGTCGATATCATGACAAATATCAGGCAAAGTAACTGAAATCGGCCGATATTGTTTTTTCTTGCTTGCTTCAGGTTATCGTCACTGGAAAACATCATGAGTGGGGAAATTCGAAATGATCGAAAAGAAGTACGAATTCTCCCGCCCCTCATATATGCATCCTGGAGCGTTCAAACTCTGGATCTGGATTTAATCACATGCGATTAGTCAGCAGGCGTATAAAAAGAACTGAAATTTAGTCCGTTTTCCTCACTATCCATCAGGACTTCCAGAAGCTGATAAGCGATCAGCTGCGGTTTCTAGGATAATTCTGAAATACCAGTCATACAGTCTATGACCCTCCTGATCAAAGGCTTACAGGTCATACTGAGCACATCAATCAATTCGAATTTCACTCAATACTTGCCATCTATATTTATATTTAATATATTCAAGACATTATTATTACTTCATCAGCATAATGCGACAGGAATGCGACAGAGGGTCACAACTGGCAGAAGAACACTATGAACAGACCTGATGAACTCGCAGGAAAAACATTGAAGTTCGTATGGCAGATATAATCCAGAAAAACTAGGCCCATATCATTCTTACGATGATACAGCTGGAAAAAAGTGGGGTTGTTTGTTTAGTTACAGGAAAGCTTCCATTACCATATCAGGCGCCAGCAAATCACTCGTCCCGGTAAGATAACGGTCAATAGCACGGGCTGCGCCTCGTCCTTCTGCGATTGCCCAAACAACCAGTGATTGGCCACGCCGACAATCACCTGCAGCAAACACACCTGGAACACTTGTAGCAAATTTACCGTATTCTGCTTTGAAATTCGACCGATTATCGAGCTCAAATCCTAATTGGGATGCGAGAAACGATTCCGGCCCAAGAAAACCCATTGCCAGCAAAACTAATTGCGCAGGATAAAATTCCTCTGAACCAGGTATCTCAGTAAAAGGTGCCTTATCGGAAGATCTAGACCAATCGATACGAATAGTTTGGATACCAGCGACGTGACCATGGCCGTCGTCAATGAATTGCTTGGACAATATCGCGAACTCCCGAGGGTCGTAACCGAATCGGGCAGCCGTTTCCTGATGCCCATAGTCAGTCCGGAGAATACGGGGCCATTGTGGCCAAGGATTATTGGCTGCCCGTTGCACTGGTGGCTTACCAAGCAATTCAAAGTTTACAAGCGATTTACATCCATGACGTATAGCAGTTCCAATGCAATCATTACCCGTATCACCACCACCAATGACGATCACATCCTTATCCTTGGCAGAAATAGATGGGGCGATCATCTGGCCACCATCCAGCAGTGTCTTAGTGTTGTGATGAAGGAAAGACATAGCATAGTGGATCCCGTCGAGCTGACGCCCAGGAATCACCAGATCACGAGGGGATGTCGCACCGCAGGCAAGTAGAATTGCGTCATAGTTTTCATATAATTCGTGAATATCGATATAGGCGATTTCCGGGTGTTTAGGGCCGCTCCCGGCGGGGATATCCTCACTGCCACCGACGAAGGCATTGGTTATAAATTCGATTCCTGCCTTACGTAGTAAATCGACACGCCGCGTAACAATAGCTTTGTCAAGCTTCATATTCGGGATACCATACATCAAAAGACCACCGATACGGTCATGACGCTCGAATACGGTAATACTGTGACCCGCGCTATTTAGCTGATCAGCAGCAGCCAGTCCTGCTGGTCCGCTGCCGATGATTGCCACTTTTTTACCTGTACAATGAACAGGATGTCTGGGAACGACCCATCCTGCAGCAAAACCGCGGTCGATGATCGCACACTCTATATTCTTAATAGTTACCGGCGGATCAGTAATACCTAATACACATGCTCCTTCACACGGTGCCGGACACACTCGCCCGGTAAACTCAGGAAAGTTGTTAGTTTTATGCAAACGATCCAACGCTTCTTTCCACCGACCACGATAAACCAGATCATTCCATTCAGGAATGAGGTTATCGATCGGGCAGCCAGTCTCAGATTGACAAAACGGTACACCACAGTCCATACAACGGGCCCCCTGGATTCTTAGATGTTTTTCTGATACCGGTTCGAGAAACTCGTCGTAAGTCCTGACTCGCTGGGCTGCATCCATATACGGAACTGTTTTACGTTCGTACTCCTTGAAACCCGTTGGTTTACCCATGTAATATCCCTTTAATAGATATCTACTCCCTTACGCAGTCGAGAAATAAACAAATGCTGTCATTTGGAATAGTTTGTAACTGATCACACCAATACATCATTGGTAATTTCCTCCTCAAATCCGACTCTCTCGGCTTCATCTTCACGTGCCGCCATGCCCATCAAAACACGCTTGTAATCTGTTGGCATCACTTTGACAAACTTGGTTACTGCCCGCTCCCAGTCATTCAAGATCCGTTCCGCCACAGTTGAGCCGGTATATCGATAATGATTGGTGATCAGTGTGTGAAGTTCGATAACATCCTGCTCAACTTCTACTTTCTCCAGCTCTACCGTTCCAAGATTACAGTATGCAGCAGATTTACCATCCGGATCCCAGATATAGGCAATACCCCCTGACATACCTGCGGCAAAATTACGGCCAATCGGACCAAGAATGGCTACCCGTCCGGCGGTCATATATTCACAGCCATTGTCACCCACACCCTCGACCACTGCAGATGCACCGGAATTTCGTACACAAAACCGTTCTGCTGCCCTCCCTCTAAAATAGGCTTCACCACTAGTTGCGCCATACAGTGCCACATTGCCAATGATGATGTTCGCTTCGGGGATAAAGGTAGCGCTAGCAGGTGGATAAATGATCAACTTGCCACCAGATAAGCCTTTACCTACGTAATCATTAGCGTCTCCTTCCAGTCGGATGGTTATCCCATGCTGCAGCCAGGCAGCAAGCGACTGACCGGCCGAACCAGACAGTTTGATCGTAATAGTATCGTCCGGCAGACCGTCAGGACCATACACCTTACATATTTCATGACTCAACATTGTGCCAATGACACGCTGAACATTCCGAACAGGCAGATTAATATAGACTTTCTCACCACGCTGCAGTGCAGGCTGTGCCAACTCAATCAACTGGTTATCCAATGCCCGCTCCAATCCATGATCCTGCTCGATCTGCTTGTACAGACCGACATGTTGGCGGTAAACCGGTGGCTGGGCAACGGTTAGAATAGACGAAAGATTAAGACCATGATTCTTCCAATTGCGGACTGCTTCATTGATTTCCAGCATTTCTACCTGGCCGATCATTTCGTTGATCGTAGCAAATCCCAGTTGTGCCATGATTTGACGTACATGTTCCGCGACCATGAAAAAATAATTGATCACGTATTCAGGTTTACCGGCAAACTTCTTACGCAGTTCGGGATCCTGTGTCGCTACACCTACCGGGCAGGTATTCAAGTGACACTTACGCATCATGATACAACCCAAGGTAATCAATGGTACGGTGGCAAACCCATATTTTTCCGCTCCCAGCAGAGTAGCAATCACTACGTCACGACCAGTTTTGAGCTGGCCATCAGTTTCAAGCGATACCCGGCTGCGCAGATCATTCAGCACCAGCGTCTGATGCGCTTCACTGATACCCAGTTCCCACGGTAAACCTGCATGCTTGATACTAGTCCAAGGTGAAGCACCCGTACCACCATCATGTCCACTGACGAGAATGTGATCAGCATGAGCTTTGGCCACCCCCGCGGCGATGGTGCCTACTCCCATTTCTGACACAAGTTTGACACTGATCATGGCTGATGGATTAGCGTTCTTCAGGTCATGGATCAGTTGTGCCAGATCTTCTATGGAATAAATATCATGATGCGGTGGTGGAGAAATCAGCCCGACACCGGGTATAGCATGACGTGTTCTGGCAATGACCCGATCAACCTTGTAACCAGGCAATTCACCACCCTCACCCGGCTTGGCACCCTGTGCCATCTTAATTTGTAATTCATCAGCATTGGTTAAATACCAGCTTGTTACACCGAACCGACCCGAGGCAATCTGTTTAATGGCGGATCGACGCAGGTCACCATTCTCGTCGGGGAAAAAGCGGGCAGGATCTTCCCCTCCCTCCCCCGTATTGCTTCTGCCTCCGATGCGGTTCATTGCGATCGCCAATGTTTCATGTGCTTCGGCACTGATCGAGCCAAAACTCATCGCACCGGTACGAAATCGTTTGACAATATTGGCTGCTGGTTCAACCTGTTCTAAGGGGATAGCTGAGCGAACGCCTTCCTTGAATTTCAATAAGCCACGTAAGGTACACCGGTTGCGACTATCAGTATCAACCAGCTTGGCAAACTGCTCATATGCCTCATTGCTGTTAGTTCGGGCAATAATCTGAAGTAAAGCAATAGTCTGCGGGTTGAGTGCGTGTTTCTCCCCATCTGCTCGCCAATGTATCTGGCCATCATTAGGCAGAATGGGCAAACGTACTGACTGGCGGGATGGGTAACCAGTTTCATGACGTTGCAGTATCTCTTTTTCCAGCACATCCAGGCCAATTCCACCGATACGACTAGCAGTCCCAGCGAAGCAGCGATCGATCACCTGTTTGCTCAGACCAATGGCTTCAAAAATCTGTGCACCTTTATAGGAAGCAAGTGTGGAAATACCCATTTTCGCCATTACTTTAAGCATACCCTTGGCGACAGCTTTACAATAGGCCATCACAATTTTGTCATCTGTATCGTATGCCGAGGGTAACAAACCTTGTCGCCGATCCTGCCACAATGCTTCGAACGCCAGATAAGGATTGATTGCATCCGCCCCATAACCGATCAGCAGGCAATGATGGTGTACTTCACGTACTTCTCCGGTTTCAACTATGATACCGATTCGTGTTCGTTTTCCCTGTCTGATCAAATGATGGTGCACTGCACCGACAGCTAGTAATGCACTGCAAGCCACTCGCTCACGGCCGATATGACGATCCGACAAAATTATCAAGGAAAAACCAGCCTCAACCGCTGCCGTGGCCTCGATACAGATACGATCGAGCGTCATTGCCAACCCTTCCCTGGCCTCATTTCGCTGCCATGTTATATCGATCGTTTTGGTTTTCCATTTGTAACCCGGTTTGCTCTGATCGATATGTCTGATGGCAGACAATTGCTCGTTACTGAGAATCGGTTCGGGTAAATACAGTCTGTGAGCATGCGGTTCCGTGGTTGTCAACAGATTACCTTCTGGGCCGATATAGCAAGCCAGTGACATCACTCCTGCCTCCCGAATGGAATCTATGGGCGGATTCGTCACCTGGGCAAACAATTGCTTGAAATAGTCATATATCATACGAGGCTGTTCGCTGAGCACTGCCAGTGCAGCATCATTGCCCATCGAGCCGATCGGATCACGCTTCTGCAGGATCATGGGACGCAGGGTAAATTGCAGGGTTTCGGTGGTATAACCAAATGCCTGCATGCGCGGTAGTAAAGTCTGAAGATCAAGTCTGTAGGTTTGCGGACCAGCGGGCAGATCATTCAATGTGATACGTTGACGACTGAGCCACTGTGCATAGGGACGATGTGATACCAGACCATGTTTCAATTCATCGTCGGGAATCAGCCGCCCCTCTACCGTATCGACCAGAAGCAAATGCCCTGGCTGCAAACGTCCCTTCGCGCTTACATCGGCCGGATCTATCGATGGCAGCACTCCTACTTCTGAGGCCATGATAACGCGATCATCGTTAGTAATATAGAAACGACCGGGGCGCAGACCATTACGGTCTAGTACCGCACCGATATATCGACCATCGGTAAATGTAATGAGTGCCGGGCCATCCCATGGCTCCATCAGGCAAGAAAAATATTCATAAAATGCTTTCTTGTCCGGTGACATCAATACGTCATTCTGCCAGGCTTCAGGAATCATCATCATCATCATTACTTCGGGCAATGGCCGACCGGACAGCAATAGCAATTCCAGCACGTTATCCAGTACGCCGGAGTCACTGGTAGTCTGATCGATGATCGGAAGTAATCGACTGAATTCTTCACCGAATGCTTCACTGTACATCAATCCTTCACGTGCCTGTATCCAATTGATATTCCCACGCAGCGTATTGATTTCACCGTTATGACTCATGAAACGCATAGGTTGAGCCCGATCCCAGGACGGAAATGTATTGGTGGAAAACCTGGAATGAACCATCGCCAAATGACTGGCGAAATCACCGTCCAGCAAATCTGGATAATAAAGTGGAACCTGTCCGCTGGTCAGCTGACCCTTGTAGACAATTACGCGACTATCCAGCGAACAGACATAGTATTCTCTCTGTAATTCTGGTCGTTCACTTACGATTCGATGATATGCCTGCTTACGCAGCAGATACAGCTGCCGACGAAAACCGGATTCATCCAGGTTACGGTCAGCACCAATAAATACCTGCTCTATGGTCGGTTCAGTCTGTCGTGCGGAAAAGCCGATATCAGCTTTATCCGCATCAGTCGGTAAGGATCGCCAGCCAAGTAGAGTTTGTCCTTGCTGGGCAATAAAATACTCCAGCTGCTGCTTACAGTAAGCACGATCTTCTGGCTGTGCCGGTAAAAAAATATTACCTACTCCGTAGCAACCAGGTTCAGGTAATTCAATACCCAGATCGTGCCGAGTAGTTTTCCGCATGAACAGATCGGGAATAGAAACTAGAATACCTGCACCATCACCGGTATTAGCCTCACAGCCACAAGCACCACGATGATCCATATTGTGCAGCATGGTCAACGCATCCACCACGATTTGATGCGAGCATTGACCTTTGATATGCGTTATAAAACCAACGCCACAAGCATCGTGCTCATTGGTCGGATCATATAGACCCTGTTTTGCGGGAATGGTATTCAACATCATCACTCACCTCCCTTTGTTCTGATAAAAGCCTACTCCAAATGCTTACTTACGTCACCCTTATTTGTCTGTTAATTCCAGATTTTCTCAACTGACCACTCTTTCATTCGCTGACAAAATCCATATAAAATTTCGACCTATCTGATCAGTTCTAAATTCATTGAATCTAGAGACCATATCTAAAGCAGATTACCTGAAAAGGTGAATTGGTTAGCCTATTATTCTAGAACCGCAGTTGATCACTTATCAGCCTCTGGAAGCCCTGATAGATAATAAGCTTGCTGCTTTCGCTCATGCCGACCTGGTAGGCGAAACTGCTACGCACCTGATTGCACGCCTGGCACGCTGTCTGGCTACGTTGCTTCCTTTGTTGCAGGGAATAACCCTGCCACCTCATCGCGCCTTGCCAGGCAGTGCACCAAACGCACACTTAGGCGTATCCAACTGCGGTTTCCAGGATTATTTGATTATGTGTAAATCTAACAAGCTGGTACTTCTCTGACGTTATCCTGAATTACTTCAGAATAGCGTATCACTGTGTTACAGCCTGGAAATAAACTTCCAATAGAAATTTTTACTATGCTATCAATATAAGCGGCGGGTACTTACCGATTGGCAAGTAATCAAGAGAAAGCCAGATCCAATCCGGATAAAACTGGTTAAATACTAAAAAGCTCCCAAGGCTAGAATGTCATAGGCACTCTGAAATTGAGTCTGACATCCTGTGCATCGCTGGTCGTTCCTATGGCAAATGACAGATTCAACGTAGTCTGCATTGAATACTTGAAGGCGTAGCCTATCAACAACTGACCTATGTCTAACTGACTACCCGGTAACTTAGCGTCATTTATTTTAGTATTGAAATGGTGCCGATGAGAATATCCAATATTGAACGATGAACGTTCATTGATCCCAAATCCCATACCAAAGGTCAATCCAACACCATCACCTGGTTTTACCCTAAAAGTACTACCATCTCCATCGATACTTTTCTCTTTGGTATTCATGTTGTAGTTGTAGGCCAAGTTAGCAAAGAAAACGGCCGGGTCGGTGGAATAAAGCGCCGTGATACTTGGCTGGAAGCTGAAAAACCCTGCTCCCGTAGGTACTTCAGTAGGAAATACAGCTCCCGGTACATCCTGGGAATGCACGTACTTGATATCAAAAGGCCCCTTACCTGTCGGTACCGTAACGAACATATTTCCCACCAGAATAGGCCATCCACCTGCTCCAGAATTAAGCTGATAACGTGCAGCAAATTCAATGTCTCCCAAACCATGCCCGGATGCATCGAAAGTTTCATCGATTCCGGCACCAATGCTGATTGGTCTCGAACGTTGTTCGTCAAAACGCGCTCGATATGGAATTCTGGCTTCAACTTCGAAGCGGTCTGTCACACCATAACGAGCACCTATGCTTGCCATAAAGCTGTGGCGGTCGATTTGTCGAACATCTATCAGACCTACAGCGATTGCCGGTAGAAATGTAAATGCGTCCAGGAATAACCGGTTACTATCTGTAAAAGCATATTCCAGCGTGGGCTCTATCACAATTTTCCCTTTACGCGTCAATACTCCCCCTACTGTGTCACTCAATCTAGGCATTTCAGGTGGTCTCGGCTTCTCATCTTGTTTGGGTGGTGCCTGCCCAACCGGACCTGCAGGAAGATTACCGGGTTTTGCCTGTGCCTGAACCTGGTTGGTGTTTTTGTCAGCCGGTTTAGCAGCTACAGCCCCTTGTGGTGGTGACTTAGCCGGAGCAGGTACTGTATCTTTTTTAGCCACATCAACCGAAGGCTGACGAGCAGGCTGCTGATTAGTCAAGCTGTCAAGACGAGCTTTCAGCTTCTCAATTTCCTTTCCCTGCTCAATAATGATCTGGCGTTGCTTCTCGAATTCTTTCTGCTGCTCTGCAAAAAGAGACTTATATTGATTGAGTACTTCATCCGATGAGTTGCCTGTTTGAGGATAAATCATGGGAACAGTCATCAAGCATCCAATAAAAAGTTTGCGATTCATGCTACTCGGTAATAGATGGCTTTTCCCAGGCACATTTCTCTCCATACACAATATGGCATATCAGACCGAATTTATTGCAGCAATGCAGGTGCTACAAAATCGGTAAACACCCGATGATTGCCATTACCTGACATAATTCCCTGTAGGTTACTGATTTCTATATTGATTTTTGTCAAGGCTTCAATTTGCTGACTATCCAAGCTATTCTGGATAATAGTGCTAAACTCGGGCATGACGATAGCATCAGATACGAGATTCTGCACACCAGCCTGCAGAGTTACACCCTCCCCGGGAAGCTGAAAAAATGATGAGTACAATTCGTTTCCATTTAAATGAATAAACTTCTCTAAACTCAGGTCTATACGCACCCCATTGGGAAGTATAAATCCACCTCTTAATGCTTCAAGCTCTACATCTGTCGCACGACTCCATTCATGATAGTAATCCAAGGTCGATTTTCGCAGGCTCATACTCTCCGCTGATACCTGAGTTACCATACAGATCAACATGATCGCTGCAAAATATAATTGAATATTATCGATGGCCCTTAGGTAAAAATTCTTATTTTTCATCTTTCCCTCCACTATTAGAAAGAATTTATCGAAAATCCCATGGGCCCGGACGTAATACGTTAAACATCCCCAGACTCGACCGATCGACAGCCTCCCCCAACGGTGCCAACCTGCCTGCCCATTCCTGATGTACTTTCTGATAGGTTACTCCAGGATCCTGGTTACTATGAACTAGAAATAAGATACGATTGTCCCACATTTTCTCAAATTCACCCCGGGCAACCGACTTAACACCCTGTGCCGGGTCACCCAGCAGGATTTTCTGCTCATCCACTCCCTTGATGATGACAAAATGCATATAACCTTTGTCATTGATGATGGTGATAGCGGGACTTCCCGTAGCATATAGCTGATCCAGATTTATTTTGAAGCCATCTGAGCGATACCCTCTCCGCTCAAGGTATCGCTTCATATCCAGCATGGAGAAACCTTCTGCCTTGATCTTTTCCTGATTTCCATGCTGAAACATGTCAACGAATACGGACTGCTCGTCTACCGTATCGTCGTAGTGAAAGGTAAGTAAGCTTGCCAATGCCGCTGAACCGCAGCTGAAATCAAACTGTTGTCTGTAGACAGTACTGAAGCGCCGTTCTGCGAAACTTTTCCCTTGTATATTGAAATTTCCCCCGCCCGCAATACCGATTAGCTCTACGGCAAAGGCTACGCTGCTCCAAATCATCAAGGAAAAAAAGCAAGCTAATGATATTTTCATACTTGACCCTCGATAACTAAAAACAGCGAACTGCCTGCTTAAATTACAGCAGCAAAACAGCCCTTACTAAATGTGAAGGTGACAATTCAATACTCTGTTATCGACCGTTCTACTAAAATATTTATTATAAAAATCAAGTTAAGGTAATATCGTTACGTTGATAACGGTTGAATCCTGAATGAGGACATTGTTACCTGAATTCTGGATAACGGAAAACATACCCCCCGCTCCCGCAAAGGAACCATGATCGATAATATTGAGGCCACTGGTATTATTGGTTGCAGTATTATCGGTAAGTATTCCCCGTATGTTCTGGTTGTTCAACGTAGTGATATCGATCCCTTCACGGCCCCGTGCATTCTCAAGTTCTTCCAGCGATGCCCTTTCTTCTGCGTGGAAGAAATATGCATCTTCCTCTATAAGCAATTCTGACGTGGATGCAGCATAAAGCATGGTAACAGGTATCGACATCGCAAATGCAATGAGGCTATTTCTGGCAATGGTTTTCATATCAAATCCGCCTTTTCAATTTACGCTCTTATGTTTCTAGCCCTGAGAAAAGACTGGCAAGCAATATTACTACTGCCTGCCAGCTAGAAACGTTAACTTACATAAGGCAAATCAAGCGTAACAATCAGGTCTTACTGATTTACGTTTACATTGCCTTGGAAAGAAACCTGTTGCTGAATCAAGGAGCTTGATCCCAGATTCTGAGCAACTTGATTCAGGCCAGCAGCACCATTGAATGAATCACCAATAGTGTTGCTTGCACTGACAATACTCTCGCCACGGCCGACAATAGCCGCATCAACTGTATTGCCTGTCACGGTACCTTCCAGGGTTGCATTGTTGACGGAATAAGTAGCCGTTGCATCACCACCATTCGATGCAGCACTGCCGTTGTCTGCAAAGGTGTTGCTATTGTCGCTGTTATCGGTATTGTCCACCGTAGCGGTACCGCCATTGTTAGCAGCGGCAGATTTTTTATCAGCAGCGGCATAGCTGTTATCGCTGTTATCGCTGTTATCGCTGTTATCGCTATTGTCGCTGTTATCGCTGTTGTCTGCAGTCGCAGTACTACCGTTGTTAGCAGAAGCAGAATTGTTGTCAGCAGCAGCATAGCTGTTGTCGCTGCTATCGCTGTTATCACTGCTGTCAGAATAGCTGCTGTTGTCGCTGTTATCAGCGTAACTGCTGTTGTCGCTGTTATTGCTGTTATCGCTGTTATTGGTGTTATCAGTGAAAACGCTGTTATCACTGTTGTTACTATTATCACTGTGATTGCTGTTGTCACTGTTGTTGCTGTTGTCACTGTTATTGCTGTTGTCACTGTTATTGGTGTTATCAGTGAAAACGCTGTTATCACTGTTGTTGCTATTGTCGCTGTTGTTGCTGTTGTCGCTGTTGTTGCTGTTGTCGCTATTATTGGTGTTATCAGTGAAAACGCTGTTATCACTGTTGTTGCTGTTGTCGCTGTTGTTGCTGTTATCACTGTTATTGGTGTTATCAGTGAAAACGCTGTTATCGCTGTTGTTGCTGTTGTCGCTGTTGTTGCTGTTATCGCTGTTGTTGCTGTTATCGCTGCTGTCTATCCAAGCTGTTTGATCATTAGCTGTTTCAGCAGTATTAGACGGTTCTGCGAAAGCATTACCTGCAACACCAAACGCCAGTACGATACTAGCAACCAGAATTTTTTTTGAAAATTGGTCCATGGTTATTCTCCTTTGGAATCTGTGGTTTAAAAACACGTAGATATTACGTAACATCTATCTTTCAACCTCAACAAGGCAAAATGTCGCTAATCCACTACATCGCCTTGTTGACGACATGCTAGGGGATACTATCCAGTGAGGCAATAATGCAATTGCATACAATTGCAAGGCTCTAGACAAAGTTTCCTCTGAAGAAATAAAAAATTCGCCAAACATGCCGGAATGAATCATCAATCAGATTTCTGCAAGAATTTAACCTATAAACCGCAGTTGATCGCTTATCAGCTTCTGGAAACTGCAATGGATAGTGAGCTTGCTACCTTCGCCCATGTCAACCCGGTGGGTGAGACCACTACGCGTCCAAGTATATTCCTTATCAGGAGCATAGAGGGTTCCCATACCTACCTGTGATAGGTAGGTGATATGTCATTGTTCAGCAATATACACTTACTATAATTCAGATAAGAGAATTGCTCTCAACAGTTAACCACTTACAACAGATCAAAGATTTTTCCAATAAATACTGCTTCCCCACACATTATTTCTCAGTTAATTACAAAAGCAGTATACAAAAAAGAACTTTCGAGAAATTTTACAGTTACAGAATGAAACAATCATCAATAAAGGATATTATTAATAATAATCATATAATTACATATTCTGGCATAATTCTTGCTTTATAAATGTTATCTGGCATTGAGGCATATTTCATATTCTGCTTAATCGATAAGATAATTATTTATATCTGACATAAACAAGAAATGCTCTGTAAAAGTAGAATAAAAATAATGGCAATGCATCAATCTGCACAATTAATTTAA
>JBDIVK010000009.1:0-85378 GCA_039794425.1 Nitrosomonas sp. | reverse complement strand
ATGGCGAACTGCGCATCCACCATGATCGCCGGTATCAGGTCATGACCAATGAACCGATTTTTGAGGATCAACTGGCCATTACGAAATACTGGTCGCGTGTGGACGGCGCACTTTTTCTGCCCGGTAGCAGTCGGGCAGAAGATCGCTTCGCCCGCGCCAACTTCCTTATCAACGCTGTGGAGCAGTCTAGCGACCGACGCCTGGCCACTGCCGCCGTTTTCAGCGTTATTCGTAACGTCTCCGCCCCTTACGGAGTCAGCATTGACGATCAGCCCAACCTTTCCACCACCCGCTGGCGGGTCGTCGCTGACCACAAGGATCGGCTCTACTACTTCGAATCGGTGGTCTCTCCGAATGTATTCTGGGTAGACCTGAACAAGGTTGATTTCTCGCCGGAGGCCGGAACGCGCAAGCTGGACCTTGGGCCTCGCCAGCAGAATCTTTTTGCCGGCGAGGTATCCGGCCACTTCCGGAAAGCGGAACCCTTTTCCTTTGCGCCGGCGGAGTGAAAGTGACCAAATATGTTGCCATGTCGATTGACATGTACACCGAATGACTGTGCCAGCGATGCCTGGTTTCAATATCAGATTGTGATCATACATTTGCAAAACCGGGCTATATCATGATGATTCCAAATGATGTTTTGCTTGTCTTTATTGCAGCTTCGGCAGCGCTTGCAGCAGCGCCCGGTCCGGACAATATCTTTGTGCTCACTCAATCCGCTGTTCATGGCAGAAAAGCCGGGATATTCATAATACTCGGGCTTTGCACGGGATTGTTTGTTCACATTACCGCTGTCAGTCTTGGCGTTGCGGCAATTTTCAAAACATCCACGATTGCGTTCACTGTACTCAAGGCAGTGGGTGCGGCATATCTTTTGTATCTGGCATGGCAGGCATTTCACGCCGGAAACACAAAAATATCAGCTTCGAACGATAACCCGGCAGGCGGCAGAGCCCTGTACGTTCGTGGCATCCTCATGAACGTGACCAACCCCAAAGTTGCGATTTTCTTCCTGGCTTTTCTGCCGCAGTTCGCAGATCCGTCGCGAGGATCGGTTTCCATTCAAATTATTGTGCTTGGTGCGATATTCATGGCCACAGCGTTTATCATTTTCAGTGCGATATCATGGGCCGCAAGCCGGATAGGCAACTGGCTCAGGCAATCAGCGCACGCACAAATCGGCATCAATCGGCTTGCGGGCATGGTATTTGTGCTGCTGGCATGCCACCTGGCGCTGAGCGAGCAGTAATTGCCCGTGCATACTATGCGGTCTGATGATTCACCCAAGCCGGCGCTGTCTCATGGCACGGTTTGTTTTAGGCGTCTAACGCCATAGAACATGCGGCTCTGGTCGTTGCATCCGAAATATCTGGATCCACAAGGTTTAGTTGCCCTGTGGCGGGAGGCACTTCTGGCGCAAGCGGTTCTACGTGGGGAAACACGCGGCTATCGTAATCATCCGCAGTTGGATCGCTTTAAGAACCATTCAGCACCTCTGGTGGCCATATCGCTATATCTGAAAGCGATACATACTGAGTCCGAAGGACGTGGCTATTCCTTTGATAAAAGCAAAGTCAAGCCAGCAAGGAAGGCGGTAATCCTGATTGTTACATCTGGTCAGATGGCGTACGAGTGGGCGCACCTCATGGCCAAACTCAAGGTGCGTAACCCTGACCTTTATTGGAAGTGGCAAGATATAGAAGTGCCAGAGGCACACCCCCTGTTTGAAGTGCGTGCTGGAGAAATTGAATCATGGGAGCGTCAATGAAAATGGTGCTCAATGTACTTTACCAAATCTGATGGTGTTTTGAATCCTGTCTCTATTCGTTGCCACAATGGGTGTCAAGAGCTCGTTCGTTTTGGTGCAAGCGGTAATAAATCTCTTGGCTGTTTCTAGGATAACTATTGTTTCCTTAGTCAGCTGGCATTACGGTTGTTGGCTAACTAAAGTTAGTCAATATATCTCATGAAAACTTATATGATATACAGCGCCAAGACTCATCTTTCCAGCCTCATCAAAAGTATGTGCGGGTGAGGAGATTGTTATTGCACGAGGGAAAATACCACTGGTTAAACTCATACCGTTTAACGCACCTGTAAGGGAGTGAAAATTCGGAGCTATGCGTGGCAGGGCTAAAGTTACGGACGCTTTTTTTGAGCCGCTGGCGGAAGATGAATTGTAAGCTTGGGAGTAAAGCACTTCCGGGCGCTCCGAAGACGTATGGCGAGGATTTTCGGCAGCGTGTCTTGGCGACCCTTGAGCAGCCACCACCGAGGGGGCAGGCCGTGTGGGATGGTCCTGCTGTGGCCAAAGCGGTAGGTGGTCCGGTTTTATGCCGTTTGGCGCGTACTTCGCAAGGGGGTCGAAAGGAGTCAGGCCCGGCTCCAGAATCCTATTCCTTGATTCTGGATCTGCCCCTGCTGTTCTTGAAAGCCTGAATGCATAGCCAGGCTGGAAAACAAGTTTTTCTGCATTCTCGTTAGGCTTTCTTAGAACCTGTTCAAGATCTCGATCAAGGGAGGCAGTGCAAGGCAAAATTGAACGAAGAAGCGGAGCATACTCGAAGTATGTGAGCATTTTGAGTTCGATTTTAACGCCGCAATGCGCTTCAGCGAGATATAGAACAGGTTCTCAAAGGAAGTGTCAGTTGCACTCTGATACTCCTCAATGTAGCATTCCTACTTCTTACTCTTACTTTATGGTGAACAATGCTCGTTACTGAAAAGGGACAAGTCACGATCCCCAAGCATATCTGCGTGGCAGCTGGTATTGCGCCAGGTAGTGAGATCACTTTCAGCCTGGAGGGAGGCAAGATCGTGATCACACCTGTCGCGACTGGTGTCAAGGACGACCGTCGAGCTAGGCTAAAAACTGCAGCAGCGCGAGTGCGGCGTAGCTTGAGTCCTGAGTTCAAACAGCTCGGTGCTGATGAGATCATGAGTTTCCTTCGCGGGGATGAGCCCGCTCTAGGCACCAAGGACCGTGGGCACTCCTAGTCTCACCGAGTATGATGGCAGTGCCGGTACGCTCGTAGACACAAACATTTGGATCGATTGCATTGATGAAGCAAGTCCGTGGCGTGATTGGGCCATGGAGCAGTTGCAAACTTGTAGCGAACGGTCGTCGCTGCATATCAACATCATCATCTATACCGAACTGCTGGTTCCTCGACCGGATGTCGAAGCCCTAGATGCGCTGCTAGATGTATATGAGACGCTGCGAACACCGCTACTTTGGGCGACTGCATCGCTCGTTGCTGCGGCTTTTGTGCTGTATCGGCGTAGGGGCGCCTGAAGCAGAAACCACTGCCGGATTTCTTTATTGGCGCTCATGCGGCTGTTTCTAATTTGAACGTCCTTACGAGAGATGCAACGCCATACAAAAGCTACTTCCCTCGTCTTGTGGTTGTCGCACTTTGAGCCATATTGTCACCGGCCCATGCACTGGATTGCTTCGGCGTGCCGCCTCGCAAGGACGGGGTTATGTGGGATTTCTGGATTACTTCATGCGGATCTTGATCGCTCCCACGCTCCAGCGGGGCATACTGGCTGCCGGAGCGTGGGAACCATCTGAATATATTGTGTATATATTTAGTTTTCTCTATTCCAGACCTAGCTCCAACCTGAGTTAGCCCGCTGGCTTCGGGGCTAATTGGACGTGCGCGTAGGATAGAATCTTCTCATCCACCGTTATCAAAGGACAGTCAAAGATTCTGGCGCTCGCAACTATCAGCTGATCCGCAGGATCACGATGAAACGTCCCAGGCAATTTAGTTGACTCTACGACGATGCGCGGAGTTAACTCTAACAACCGGATGCCAGGGTAAGACAACGCTTGATCAAACCATTCAGCAACAGATGTGGGCAATACCAGACGTCCGTACTCTGTCAGCTTTGCAACTTCCCAACATGACATGATGCTAACCCCGAGACCCTCAGACTCATTTTCCTCGATGTATGTTTTGTACGTCTTGGGCAGCCGCTCTGGGTCATGTACCCACCAGACCCAAATATGGGTATCTAACAAAATCACTGCGAGGCGCTCCAATCCTCCTGAGCCACCGGATCAGTCGGCTGGAGGAAAGTGATCGGTTTCCCACGCAAGGGGTAGAGATTTAAATCTGCCGAGCCGGTAGGCTGTACCAAAATAATCACCTCAATGCTCGAACCTGCCTTGAGCGGAAGGTTACTCAAGTTCAACGCACCATCCTTCTGAATCACGGTTTCAACGCGATAGGCTTGCATAAGACTCTCCTATAGTGAATCTGTCTGGATTATACAAAATAGAACGACTCTCGTCCGCTCCCCACGACGGAGCGACTCACTCCTCAGTCTTCTTCAATACGAAATTACTGCGCCCCGCTTGGCTCTGGAAAAGTCATACTACTTTTTCATAATCCCGTCCCTCTTTGGGTTCAGCCCTGCGGAGTGTAAAGGGTTTGCCAGCCAGCATCGCCGGTCAGTGTGATCGTGCTTTGCTGAACGGAGCCGCCCTGCGGGCGGCAGGAATTACCAGGGATACGCCTGACTTTACCGGAGGATGGATCGAACGCGATGCACGCGGCAATCCGACAGGCATGCTGATTGCCGAGCCGAACGCATTGATTCTCTATGCAACACTGGCCAAAGGGCCCAAACTGCCAGTAAGCGACCAGATTAATTCCACACGCCATTTCATGCGTGAGCTGAATCGACTGGGAGTGACGAGTTGCATCGACGCAGGAGGAGGTTACCAGAACTATCCAGAAGATTACGAAGTCATTGAGAAGTTGCATGCGGACGGGATGATGACGGTGCGCATTGCCTATAATTTGTTTACGCAAAACCAGGGTGGTGAGCTGGCAGACTTCAAAAAATGGGCGGGTATGGTCAAACCCTACAGTGGTGATGATTATCTGCGCCATAACGGTGCAGGCGAAATGCTGGTATTTTCAGCGGCCGATTTTGAAGATTTTCTGCAACCACGCCCTGATGTACCGGCTAAGATGGAACAAGAATTGGGCGATGTTGTGCGTTTTCTGGTAGAGAATCGTTGGCCGTTCCGCTTGCATGCGACCTATGACGAAACAATTGGCCGTGCCTTGGATGTTTTCGAAGCGATTAATCGGGATGTTCCTTTTAGCGGGCTGCGCTGGTTTTTCGATCATGCCGAAACCGTCAGTGAAAAAAATCTGGAACGTATTCAACGCTTGAATGGCGGGGTTGCCGTACAACATCGTATGGCTTTTCAGGGGGAGTATTTCGTCGACCGTTATGGCAAGCAAGCTGCGGAATGTAGTCCCCCGATCCGCAAAATGCTCAAGACGGGAATCCCGGTCGGTGGAGGCACCGATGGGACACGTGTGGCCAGCTATAATCCCTGGGTGTCACTTTACTGGCTGGTAGCCGGCAGGACGGTCGGTGGCCTGCCGCTCTATGGTGATGCCAACCGGCTGGAACGTGAAGAGGCCTTGCGCTTGTGGACATTAGGCAGTGCGTATAAATCCAATGAAGAGAAAGTCAAAGGTGCTTTGCTGCCTGGCAGATATGCCGATTTTGCCGTGCTGTCGCATGATTTTATGACAGTGCCGGAAGAAACCATCAAAGATATTACCGCTGTTATGACTGTAGTGGGCGGTAGAATTGTTTATGCTGATGCGGAGTTCAAATCGCACGATATGCCTTTACCGCCAGTCAGTCCCGATTGGTCACCAGCGCGCTATTTTGCTGGTTCCCAGCAGGTCAATACCGGTTCTGCATCGGTTATTGCCAGTGTTTGTGCATCGGGTTGCAATCATGATCACGCACATAGACATGACGACAGATTATCTTCCTGGCTGGGCCTTCATGGACAACGGCAGCCTGGCTTTAACAATCCGTGGACCGTCGGTTGTGGCTGTTTTGCCTACTGATTAGGTCAGACAGAATGAACGGATCAGTATTTGCTCCGTTCAAACATCGTGTTTTCACGGTGCTGTGGATCGCAACATTGATTTCAAGATTGGCACGCATCAATCTCACCTGTGCTATTGGCCTGGCCCGGTGGCTTCGTTCTGATAGCGGTGGCGGCTGTTTATTGTTCTTAATATAGAACAGTGATGGCTGATTATGCCGTCTATTCAGGCGATTGTCTCGTCTATACACTATCAATCGTTAGATAAACGATGTAGGAGATGACAATGAAAAAGATTCTAGGCATTTATGATGCGCCGCCTCTTCATTGGGTGGGTGATGGCTTTCCGGTGCGTTCGCTGTTTTCTTATAACAATCACGGCAAATTACTGAGTCCGTTTTTACTGCTGGATTATGCGGGCCCGGCTGATTTTGCACCAGCTGAGAGACCGCGTGGGGTAGGGCAACACCCGCACCGTGGATTTGAAACGGTGACGATTGTTTACCATGGCGAAGTGGCGCATCGGGATTCGACTGGTCAAGGAGGGGTGATCGGCCCGGGTGACGTGCAGTGGATGACTGCAGGTGCAGGTATTCTGCATGAGGAATTCCATTCAGGGCCCTTTACACGTTCTGGCGGTCAGCTTGAGATGGTGCAGTTATGGGTCAATCTGCCCGCCAAAGATAAGATGACCGCTCCGCACTATCAGGCCATTCTCTCTACAGATATTCCGGTAGCTGCTTTGCCCGATGATGCTGGCAGTATACGTGTGATTGCGGGTCGTTATCAGGATCATGCGGGACCAGCCCATACTTATACGCCGATGAACGTCTGGGATTTGCGTCTGAAACAGGGGAAAACCGTCGAGTTACCATTGCCGGAGGGATGGAACGTGGCACTTGTCGTTCTACATGGCAAGGTATCGGTCAATGGCAGCCCACTCGTCAAAGCTGCGCAAATGGTATCGCTCGACCGTGCAGGTGATACGGTATCACTCGATGTACAGGAAGATGCCACAGTGTTGCTGCTCAGTGGTGAGCCTCTTGATGAGCCGGTCGTCGGATATGGGCCTTTTGTTATGAACAGTCAAACAGAAATCGACCGGGCAATCGCAGATTTTAACAGCGGGCATTTCGGTCAGTTGTCTTATTAGTTTTTTATCTTGTGATCAGGGAATGTGAGCCGTCAGCTGAGAGAGCTGTCAAAACCCAGTTGCTAACAGGAGAGGGTGTTGATGGATTCTGAACGTTGAAGTTGTATTTTTCTTTAATGAAGAAGGAGTGGAAAAATGAGTAAACCCTATTATCGTCTCGATAAAAACAATGCACTGGTTGCCCTGGTTGATCATCAGGCAGGATTACTTTCGCTGGTGCGTGATTTTGATCCGGACAGATTCAAAAATAACGTATTGGCTTTTGCTGATCTGGCTAAATATTTCAAACTGCCGACGATTCTGACCACCAGTTTCGAAGATGGCCCCAATGGCCCGCTGGTTCCTGAACTGAAGCAGATTTTTCCGGACGCGCCTTATATTGCACGTCCCGGACAAATCAATGCCTGGGATAATGAGGATTTTGTCAATGCAGTCAGGCAAACCGGCAGAAAGCAGCTGATCATCGCGGGGGTCGTGACAGAAGTGTGTGTGGCTTTTCCGGTACTTTCGGCTTTGGAGGAGGGGTTTGAAGTGTTTGTTGTGGCAGATGCATCAGGTACTTTCAATGAAGTCACGCGTGAAGCTGCCTGGAGTCGGATGGCGGAAGCAGGTGCGCAACTGATGAGCTGGTTTGCGGTGGCGTGTGAGCTGCATCGCGATTGGCGTAACGATATTGAAGGACTGGGGACGTTGTTCTCCAATCATATTCCTGATTATCGGAATCTTTTCACTGCTTACACTGCGATCACGGGCAGCAAGTAGTTAAGCAGCGCGTTCTTAAAATCAGCCTGACCTATTAGAAAGTTAATCTTCTTTTAACTTTCTGATAGGTCATCGGGACATCCTGTCCATCGTCCACCGATCAGAATAGAAGTCATAGAGAGTGAGCTGATGACCGTATCGTTGAAGAAGCGGATCGGCTCTTCCTCGTTTTGCAGGGCGAGGATATAGAGAAGGGGCAGATAATGTTCGGGTGTGGGAATGGCTAACCCGGCGTTCTGACCGAGTTGCTCATAAGACATCAGCGCTGCGTGATCCCGCACCTGGATCCGTTCTTTAACTGTTTCATTGAAGTGGATGGCCCAATCAAAGGGTTCCAGGTGATGGAAGTCGAACAGGCGTAGGTTATGGACGATATTGCCACTGCCAAGAATAAGCACGCCTTCATCGCGTAAATAAGCCAGCTCTTTTGCGAGTGTATAGTGAAATATACCTGGCTGGCTGGTATCCAGGCTGAGTTGGACGACCGGAATATTGGCCTCCGGAAACATGGCGACCAGTACACTCCAGGCTCCGTGATCCAGCCCTCGTGTCATATCGAGATCAGCATTTACTGAACCGAGCCGTTCCATGATACGGCGTGCAAGGTCGGGATTACCGGGAGCTGGATATTGCACATCGAACAGTGCTTTTGGGAATCCGTAAAAATCGTGGATAGTTTCGGGGTTTTCCGATGCCGTAAGGTAGACGCCATGAGTTTCCCAGTGGGCGGAGACACACAGAATGGCTTGAGGTGTGGGGAATTGTTGTCCCAGATCCTGCCAGCAGCGATGAAAGGTGTTGTGTTCAATCGCGTTCATGGGGCTGCCATGTCCAACGAATAAAACAGGCATTCGGGTACTCATCTGAAATTCTGTATGCAGTTTAATCTTTGTTTTGAATTGACGGAAACCACTTATACAGTAACAGAATACTCCTGCTACGAGAAAAACTGTCGGCTTTTTCTTGGTGTTGGTTAACTATATGCGCTACGGCTTGTTTCGATACAGAAGTATCTAAACCGCCCGTTCCGCCAGCAAACGGATTCAAATAAACACACTACGAGTCTGCTGCGATGCAAAAGCATTGCTACCATGGATGCCGTTAGAATATACGAATGAAGGGATTTCTATTGTGATTTTCCAATCAATAAAATCACTTTGATCGAAGCGACCAAATGCCTGCATGATTAATTGAAAGTGTTTTCTCAACATATGTACCTGGTTGATTAAGCAGGATAAGTGTAAGAAATCTGGTCATCCTGAATTCATGCATTCTGTTCCAAACCTGAATGCCGGGTCAGGATAGTACTTCCAGCTTGTATACACCGGGGAATGAAGTGTGATCTTATCGGAAAACCTTAATTCGCCTGTCTGTAGTTATCGCCGGGATCACGGAAAAAAGCCCTGCTGATCAGAACAACCAGCAGGGCAGCTTGTAGGGAGGGATATCCATGCGAGAGATTACATGGATGACGCATCATATAGGTAATCTACTTGATGTGTTTGATTTTTTTATGATAATTATTGCAGGAAATCAGAATATACTCAGAAGCTTCTGAGTGGACGTACCGAAAAGCAGCGACCGATAATTATCCAACTTGGTATCCAGCCTATTCTTATTCTGTATGGAAATTGTCAGGAGATTTTGCCAGGCCGAACTGTAATCGATGTACAATTTTTACCGATCTCACCTCTAACAGGAATTTACTGCTGCTGGGTTGTCCAATCGATATTAATTATTTGTAATCAATCCAGAACAGGGAGCCAATCTTATGGAAAATCAGACTGATGCATTAAGGATAGCGTTGTTGAAGAAGGATCTGGAGAGGGATTTGCTCCAAACGATCCAGAAAAAATTATGTACTTTTCATGAAGCTACCGGACTGAACGTAGAACAGATCTGCGTTGTGATGACTGATATATCGGATGTGTCGAATCATGAACAGTATGTAGCTGATGTGACAGTTACACTCTCTCCTAATATCCAAATCTAGTTATGTGAATAACGTTCCGGTTTTTGAATAAGCCTGCTATCAAACCACCTATTAGCTCTTACCGAGTAATCCGTATAGCTTCATCAAAATACCATTCTTTGGTCGACGGTGTTTGCTACTGCTGCAGAATAGGAGCAGATACGAAGAAAGGAAAGGAAAAAGTAGTGCCTCCAGGGAAAGTTTGTGGGGGGATTATGTTTTACGTATAAAAGGGGGGATATACTAGAAAATAAATGAAACCTCAGCGTGAACGAGGGAAAGTTTCATGTAACATCACGCCAAGGTTGTTGAAGCTGGAAAAGCCATGTTGCAATTATTTCTCTTTATTTGAAGACTTTTCTTATCTTGAACGTCGCACCATCGATAATTGGAGACTCGAAGATTGGAGTAACTTTCGCTTCCGTGTCAGATGTGAAAACCACACGCAGATTATGTTTAATATTTAAGGAGGGAAGCATTGGGTTAGCGGCGTAGCCCAATGGTTCCAATAGAAATTCTCTCGTGTTTCCTTGCCCTATAAAAGAAGCAGCAAGGGGGTCACCTAAAACTTTTATATAGTCAAAGTTGACTAAAATCAGTGCATTACCATCATAATGTAATGAGAAAAATTGATTGCTGTACTCTTCAGATTCTAAAAAATCAAAGCCGGCAAATTGCCAAATTCCGTCAATAAATTTCAGATCATCTGCATCATCAGCAAATTTCACGCTATATGGCGACATGAGCAGTCGTATGATGAGCTTGGCGGCTGAACTGATTCCCAGGAAATTTACTCCATTGACGAATGCTTTGTCGGTTGAAAGGAATTACAGATGTCATGCAGCGGGCCCGGGACATGCGAGCTAAGATTCTGCGATAGACTGGTATCCCGGTCTATTGGTATCGGCACGACCAAAACGCTGGCCAAGCTGGCTAACTACATTGCCAAGGTGGCCATGGTGGCCTGACCTCTACTTTTGGACCCCGTTATAAATGGGGGATTACCCTCTGGCCTGAAAGAGAATAGAAAGCGTGCTTAAAACCGAGAACAGCCTTGTCGCTTGCAAATCATAGAAAATGAGAAATAAATCAGTTACGGGTTAATCGATGAGACACAAGTTATTCTTGCTTCTGATAATACTTTTATGCGCATTTCCACTTCATGCCGAACAACTCATCGGGCGTGTCATCGTCATTTCTGACGGTGATACCTTGACCATCCTGGATGCAAATGAGCGTCAGATCAAGATCCATCTGGCCGAGATCGATGCGCCAGAATCCGGTCAACCCTACGGAAATAAGGCAAAGCAGGAACTGTCAGCGCTGACTTTCAATAAAATCGTTATCATCGCTGTCCAGGATGTTGATCATTATGGAGACATTGTCGGTCGGGTTTACGTGAATAGAGTGATTGACGTCAACTTCGAATTGGTGAAACGTGGTGCGGCATGGGTATATCACAAATATACGCAAGATCAGAGGCTATATGATCTGGAACACGAGGCAAGAATCAATAAACGGGGATTATGGAAACTGCCTCAGTCCGAGCAAGTACCACCCTGGCAGTGGAGAAAATATACACGCTTAATCAATTGAGATGTAGTAGTAAAGTGGCATGGTGTAAAAATCGATAAGGCATGATGACCATTCCATGCGGTAGATAAATTGCCAACGTTACGCACACTGCGACCCAGATCTGCCTGAGCGGATATGCAGGCGGGCTAAGCTGAAAATAGCTTAGAAGCGCATTTAAATATTAGGAGCATCCAGACTCATTTCATAATGGGATACGACTGGAGCTCAGTAGACTCAGGTATAGTAGATACTATTCCTGGATGATTCTCAGCAAATACAACACTAATTTTCTCATGCTCCATCTGACTGGAAAGCTCGTTGGTCAGGGTAATGTATTCTGGATGAGATAGATAGCTTTCAATTACATTAGCGTGCGCAAGCCGTACAAGCCAACATAAGCTACATCGGGTTGACTCAGAAGTCGCCCAACCCGAAAAGACATGGCGAACACCTGGGATAGTACTCAAAGTATCTCGACCTCGAGCCAGCATAGCACCTATCTGTTGTGCACTATGATTCTCTATATTGTAAATGATGACATGTTCTATAGTCCGCCAGGGACGGCATTGGATAAGCACTTCTGCTGCCCGTCCTGCTGATCCCCAAAGATGCATGTAACGATTTATTTGTTCAACCAGGCTGTTTTTAATACCGTGCATCGTTTCGAGATAACCTTTGCTGGCACGTGTTTTAACATTGGAACAAATAACTCCAGCTGCTATATCAGATAATGTGGTGTAGCAGTTGATTTTAGCGATGCCGTTCAGAATCAATTTATGATAATGCTCTTCGGTTAGCCCGCTTCCGCCATGCAATACCAGTGGGAGACGCAGCATGTCATTGATACGCTTTAGCCGCTTAAAATCTAATTTGGCGCGATTGCGATGTCGGCCATGAACCGTGCCGATAGAAACAGCCAGGCAATCCACCCCAGTGCGCTTGACATAAGCACTGGCTTCTTCTGCTGAAGTATTGACACATTCACCTAAATGATTGACTGCATTTTCTCCTTCTGTACCCCCTACATAACCGAGCGCGCCTTCAACCGTTAAACCGCACGCATGGGCCATATTTGCCACAAGAGATGTTTGGGCAATATTGTTAGGAAATGCCTCTGAGGAGGCATCTATCATTACGCTGTTACAACCGAGATTGATTGCGCGAACGATGGATTCATATTTTTTTCCATGGTCGAAATGAATGGCAATGGGTACTTTGGCAATTTGTGCTGCGTGTTCGACAGCCGGCATAATAAACTCGAAGTCATAATGCTCGGAAAGCGACTCGGAAACGTTGAGAATAACAGGCGAACGACAGGATTCTGCCGCCGTAATGATAGCCTCCAGAAAATCAAGGCTGGTTAATCCGAATCCGCCTATCGCATAATTATTATGATAGGCATGATTCAACATATCTCGCATGTCCACAAGTGGCATTGTTTTCCTGAATGCTGAGTAACGCTAAGTTTGCTTCTTCAATGAACTACGAGCTTTTCGAGACCCTGATGTAGATCTTCCAGGGCCGATCCCATGATAAGACCAGAGCAGCTATGATATAGCCATAATTCACACGCGATAGGCAGGTATAAATTGCTCCGTTCCTGAACCTGAAACTCTCGCCATGCCATGATGGGTTGGTCGTCAGCATTACTGTCGACACACAACCATACAGTTTTATTCAGGATGACTTCCAGACCGCGATGCTGGCGCAACGCTACCCGTACCGGGGCGCCCAGGCGTATGATCGCCAGCTGACCTCTGTTATAACAGGCCGCTTCTATTTCTTTTGGAAAAATACGCCAAGGGAGAATCAGTGCATCCATGCCATCACATTACTACTTTGGTCTTTGCCTGTATCGGTTAATTTTCTTCCTTACTACCAGCTGGTTCATCGTCAGGCTTGCCTTCCAGAAATATGCGACTGGCTCTGATATCTTCTGCCTCGATGGTCATGAGATCAGCACTGGTCAGTGCTTTCTTTGCCCCAGTGAATAAACGGTTCGCTTGACGAAGTCTTGCACGATCCAGTGCATTACGTACTGACCGAGCATTCGCAAAATATTCCAGTTTCATGCGTAATCGAATATATTCGCCGAATGCAGCTTCTCCTTCAGGGCTGAAGCGGTAATTTTGGGCAGCCAGCATCAGCTTGGCTATTGCCACCAACTCATCCGCACCGTAATCCGGAAAGTCAACATGATGAGCGATACGTGATCGCATACCAGGATTACTCTGGAAAAACTTATCCATTCTATCTTTATATCCAGCCAGAATAACAACCAGATCATCGCGGTTGTTTTCCATTGTCTGCAGCAGGATCTCTATTGATTCAGCGCCATAATCACGTTCATTTTCAGGCTTGTAGAGATAATAAGCTTCATCGATGAATAAAACACCCCCCATCGCTTTCTTGATCACTTCTTTGGTTTTTGGTGCGGTGTGGCCGATATACTGGCCAACCAGATCGTCCCGTGTGACCGATACAAGATGTCCTTCGCGGACATAGCCCAGGCGATGCAGGATTTCAGACATGCGGGACGCCACGGTAGTTTTTCCTGTTCCGGGATTTCCAGTAAAGCACATGTGCAAACTGGGAGCACCAGCAGTCAATTCCAGCTGTTTACGAACACGATCTACCAGCAGCAGTGCCGCTATTTCATGTATACGGGTTTTGACCGGTTTTAAGCCAATCAGCTCTCTATCAAGCTTTTCCAATACTTCCTTGATGTTGGAATTACGAAATTCAGCGTCAAGGTCAACCGATGAATTTTCAACAATTTTTGGCATTTCAGATTGCTTGGACATATATCGACCCTACATCAAGATTTTCTGGAATTTGTATATAAGTTCTTACAATCGGGGTTAGGTTGGACATAATTTACTTAGTTCAGATTAAATTAGTTAAAAACTACTTTCTCTCCATTCCGGAGAGAGAGTAGTTTCATTATTGGTTAGTACCTTTCCCCTTCGGGCTTATCGGTAGCATAGGAATGAATCGTGTAATTAATATGCCTACCTGCGCCTTCTTGGCGAACCAGACCAAAACCTGGTTCAGTTTCAGGTCTGTTTACAATATACGACATGGTCGGACTTTCCACACCGCGCGTGGAATTAAAAGCAGTCACGCGGATATAGTGATTCGGGAAAGTTTTGCGACAATTATTGATTTCCATCAATATCCCGGCTGGATCCTTCAGATCGAACATCGGATTACCGAACATTTCCCAGAAAGTATTACGTGGGTGAGGATCATCAGTATATTCAATCCCGATTGCCCAACCGTTTTTCAGCGCATACTTTATTTGTGCCGAGATTTGCTTATCAGTCAAGGGCGGCAAAAAGGAGAACTGGCCTTGCGTAAGCCGACTGTCTGAATTAGTCATCATGATAGTTTAACTCCTTGAAAGATTTAAGCGTTAGCTGTCGTTGAAGGAACGAAATCAGCTGTGTCAGTGGACTCATAATTGAAGGTAATGTCCTTCCATGTATCCAACGCAAGTCTGAGAGGAGTGCACCATTTAGCTGCCTCGTCAAGAATCTTCGGCCCTTCTGCTACATAGTCCCGACCCTCATTACGTGCCAGAATCATTGCTTCCAGTGCAACACGATTGGCGGTCGCTCCGGCCTGGATACCTTGAGGGTGCCCGATTGTTCCACCACCAAACTGCAGCACTACGTCTTCACCGAGATAGTCAAGCAATTGATGCATCTGTCCTGCATGAATACCACCAGAAGCAACAGGCATAACTTTTTTGAGAGATGCCCAATCCTGATCGAAGAACAGACCATGTTCCAGACTCTGCGTAGTCCTGGGCTCGCGTAAGGTATCGTAAAACCCTTTAATCATGAGCGGATCACCTTCAAGTTTGCCTACAACCGTGCCGGCATGAATGTGATCGACGCCTGCCATCCGCATCCACTTACAAATCACCCGGAAATTCATGCCATGATTTTTCTGGCGTGAATAGGTTGAGTTACCGGCACGATGCAGATGCAATATCATGTCATTTTTACGTGCCCATTTTGCCATCGACTGAATTGCTGTGTAGCCGATCACCAAGTCAATCATGATAATGACTGATCCAAGTGATTTTGCGAATTCCGCGCGTTCGTACATTTCCTCCATGGTACCGGCTGTAACATTCAGATAATGTCCTTTTACTTCCCCGGTAGCTGCGGATGCTTTATTTACCGCTTCCATGCAGAACAGAAAACGATCGCGCCAATGCATGAAGGGCTGAGAATTGATGTTCTCATCGTCTTTCATGAAATCGAGACCACCTTTCAATCCTTCATATACCACACGTCCGTAGTTTCTACCGGAAAGTCCCAGTTTGGGCTTGGTCGTAGCGCCTAATAACGGACGACCGAATTTATCCAGCCGCTCACGTTCTACCACGATACCGGTTGCCGGGCCTTGGAAGGTTTTGAGATAAGCGACAGGAATGCGCATGTCCTCCAGACGCAGGGCCTTGACCGCTTTGAAACCGAATACATTGCCGATGATGGATGCAGTCAGATTCGCAATAGAACCTTCCTCGAACAGGTCCATATCGTAGGCAATATAAGCAAAATATTGCGCTTCGTTATTGGTTCCGGGACCGGTGTTGGGGACCAGATCACAGCGAAATGCTTTGGCGCGATACAATTCACATGCAGTCAGGCGATCGGTCCATACCACAGTCCAGGTGGCGGTTGAAGATTCACCGGCGACAGCAGCAGCAGCCTCTTCCGGCTCTACGCCTGGCTGCGGTGTAATACGGAACAGGGCGATTACATCCGTATCTATTGGAACATAATCCGGCTCCCAATAACCCATTTTTTTGTATGGGATTACACCAGATTTATAACGTTCTTTCCCTTCTTTGATAGTTTCAGAAGCCATAATTTCCTCCAAGTTTGTTAAAAAACCACGCTCTACCTTCTATAAAAAGAGTTGCTTTAAGCGGGTCATAAAGATAGTAGAACTTAACAACTATAAATAACAATCAAATATTTCTATGCTTATAATAGATACCTATCTATAAACTCTGTAATAAAGGAGCGGCGAATGCGCCACAGTACTTTGCGTCAGCTTGAAGTTTTTGAAGCGATCGCCCGTTTGAAAAGTTTCACACGCGCTGCA
Source organism: Nitrosomonas sp. (assembly GCA_039794425.1). Taxonomy (GTDB): domain Bacteria; phylum Pseudomonadota; class Gammaproteobacteria; order Burkholderiales; family Nitrosomonadaceae; genus Nitrosomonas. Next base: position 68,917 of record JBDIVK010000009.1, on the reverse strand, counting down.
GAGGAGTTATTTCTGACTCAGCCAACGGTATCGATGCAGGTCAAAAAACTGACAGATGATATTGGCCTTCCCTTATTTGAGCAGATAGGTAAAAAAATCTATCTGACCGATGCCGGACATGAGCTTTATCAAACTTGTCTTGATATTTTCGAGCATCTTGCTCGTTTCGAAATGATTGCTTCAGACATGAAAGGATTGAAGGCCGGCAAACTTCGGCTTGCCGTCGTCACCACCGCAAAATACTTTACGCCGCGCTTACTGGGAATGTTTTGCCAGAAGTATCCGGGAATAGAGGTTGCGCTTAAAGTAACCAATCGAGAACGTGTTCTGGAGCGTTTGATAAACAACCAGGATGATCTCTACATTCTCGGCCAGCTTCCAGATGGAGTAGATGCAGTAGCAGAAGCATTCCTGGATAATCCACTAATCGTTCTGGCATCGGTCAAACACCCGCTTGCCTATACCAAGAATATTTCGATCAAACGTATCAGTGAGGAGCCCTTCATTTTACGTGAGGCAGGTTCAGGCACGCGCAGCGCGACAGAACGTTTTTTCTCCAAGCATAATTTAAAATTAAAAGTCCGGATGGAACTGGGTAGCAATGAAGCGATTAAACAAGCGATTATTGGAGGGTTAGGTATTTCAGTTTTATCACGCCATACATTGGCGCTGGATGCACCAATGGGGCAACTGATCCCACTCGATGTGCAAGGTTTTCCTATCAATCGTCTTTGGTACTATGCTTACCCATCAGGGAAACAATTATCTGTTGTTGCACAGGCATTTATAGGATATTTACAACAAGCACCCCATTTTTTGGTTGACTTATCATGCCATCATGCAGTTGTGGGGTGCTGCCCACTTCTACAAAGCATTGAGAATAAAGAGCTTTCTGATTAGAGCATCCTGAAGTGGGTTACACCTATCCTGAATTTTAAAGTAGTTAGTGCATTCAAGAGGCCGAGAGATATCGGGTAACGATACTAGGCGGCGAGAAGAACGGCCTGCATTTGTCCCATCGATGACCTGATAGCTGGCATTGACTTGGTAAAAATCAAGATTGTCGAGAGCAGTGATGATATCGCTATAAGAGGATGTCTTGGCTTTCCATATCATGAAAACACTTGCTTCATATTGAGGATAAAGGCCATAAAATCCCCTCTTTATTAATGATAATAATTATCATCTGCGAGAGTAATATAGCTTCCGTGAAGTGATTCACGATCTCTCCCTTAGATCCTATCGATTAATTCTTAATGGATAGGGTTGAAACTGGATAACTATCCAGTATTTGATTCCCTGCCAATACTCCTCTTGGCAGGGATTTTTCTTTATTGGTTCAGTTTTCTAGAGCTATGATCATTTCTGGTGTGTGACAGGAGGATGAAGCGGTGTAACCTGATTGGAAGGCATGAGAATTGAATGGGCTGTATTAGTTGGTTGGAGTAGTCAATTCTGCAATCCTTATTCTGTATCGCAATTTGCGCAGGTGATTGTCCCGTCTAACTTGACCTTTGAGGTGCTGTTTGCGTGAATGAATGCTCGGAGTTGCTCAAGAAGTATTTCGTAGCGATAGCTATCTGTCATTATACCTCTAATCTCTTGATGATTTCTGAGCACTGTCGCCAATTTCATTCCGGCTTTTTCCATGACCCGCCGTGAAGCTTCATTGCGGGTATCGCATTGGGCATACACAAGAGAAAGTCCGGGTTCTTGGAACGCAAATCGGATGAGCGCTGCCGCAGCTTCCGTCGCGTAGCCACTGTTCTGATACTCAGGATTAATAGCATATCCGATTCCAGCCTGTCCCGGAGCTGAAGCATTTCGTTTTAACGTACAGCCTCCGATCAAATGACTCCCATCTTTCAATACGACCGCAAACTCATATCTTTGGATCGGATTTTCGGAAGCTTTCACGATACAGTCCGTGACGAATCGCTTTGTATCTTCGATGGAGTTTGGCCCCCAGACGTCGAATTGTGAGAACTCAGGAATGGACGCGTAAACGTGCACTTGTTTCCAGTCATCTGGCACGTATGGCCGCAACAATAGTCGCTCGGTGTAGATCGGACGTATTATTGCATCTCCTTTAGGCTTCTTCGGATTCTTCTTCATATCCTATCGTAAAAGAGGAAACTTCCTTCCAATTGAGGATCATAAAATACTTGTTTTTCAGTCCGCCTGACGGTGCATCCAAGCTTTAAATTTTTGAAATACTTTGACAAGCGGGAAATCGGGTTTTTCAGAACTATATTCATAGTACCAGCGTATTGTTTATACCCGGCCTGATGCGCACAGGTATTTGAACGACGTATTTTGTCTTGATCCACTATTTTCATTGGCCCATCCCATGATGGGCAAGCTTTTCAATGTTGTGAACCAGACAGTACAGTTTCCATTGTCCGTCTACTTTGTTCCGACCCCGCAGAGTAAACCGATCGAGGCGTTTGTTATTGCGGAGGTTACCGAATACTGGTTCGACCGTCGCAAAGCGGCGGGCGATCATCTGCCGGCCCCAGTTGGAGTCGATCTTCCGCTTCATCCGGTCAGTATGGGTTTCATAGCCGTCGTGTTTGCCTTGGAAAAATGCAATCTGCCGCGTCTTGGTTTTCTCTGGTGTACGTAAACACTGAGCTCGGAGGGTGCAAGGCAGGCAATCTCGCTCGGCCCCCCGAAACTTCATCGTTGCATAGCCGTTGAAGGTGCAGTGCGAGCCATTTTTGGCGAGTTAGAAATCATCTTGGCCGAACCATTTTGAGATTGAAGGCTGCGAACGCTTATCCCAGAGTGGATCGGGCTTAGCCTTACTGGCGTTGGAAGGTAACTTCACGCTATCAATCGCAAACAATTCCCGGCCAATCAGCCCTTGCCGGTTACATACCACTAACACTTGGGCGAATAATTTTGCCACTTCATCGCCCAGTTCGGCAATGAATGCCGCCAAGGTCGTGAAATGTGGTTGACTATCTCCGGCAACTGCTATGAACAATACGTTCTGTCGACACATCGCTTCGATCCGGCGGCTGTCAATCAGGCCGCGTCTGTCAAGGAATCGGTACGGCAAGACCTTCGTCAACTTCAGTCCGGCAGTCAGTGCCAAGGCTGCGAAGTCGATCCGTCAGGAAGTGCGGAGCTGGAATCTGCAACTGCGCAGTGACAAGTCTCTGGATGATCTGGCGCACATGTTCAACGCGACGATCCGGGGATGGGTAAACTACTACGGAGCCTTCTGCAAGTCGATACCGTATCCGACCCTCCGACAGATCGATCGCAAACTGGTATTGTGGGCAACTCGAAAGTTCAAACGTCTGCGCCGGCATCGCCGTTGTGCCAGTCATTGGCTGGCACGGATTGCGCGTAAGCATACGCGGCTGTTTGCACACTGGACACTGCTGAGGGGGCAGGCTTCAATGGGAAGAGCCGGATGAGCGGAGACGTTCACGTCCGGTTCCGTGAGCACCCGAGGGGGAGGTTCCCTCGGGTGACTCGACTGAGCATCCTGGTCAAGTCGCGGCGCGCGGCCGATCGGGTGATGCAAAGCCTCACGCACTTCCTGCAGTCCACCCCCAAACTCACCGTGAACCCGGCCAAAAGCCAGGTCGCACCGATGAGACAATGCAGTTTCCTGGGCTTCACCCTCGTGGGCAAGAAGATCTGCTGGACGGAGAAATCCCTGGCCAACTTCAGGCACCGCGTGCGGCAACTCACCGGCAGAAGTTGGGGCGTCAGCATGGAGTACCGGCTGGAAAAGCTCGGTCAGTATCTGCGGGGATGGTTCGGGTACTACGGGATTAGCCAGTACTACCGGCCGATCCCGGAACTGGACGAATGGATCCGACGTCGAGTGCGTATGTGCTACTGGAAACAGTGGCGCTGGGCGCGCACCAAGATCCGGCACTTGCTGGACTTGGGCATACCACTTTCCGCGCTGACTGTTCTGCCGCCTTAGCGTGCTTGTTGCCAAGAATCAGGCCGAGTGCCACGCCAAAAGCAATGCCGGGGCCAATGCTCAATGCCAAGTTGCCAAGGGCAATTCCAAGACCGGTACCAATAGCCGCACCCAATGCTATTCCGATGCCAAAGTAGCGTTGACGAATCTCACTTTGCATGTTGCCCACAATGATCCTCCCTGATGCCTAACGCTCAAATCAGCCGCGCGTTTTTTGCGTCGGCTGCATTTGCTTGTTAGCCGTGAGGTCTTGAAGAGAGCCGGAAACGTATTTATGAATGATGCTAGACACCAAAGTTTGGTACGGAATACCCTCTTCAGACGCTCTCGATTGGACAGCAGTTAAATCTCTATTGGAGATTCTAATATTGATTCTTTTATCCTTTCTAAAAGTGTTGCTGGCAATTTTCTCTAGCTCACTTTTGCGGGCCTCCGTTAAAACGGATTCAAATTCACCAGCCTCCACAGCATTAAGCAGCGCTTTTTCCTCTTTTGAAAGTCTGACTTTGCTTATGATCCACCTCCAAGGTATTGCTTGGTAAATTTCCTGCTCGGAATAATAGTCTTTAGAAACACCTCATCCTCGTAGGGGTCAAAATTAGATTGTCGTTGACAGCGTTCGATGATGGCAGGAACTTCGTTTGATTGTAGCGAGATAGGACCGCGCAATTATCGACAGGCGTTGGAAATTGACCGCGCAAGTCTGCTGGCGAACGTCTAGGATCACCGGGCGGGCGCGAGTGATTCACCATTGCTAACCCGGTCTTTCGCCCGCTCCGGTGCATCCGTTTGTTCGGCATGGTTTGTGATATTGACGGACTACCTGGTGATTTACCATTCAGTGTCAGTTTGCCTGGCCGATGGCACTTTCCTGATCAGTCTTTCCAGACGCTGCTGTCTTTGACGATGACTGCGAATAAATCGGCCAGTTCGGCCAACGCGACGCGACGCACGGTTTCCGCGTCGATCTTGCCGCCGAGCGGATCGGGGACGTCGCGGGCGGCGATGGCATCGGCGACCAGCGTCACTCGCAGGCCATGTTCTTCCGCTGCGGCGCGAGCTGTCGTGGACACGCACACGCCGGCCGTGTCGCCGGCGATGATGACCTCGTTGCGCCCCGTTTCGCGGATGCGATCGGCAAGACCGGTGTCAAGGAACGCATTCGCATAGCGTTTGAACAGCACAGGCTCGCCTTCGCGCGGTGCGACCTGGGGAAGGAAGTTGCGATTCACACTGTCGCTGGCGAATGCCGAAGCACCCGGCCCGGCGTCGTGTGCGATGTGAAACACTGGCACACCTTTGCGCCGTGCCAGATCAAGCAGTCGCCCGGCCTCGTCCGCCGCTGCATCAACGTTGGCGAGCGGCACGCGCCCGTCACGATATTCGCGCTGGATGTCGATCAGCAGCAACACCGACCGTTCAAGCGGCGAGGGGCTATCGTCGATGCCGAAGATGTTGCGAAAGGTTTCGAGTGCCATTAGTGTAATTCTCCTTAGGTTTGCAGTAGTCTGCAGTTATTATTCTCTGCCGAACGTCTCGGTTCACCGGGCGGGCGCGATTGATTTTCCATTTGAACAACGCCAACTCGCCCGCTCCGGTGCAACCGTTTGTTCGCCAAGCATGGGTTCGTTGGACGCGACCGAAGCCAAGCGGGCCGGAATCACCAGTATACCCGCCGACGAAAGACCGAGCAACAATCGACAGGCGTTGGATTTGACCGCGCAATATTCACGATTGACGTTGCATCAAATGGCGTATTGGAGCGGTGGAAGATGTCGGCGTCAAAAGACCGAGCAAGTTTTGACCGCGCAATGATCACGCTGAATGTTGCATCAGATGGCGTGTAGAAGCGGCGAACGACGTAGCGTCACAATATCGATTCGCGTCTGACGTTGGCGGTGTATTTGATGCTGGTGAACGCTTGGTTCAGCGGCGTGCCGAGCTGCAACCAAATGTTAGACGCAATTCTCTGCCAGTCAGACGACTCGCAACATCTCGTTACCATTCTTCTGGAACTCATACGGAACACGAATCCGTTCTACCTTATACCCTCGCTGTTCGAGCTCTCCAATTGCCGGCTCAATGTGTCTCGATGGCACGGAACCGAGCTCCAACAATGGGAATATTCTTACCTCTCGGCTGACGCGTAGTAGCTCGACTATGGACTCTAGGTGAAATCTCAGATCGTGTTGTTCACTGTATAAGAACAGAAAGTGGGAGCATAAAGCTATGTCGAAGCTTTGGTTCTCGAAAGGCAAGGCTGGTAATGCAGCATCTACGTACCTCCCTGAATCTAGTCCTTCTGAGAAATCCTCTAGAAAGCCACCCATGGCATTCATTCGTGTCTCTACCAGATCATCAACCGATCGGAAATGTGTCCACACGAACTCTCGAGCATTCCTTTTCATTTGTTCTGCTATGGATTCTGCCGTCTCATCTAATCTGCTTTTGATTTCTTCCACTGAGAATCGATAGATCGGATCGGCAGAGACGACAGAATGGCCTTTTCGCGACGCGACTGCGTTGAAGGATGCAGGGCCGTCGCCGCAACCCAATATTCGTTGGCTCAGATTCTCAGAGCTGAGCGAAAACATGGCTACGTACTCCTCGAAGGAGCGGCCCCACGGAACGACGCTGCTAAGTTCGAATGTCACGATTGTTGACTGCGGTTGTTAGGCGCCATCAATCTGGTGGCCAAAACTTGTACGTGGATGGGAAAAGTAGATTCTGCTTTTCCCTCATGTATCGGACAAGATGGTCCTTCGGATAGCGCAGCTCGCTCTTGTTGGCCAGGCACACTCCGTAGGTAAACAGATCGGCCAGCTGAATCAAGCGACTGTGATGGGAGTGGGTGTGGTGTACGGTGTCGACTACATGAGCGATTTTACGGCCATATTCGAAATCGGTGCCATCAACCCTGAAGTTGCTTAGATTCGTGACGTTCATGGTCACAAGATCCTTCTCATGGTCTGCGATCAGGAGAGCCTTCGACCGGTAACGCCTCATCAGTCCGTCAACGCGCTCGACAAAATACATGAACGCGATCGCTTCGATATCCGTGCGAGCGATGCGCGTTGGATCAAGGCGAACAATGATCCGTCCCAGATCGTTTACATCAATGATATCGACCAGTCGCTCGAATAACGCGACTCGCTCGTCGAGAGCCGCACCCTTGTATGGTCCCTTCCCGTGAACTATGTAACTGGCGTGGAACTCGGTCTCTGGCCGAAGAATGCGGGAACCGAAATAGGCTTCCGCCGATTCCGCGAGGGCAGCTTCGACCGCCATGATCTTCTCGTCACTTATCGCTAGGCCACAGAGCCAGTAGTATGGCTGCTGCCCCTCTTGGAATTTCACTTCGTCGAGATACACGAGGTGCATGACTAATGGCGCCTAATGTCTGAATTCACCGGCCTGAGCGGCTTTTCGCGCAGGTCCGGTGGAATGATGGGTGTGCGCCTAGCATGGGCGCGAACTTATGGGGTGAAAGTCCCCTGTGGGAGTACCGACTTGGATTCATCATGAACCGAGTATAACCACGAGCCGAAGGCAAGGGCAAGGCCGTGAGGGTTTGTCTGAAGGAAGCCGGAATGCAAGAGGTGCGAGGCGACGGACAGAAACCGCATAGAAGGCCGAGGCAGGCGAGGCGAGCTGGCACATGATAGCGAAGCCCAACGGTACGCTGGCCACGGTAAATGCGGCGCTTGTGCACTGACAGTTCGCGTTCTTACCTGGGAAGGTTTGTGCCGACGGCGGTCAGGCTGATCGTGACGATGACCCGGCTGATCCCACCGGGTAACCAAGGATCAGGCGCCGTGGCGAGCTGCCCGCCGCGAGCGAAGAAATCGGCAGCGACGCACAATCAGACGGGCAGCGCGTTCACCGGCAACGGCGGACGTGACGGCGCAGAAGTCAGCAGACGCCATAGTAGGTAGGTGGCCAGGTGTCGGGCCGCCGAAGGGTTGAACAACGAGACACAAGGAGCAGACATGACCGAGCTCGACTTAACCGATGAGGCCCGCACGGGCCAGGTGCGGCGGCGATCGGCATGCAACGAGCTTTGAACCAAGACGACAACGACGATCACAACAGCCAAGACCTGCTCGATGCCGTGCTGGCCAGGGACAACCTGGCGCGGGCGTGGTGCAGGGTCAGATTAAGTACTACTGGCTTGGCTCCCAAGGCCGTTGTAGGAGCAGTTATGCGTAAGCTGGCACATTTAATTTACGGCGTTATCAAATCTGGACAACTATTTGATGCAAACTTTAATCATTCAACACTTGCAATTCAAGACGGTATCTGACCAAGTTCTTCGACAACGTCGATTACGACCTGTTGATGAATCTACTCGGTCGCCAGATCGCCGACAAGCGGTTGCTGGCCCTGATCGGATGCTACCTGCGCGCCGGGGTGCTGGTCGGGGAGCATTTTCAACCCAGCGAGATCGGAGCGCCGCAAGGTGGGCCGCTTTCGCCATTGCTGGCCAATGTCTTGCTGCACCAGTTCGACCTCGAACTGGAACGCCGCGGACACCGCTTTGCCCGTTACGCTGACGACGTAATCATCCTGGTCAAATCCCGGCGCGCGGCCGAGCGGGTGATGCAAAGCCTCACGCACTTCCTGCAATCCGCCCTCAAGCTGACGGTGAATCCGGCCAAAAGCCGGGTTGCACCGATGGGCGAATGCAGCTTCCTGAGTTTCACTCTCGTGGGCAATAAGATTCGCTGGACGCAGAAGTCTCTGGCGAACTTCAAGCGCGAGGTGCGGCGGTTTACCGGCCGAAGTTTGGGGGTGAGCATGGACTACCGGCTGCGAAAACTCAGCCAGTACTTGCGGGGATGGTTCGGCTACTTCGGCATTAGCGAGTATTACCGTCCGATCCCGGAACTAGAGGAATGGTTGCGGCGTCGTGTGCGCATGTGCTACTGGAAACAGTGGCGCTGGCCGCGCACAAAGATCCGTAACCTGCTGGCGTTGGGCGTGCCGCTGAAGGCGGCCATCCAGCACGGCGTGAGCAGCCTGAGCTACTGGCGATGGCCAGAACCCCGGTGACCCAGCAGGCCATGTCCAACGACTGGCTCAGGGCACAGGGGTTGCTCAGCATCAAAGACCTATGGTGTAAAGCCCAGGGCTACAGGCCAGCTAAGGGTTGAGGGCGTCGTCGTCACGCGAGCCCACTCGTTGAACCGCCCGCTGCGGACCCGCATGGTGGGTGGTGTGGGGGCCGGGAGTTAATAGCTCCTGGCTACCCGATTAGGTGTCATCGTTCGGTGCGGTGTGTATAGCCATATGCGCGCAGTACTTTCATAATATGACGTCTGAATCCATCGACGTCACTCTCTGAAATTTCTTCATGCGAACTGTTGATACGGGACTTTGATGCAGAAAGACTTTTGATTTCCTTAATCGCTTTGCCCTCCGGCAGGCCTCGAATATGGGCAAAGTGAACAGCCTTCTCTCTGAAGGTTTCTGCCTTGATTCCATGTTCAGATGCCAGCCGGTCAATGCAATCCATAAAGCTCTTGTGTAGAGCAGAAATCTTCTCTGAAGGAGTTCCGCTGATCTCGCGGAACAGAGCATTGGCAGCAGACTCCGGCAGCGCAGAGAGTTCCCGCTTCTCCGGCTGCGGGAGAGATTCAACTCTCTCAAATGATTCTGGGCTCAAAATGTCTCGTAGGCCGAGTGATAGATGATCTCGAATATAAGGCCTGAAAATTCTGACAAATTCTTGAACGTATTGGCGACACTGCTCGCTTGTAGGAGGAACTCCACCAAGGAGAACTGCAACAGCAGAGTCTTGCAATGCTTGCAGGGTCATTTGATCATCGAAGTTTTCATAAAAATATTTGTGATTTTCACAAACCTCCGATATTTGCAGCCCTGAGAATGGTGAGGGAGGGAGACTCGACAATCGCCCTGTAAATCGCGTTGTGACAAGGCCCCAGGCGGCGTGCGCAAGCTCGATTACCAGCAGCCGACGGTCCGTTGATGATTCGCTACCAACCCTGATCATCGCAGATGAAAAGAAATCGGTTGCTGTATGCAGTTTGGGTAGAAGTAACATTTGGTTAAACCTGAACTGTGTGACGCCTAACGTTAAGTAGACACCTTTCTAGGCGTATAATAAATTTTGATCATAGGTGTATAACTCAGATAATATGATCAGATTCTTGAGAATCTATCATGCCTGTTAATCTGTATCAACCTTTTATGCGAAATACAAATACACCGCCAAAACTGCTGGATCAAGTCCGTGACCGTATCCGTATCAAACACTATAGACTTCGTACCGAAACTCAATATGTGCAATGGATAGAGCGTTTCATTCTATTCCACGGTGAACGCCATCCGCAAGAAATGGGGGCTGCGGAAGTGGAGGCATTTTTAACTCATTTGGCAGTGGTTGGTAAGGTATCGGCCTCGACCCAAAACCAGGCATTATCGGCTTTGCTGTTTTTGTATAAGGAGGTGCTGTCGATTGACTTGCCCTGGCTGAATAAGGTCGTACGCGCCAAGCAGCCGCAACGGTTACCTGTTGTTCTGACGCGCACCGAAGTACGGGCCATTTTGGTTCGAATGAGCGGAACTTATGGTTTGATGGCGAATCTTCTATACGGCACGGGGATGCGTTTGATGGAATGTGTGCGTCTCAGAGTGAAGGATGTAGATTTTGAACGTGGCGAGATTCTGATTCGTGACGGCAAAGGGGCCAAGGATCGAGTTACAATGCTCCCGGAGTCGTTAGCAAGTCCTTTACAAGCGTATTTACTTCAGCGCCGGGCCTTGTTCGATGACGATAGCCGGTTGGGTAAGGCGTCGGTGTATTTGCCGGACGCGTTGGAACGCAAATATCTCAACGCAGCAACAGACTGGATATGGCAATATATTTTCCCTTCCGGAAGTTTTTCGATCGATCCGCGCAGCGGTGTTGAGCGACGACATCATATCGACGAGAAACTATTGCAGCGGGCGATGAAAAAAGCGGTGCAGGCCAGTGGCATCACCAAGTTGGCCACTCCGCATACCTTACGCCATTCGTTTGCGACCCATTTACTCGAATCAGGCTACGATATCCGTATCGTCCAGGAGTTGCTCGGTCATAAGGATGTGCACACAACGATGATTTACACCCATGTATTGAATAAGGGAGGGCGTGGGGTCAGAAGTCCGCTGGATATGTAAATTCAGGCTGAGCCGGAGCTGAATTTTGCAGTACGATGCGTATATCGTAATATTTTATTCCAATTTTCGATAGAAATTAGAATAACATTCGCATGGAGACGGGTGTGCCATTCGGCACGCCGCTTATGCGGGAGTCAGTCCGAAAGGAAGTTACTGTGCCAACTGAGAAAGAGAAGATGCTGGCGGGAGAGCTTTACGATGCGGCCGATCCTGCACTCGTTGCCGAACGGCTTCGTGCCCGCAAATTGTGTCAGGCATTGGCTCAGCTTCCTGCGGACGCGCCTGAGCAACAATATACAGATCTTTTGTACGATCTCTTCGGCTCGTCAACGAATGTCTATGTCACTCCACCGTTCCATTGCGATTACGGCCACAATATCGAACTTGGTCGTAACGTTTATATGAACTTTAACTGCGTCATCCTCGACGTAGTGAAGGTTCGCCTGGGAGACAATGTCCTGCTGGGCCCGGCTGTTCAGATTTACACAGCCTCACACCCGATAAGTGCTGATGAAAAGCAAAAGGGGGCTGAGTTTGGTAAACCTGTTACTATTGGCAATGACGTGTGGATTGGCGGCAATGCCGTGATCTGCCCGGGTGTCTCTATTGGCGATAAAACGGTCGTTGGAGCAGGAAGCGTTGTAACGCGAGACCTTCCCAGCGAAGTCTTCGCTGCTGGCAATCCTTGCAGAGTCATTCGACAGATTTAGCTAACCCAAATAACCTAAAGACTTCTGCATAACTCCCCCTGTCAGCCAAATAAGTAACTTTGAATAGAAAGATCAGGCACTGGTATTGCGATAAGTTGTCACCCGAATTTCGATTTTTATGCGAGGATCAGATAGACCTGCGGTCAGCATCATAGCGGATGGCCTGACATTGCGGGAGGGGGAGCCTAAAAGTATAATTAATACATTGATTATTAATATTAATTATTTTTAGGTTTTTAAATATACCATCATTTTTTCTCGCTGGGCATTGGATAGGCATTCTTTAAGGAGAATGCGACATGGAAAACACAAAAGAAGCTGTAATGTCGGAAAGGATTACACCGGAACAGATCGATAACCTAATTTCCCTGGCTGAAAGTACACCCGCCAATCTGACGTTCGACCAGGCAATGGAAATAGAGCGCTGGTTAAATGAAACAAAAATTCCCAGGCAGATCACTTTAATCACGCTGACCAAGCCCTTTATCGATCTGCAGGAAAGCATAAAAAATGATCGTAAAACGGCAGAAGCTTTTGCTGATCTGGCGAAGTGCCAGGAAAGCCTTATTGAAAGATTTAAAAACCTTCTTGCCTTCACTGAGCAGTCAAAAGCCCGGGTACTTGTGGCATTGACAGCGCGGGCTGATTACAAAGAAATAATGAAGGCTGTAGAAAGCGCTGAATTAAGCGGTGTCCTTAGTGACCTGTATCAACAAAGCAGTACAGACCAGCCAATCAGGCCGCCGGTCTGGACAAGGCCCGGTCCTGTGGCTGAAAAAGGTTCGGTTCGTAATATCGTAGTCATCGAGAAGCTCATAACGGAGCTAAAGGGCTGGGCAAACACACTGCCGAAAGATATCGGCCTGCCATTATGGGACGCCCTGCATGATCTTGAAGATCTCATGGTTCCCGGCCGGACGGAAGTGGACGAAGCACTGAATTACATTACCCACGGCAGGAATGCACGGATCAGGAATGTAGGCTAAACATGAACTGTTAATCCTTTAAAGGGGTCTTATTTTTAAAATTAATTTATAAAAATGCAGTTATTTGACCTTTATAAGGTATTAACAAAATAATTTTTGTAGGCTAGAATGCACCGAGAACATCTCCTACGGATTCCGTAGGATCCCGATAGCCGGCGCTATCGGATCCAATCATCCCAGCGGCATTGCCGTTGGCCCCGATACCTGGCGGTGTCGGATAATCTTCCCTCGGGATATATTTCCGAGACCCCGGCTGCCTGCGCAGCCGGTTTTATTTTGGGGGTACGTTTGGTAAAACGTGTAATCTTTTTTGTTGATGGGTTTAATTTATATCATTCTATTGATGAGCTAAATTGGTATCCAGCAAAAAAGAAATATACAAATTCTAAACACCACCTGAAATGGTTAAATATTTGGTCTCTCTGTAAGGCTCTCATTCACCCAAAGGAAGATGAATTAATAGAAGGATATTATTTCTCAGCCTATGCTGGATGGATTGATAAAGATGCACAAAACAGGCATAGAAGCTATGTAAAAGCCCTGCAATCAACAGGTATTAAAACAATGATGGGGACATTTAAGAAAAAACCCCGGAAATGTCCTAAATGTAAACACACATGGGAAGGGCACGAAGAAAAGGAGAGTGATGTCAGTTTAGCTGTCTGGCTGATCAAGCTTGCGTGTAGTAACTCATACGACAAGGCAATCGTTTTCACGGCTGATACTGATATAGCCCCTGCCATCAGGATTGTTAAAGAAGATTTTCCCGATAAAGAAATCAGGATTGCTATTCCTCAAAGGCGTCTAAACCGATCTAACGATTTAATAAATGCAGCGGACGGAAAAATTAGAATTAAAGAATCTAACTTCTCTAATAATCTGTTCCCAGAACAAATTGAATTTGACGGAACAATAATTAAACGACCCAGCAAATATGCTCCTCTCTCTTATATTAATCAACAAGTTCCACCAACGGCCTCAGTGTCTCCCAGCACGCCTCATACTGAATAACCACCCGCTGGGCATCGGCCGCTAGTCCCCAAAGACCTGTCTCAACTGGTTCGAGAGGTCGTGTTCTCTACCGGACGCCACCTTCCCGGTGGACGCGTGCGTCAACTTCCACGAAGTTAATAATCATGCCGTTACGCGGAAGATCAAAGCCGTGTTTCTGGCGATATTCTTCCTTGGCCTGATCAAGTGTTTGGCTGTCTGAGAAATAAACCAGTGCGGGAACAAATACGCCGTCTCTTACTGTTTCTTCAAGCCTGGTAATTCTTTCTCTTAGACTTGTCATTTTGTATTTCTCCAAATTTTATTCTCTTGGCATAACAAAGCCTTGTTCCAGATATCCTGCAAGCTGTTTCGTCGTTAGACCAATATCATTCTGTTTTTCTGGCTTTGGTTTCCCTTGCAGTTCTGCAGCCTGACAAACAAGCTCATACCATAAATCGTTGTATGGATCATTCTTGCCCTTCTCAAGCTCAATAATTCTTCTTTCCAGATTCTTCATTTTCGTTACCTTTCCGGCGGCAATCAGCGCGAACAATTTCGATAATCATACCGTTATCATTATCAGGGAAATCAAAGCCGTGCTCTTTTAGGTATTTTTCCTTGGCTTGATCGAGTGTTTGCCTGTGCGCAGAATAAAACAATGGTGGGAAGAATATGTCTTTGCTGCTTACTGTCTCTTCCAGCCGTTCGATTCTTGTCTTCAGGTTCATTTCCTTATCCTGGTAAATATTTCGCCAGCAGTTCAATGGCTTCGGCTATGTCCTTCGGCTTCTCGGGTTCCGGCTTCCCTTGATTGTATGCAAAGTTCCACGCACCGGCGTAAAGGTAGGCAATTATCAAACGCTCCTTGCTTTGTTTAATATGTACGATTTTTTGCTCTGAGTTCTTCATCCTGTATCTTTTCCAATTTGGTTATTCGTTCTTCGAGCTCACTGTCACGGATCTGCGTACTGATCTGCGCCAGCATGTAGATCAATCTGGTGCCTTCGCTGCTGGGCAGCTTCAGTCGCCGGACTTCTGTATACACCTTGGCCATTTCACGGCGAACTTCCCGAATCTTTCCCAGCCGCAGCTGTGGCGGCTTACGGGTAGGGCTAGCCGTAATTTGCCCTTCCATGACCTGCCCTTTTTTGTCGTTACTAAAGTCAGTCATTCCGCTTGTGTTTCGCCAAATAATTCCCGGTATCAGTGACGACCTTACTCAGCACTGCCTGTACCGCACCAGATATGCTGGCCAGATCGGCCTGCAGCTGCCCGGGTCCCAGTCTGTTCAGTTCTACGTTAGTCCTGTCTTTCAGATCGTCCAGAAAGGACGACGCCCGCATTTCCAATTCTTCGGCGTCACGATATCGATCTGATTTACCTTTTTCGGTCGTCTGCCATAAAGCCGGAAGGGCTTCGTGATTTTTTATCATAGGCAGCAATGCGGTTACTCCTTCGTCAATCCAGCCGTTAAACGGTGTCCATGTGTGATTATGCTTGATCCGTTTGGACAGTACGGCCAGCGCTGCGGTTTTGTACATGTTTTGCTCCTTTAAGTTATTTAAATTCACCGTTAACGTGTTTCATAAAGTACGCCATTGCTTCCGGATCGTTCCTGCACTTCTCTAGTACCAGGTGTTGTTCTTGTTCAGGTTCGCCAATCGATATAAGCCATTCACGTACCCGTTCGATATCATTAACACTGGAATGCTTCTGGCTGACCGCAGGAATGGAAATAAGGTGATTCCTACCCTTTCCGGTTCTGCTGTACTGCAGGAAATGTTTGAGCGCTTCAGCGTCGTTCTGACACTTATCAATGATCAACTGAAACAGGTAATCTTCCGGCGGTCGGCCGGTGTTGATCAGCCAGTTTTTGATCTCCTCGATCTCAGGTGAAGTTGCGGTTTCGGTTTTTGCGGTTATTGCGGTTTTTTGGGTTGGTGTGTTTGCTATTGCTATAGTTGCTATTCTTGCTACTGTTCCAGCCTTTGCACTGTTATCTTTAGCCAAAATAGCAACATTAGCAGGTGTAGCTGTAGCAATTCTGTTTCTTCTTTTCTGAATCAGGTCCTTGAGAGCCATTACGAAATCCCTTCTGCAATAGTTGCAGTTTTCCTTCCGTGGCGTTTGCTAATGCTAATCTTGCTAAAGTTGCTAAAATTCGAACCAAAGCAAGCTATAGCGTCATTCTTCGTTGCTGTCTGTGTTGCTAATGTTCTGCTAATGATTGCTAATGTTCCGGCTACTGCAAAACCCGGCGTATCAACATTAGCAAACGTTAGCAGGCTATTAGCAAGTTGCCGGTATGTTATAAAGTGTTTATTCATGCGGGTTTCACCACATTTTTAGCAACATTAGCAACTTTAGCATTAGCGGGTGCCAGTAACGCCGGATTGATCATCAGAATTATCTTTTTTCCTGATCTTTGAACCCTGATCCGGTCAAGCCCGGAAAGCATACGAATCGCCGCGTCAAGGCTGTCTTTTTTCCGAAGTGGGCCGTATTGCATGGCTACGCTTTTCCCGACCATATGCGTCGTTTCTCGCTGGTGGCAATATTCGATCAGCCACGTATCCAGGCGGACAGCGTCCGACAGCTCTACCGGCAGCGCCAGCTCTCCAAAGAACCGCCTTGATTCGTTCAAATGCCAGGCGGCTATCACGCTAGCACTATCGATCGACTCGATCCCGATTGCGCCACCTGCGTCGTTGAACGTGTGGAAAAGAGCGGCTAAACGTGCAACGTTATCGGCCGATTTGCTGGCAACGTCACGCACGTCGTAAAAATCGCCACCGCTCACCAGATCGGCTTCAATGGCGTTGTGATATTCAACCCATGACATCATGGCTTTCGGTGTCAGGGAAAGCATTAACGGCGCCAACCTGCTGCCCTTATCGTCAACAGGAGCAGATTGATTCAATATCGCAGTAATCCTGTTGTTGAATGCTGACAGTGCAGGCCAGTTGTCAGGCGCGTCCGTAAATGGTCTGTGCCCTTGTGTCGACTCCGGCCACGCCACAAGAAACCTGGCCAGAAAGCCAGTGCCACGTGCCAGTGAACCAGATCGTGCAAAAAATTCTCGAAGCGTTGGTTCCTGAACCCGAAGGGCGACGGTTAGGCGCGCTCCCTGTACTCTGAATGACTCAACCGATCTTCGGTCGAAAGTCAGGCTTGTCCCGTCCCATAATTGGTTTAGAAGGCCCAGGTTGCGCATAACCGAATCCCTGCCCATACCATGGGAACCAAACACCACACCCGCTTCTGACGAAACCACACCACCAGACGGCCATTGCTTGGCCAAGCCGTACGCGAGCGCTTCCGGCGTGGCGTCGGAATACAAAAGGCGTGGCACCTTAGGCGGTTCCGGTTTTGCATGTTCCAGGTCGCGCATATCCTGCTCCAGCTCGAAAGTCGGTTTACCTGCTTTTGCAAGCTGCCGTATTTTTTCCTTTATGCCGCTGCGCTTGGATTCCCACGAATCGATATCTGCTTCAAAATTCTTTAGTAACGGTGCGGCTTCTTCGTCCTTGGTTTGCTCATAATCACGTATAGATTTCGTAAAGAATCCGTCGCACGTTGATTTCCGTTCACCCGAATCGGCGATCGTCAGCAAAAACAGCCCGGCAGGGCCAGTCAGCTTTTCTGCGCGCCTGACGTCCACGTGAGCCTGGCAGGCCAGTGATAGCACACTCAGTGCTGATGACACAACCAGCGGAACAGGTGCTTTGACGAAGCCCTGAACTTCTTCCACGGCCTGGCGAATGCCTTCAGGCAGCGCGTCGATCGGGTAAGGTTCCGGGTCTATTTTGACCGTTAACGGTTCAGGCTCTGGCCAGGTTCCGTGCAGGTTTTCGCCGGATTCGCCGTTTTCGCCGGGTAGCACCTTTTTTTCATTTTCGCCAGGGTATCTTTTTCCTGTTTCATCGAAAAACACTTCCGCTTCGGCTTTCAAAGTTTTAATTGCGCCCACGGCCAACTCCCCTTGCGTAATTTGCAGCATCGGCGATTCGGGTAACAGCCTTTGCCAGAAACTCAAGATCAGCCTCTGATATCGGCTCGCCTTTTATTGACCTGTTTGCCTGAATAAGGAGAACTGATGCGTCAAAAGCCAGGGTGGCTAAAATCGATTCGGCATGAAAATGCGAGCGATATTGTGCGCCGTAATCATTACGGTCCGTATCCGGGTACAGGTCGCAGATGGAAAGACCCATGCCAGCCACGATCCCATCAATACTGCAGCCCGCAAAACACCTGAGCAGTATCTGACCACGATCACCTACGTTTGCAGAGAGACTCCGGCCCTTCCGATCGTCATGACCTGGACAAAATGCCAGAAGGCCGCCGCAGCGGCGATGGATTACACCACGAAGGCGGGGTTCAATTTTTGATAAAATACCGCCTGAACTGTTTGAGGGAATCGCATTCATCTGCGGCTCCCTTTTAATTTTGTTCGCTGCCTAGTGCCTTACGAAGATCACCGACCCGCCAGCAGGTTGTGCGTGGTGATAATTTCCGCGGTTTGGGAATACGCCCGGCTTTTACACCCCGCCAAACGGAAGAAGGTGAGCAGCCGTAAAGCAGCTGGACTACAGGAAGACGAACGCTTGCAGAATCAGGAAGATCATCAAAGTTTCTGACAGCCTCTGATATGAGGCCGGTAGTGCGATTGTTTGACATTGCAAGCTCCTTAATGAAGAAGCCTGAATGGTATTCAGCAGAATATAAGTCTGCACCGGAATAAAATAAACGTTTTTTCCGTTGACAGAAGTTATCTGCCACTGATCAGTTTTTTCATAGCCTCCTGAAATCTTGATTGTTGCTCATTATTCCAGCCAAAAGTCAGGATTGTTTCTGCCCTATTCAGGGCAGCATTCCGGTCGCTGCTTCTCTCTCCCCAATACCTAACAAGAGTACTTTTTAAAAGTGCTATTTCAGGGTCCCTTGCATTTCCTGCGTTTGATGGCTTTAATTTTCTTGTTAAGGCTGGGTTTGCTTCAATCTCACGTTGCAACTGTGCACAAGCGGCTTCTGCCGCTTTTTGTAATTCCCAGCCTAGCTTTAACAACAATGCAACTGTCTTGAATAATCGATCATCGCGTTCTCTACGCCAGGTTTTGCGTAATGCTGAGATCGCTCCTTGACCAGGCGACAACCCCATAATTTCATCCAGTCTGCGCACGCCACCAAATCTTATCCATTCATTTAGTTTCATTTCAAAGAACCTCAATACAGGTTCTTCTATGGGCTCGCCTGTTCTGCGTGAACATATGAATGAAGATACCGCATACACTGGATCGCCTGTATGTTCAAATTCCTGGGCTATGCAGCTTGCTGTCTGATCCCATATACGCAAGCCTATCCCATCAAACTCCACATTACGGTCAAACTTAATGTGTAGATCGGTAGCATGCTCCAGCAAGCTATCGTAATCGGGAAAACGATTCTTTAATGTCGCACTTATTTTGGCTTCATCAACTGATTCTTTATTATCATCGTCGTCCATCTTTTAATCCTTCCAAATAATCCGCCCACCATTGCATCATTTCTCGCCGTTTGGGCAAGTGTTCGGCAAAGTTGTAACTAGCCGATACCTTGTTGCGTTCTGCATGGGCAAGCTGCCGCTCTATCGCCTCATGCGGCCAGCCATGCTCATGCAGCAGGGTGCTGGCCATGCTTCTGAAGCCGTGGCCGGTCATTTCGTCCTTTTCATACCCCATGCGCCTTAATGCTGCATTGATGGTATTTTCACTCATGGGTCTGCTGGTACTTCTCACGCTGGGGAAGATGTATTGACCTCCACCTGTCAATGGCTGAGCGGCTTCAAGGATCTCGACAGCCTGGCGTGACAGGGGGATGATATGCTGCTCTCCCATCTTCATCTTGTGGGCAGGGATACGCCATTCCTGCTTGTCAAAATCGATCTCCAGCCACTCCGCATGACGTAACTCACCCGGCCGGACGAATACCAGCGGGGCAAGCTGCAGGGCGCATCGGGTGGTATATGAACCGGTAAAGCCATCGATCGCGCGCAGCAATGCGCCAATGGCTTTGGGATCAGTAATGCTGGCATGATGCTTTGCCTTGACTGGCGTCAATGCTCCCTTCAGATCGCCGCTGGGATCGCGTTCCGCGCGTCCGGTCTGGATGGCATACCTGAACACCCGCCCAACATATTCCCTTGCTCTTTGGGCTTTCTCATGCGCGCCACGGCCTTCTATCCTGCGCAACACTGTCAGCAGTTCAGGGGCATTGATATCTTTGATCGGCCGGTCACCCAGCCACGGGAAGATATCCACCTCCAGACATCGCCTGATATTTGCGCTGGTCGTTTGTGCCCAGGTGGCCGATTGTCTGGCATGCCACTCCAGCGCTATGGCCTGGAAGGTATTTTCGTGTGCGTGCTTATTGGCTTGTCTGGTGGCACGTTTGACGAGTGAAGGATCGATATCACCAGCCAGAAGCTTACGTGCTTCATCTCGTTTTTTTCTGGCATCAGCCAGGGTGATTGCCGGATAAACGCCAAGGGACAGGGTTTTCTGTTTGCCGTGGAACCGGTAATTTATCCGCCAGTATTTGCCAGCAGGAGATACCAGCAGATACAGACCATTACGATCAGCTATTTTGTAAGGTTTGTCGGAGGGTTTAGCGTTACGTACTGCGGTATCCGTAAGCATTTGATGGTATCTGACCTGATGGTATGTAAAGTACCATCATAAATACCATCAATCTGTTGGTATGTCCAGACACGTTATGATACTATCTGATCTGGTCGGATCCAGTGAAACCTAATAAATTCAATGGATTTGATACTTTATGAAACTATCTGAAACGCCTGTTTGGTGCCGGGAGGGGGAATCGAACCCCCATGATGTCACCATCGCGGGATTTTGAGTCCCGTGCGTCTACCAATTCCGCCATCCCGGCTTTCTCTTGTGAGAAGAGCGCAATTATCACCGAAATCAATCTGTACGGCAACTGATACCAGGACGACACCAGGCAGATTTGAATTTTTGGTAATGAATCGGCTGGCAAAAATTGAGTAACTGATGCCAAGTGGTCATTGTTTTCGATATGTATCTGTTGATGTGTTTGCTTACGGTTTTTCCAACTTTTATCATTGTTGTCCGATATCTTCTGGATTACTTGGCAGGCCTTTTATAATCCCATATCTAAGCGCTGTATTGCTTCTGATAATTAGGAATGATTGTGACGTTATCTTGCTTAACTTCCTGTTTCTTTTACTGCAGAATACAGATTGTGAATAAAAAATAAGCTGGTTTTAGAGATGTATATATGGGTATTTATATATTGCTACCTATTTTTGGGTAATAGTGGGGTTCGTGCATGGGAATTAAAGGAACTGAACGTTAATCGATAAATATAGTGAGAATGGAGAATTACATGTCAAGGCTTTCTTTGGATGAGTCTGCAGTTGTCACACCGGAAGCAGAACTGCTTTTTTATGAAGTGTCCAAATATCTTAAGTCTGATGATATGGTTTTGCTCAAAAATGCTTATTTTTTTAGTCAAAGTGCTCACTCTGGTCAGTTCAGAAAGTCTGGTGAACCCTATATTTCCCACCCTGTAGCGGTAGCAAAAATACTCAGTGAGTTACATCTGGATGCAGTGACACTGGCGGCAGCTCTGCTACATGATGTCGTGGAAGATACCAGTATTCTGAAGGAAGAAATCAGTGAGCGGTTCAGTGCGCCTGTGGCTGAACTGGTGGATGGAGTCTCCAAACTCGATCGGATCGAGTTTCAGACGCAGGCTGATGTGCAAGCCGAAAATTTTCGTAAAATGTTGCTGGCTATGGCACAAGATGTGCGTGTGATACTGATTAAATTGGCTGATCGTTTGCATAACATGCGTACTCTCGAAGTTATGCGCCCGGAGAAACAGAATCGCATCGCAAAGGAAACGCTGGAGATCTATGCACCGATTGCCCATCGCCTCGGCCTGGAGAATATATATCAGGAATTACAGGAGCTGGGTTTTCGTTTTTCTCATCCGAATCGCTATAAAGTTTTGGTCAAAGCATCTAAAGCGGCCCGCGGGAACCGCCGGGAGGTCGTTGGAAAAATTCTGGATGCCATCAAGCAACGCCTGCAGGAAGTCGGTCTGGATGCTGTGGTAACCGGACGCGAGAAACATCTGTACAGCATTTATAAGAAAATGGTTGAGAAACAGCTCAGTTTTTCGGATGTGCTTGATATTTACGGTTTCCGAGTTATTGTCAAAGATGTTTCGTCCTGTTATGTGGCGCTTGGGGCGCTGCATGGCTTGTACAGGCCGATCCCAGGAAAATTCAAGGACTATATCGCGATTCCCAAAGCCAATGGCTATCAATCATTGCACAGTACGTTGCTTGGTCCCTATGGATTGCCCATAGAAATCCAGATTCGAACCCATGAGATGCATCACATTGCTGAAACCGGTGTAGCCTCTCACTGGCTTTACAAAAGTACTGATACTGAGGTAAATGACCTGCATTTGAAGACCAATCAGTGGATGAAAAGCCTGCTGGAAACGTTGAGTGATTCCTTCGATTCACTGGAGTTTCTGGAACATCTTAAAGTTGATCTATTTCCTGGTGAAGTTTATGTTTTTACCCCACAGGGTAAGATATTGGCTTTGCCAAGGGGTGCTACTGCTGTTGATTTTGCTTATGCCGTTCATACTGATATCGGGAATTGTTGTGTGGCAGCCAGGATCAATGGCGAAAATGCGCCGCTGCGTACTCGTCTGAAAAGCGGGGATCGTGTAGAAATCGTGACTGCGCCTGCCGCCAAACCCAATCCGGCATGGTTATCTTATGTTGCTACCGGTAGAGCACGTTCCAGTATTCGTCACTTTCTTAGAACCATCCAATATGATGAGTCTATCAAGCTTGGAGAACGTCTGCTGAATCAGGCACTTGATGCGTTCGGCATGAATCCGGAGACTATCGACGCATCACAATGGGAAAAGCTGGTCAGAGAGTGTGGTGTCAAGTCTAGACAAGCGCTTCTTGCAGATATTGCACTTGGAAAACAACTTGCTGCAGTAGTTGCGAAACGTTTGGTTGCACCAGGTGAGTCTGTTTCAAATACTGGTAGCAGGGGTTCCATCACTATTTTGGGCACTGAGGGGATGGCAGTAAAGTTTGCCAAATGTTGCTATCCCATTCCCGGCGACGGTATCGTCGGGTTGATCAAGAAAGATCATGGGCTGGTCATTCATACACAAGATTGTTTGACAGTAATCAAGAGCCATAAACATACGGATAATCAACTGGATGTCGTTTGGGGTCAGGATATCAACCGGACATTCCCGGTGGGTATTTTCATGACGGTAGTGAATGAAAGCGGAGTACTTGCACGGGTTACTGCTGAAATTGCTAAGGCTGATTCAAATATTGACGATATTACTTTGGAAAACGACAAAGACTATGCCACGATGCGTTTCATACTGCAAACCAGAGATCGTCAGCATCTTGCAAAAATTTTCCGTGGACTGAAACACATTGATGAAGTGGTCAAAATCGGTCGTATCAGGAATAACCAATAAATAATTTTCATGGTGTACAGAAAATGAGTACTAATGATCTGGTGCTTGACTTTACATCGCCTGGAGCAATTCCTCCAGACCCGACCGAAGTGGTCAAACGGGTGATCGATGAAACACGAACAACTATGCAGACGCTCGAGACGTTGCTTGAAACCGAGCAGATAGAGGATACGACAGGCTGGAAATTGCTGGCAATGTTTTATCTGGCAACTGGTCGTATGGGTAATTTGACAAAAATTGAAGATCAGTATAGAAATTTATTCGGAACGTCTCTGTTTGCCGATCTGAAACAGGGATATCCGCAGTGGTGCGAAGAGACTGTCAGTAGTCCGGTTCGTTTCGAAGTGCCCAGAAAAATCACTGCTGCAGCATTACCCGATATTGCAATGATTCAAGATGCATGTCATTCACCAGGCGGTGCCTTACTCGACTTTTCCCGAGTTCAAGAAATAGATAGTGACGGACTCAGAAAGCTGGCAGAATTTTTTTCTTCTTTGTCGCAAAGTAGCGTTAAACCGCAGATACAGCAAGCAGAACGTTTTATTGCCTATCTGGAAAATGAAGCTGAAAGCCATACCGGAACGTGTGCGATATGGGAGGTGCTGTTTGCCTATGAACGTTTTTGTAATAACAGGGAGGCTTTTGAAGACAGGGCAATCAGGTTCGCTGTCTGTTATGGTATTTCACCTCCCTCCTGGGAATGAGAAGCATCAGCTTCTATTGTGCCTTTTTCTCTTGGCGGACTTTTTCAATTAATTGATCGAGGATCGAGATGGTATCCCGCGGGGTGCCGCTTATTTTTCCACTGGTCAGATATTTACCATCGACCACTAGTGCGGGGACACCTGTAAGGTTGTACTGTCGTGTCATTTGAGCAGAGCGGTTTATCTGGTTCTGGACTGAGAATGAATTATAGGCGTTAATGAATTGGTCACGTTTGATACCCTGTCTTTCAATCCAGTCAAATAGTACGTTATCTTTCGATAAGTCGATTTTGTCACGGTGAATTGCATGGTAGAGCTTTTCGTGAAGTTGCTGGGTAATACCCAGGCTCTCCATGGCGTAAAAAGTTTTTGCAGCAGGGGCCCAGGTGTTACGGAAAATTGCAGGCACATAACGGAATTTTACATCAGCAGGTTTATTTTCCAGCCAACTGCTGAGGTGCGGATGCAAGTCGTTACAATGGGGGCAGCCGTACCAGAAAAATTCGATGACTTCTATATACTGTTCGTTTTCAGTAGGCTGGGGAGTGGGAAGTACAGTGTAATCTTTCCCCTCGATGATCTCTGCATGAGCAAGGGAGGTCCCTGCCATAATCACAATAATAAGATTCAAGAAAAAGCGGGCGATTCTTTTTGCGTTCATTGGTTTTTCCTCATCTTCAAGTTGATGTATGCGATGAATATGAATTCAAGGACTATGGAATATCTTAGTAAACCTGGTCTGGCGGTATTCAGGTAAATACTGCAGACGTTTTCTGGATATATTCAGCTTGTCCAGTTTACTCTTTCGGGGAAGGAAGCCAAGACACCTCACTGAATCATGGTGCGTTACTCGAAGCACGGACGAGGCTCGTTACAATACCGCTTGCTTGTAATGAAGCGCGCACTTGATCAAGTTCTTCCATTCTGGTAAAGGGACCAACGCGTACGCGGTGTAACAGTACATTATTTTCTGATTTTCCAGTTTGTACTGAAGCGATCACGCCTAGCAATGCAAGTTCAGCTTTCATTCTTTCCGCATCACCGGGATTTCTGAAGGATCCAGTCTGAAGATAGTACTGATTCCCGGATTCTGGTGCTTTTTCAGGTATTTTCTTGACCGGAGCTACTGTAGGGGGAGGCAAGTCAAGAACATCTTCGCTGATTGGCTCTTCGATGCCGGGTAAGATTTTATAAAAATCAAAGCGAGGCTTATTGGTATCTGACTGATCGGCATCCAATGCAGCCTTTTTTTCCCGGGATTGTTGTGCGGATTTTTCCGATGACTGGTCTTTCACCACTTTTTCCGCTGTTTTTCCTTCAGTGAGATACGGGCTAGGGGCTTGACTGATATACAGCCATACTCCAATGGCACTTGCTAAGCCGAGGGTATAGCCAATGAATAAGCCCAGTAGCAGTGAACCACCGTTTTTCCGGGTCTTCGTTGTGTTTCTCGATTTGTAATCCCGACTCATGAATATTTCCGTACGTTGTTTGACTACATTTCGCGGGGTGATGTTACACCCAGTAACGTTAATCCTTTGGATAATACTTGGCGGATTGCTGAAATCAATGCCAGTCTGGTAATTTTAAGTGATTCTTCCGGAACAAGAAAACGAGTCGAGTTATAGTAGCTGTGAAACTCACTCGCTAACTCTCGCAGGAAGAAGGCAATGAGATGCGGGGCGCGCTCTTTTGCCGCTGTTTCTACCGTTTCGGGAAAATCGATCATTTTCTGTAAAAGTACCAATTCAGCCGGGTCCGTCAACAAAGTCGTATCGACTGTGGTAAACATGGATGGTGTACCACCCCACTGGGCGAGTACGCTGCAAATGCGGGCATGTGCATACTGCACGTAATAAACCGGATTGTCATTACTTTGCGATTTGGCCAGATCCAGATCAAAATCCAGATGTTGATCACTTTTTCGCAGCACATAAAAGAAACGTGCAGCATCATTGCCTACTTCTTCGCGCAATTGCCGCAATGTTACAAATTCTCCCGACCGGGTAGACATGGAAACCTTTTTACCGTTTCGATACAAGACGGCAAATTGGACCAAGGCAATTTCAAGCTTTGCGGAATCGAGTGATAAGGCTTCGACAGCACCCTTCACACGCGGAATGTAGCCGTGATGATCCGCGCCCCATATATTCAACATATAGTCAAAACCGCGCTTGTATTTATTGAGATGATAGGCGATATCGGACGCGAAATAAGTGTATTGACCGTTTTCTCGTTGTACGACCCGATCTTTCTCATCACCAAATTGCGTAGACCGGAACCAGACTGCACCATCCTGCTGATACAGCAGTTTCTTTTCCTCTAGCAGATGTATAGCGTGCGCTACCATTCCGTTGTCAAACAGGGATTGTTCTGAGAACCAGATATCGAATTCCACCCCGAATTCCATCAGATCGTTCCGACAATCACCCAGTTGCTCTGTCAGGACAAAACTGTGCAGGTAGGCATAATCTTGTCCAAGGATAGATTTTGCTGCAGTGATAAGATTATCCAAGTGCTCATCATCGTTATCGGAGGTCGCTTTCAAATTCGTTTCAGTCAACTGCTGTATCATGGAATCGGATCGATGCGTGTAGTGATCACCATGTGCGTGATGTATTTTAGTCGCCATATCGACGACATACTGGCCCTGATAAGCATTGCTGGGGAAAGGAAGGAAGAGTCCATTCAATTCCAGATAGCGCAACCAGGTTGATAATACCAGTATATCCATTTGCCGGCCGGCGTCGTTGACATAGAACTCGCGTGTAACCGTGTAGCCGGCTGCAGCCAGTATATTGGCCAGACTGGCACCAAAAGCGGCACCACGGCCATGTCCAACATGCAACGGACCGGTTGGATTGGCAGAGACGTATTCGACCTGAATGGTTTTTCCTGCTCCCAGTGAACTGTGGCCAAACAGCTCACCTGTCTGTAGTACAGTATGCAGAAATTGTTGTTTCGCTGACTTTTTTAAGAAAAAGTTGATAAATCCATTACCAGCAACCTCGGCTTTTTCCAGATAAGGTGAGTCTGGTAACGTTTCAATCAGAACCCTGGCCAGGTCGTGCGGGTTTCTACGTACATGCTTGGCCAGCTTCATGGCTAGGTTGCTTGCATAGTCACCATGACCGGCTGATTTAGGACGAGATAACTCAATTTGAATCTTGATTTCAGGCGGAAGGATTTGCTGCGTGGCCTGATTGAGTAGCTGAATACAATGAGATTTGAAATTAAGCGGAATTTTTGTGACCATGATGGGGAAAGAATTTCAGCAAGCTCGCATTATAACGGCTTTACCTACGAACCTGTACGAGGTTTTGTTAAACTTGGAAACCGCAATTGATCGCTTATCAGCCTCTGGAAACCGCGATGGATAGTGAGCTTGCTGCCTTTACTCATGCCACCCGGTGGTGAGACCGCTACGCACCCGATTACACGCCTGGCACGCTGTCTGGCTGCGTTGCTCCTCGTTGCAGGGAATGAACCTGCGCCTCGTCGCGCCTTGCCAGGCGGAGTGCCAGACGCATACTCAGGCGCGTCCAACTGCGGTTTCTAGGTTAAGGGCAGATGGTTCACTGGAATCATGAGGACAACAAACAGTAGTCGGCTCGATTTTTCCGCTGAGTACGATTATTTAGGGGAGGCGGATTTTACGTGTTTACCAGCCGGTATATAATGTTGTGTTATTGTGTTGAAACCGATTCTGAAAAAGAGACAAAGGGTCCTGATTGATATGGAAGAAACAGTGGAAAAATCTGAGGAAGAGATACTTGATGCCTGTATTCAACATGCGAAAGAAGTCCTGGCTGAACAGCTTCCGCATATCAAGGACAAGAAATATGATTTCGCCCCGCAATTCAGGGACATGACCATCCAACTTTATCTGGTTGGTGTGATGCAACAGTTTTATGATCAGTATGAAGCGACGACGGAAGATGCTCTGGAAAAGGCATTTCGGGGATTGTCCTCCATGATGGTGAAAGACGGTGTAAAGCCTAAGCGGGCCGAAAAGCAAGTGGCATTCGTCAAAAAAGTATCCAAACTGGAGGATGATGAAGCACTGGCATTGGCATTAGGGTATGAATCGAAGCCCGGTGATCGAAGTCTTGCCGAGGTTTTTGATCATTATCTCGATGATGTCAGAGTATCGGGAGGGCTATGGCGCTATTATGATCAGGGTAAAAAGATTCTGCTGCTGGGTGGATTGCTTTTTGCGATGATCGGTGTATGGTTTGTAACCGTCTATATGCCGGAGAGCAATGATATTACCATTCTTGCTGCAGGGCTATTGATGGCATTGCTGTTTATGGTTCCCGTTTTCCTGATTGGTTTGCTTATTTATCGTTATAAGATAAAGAAGGGTGACCGTTCTAAAACATCGCCTCCCTGATCAAGCAAATCCAGGCGGGCAGATTCATGAACGAGTAAGCCATCTTTTAATTGAGAAAAGAGTTTTTGGCAGAGAATATTCTTTCGCGGTAGTGAAGATTATTGCTGAATGAAACTCTTACTGCTCCAATTATCCACCTACCCGGCCCGATATTTCTTTGACCGATATTTCCTTGAATTTTATGAGCGCAAATATTATCAGTGGTAATCTTGTCGCGAGCAGACTTCGTGAGGAATTGAGACTGCGTGCTGATGCATTGTCAGAAACGTGGATGCAACCGGGCCTGGCAGTTATTCTGGTTGGAGATGATCCGGCATCTTCTGTCTATGTACGTAACAAAGCTAAAACCTGTGGGGAACTGGGTATACGTTCTGAAGTCTTCAATTTTCCGGGTGAAACCTCTCAGGAAACGGTGTTGCGGCAAATACAAGCTTTAAATGTCAATCCTGAAATTCACGGTATCCTGGTACAGCTACCATTGCCTGATCATATTCAGATTCATGAGATCATCGCTGCCATAGCGATAGAAAAAGACGTAGACGGATTTCACCCCTGTAATGTGGGTGTATTGGCAACCGGCCACGCGTTGTTTCGTCCGTGTACACCATTTGGTGTGATGAAGATACTGGCGGAATATGATATTCCTATTCAGGGGCAGCATGCGGTTGTTGTCGGGCGAAGTAATATCGTTGGAAAGCCGATGGCATTAATGCTGCTGGAAAAAGGTGCGACGGTCACAATCTGTACCTCCAAAACCCTGGATCTGGCCTGCCACACCCGAGGTGCCGATATTGTGGTGATGGCAACGGGCAAAGCGAATTTGCTGACAGGTGAAATGGTCAAAGCAGGAGCGACGGTGATTGATGTGGGCATCAATCGTATGGCAGACGGCCGTCTGTGCGGGGATGTCGATTTTTCGAGTGTAAAGGAAAAAGCAGGCCACATTACTCCGGTGCCGGGAGGAGTAGGCCCCATGACTATCATGATGCTGATGAATAACACCATTGAAGCGGCTGAGCGCGCAAAAACAGGGGTACAATTTGTTGCCCGGCATGGCCCGATGCAGTGATCTGAGAATTGTTTAATAGGAGCAACGATCTAGTATGGATCCACAGGATATTGATCCTCAGGAAACACAGGAATGGCTGGATGCCTTGGAAACAGTTCTGATCAATGAAGGAGCTGAACGGGCCCATTATTTACTGGAAAGACTGGTAGAAAAAGCGCGTCGTTCCGGTGCGTACCTGCCTTATAGTGCCAATACGGCTTATATCAATACGATTCCACCTGGAAAGGAAGAGCGCTCACCGGGTGATCATGCACTGGAACATCGTATCCGTTCCTACGTGAGGTGGAATGCGATGGCAATGGTGCTGCGTGCCAACCGGAAAACCAACGTAGGTGGACATATCGCCAGCTTTGCCTCGGCCGCGACATTATATGACGTGGGCTACAATCATTTCTGGCGTGCACCAACGGAAAAGCATGGGGGTGATCTGGTCTATGTTCAGGGTCATTCTTCTCCCGGAATTTACGCTTATGCGTATTTGTTCGGAGCACTGACCGAAGAGCGCCTTGATAACTTTCGCCAGGAAACCGGAGGCAAAGGGTTGTCTTCCTATCCCCATCCATGGCTGATGCCGGATTTCTGGCAATTTCCGACCGTGTCAATGGGATTGGGGCCGCTGATGGCCATTTACCAGGCACGTTTCATGAAATATCTGGGTAGCCGGGGACTCGTTAATACCGAAGATCGCAAGGTCTGGGCCTTTGTGGGTGACGGTGAAATGGATGAGCCTGAATCACTCGGCGCGATCACCTTGGCTTCGCGTGAGAATCTGGATAATTTGATTTTTGTCGTAAACTGCAACTTGCAACGCTTGGATGGACCTGTCAGGGGTAACGGCAAGATCATTCAGGAACTGGAATCCGCTTTCCGGGGTGCCGGCTGGAATGTAATCAAGGTTATCTGGGGGTCTTATTGGGACCCGTTGCTGGCAAAAGATACTAAAGGGTTGCTACAGCAACGCATGATGGAATGTGTAGACGGCGAATACCAGACTTTCAAGTCGAGAGATGGTGCTTATGTCAGGGAGCATTTCTTCGGTAAATACCCTGAATTACGAGAGATGGTGGCCAACATGTCGGATGACGATATCTGGCGGTTGAATCGGGGAGGGCATGATCCACACAAGGTGTACGCAGCTTATACGGCAGCTATACGACACCGGGGACAGCCGACTGTGATTCTGGCTAAAACCATCAAGGGCTACGGGATGGGCGAATCGGGCGAAGCACAGAATATAACGCACCAGCAGAAAAAAATGGGGATGACCTCATTGCAAGCATTTCGTGATCGCTTCGGTATACCGATTCCGGATGACCAAATCGATGAAATACCCTATCTCAAATTGGGTGAGGATTCACCCGAATTTGCTTACATGCATGCGCGTCGAGAAGCGTTGGGTGGATTTTTGCATCATCGCCGTCGCCAGGCGCAAACCTTGCAAGTACCTCCGCTGGAAGCATTTGAATCTTTGCTGAAAGGTAGTGGAGAAGGGCGGGAATCTTCCACGACCATGGCATACGTGCGGGCACTCAATATTCTGGTCAAAGATAAAAATATCGGAAAACACGTCGTCCCGATTGTAGCAGATGAGTCGCGTACTTTTGGTATGGAAGGCATGTTCCGACAGCTTGGTATCTGGTCATCGGTGGGACAGCTTTATACGCCGCAGGATGCTGATCAGCTGATGTATTACAAGGAAGATAAGCATGGCCAGATTCTGCAGGAAGGCATCAATGAAGCGGGTGCCATGTCTTCCTGGATTGCGGCGGCTACTGCATATAGTACCCATAATGTGCAGATGATTCCTTTCTTTATCTATTATTCAATGTTCGGTTTTCAACGTGTCGGAGATCTTATCTGGGCGGCTGGTGATATGCGCTGTCGAGGTTTCCTGATGGGCGGAACAGCCGGGCGTACGACATTGAATGGAGAGGGGTTGCAGCACGAAGATGGTCATAGTCATATTCTGGCTTCTACCGTGCCTAACTGTATTGCCTATGATCCGACCTATGCATATGAATTGGCTGTGATCATCCAGGACGGTCTGCGTCGTATGTGTCAAGAGCAGGAAGATGTGTTCTATTACATCACTGTGATGAATGAAAACTATTCTCACCCTGATATGCCCAAAGGAGTTGAACAAGGTATTTTACAGGGGATGTATCTGTTGCGTGATGGTGGTGGTGAACATGCTGGCGAGCTACGTGTACAGTTGCTGGGATCAGGAACGATTTTACGTGAAGTCATTGCAGCGGCGGATATACTGAAAAAAGACTACAACATCGTAGCGGATGTCTGGAGTGTGACCAGTTTCAACCAGCTACGACGGGAAGCGCTGAGTGTCGCACGCTGGAATCTGCTTCATCCTACCGAGTCGGCCAAACTATCGTATGTGGAAACCTGCTTGAAGGATCGTGAGGGGCCGGTGATTGCTTCGACCGATTATATGAAGATCGTTGCTGACCAGATACGGGAGTTTATTCCAAGCCGTTATTGTGTGCTGGGAACGGATGGGTTCGGTCGTTCAGATACACGCGAGAAGTTGAGACATTTCTTTGAAGTAGATCGTCATTACGTTGTCGTAGCGGCGCTCAAGGCATTGGCGGATGATAGAAAAATTCCAGCAACACAGGTTGCCGATGCAATTCAGGCTTTTGCAATTGATCCGGATAAGCCAGAGCCGGTCAAGATGTGAGTTTATCCTAATGAGTAGAATCATCCTGCCGGTTCGTCTTGCTGGCTTTTGTTGCAGCAAATCGAGGAGTACACGTGGCTGAAATCAAAAAGGTATTGGTTCCTGATATCGGGGATTTCAAGGATGTTCCGGTTATCGAGATCATGGTCAAGACCGGTGATACCGTTCAGGTAGAGGATCCTTTGATTGTACTGGAATCGGACAAGGCTACGGTTGAAGTGCCTTCGCCTTATGCCGGAGTCATCAAGCAGGTCAGTTTGAAAATAGGTGCCAAGGTTTCAGAAGGCTCAGAAATTCTGACCATGGAGGTGGCTCCTGTCGAAGATGATAAGGTGGCTGATGCTGGATCTGAACAACCAGAGACGAAGCAACCTGAAACACCCGCAAGCCAGCCGGCCGAGGATAAAAAAGACGGGTCCGAAGGGATTTCAGCGGCAGGATCAGAATCAGTTTCAGCAGAAAGTCCAGCTACTGAACCGGCTTCATTACAGACGAAGCAACCTGTCGGGCAAGATACTGATGTGAAACCCCATGCGAGCCCCTCCGTACGGCGGTTCGCCCGGGAACTCGGAGTCGACCTGGGCAGGGTCGTGGGGACTGGTCCCAAGCAGCGTATTCTCAAGGAGGATGTGCAGGCTTTTGTCAAGCAGGCGCTGGCTAGTGAGCGGAGTGCCGGAGGTACGCTCGATTTATTGCCATGGCCACACGTTGATTTTGCCAAGTTTGGACCGATCGAGCTGAAATCCCTATCGCGTATCCGGCAGATTTCAGGCGCTAATCTGCATCGAAACTGGGTCATGATTCCGCATGTGACTCAATTTGATGAGGCGGATATCACGGATTTGGAAGCACTTAGGAAGGCACACAATGAAACCCATCAAGAGAATGGTCCCAAGCTGACCATATTGGCTTTTCTCGTCAAGGCAGTGACAGCTGCTCTGAAGAAATTTCCGGAATTCAATGCTTCACTGGATAATAGTACAGAAGAAAGCCAGTTGATCATCAAGCGCTACTATCATCTGGGTTTTGCAGTCGATACGCCTAATGGATTAGTTGTTCCAGTTATTCGGGATGCGGATCAGAAAGGAGTGATGGGTATTGCTGACGAATTGACTAAGATGTCATCACTGGCCCGTGAAAGCAAACTGAAGCCAGCCGATATGCAGGGAGCAAGTTTTACCATATCGAGTCTTGGTGGTATCGGTGGAACAGGCTTTACACCGATTATCAATGCACCGGAAGTTGCTATTCTGGGAGTTTCCCGGGCAAATCTGAAGCCGGTCTACCGTGATGGAAAATTTGTACCGCGTTTAATGCTTCCTTTGTCATTATCGTATGATCATCGGGTAATTGATGGTGCTTCAGCTGCACGTTTTACTGCACATCTTGCCAGTATACTGGCAGATATGCGGCTCGCATTATTCTGAGAGTATCCCGGTGATTCGGTGTTGCCTGTAAGCAAGTAATGACAGAGGCCGTAAAGTTTTCACTGGTTGGGATTTATGGTGGCACATTTGATCCTGTACATTATGGGCATTTGAGAGTAGCGGAGGAACTTACAGAGATTTTACAGCTGGAATACCTGTATTTTCTCCCTGCAGGCAATCCCAGGTTGCGCGATTCACCTGTCGCGATAGGGCAGCACCGTGTTTCCATGTTGTGTGAGGCAATCCGTAATAATGCCAAGTTTTTGCTGGATGAGCGGGAAATGAGGCGATCAGGGGAGACTTACAGCGTTGAATCGCTACGCGAAATCCGACAAGAATATGCTAAAAATGGAGAGATTGCTTTTTGTTTCATTCTGGGATCGGATGCTTTCGTCAAACTGTCCGGTTGGTACCGCTGGCGTGAGCTGTTTGAATTGTGTCACTTTGTTGTTGTCAATAGACCAGGATATGCTTTGATAACTGATCCATCATGTCTGCCATCAGAATTGAGGAACATATGCCAGGATCGTTGGGTGAGTCAGGCGGATGCACTGGAGAGTTCTTCTGCTGGTCTTATTTTTGTTGCACCGACGACCTTGTTGGATATTTCTTCGACAAGGATTAGAACATTAATTGCATCAGGAAAGAGTACTCGCTATTTACTACCCGACAGGGTGCTGGATTATATCGAGATGAACGGCTTCTATGCTGGAGGAAAATGAAACTTGACGAACTGCTGAAGATAGTAATTGCGGCGTTGGAAGATCTTAAAGCCAAGGATATTCAAGTAATTGAGGTAGGTAATTTCACTTCATTGTTCAGTATTATGATTATCGCAAGTGCCGATTCTACACGCCAGACTAGAGCACTGGCCAATCATGTGCGGGAGCAAGTAAAAGCTGCCGGAGGAATGGTTTACGGTCTGGAGGGAGAGCAAACAGGAGAATGGCTGTTGGTTGATTTAGGGGACGTAGTGGTTCATGTTATGCAACCTGCTATCCGTGATTATTACGATCTGGAAGGGCTGTGGACAGAATCTTGGCAGTCGTCGAAAGAGGGCTCAACAGCTGTATATGGGTAACCTACGAGGTGGTCCAGAAGTATAGAGGACATTCGTAAAAGAACTGATCGATTGCTAACTGCCTGTGCATAATTCTTCTGAGTTTGAGGTTGATGATTGATATATCCGCTGACGTGAATCATGAAGCTTTATATCCTTGCGGTCGGGAATAAAATGCCGGCGTGGATTGAAGCGGGTTTCAAAACATACAGTCAGCGTATACCGAGAGAGATAGGTATTCAGCTAGTTGAAATCAAGCCGGAAAGACGTGTTGGGAAAAAAACCGAGCAACTATTGTGCGCTGAGTGTGAACGGATCCTCGCGGTTTTACCGTCCGGATGCCATGTCGTTGTGCTGGACGAACTGGGTAAGCAGGTAACGACTGTTAAGCTGGCAGAAATGCTGACAGGTTGGATGGGGTGTGGCAAGGATGTCGCGTTCATTATTGGTGGTGCTGATGGATTGCATCAGAAAATCAAGTTAATGGCGCATGAAAAACTCGCACTTTCTGCTATGACGCTGCCCCATGGGTTGGCTAGAGTATTGCTGGCAGAGCAACTATATCGAGCAGTTTCCGTTAACCAAAGACATCCTTATCATCGTGCATGACCTTTTCCGTCTTGATTGCGTGATTCTGATTATATTGAATCATCCTGTGGATCCTTTCGGGATATTTCCTAAGAATTTCTGATAATGGTGTTAGCCAAAAAATGTATTTATCTGGCATCACGCAGTGCTCGCAGACGTGAATTGCTCAAACAAATCGGTATCAGACACAATATATTACTCATGCGAGAAACTTTATCCCGGCCGGCAGATGTAGATGAAACGCCGATTCCGGATGAATCCCCGGCTGATTATGTTTATCGGATTGCACATGCCAAGGCTGAGGCAGGTTGGCTGCGCCTGAAACAGCGAAAATTACCCATATTGCCGGTACTGGCAGCAGATACTGTAGTGGTGCTGGATGGCTGTATTCTGGGGAAACCCAGGGATGCAAATCATGCAGAAGAGATGTTGCATGCTCTTTCGGGTCGGAAGCATCAGGTACATACTGTAATCGGTTTGGCATTTGAGGGGCAGGTCAAGCTTCGGTTATCGACCACTACCGTTCGGTTTCGTGATATCGATCAGCGTGAGGTTCGCGCTTATATTACCAGCGGCGAATCGCATGATAAAGCTGGCGCTTATGCTATTCAGGGCCTGGCCGCAGCATTCATCATCGAAATTTGTGGCAGTTATAGTGGTGTTATGGGACTGCCATTGTTCGAAACAGCGCAGTTACTGGAAGAAACAGGGGTCCCGATTTTCTGATCAAGCGAAAATATTCTATTCTGATCTATAACCTGTTTTATTCATGAGTAACGAGATTCTCGTCAATGTTACCCCGCAAGAAACGCGTGTCGCTATCATAGAGCAGGGAATCACGCAGGAATTGCACATCGAACGTACCAGCAGCCGGGGTATCGTAGGTAATATCTATAATGGACGTGTCAGTCGTGTATTACCTGGCATGCAGTCTGCGTTTATTGATATTGGTCTCGAACGCGCGGCTTTTTTACATGTGGCGGATATCCATGAGTGTGGCCAAAACAATCAGAATAAACCGATCGAACAACTGTTGTCGGAGGGTAGCAACGTTCTGGTGCAGGTGGTCAAGGATGCAATAGGCGTAAAAGGTGCAAGGCTTTCCACTCAGATCAGCCTTGCCGGACGTTTGCTGGTCTACTTGCCGCAGGAAGCTCATATTGGCGTATCTCAGCGTATCGAAGATAACAGCGAACGTGAATCATTGCGCCAGAAATTGCAGAATGTTCTTCCACCTGATTCTACGGGCGGCTACATCATCCGAACCATGGCTGAGACGGCTGATGAATCAGAGTTGCAGGCAGATATCGATTATCTGCATAAACTCTGGTTCGATATTCAGAAAAAATCATCGACCATTACTCCGCCAACACTGCTTTATCAGGATCTCGACCTGAGCCATCGGGTATTACGTGATTTTGTGAGCGATGATACGTATCGTATCCTTGTGGATTCACGCGAAACTTTCCAGAAATTAGTTGCATTCGCGCGGGAGTATATGATGAATGATGTGGAAAAAATCAATCACTATACTGGAGAGCGGCCGTTATTCGATTTATATGGTGTTGAGCAAGAGATTGAGAAATCGCTGGCCAGGCGGGTTGATCTGAAATCCGGAGGATACGTGATTATCGATCAGACCGAAGCATTGACAACCATGGATGTCAATACAGGTGGGTTTGTCGGTGTGCGTAATTTTGACGATACGATCTTTAAAACCAACCTTGAAGCGGCACAAGTCATTGCACGGCAGCTTCGGCTGAGAAATCTGGGGGGTATCATTATTATTGACTTCATTGATATGGATAAAGAGGACCACCGTGCTGCCGTATTAGCTGAATTCAACAAAGCTTTGCTCAAGGATCGGACTAAAATGACAGTCAATGGGTTTACCGCGCTGGGTCTGGTCGAGATGACACGCAAGCGTACACGCGAAAGTCTGGCACAGATTCTGTGTGAAACCTGCCCAACGTGTCAGGGGCGCGGGGAAATCAGAACAGCAAAAACAATTTGCTATGAAATTTTGCGTGAATTATTGCGTGAATCCCGCCAGTTTGATGCCAAGGAATTCCGTATCCTGGCTTCGCAGCAGGTGATTGATTTGTTTTTGGATGAAGAATCTCAGAGTCTCGCTCAATTAGG
This sequence comes from Nitrosomonas sp., assembly GCA_039794425.1. Classification (GTDB taxonomy): domain Bacteria; phylum Pseudomonadota; class Gammaproteobacteria; order Burkholderiales; family Nitrosomonadaceae; genus Nitrosomonas. The sequence goes on along the minus strand of JBDIVK010000009.1, from coordinate 31,470 downwards.
AGACTTTATCGCAAGACCGATCAGCCTGCAGGTAGGTGCTTCATATACACAAGAACAATATGATGTAGTGCTTATCTGAAATAGTATAAAAAATTTTTCCTAATATATCACGTTGCCAGTGATATCGAGTTGATTTATGATATTGACTAATAAGGTGAGATAAATATTGATAATCGTTATCATTCTTGATAATATTCGAAAATTGACTCGGATTGCTCCCATAATTGCTATTGCCGGTCGAACAATCTAAACAATCTATTGAGTGGGTCAAACCAATAATAATTAAGCAGGAGACATCTTTACGCCGTATGACTAGAACTCATCATAAACCGGTTTTTACTGGGATGTCCTTTCTCAGTCTGCTGGCGGTGCTGGCGGTGCATGCAGCCTTGCTCTACGGCATGTGGCAGCATCGCTTCAGCGCATCTGCTACGCAGACTATCACGCTCTACGCAGAGTTTGTTGCACCGCCTGAGAAAGAATCGGAAGCGGTTGAAGCACCTAAGGTTGACTTGAAAGCTGAACATATGCCGCCGCAGGTAAAGCCCAAACCACCGGTAAAAAAAGTCCAGCCACAACCTAAGCGACAACTGATCGCCAATGCGCCTGCTGTGACTCGGCAAGAACCGGTTGCTCCCCCTCCGGTTGAAGAGCCTGAGCACGAGCCAGAACCAGAGGAAAAAGAAGTTGTCGAGACGGTAGCTGCAGCGCGCCCTGCGCAGATGCCGGCAGGCCCGGTTACCTTATCCTCCGAGCTTTCAGTGTCCTGTCCGGAATTAGCTAGGCCAGCTTATCCTGCATTATCCCGGAGATTGGGTGAAGAGGGTAAATTGATGCTGCAAGTGGAACTGGATGAATCAGGGCGCATCAGTAAAGCTAAGGTAGTTGAAAGCAGTGGTTATCCGCGATTGGACAACGCTGCGTTATCGGCTGTCAAAACCTGGCGTTGCCGGCCGGCAATGCGAAATGGACAGCCGGTATTGGCAGTTGCTTTACAGCCTTTTAATTTTGTCATCGAAGGAAATTGATGCATGGAAAAAACGCTTGGTTTTTCTAATTTTCTGGCACAGATCGATCATGTCGGGATGAGTGTTCTGGTGCTGTTACTTATTCTATCAGTAGCAAGCTGGTATTTAATCATTACTAAGAGTATCAGTAATCTGATTGCTTCCCGGCGTGCGGATGCATTTCTCAAGCGTTTTTGGCGTATTGATTCGTTATCTCAACTCGAGGTGGAGATCAGAAAAATGAGTGCTGATCATGCATTCGTTCAACTGGCTAAAACGGCGCTGACTGTTACGACTGATTCACGCAAATGTGGATTGGAGAAGTTGGCCGCTGCAGGAGGAACAGGTGAACTGCTTACGCGTTCGCTGCGTAATAGTCTGGATCAGGAAGCGGCACGTATTGAAAATGGTCTTACGGTAATTGCCTCGGCAGGTTCTGCCGCGCCATATATCGGTTTGTTTGGTACCGTATGGGGTATTTACCATGCACTGATTCAGATTGGTCTTTCTGGTCAGGGTACCCTGGATAAGGTAGCGGGGCCGGTGGGCGAAGCACTGATCATGACTGCATTGGGGTTAGCAGTCGCAATTCCTGCTGTGTTGGCCTATAACGCTTTTATACGGCGCAACCGGGTCTGGATGGCACAGTTGGATAGTTTTGCGCATGATCTTTACACGATTTTAACGGTAGGTAGTAAAGCCAACGAGAAAGGTGGTGAAGAGGCGTCTGAGAAAAATACCGTTACGCCATCGCCCATGATACCGACAGCTGGTCTGGCGGGTGCAGCAGGCATCGTTGCTGGAGACAGACACTAATGGCTTTTGGTGATTCGACCCGCTATCAAAGTAAGACAGCCATGTCTGAGATTAATGTAGTACCGTTGGTAGACGTGATGCTGGTTTTACTGATTATCTTCATCATTACTGCACCCCTGTTGACACATTCCGTCAAGGTGGATTTGCCTAAAGCTGCGAGTACGCCAAATGTGACTGAGCCAGAACATATTGAGTTTGCTATCCGGGCGGATGGCAGTTTTTTCTGGAGCGGTGAGCCTGTTACACTGGAGCAGTTACCGTCACGTTTTACCCAGTCAGTTGAGCAATCTCCTAAAACCGAACTGCACATTCGTGCAGACCGGGAAGCGCATTATGAACTCGTGGCTAAGGTAATGAGTATTGCTGCCTCAGCGGGGCTGACACGCATAGGGTTTGTGACCGATCCGACAGTAATTAGTGATTGATTGGTCGTTTCTGTGCCGAACAAAGAGTGCATGAGGGATTTTGCCCTGTGGGTTTGTATCGGCACAAGTGTAAGTACGATCCTTATTTACTGATTAGACAGTTCTTTCTCAGATGACCCTATAATCCTGGAAACCGCAGTTGATCGCTTATCGGCCTCTGGAATCCGCGGTGGATAGTGAGCTTGCTGCTTTCGCCCATGCTGACCCGGTGGGGTGAGACCGCTACGCACCCGATTGCATGTTTGGCACACTGTCTGGCTGCGTTGCTCCTCGTTGCAGGGAACGACTCTGCTGGCCTCGTCGCGCCTTGCCAGGCAGCGCGCCAGACGCATACTCAGGCGCGTCCAACTGCGGTTTCCAGGATAATTCTCCAAGTGCAGCTATTCTGCAATGCTGCCTTTTCTTTCCGGAAAGTCGGGTGAAGCAGAAGGTATAACGTGTGGAATTTTAGTCGATCGTGGGTCAATCGTCTGTGGCGGGTAGGATTTTATCTGCCTGTTTCGATTGCCTGGGCGCAAGATCCAGAATCAATTTTACTGGATCCCATTCAGGTGACAGCGACGCGTAGCTCAAGGCAGCTTTCACAAATCCCCGGAGCGATTTCACTTATTACGCGGGAAGATCAGCATAGCTATCAGCCTGGCAGAACATTGGATGAGTTCGCACGTGGCACGCCGGGTGTCTTTTTCCAGAATCAATTTAACTTTGCACAGGATCTGCGTATCGCCATCCGTGGTTTTGGAGCGCGTTCGGCGTTTGGTGTACGGGGGATACGAGTACATGCAGATGGGATTCCACTGACTTTGCCTGATGGTCAGACACAGCTTGATGGCATTGATCCTTCTCTGATAGAGCGTATGGAAATCGTGCGTGGACCTTCGGCTTCATTGTTCGGTAATGCATCGGGAGGGATGATCGGCATGACAACATTGGATGCTCCACAGGGACGATTGACTGTGATACCACGCCAAGTTTTCGGGCAATTTGGCCAATTCAAGTCTGAAATCCACGCTGGCGGACGGGGCGAATTCATCGATTACGGGTGGTTCGGTTCTTATCTGCAGCAACGTGGTTGGCGTAACCATAGCCGGGCTGAAAATCTGTTTTCCCAACTCAAATTAAATTTTATGGGAAGTGACGATGCAGATTGGATGCTGGTATTCAGAAAGTTTTATTCTCCTGAAACGTTAGATCCTGGTGGGTTGACGCATGCCGAATTACGTGCAGATCGCAGGCAGGCTTCGCCGCAGAATCAGCTATTTAATGCAAGTGAACGTATCGATCAGGAACAGTTTGCGCTGCGATATCGCAAAGCAATTTCTGCATCCCGTGAATTGACCGTTACGGTGCATGGGTTACATCGTGATTTTCAGAATCGCTTACCATTTCTTACGGGCGGGCAGGTGGTGTTCGACCGTTGGGTAGGGGGATTGAGTATCCAATTCGTCAACGATCATTTGTTGTTTAAGCGGCCCAATCGTTTCCTGGCAGGAGTCGATTATGGTATTCAGAGTGATGATCGACAGCGCTATAACAACAATTTTGGTCAACGTGGTGTATTGACTTTAAACCAGATCGAGCGAGTGCAAAGTGTTGGACCATTTTTACGCAATGAATGGCGACTGACTGATAAACTGGATATCACGTTTGGCGGTCGTTGGGACTGGTTGCATTATCGGGTCAAGGATGGGTTTCATGCGGACGGCGATCAGTCTGGCAGCAGAGCACTGTCCCAGGTAAGTGGTACAGCTGGATTCGTGTATCATCTGACTGACCACCATCAGTTTTACGCTAATGTTGCATCGGTATTTGAAGCTCCTACTACGACTGAACTGATCAATAATCCAGCGGGCATGGGTGGATTCAACCCTGATCTCGATGCACAATTTTCATTGAGCCGAGAATTCGGTTTGCGTGGTAGGTCAGCTGGCTTCGAATATGAAGCGACTGGTTTTCTTATCAATTCCCGGGATGAGATTTTACCGTTCGAGCTAGCGGAATTTCCAGGGCGTACATTTTTTCGCAATGCGGGCCGATCTTACCGGCAAGGGTTTGAAGGTAGGCTGGCGACCCCCGAATGGAAAGGCTGGCAGGCACAAATAGCCTATACGTATTCAGATTTTACATTTCGGCAATATATGCACGATGGCCTGGATTTACGGGGGAATATCCTGCCAGGCATCCCTACCCATCAATGGGAAGGAAACATTCGCTATACTCACCCGTCAGGTTTTTTTGGGCAATTTAATGTACAACGGGTAGGCAGCTTTTTCGTGGATGATGCCAATACAGTAAAGAATCCTGCCTATCATCTGGGTCAGCTACTTGTAGGATGGAAAATCAAGCATAATAAATTAGAGGGTGATTTATTTGCCGGGGTAAATAACTTATTTGATGTACGCTATAACGCCAACGCGCGGATCAATGCCGCCGCCGGCCGGTTTTTCGAGCCCGGGCCACCGCTCAACGTTTTTGGGGGTATTCGTTTTAGGTTGACAGTTTTTTAATCTGGAACAGATTTAAGTGGTTTTTAGGTATAGCTGACTCTGTTCTGTCTATTTCTAGTGTTTCAATCGATTCTCAATTGAGGGTGTTAGCATAGTAGGTGCTTACATTGTTAAAAGTTTGTATCGAGGTCTGCTGACGAGGTAACACAAAGCTGCAGAGATTAATTTCAATCGTCATACGTTCAGTCAGAGATCACAAAGCGAAGCCGGAGGATGAATCATGTTACGTAAATTTCTAATAACCTTGATAGTGATACCCATGTTCTGGTTGGGGGGTGATTTTCCTTTGGTATCTGCACAAACCGTATCACCGGCATTCGAAATCAGGACAGTTGTTACTGGTCTGAATTTTCCATGGGGAATGGCTTTTCTGCCAGATGGCAATTTGCTGGTTACAGAACGTATAGGTCGATTGCGGATTATTTCTCCCGAGGGTGACGTTTCCGATCCTCTACGGGGTGTTCCTGTGGTCTTCAGTAAAAAACAAGGTGGTTTACTTGATGTGGCCATCGACCCGAATTTTTCCCATAATCGCATGATATATCTATCCTATGCGGAGCAGCAGGGTAAGCTGGCAGGTACAGCGGTTGCCCGGGCAGTATTGTCCGAACAAGAAATAAAAAATGTGGAGGTGATTTTCCGCCAATTTCCTAAAACTGAAGGTGCGCAGCATTTCGGTTCACGTCTGGTATTTGCGCCGGATGGAAATTTATTTGTGACGTTGGGTGATCGTTCAGAATTTATGGATGAGGCCCAGCGAATCGAAAATCATCTTGGGACATTGGTACGTATTCGTCCGGATGGAACGATTCCTGATGACAATCCATTTATCAAGAAATCGAAAGCCAAACCCGAAATCTGGTCGTATGGTCATCGACATATCCAGGGTGCTGCATTGCATCCAGAGACCGGTGCATTGTGGATTCACGAACATGGTCCCCGCGGGGGTGATGAAATCAATATACCTAAACCAGGCAGAAATTATGGCTGGCCAAAAGCCAGTTATGGTATTCATTATTGGATGGCTCCCATAAAGGATGAACATGCTGAGCAGGGATTTGAGGAGCCAATTTATTACTGGACACCTTCCATTGCGCCTTCTGGTATGGTTTTCTATACGGGAAAACTTTTTCCTGACTGGCGTGGCAATTTGTTCATCGGTGCATTGGCAGGTAAACAACTCGTCAGATTAGTTGTTGATAAAGAAAGAGTCATTGCGGAGGAACAGCTATTGAAAAACTTTGCACGTATTCGCGATGTCGAGCAAGGCCCAGATGGTGCACTTTATTTACTTACGGATGAGGAAAATGGAAAGTTGGTCAAACTTATACCCAAAATACCTGCAGGAGCACCCTAATATCCTTGTTGTAAAATAATGGAAACCACAAACTAAGAAGCTAGAGACGAATCCAAAATTACGATACCAAGCTGCTCATGGAATATTATTAAATTACGTCTAATGTAAACCTTGAGCAGCTTGCTATCTGTATTATTAGAAGCGACCACTATGGAATGTTAGACGTTATGAAGAACCGCTATCTCAAGTGTCCGCTGTTTTTTCTGTAGTCATTATTGAATAATTAGCCCAGCGATATCAGTGCAAATTTTTTGTCTGATCGATGGGGTGGATCATAACAACTGTCTGGTGTTGACCCTGACTTTCCAAGTCATTGAAAAAGAGCTCACCAGAGAAGTGTATGCTATTATTTCCTACTACATCGAAGGGGTGTCCGATGCGTGAAAGAAAGCGTAGATAAGGGTTGACCCGTTTTCCCTTAAGTAGTTTAATTTCAGACAACCGCGGTAATACTTCGGAGATATGTTGCCTGTTCGATTTGCCAGGCCGGTAACCCAGTAATTTCGCCCCTGCATCGTTGCAATCCTGGATTATGCCGTCTTCCGTGAGTATGAGTACCGCAATCTTCTCTTTATCGTAACTATGGTTGGATTGGGCCATATTCTCCTTGCTGATTGATTGAGGATTCATTGGGTTACCTCCTTCTCAGCGGCCAGCCAGTCGTCCAGTTCATGGCCCGGTTCAAAGCCACGTGCCTGAGCTTTGTAGTAAGCTAAAACTGCGATACGGGATTGCCATTCTGCCGGGTTTACCTTGGATTTAGATCTGGATCTGGGATTCTTTTCTGCGACAGACAGTTTATCGCTGCCTTTGGTTTGTAAAACGGTAGCTTTCATTTAACCTCCTTGTTCAGATAAATGCCATCGTCGAACGTGAGAAGCGGTTATGTTCTACTTCAGCTCCCTTTATGACACCAATTTACTAAAAATCGTTCGATTAAAAAATACGTGCGGCTACGTAAGCCATATTCGTACATTACAATTGTTCAGGGTATATTGCTTTCAGGAATTGTTGAGATAGATGCATGACACTGATTTGGATACCGATAGTACTTTAGCCGATCCGTTATCTGGTATGGATTTATACGAATTGTTTGATGCCCTGCCGGATGCACTGCTGCTGGTCAATGATAGGGGGCGTGTATTATTGGCAAATTCGGCGGCGCAGCATATATTTGGTTATGGTGAAAATGAATTGTGCAAACTGGAAGTCGAGATGCTCATCCCATCACGTTTTCGGGAACATCATCGATCTTATTTAAATGCTTTCTTTATCCATCCCCAAAAACGTGCCATGGGTGACGGCAGAGGACTCGTTCTGCTCAGGCAGGATGGTCAGGAACTGATGGTTGACATTGGTCTGAGCCCTATTACTTTGCAAGGATCTTCCTGCGTGCTGGTTTCACTGCATCCCGCAAACCGGCGTCACCAGGCAGAGCAGGCATTGCGCACCAGTGAAGAGCGCTTGTTATTAGCCAAGGAAGCAGCCGGCCTGGGAATATTTGATTATGATTGCCATCGTGGGGTTATTCACTGTGATAAGCGGCTATGTGAGCTCTGGGGGAGTGAGGCCGGAGAGGTTATGACGCATGAAGCATTTCTGGCAGCTATTCATTCGAACGATCGCCTGCCTTACCAGGTTGCGCTAGAAAAAGCGATGAATCCGGAAGGGGATGGTCGATTACATATGGAATTCAGGGTGATTAATGCTATTGATAACATAGAACGCTGGATTGTTATACTTGGGCGTGTTCATTTTGAATCGGGAGTGGCAAAAAGGCTTGTAGGAATCGTAAGGGACATAGCCGAACGCAAAATGCTTGAGAAAAATCTTCTGGCACAGAGAGCCGAAGCAGAGACATTTTTCGGGCAACAGGTTGCCGTACGAACAGCTTCTGCTATTGCACATCAGCTCAATTCACCGCTGACCGCCATATCAATCTACAGCGAGGTAGCGTTACGTGCAGTCCAGAGCGGTTCCATTGACAGTGACAAAGTGAAACACGCGCTTGAAAGTTGTGTCACACAGGCGCAATTCGCTGGCCGTAGCCTGCATGAGTTGCTCGCATTTTTGCAAAAAGGAGAAACAAAGACTGAAGCGCTTAATATCAATGAAGTTGTGATGGCTGCGTTGGCTTATGCGCGTGACGAAGGTTCAGGTGAATTTACTTTGTCACTTGATTTACAACCGGACTTGCCAACGGTACGAGCTAATCGCATGCAGATACAGAAGGTTATACTTAATTTAATGAAAAATGCAGCGGAAGCGATTCAGGTGGCCAACGTCAACGCATCTGCTGCAACCATCGCGATTCGTACTGAAAATCTGGTGGAAAAAAGTGTAGTGATGGTGACTGTACAAGATAACGGACCTGGATTCGATCAGGAAACAGTCAAACATATATTCGAGCCATTTTTTACGACTAAGCCAACGGGTATTGGTATAGGTCTGCCTATTTGTCGTGCGCTGGTCGAAGCAAATGGAGGATACCTCTGGGTAGATACAGATTATCATCAAGGTGCAAGATTTCATTTCACATTACCATTTGCACAATCCTGAATCTTTAGATTGGTAGCGGGTTCGAGTATAGACATGATGAGTATCTGTAGCGGAAGGTTTTGCCTTTTCATTGAATCAAAGAATCGGAGTAATGACTGCTAAACAACCGATTGTTTTCGTTGTGGACGATGACGCGGCGGTAAGAGATTCGATTGCACTGATGCTGGAGCAGACGGGTACCAGTACACAACTTTTTAGTAGTGCTGAAGATTTCCTGGCAGCGTATCAGCCGGGTGATACGGGTTGCCTGATCCTGGATGTACGCATGCCTGGTATGGATGGTATGCAGCTGCAACAAGTACTGGCTGAACGCCAATTTACATTGCCGATCATTTTTCTCACCGGTCATGGTGACATACCCATGAGTGTGCAGGCCATCAAAGCAGGTGCAGTGGATTTTCTGACTAAGCCAATTACTTATACTAGGTTACTTGCCAGTATCCGATCAGCGCTTTTGGAAAGTGATAAACGAAACCAGGCAAACGAGCATCATGACGATGCGGTCGTCCGCCTGGCTAAATTGACGAAACGTGAACGTGAAGTGGCGCTGCTGGTCGTTCGGGGCCTTCCTAATAAGGAAATCGCTACTCGTTTGGGTATCAGTCACCGGACAGTGGAGATTCACCGATGCAATGTCATGCGCAAAGTCAGTGCACGTAATGTACTTGAACTGGCACGTGTCGTAGGTGAAGGAGGATCTCAGTATACTGAGAAGTCAAGATAGAAAAGGACAGACCAGAATAAGCAGTCTCCAATTTTTTTCTGGTGCCGATAACGGCATGTAATAGAGGAAAGAGTATTATAGATCTTCAGGTTTTCCGGGAACGCTGACGGAAGGTCTCAAATAGACAGATACCGGCGCTGACTGATACATTCAGACTTTCAATACTACCGATCATGGGAATACGTATGAGTTGGTCGCAGGTTTCACGGGTTAAGCGACGCATACCTTCTCCTTCGGCACCAAGTACCCAGGCGATAGGGCCTGTGAGTGTGATCGTGTCGAGTGTGGAATGTGCGTCAATGGCAGTTCCAATGATCCAGGTACCCATTTCTTTGAGTTCGCGCAATGTCCTGGCCAGATTGGTAACAGCGAAAAAAGGTATGGTGTCGGCAGCACCGCTGGCGACTTTATGAACGGTTGCCGTCAAACCCACAGCCCGATCTTTGGGGGCGATGACTGCATGCACACCGAATGCGTCAGCGACACGCAAGCAGGCACCGAGATTATGAGGGTCCTTAATACCATCCAACACCAGTAACAATGCCGGTTCAACCAATTTTTCCAGTAAATCCTCAATGGTGACATACGGGCGCAATTTCATGACGTTGGCAGCTACACCTTGATGGTGAGTGGTTCCAGTCATTTTGTGTAGCCTGTCCTGATCACAGAGAATCAAACGGGTAGAGGTGGTTTCAGCCAGATTTGTCAGATCGCGTGCGCGTTGATCCTGACGACTCATGTCCAGATAAATTTCTTTGATGCTGTCAGGATATTGCCGCAAACGGCTGGTGATGGCATGGAAGCCGAAAATATATTGTGAATTGGTTATTTTAGGAGGCATTAAAATGATCGCTTGCTCAGTTTTTCTGTGTATCAGCGAGTACGAAATCAATCTTACGGGTTTCTAAATCGACTCGGACGAGCTTGACTCGCAACCTGTCACCTAATCGATAACTTTTTCCGGTACGTTCACCGCGTAATAGGTGTTTAACTGGGTCATAATGAAAATAGTCGCTGGGTAATTCGGAAATATGAACCAGACCTTCAACATAAATGGTATCCAGGGCAACAAACAGTCCAAATCCCACTACACTGCTAATGACACCCTCGAAGCTGTCACCGATTTTATCCTGCATGTAAAAACATTTAAGCCAGGACTCGACTTCCCGTGTGGCGTCATCGGCACGACGCTCGGTTTTCGAACAGTGCTTACCGAGCTCATGCCAATCGCCTGGAGAATAGTGTTTACCGGCAAGTACCGCCTTGATGGCGCGATGGACCAACAGGTCCGGATAACGCCGAATAGGCGAAGTGAAATGAGTATAAGTTTCATAGGCAAGACCGAAATGCCCTACGTTATCCGGACTGTACATGGCCTGGCGCAATGATTTCAGCATAACTGTTTGCAACAGCTGTGCGTCGGCTCTGTCCTTGATACGGGTAAGTGTCCTGGCATAGTCTTTGGCGTGGGGCTCATCTCCCCCACGTAACTGTAAACCAAATTCTTTAAGAAAATCTCTCAATGCTGCAAGTTTTTCGGCTGTGGGTCCTGCGTGAACCCGATATAGAACGGGTTGTTGATGTTTCTGCAGGAAGTCGGAAGCACAAACGTTGGCTGCCAGCATACATTCTTCGATCAGGCGATGTGCATCGTTACGTTTTATTGGACGTATTTGTTCAATTTTACCCTGATCATTGAAAATCATTTCTGTTTCGATTGTTTCAAAGTCTATTGCTCCCCGTTTTTGACGAGACTTTCGCAGTACTTTGAATAACCTATAAAGTAGTTTTATATGTGGCAACAGCTGGGTGTACTTTTGGGCAATGGGGCCTTTGGGTTGTTCCAGCAGTGCGGCAACGATGTTATACGTCAGTCTGGCATGTGAGTGCATGACTGCCGGATAAAACCGATATTCGACCAGATCTCCTTTTGTGGTCCAGAGCATTTCGCAAACCATGCACAAACGGTCAGTTTGTGGATTAAGCGAACATAATCCATTTGAAAGTACTTCCGGTAACATCGGAATGACCCGCCTTGGAAAGTAGACCGAATTGCCGCGATTGAACGCCTCTTTATCCAACGCATCCTGATCGAGCACATAATGGCTTACATCTGCAATGGCTACGAATAACCTGAAGTCTTTTCCTTCCTGCCGGCAGTAAACCGCGTCATCGAAATCCCGCGCAGTCTCACCATCAATAGTTACCAGCGGTAAATGGCGAATATCTTCTCGCTTGGCTAAATCCTTTTTTTGGACCTTTCTGGGGAGTCTGGCAGAAATCTTTTCGACTTCTGGCGGAAATTCATAAGGCAGGTCGAATTTACGCAATGCGATTTCGATTTCCATGCCGGGTGCAGCATAATTACCCAGAATTTCAACGACATGGCCAATAGGTTGGGCCCGATAGTTGGGTTGCTGGATGAGACGAACCACGACAATCTGCCCGGCACGGGCATGCATGGTGCCTTCTTTGGGGATTAGGATATCTTGGTTAATACGCTTGTCTTCAGCTACGACAAAAAAGATACCATGTTCAGCATAAAGCCTTCCTACCAGGCGTGTATTGACATGTTCCAGAACTTCAACGATTTTACATTCCCGACGTCCTCGCCGATCGATGTTGACAACTCTGACAATGACACGATCGCCATGTAGTACCTTATGCATTTCCTTGGGACTCAGGAACAGATCGTTTTCACCATCATCGGGAACCAGAAACCCGAATCCATCACTATGGCCCTGTACAGTACCTTTGATAAGCTCCAATTTTTCTGTGACACAGATATCACCCTTTCGATTACAGATGATCTGACCTTCTCGTATCATGGCAGATAATCTGCGACGAAAAAATTCGGTTTCGTCCGGTGTGATATCCAGTAATTCGATCAATTTAGACTCATTAATCGGTACGCCTTGTTTTTCCAGGATCTGCAGGATGAATTCCCGACTGGGAATGGCGAGCCCGTAGCGCTCACGCTCGCGTTCAAAGAACGGATCGAGCTTCCGAAGCCGGTTTTTTTTAGTTATTTTTCTCTTGATTGACAAATTGAAGGTTTCCTATAGAATTGGCGGTCTTTTCGATATTACTGTATTGGACTATTGGCGTGTAGATCATAATCAGTAATATAATGATTGCAAGTGTTGCCCAGATGGCGGAATTGGTAGACGCGCATGGTTCAGGTCCATGTGCCTTCGGGTGTGGAGGTTCGAGTCCTCTTCTGGGCACCATCACATTGTATCTCAATAGGCAGTAATCGATAATAAATAATATTATATCAATTGGTTAAGTGGTTGTTGCTGATAGTGTTGGTGTAACAAATTAACCCTTTCTGGCGTAATTATCCTATAATCATTACGCCGAATTTACACTATGCATTACGCCAAAAAATGGCCACTTTCCAGAAAAGGGGAAAATCCTGGCGAGTATCAGTATATCGCCAAGGTGTCCGCAAATCAGCAAGTTTTTCCACTAAAGCTGAAGCACAGGTTTGGGCAACTCAAATCGATGCGGAAATTCTGGCTGGATCCAAAGGAGAAATTCCTGATAAATCATTCGGGGATTTGCTTGACCGTTATGCAAGAGAAGTATCTCCTTCGAAGCGCGGTGCTCGGTGGGAGCAAATCCGGATTACTAGTCTGCGTACAGATCCGCTTGCATTTGTCCACTTGCCGCAACTCACAGCACAATATTTTGCAGACTGGCGTGACCGCCGGTTATTGAAAGTTTCCGCAGCCACCGTGCTGAGAGAGTGGAACCTGCTTTCAAATGCCTGCAACATAGCCGTCCGGGAATGGAACTGGCTCAAGAAAAACCCTATGCAGGGTGTGCGCCGTCCTAGACAAACTCCGCCGCGAGATCGTCGGATCGATGATCAAGAGCTCGAACGGCTTGCATGGGCACTTGGCTATGATCGTGAAACTATACCGACGACGATATCCGCCCGAGTGGGTGCTGCGATGCTGTTTGCGATTGAAACGGCAATGCGTGTAGGTGAAATTTGTGCGCTCCAATGGAAGGATATTTTCCTTGAAGCCTCTTTTCTCAAAATACGTGGAACTGGGAGTGGCGCTGGCAAAACATCTGCCGCTAAGCGAGACGTGCCGCTTACTCCAGAAGCGCTGAGAATTCTCAAACAGCTGGAATCGATCAGGGAGAATAACAGTGAATCAGTTTTTCAGCTTACTACTTCGCAAATTGATTCACTTTTCAGGAAGGCAAAGAAGAACACCATGATTGAGGATTTGCATTTTCATGATACTCGTCATGAAGCAATTACGAGATTAGCCGGGAAACTTGATGTACTTGAACTGGCACGCATGGTAGGGCACCGTGACCTGCGAATGCTGATGGTCTATTACAACGAGACGGCGAGTAATTTGGCAGCAAAACTTCGCTAGATGAATTCACCGGCATCGATCGTTAGGATATCAGTATCTCATGCAAGAGATTAGATTAGCGATACTGGCAATAGAATCACAGATTTCTGCGTTGTGCCTGGTATATCTGTAATCAGAAACGCCCGTGTTCCTGGTATCGTTCGGCCCAGCCAATGATTTCCTTGGCTTTCCATCGGAGTTGTCCAGTACCTTTTGCACTCGGTAAGCGGATCGGCTGGGGAAAATCCGGTAATGGCGCGTAACGCTGGAGGACATGCTTGGGAGTGACTTTGAGGTACTGCGCGATTGTTTGGGCCATCCCATAAATCATACTGTATAGGAATGATGCTGACCTGGATCCGTTGGGCAAGCTCATTGGCCAGACGGTCGATCATCTGAGTTTCCATATCTACTAACTTATCCATCCAAACAGGCCAGAGCTGTTCTTCGGAATTTCTCTTGTTGTTGCTGGTATTTCCTGGTTGTCTGATTTATCAGCGCTGACAGGCATACCATCTGAAATTGTCTGATCCAGGGTATTATCGTCCAGTGGGTTATGATCCACACTTCCCTGCTGAGCTTTCTTTCTGGAATGGATCATTGCCTGTCGAATGATTCCTTTGGCATTACTGGCCATTTTGAGAATTCTGCGCTTCCATTCATACAGGATACGTGAGTATTCATTGTCTGGGATCATGCCGGACAGCCATAGTGCATCGAGCTTTGCGATCAATGCGTCGAATTCACGAATGATGTTTGCGTAGCGAGCCGAACGGTGAGAGGAGATTTTTGCTTCAACGACAGTAGGCTGGGAATAGTTTACTTTTCCAGGGTGATGCCATTACTTTCGGCTACCTTTTCGAGACGGGCGATTTCACTGCGGATATCGTCCTGTGCCTTGTTCAGTTTGTCGTCGATCAACCCTTCCATCTCACGTACCTGGTTCTCATCGGCAATTGCACGCAGCACGACGCTGAGCGAATAGATAGATTGGGTATAGACATCGAATCCGCGCCTGAATGTTTGTTGGGCATGAAAGGATTGCAGAGGTATTTCCTGGACGATATAGGGGTGGCTATTGGATTGTTTTTCGTGTGCCATGAAACCTCCTGAGCAGTAGATTGAGTCTGTATTGTATTGCTCGCTCTTTCTTAAAAGGAGGTGAAAAGTTTTTAATTTTTGTAATCTTTTAGATATCGTAATTGACGTGATCAACTAAATTTGGACAAATCAATTAAGCGATTTTTTCCAATTTTTCTGTTTCTATCTCATATCATCCCAAGATAGGACGCATTAGTCGGCCAGGCTTGCCGATTCTGTACGCGAGCTGATCACCCATCGGAATTACATAGGTGTTCTATCGCGTGCTGGATAAGGTACTTACTATGGAGATTTTGTGCATAAATGGCTTCAGCAGGAATGATGCATTGATGATTACTCCGCCATGTATCCCTGAGGCTGGGTTTCTCTGCGACAGTTTCAGACCGGCATTGAATATTCTGCGACCGTATGTTATGTCTTTTGCCCAATGTGGCAATAGTCCAAATTGACCAGATAACGCCGGGAACTCCGGAACTGCTTCATCGCCCCAATCAATTTCACCCGGCTGGATACTAAACAACCACCGACTTTAACAGGTGGTTTTAACCTTATGATGGACAATAAATATGCCACGGTGCCTTATATTTATCCACACCATTTGAAACCTCTGCTGGATGACCTGCCTCAGCGTCATGGTGTGTATCTTTTCTTTGGAAAAACTGAATTACCTCTTTATATCGGTAAGAGCATCAACATTCGCTCCAGGGTTATGGATCACTTTCGGAACGCTGATGAGGCTTCATTGTTACGACAAATTATTCGCCTAGAATATCAACTTACTGCTGGTGAAATTGGTGCATTACTGCTGGAATCAGAGCTGATTAAGAAATATTTGCCGATCTATAACAAAAGGTTACGACGAACCAGATCTCTATGTTGCTGGCACTGGCAGAATAACAAACTCCATCTCAAGAATATGAATGAGGTAGATATGGCCAAGACAGATAATCTTTTTGGCCTCTTCCGCAGCAGAAGGACTGCCCAGAGCGCAATCATCGAATTGGCGAATACGAACAAGCTGTGCCTCACAACGCTTGGGCTGGAAAAATCCACTAACGGCAGACCGTGTTTTCGTTCCATGATTCGCCTGTGTGGTGGAGCTTGCTGCGGGAAAGAATCTGTTGACGATCATACTGCCCGAGCAATTGCAGCTTTGGAAGGTATGCGGCTTCAGAAGTGGCCATTTGATGGAGCAATATGCATTCGCGAAAATCATGCAGATCTGGAACAGTACCATGTGATCAAAGACTGGTATTATCTGGGCAGTGCTGGCACAATTCAGGCGGCTCAGGAACTCAACGGCCCCGCGTCTCATTTGGATATGGACACTTATAAAATTCTGGTCAAACCGATTCTGTCAGGGCAATCAGACATCATCCCTCTACCAGCTTAATAATGTATGTTGGTTATGGAATACAACCGACCGATCCCTATTCAGATCGATGAACCCGTTCTGGTTCCCATGTATACAGGGGTCAGAGCAGGTTTTCCAAGCCCGGCGGATGATTTCTTGCTTAAGCGAATAGATCTGAGTGACGAGTTGATCAAACGCCCGGAAGCAACTTTCCTGATGCGGATTAAAGGTTCTTCTATGGCAATGGCTGGAATCGATGATGGCGACATTGTAGTTGTGGATAAATCTATCCAGCCGGAGCACGGAAAAATAGTAATTGCTTGTATTGACGGCGAATTTACCTGCAAACGCTTGTTCATGTCGGGTGGCCTGACAAAATTAGAGGCAGCCAATCCAGACTATGAAGATATAGTCTTCAAAGACGGCCAAACCCTGGAAGTTTGGGGAATCGTCACTTCCTGCATCAAACAGTTCTGAAATAACGATCTGCCATGTTCGCGTTGATCGACGGCAATAACTTTTAGAATTCACTTTTCAAGTTTCGTAAATAAAGGGGGCTCGGCAGTCATGCCGAGCATCCTTTATTTATTTACAACTCAGTTTTTGGTTAAATGCGGAATCGTTGTTATTGAATAATATTAAAAAACGTAAATAAATGAATCCGTTTGTAGTGAAATTGGTGGTATTTCAATCGGGTGAGCGCTTACCAATGCTGTGCAGTCGGGCAACGGGGCTACCTCTGTTTGAGCCTACTTTGTTCTCGCTAACGCAATTGCGGGGGCGCAATCGTTCGACATCCACTATTCAGCAGGCGCTGCGCAGTGTCATGGTTCTATACCTTGTGCTGGGGCGACTTGGGGTCGATTTGAGCATGCGGTTAAAAGAAGGCCGACTGCTAGATCTTGGTGAAATCGAAGAGCTCGTGCGAGCCTGCCGAATGCCGTTGGATTCGTATCTTCAACTCGGACATTTTAATACTGGCTTGTCGGTACGCAAGGCCATCAACCTCGAGAAGGCGAAAGCGCGCACCAAAAATCGTCCGACCAGTGTGGAGGTAGATGCTGGAACCGCCGCCATCCGAATTCACTATTGCCGCGACTATCTTAATTGGTGTGTTACACGCCAGTTAGTAAAGCTCCGACGAGCGGATGAGTTGTTTTCATGCCTCAAGAAAACGGCGGAGGTGGCAATTGATGCTTTCGAAGGACGAATGCCGCAGCATTCCAGAAGAGCCGTTGTGCAGAAACGTCAAGGGCTTCCTGAGGATGCTTTGATGCGGTTAATGGCCGTGATAGAGCCCACTTCGCCCGATAACCCGTGGAAGGGAAAGCATTCGAGAGAACGTAACTATCTCATTATCAACTGGCTCTTGTCCTTAGGGGTCCGGCGGGGAGAATTGCTTGGTGTTCATACATCGGACATCAATTTCCAAAGTAATGAGGTCCTGATTGCACGAAGAGCTGATGACCCAAACGACCCTCGAAAAAACCAGCCGAACACGAAGACTAACGCCCGACTGCTTGCACTTGACGAAGAGCTGAGCACGCTGACGCAGAGGTATGTTATGTCTACAAGAAAAAGTTTGGCAGGCGCACGCCGACATCAATTCCTGTTCGTGGCCAATGGCACTGGCGCCCCAATGACACTCGTGGCGATCAACAAAATATTTTCCACGCTCCGAGCAAAATGTCCGGACTTACCAGAAGATTTGACGCCTCACGTCCTTAGACATACGTGGAACGACCAATTTTCGGTACTGATGGATGACCAGCGAATCCCTGCAGAAATTGAGCAAAAGATACGCTCACGTCTTATGGGGTGGTCTGAAACGTCCGGCACCGCCGCTATCTACACGCGACGCCATATTCAAAAAAAAGCAATTGATGCCTCTCTAAAGTTGCAAGGCAAGCTAAAAATAAACGATGACCCCAAACGTTGAATCAACTACTCTGCATCAATCGAGTCACGACGTATGTAAGTTACCTCGAACCGCTCGTACTCGCAGCGGTGTGGAATTTTATCCCAGAGCAGAAAGGTGGTCCTACAGTGATGGTGTCCGCAGCGTTTCACTCGACTGGACATCGATCGCTATGTTTAGCGGAGAGCTGCAACAATCTTGCAAGCGCCTGTTTCTCTGGTATGCGGAGAACATGTCCCCTGGATACATTGCGAATCAATATACGAGGCTTCTCCACTTCGCACGGTACTTGGCGCTATCCCGCCCCCGGATACGCAATATCTCAAGTGCCGATTTGCTCAACTATAGAGCGTCGCTGTCGCAAAAAAATGAATGGTATTTGGGGAATTTATGTAGCTCTTTACGTAAATGGCATAGGCTTGGCTTGTCGGGTATTGACGATGAAGTCATATCCCTGTTGGATGGCCTACGTATCAAAGGCAATAGGAAGGGGGAAGCGGTCCTGACAATGAATCCCGTGGAGGGGCCCTACACAAGCATTGAGCAGGAGGCCATACAAACTGCCTTGAACGACGCGTTTGCCTCAGGGGCGATCGAAGAGGGGGCCTTCTTGCTCGCATGGTTATTCATGGCCCTCGGCCAACGTCCGGTGCAATATGCGGCGATGAAGGTCTGCGATGTGCACGTTGAAACGTCCGGTGACGGCGAAGCAAAATACTGGATTGATGTGCCGAGAGCGAAACAGAGAGGCAATGCACATCCTCGGGTTGAAATGAAGCGGCGACCCTTAATATCTCAAATTGGCCGCCCATTGGTTGCGTATGTAACGCGAATAAAGGCATCATTCGAAGGTGTTCTCGATCCAGTGGACCAAGCTCCCTTGTTTCCTACTGTAGCACGGCGCCGATTTGCCGAAGGATATCAGTATCATCGTACGGCTGATGGGCTATCAAATATGCTCAACAAGACGCTCAACAATTTAAAAGTCCACTCTGAAAGAACGGGTGGCCCGCTCACCATCATGCCGATTCGCTTTCGCCGGACCTTCGGAACACGCGCAGCACAAGAGGGGCATGGAGAACTTGTCATCGCCGAAATGCTTGACCATAGTGACACTCAAAACGTCGGAATTTATGTTGCGGCGATTCCCGAGATTGCTGCTCGTATTGACAGGGCCATCGCCATGACTCTCGCACCCCTTGCGCAAGCCTTTAAGGGAAGAATTGTTCAAGATTCCGGTGAGACGATGCGTCGAGATAAATCCTCAAGTCACATTCGCGACCTTAGAATCGACCAGTCGGGCCAAACCATGGGTTGGTGTGGCCAGCACTCGTTCTGCGGCTTGTCCGTGCCGATTGCCTGCTATACATGTCGAAGCTTTGAGCCATGGGTGGATGGGCCGCACGAACTAGTATTGGACTACCTTCTTCAAAGACGCGATCGTCTACTCTCCACGACCGACCCTAGGCTTGCGGCGGTAAATGACCGCAGTATCTTGGCAGTGGCACAAGTGATCCAGATCATAGAAGAAGCGAAGCGCGAGGGCTTGCCTTGCAATGGCTGACATCATCCACTTCACACCTAAGATCGAGCTTGAGGCATTGGAAAACCTCGGTTGCTTCATCAACCTGTGCCGAGATCATCTCACTGCGTTGGGCGCAGCCATTCGGTTCGATGAAAATATTTGGGACGTAACTCAGGCGTTGAACTTAAAGGGCATCAATGGCAAGCGGAGTGTTGTTTTTAGTACGTTTGATACGGCTGGGAAACGGCGCCCCTCCTTTATGGCTGAGCCATTTCTATCGTTCGCCAAGGCATACATTCGCTATCAATCGGCGATGATGCCGACGAAGAATCCGGCTGCGCGCATTACGGCTCTACGGGCGTTGGCGGCAGCCCTTAATGAACGTGGAATCGCGGACCCAACGCTAACTACTCCAGACACGTTGAATCGCGCAGCGCAGCTGCTCAAAGAACGATTTACTCCTGGTTTCGCTTATCAAGTAGCGAATAGACTTGAGATGGTGGCGGAATTCCTTTTCAATAACCAACTGCTCGCTATCCCAACGCGGTGGCGCAATCCGATTGCGCATCCTAAAGACGGGGTAAGGGTGGGTTCAGAGTTCGACGTGCGACGACAATCAAAACTACCGTCGCCGTCTGCACTGGAAGCACTAGCGTTGACTTTCAGGCTGGCAACCGAACCCTCGGACGTATTCGTTTGTTCCGTGGCGGCGATACTTTGTTCAGCTCCGGATCGCATTAGTGAGGTTATTCACTTGGAGGTCGACTGTGAAGTTGAAGACATTGTCCCATCGACTGGGAAAGCCGCCTATGGCCTGCGCTGGCGTCCGGCGAAGGGGGCTACGCCTATGATCAAGTGGATCGTGCCGTCGATGGTTGATGTCGTTCGCGAAGCCATAAGCAACATTCGCCGTCTGACGAACGATGCACGTTGTGTAGCGCGATGGTACGAAGATCACCCCAACCAGATTTTTCTACTTCCGTCTCTACAGCATTTGAGGGATAAACAATATTTGACCATGCACGAGGCAGCCGAAGTGATGTTCCTCGAACCCGTTGGTCGGTCAATGATGAGTACATTGCTTGCGGGGCGGGGCATTCCAACAAAGCTTCGGGGCCGACGGCTGACGGTTGCCTTTGCCGACTTTGAGCGTTCTGTGCTCTCAAGGCTACCGCGTGGATTTCCAATTGCCAATTCGGAAAGTGGTCTCAGATATTCTAATGCTCTTTGCTTGATGCCTAAAAACTTGTTGCATGCGCAGAAGACCTCATACCGATGTGAAGTTGAGCTCCTCTCTTCAGCTCATATCTATGGCAGACTGGGTGCGAAATCTCAACATGGCCGAAGATCGGTGTTCGACCGCCACGGCTTTACAGAGCCTGATGGCAGTCCTATTAAAGTTACAACCCATCAATTTCGCCACTATCTCAATACTCTTGCCCAATCGGGTGGTTTGAGTCAGTTAGACATAGCCAAATGGTCGGGCCGGACAAAAGTAGTGCGGAACAAAGTCTACGACCATCAATCTGACCGCGATATTCTTGCTGTTGCACGGGGCATTATTGGGAAAGCTCGCTCTACGGCAATAATTCCGTTGGTGTCAAGACAGGTTGCGCTGATACATCGAGCTGAGTTTGCGCAACTTAACATTCATGCAGCACATACAACGGAATTTGGCTACTGTTTCCACGATTTCGCAATGCTTCCCTGCCAGCTGCATTTGGATTGTCTAAACTGCGAAGAACTGGTTTGTATAAAGGGTGATGTGGAGAGAGAGCAAAATCTTCGTAGACATCAAGTTGAGACTCAATCTCTCTTAGTGGCTGCCAAGGCGGCAGAGCGAGATGAAGAGGCGGGTGCCGACCGCTGGGTTATTCATCAACAGGCGACGCTAAAACGACTTGACCAGCTTTGTTCGATTCTTGATGACCCTTCCGTTCCTGTGGGAGCAGTCATTCAGGCTACAGGTGTCGTGTCTTCGTCCAAACTTGAACAGGCAGCAACATTGCGACTCAACTTCAATGGATCTCCCAGTAAAGCGGTTCCGGCATTGCAAAAGGCGAAGCTGCTCAGACATCGTGAAGATGGAGGCGACAAAAAATGACACGTATGCGTAGTAAGAATATTAGTGATCGCGATATTGCTGATATCGTATCAGTACTCGACGGATGGAATGGAAAGCTTAGTTGGGACCTTCTTGTTGATGCTATAGAGCGGCGGAAACACGTCAGGTACACAAGACAAACGCTCCACAAACACGAGCGCATTCGACATGCCTTTGGATTGGTAAAAATGGCGCCAAGGGAAGGCCCGATCCAGCGAGAGTTTCCAGAACTCCAGTTGGCTTTACAGCAAAATGCTCGGCTGATAGCTGAGAACGCCCGGCTGGTGGCTGAAAACCAACGACTGCTTGAGCAATTTGCCACTTGGACATATAACGCGTATACACGGGGCATGGATGAAGAATTTCTCAACCAATCGCTACCCCGAGTGAATCGAGACCAATCCGAAAACCGATTGCGTTCGGTCAGGCGAAAAAGGCCTGATGGAGAGCAAAGATAGATTCGATTTCATCTTGAGGAAGTGTAAGCCCAAAGCTGGGTTTTCCGACACCTGATGTCACGGCGCACCGACGCCGAACTGAGTACACTCGTCCCGCAAAAGTCATTCCCAGCGGCCGCGCCCATTTTCCCTCATCCATGCAAAAGTAAGCTATTGTGCGCGTCAACCTGCGCCCCCTCGCCAGCGCGGCGACAAGTCGGTGACGATTGGGCGGATTGACGGCGCACAACCCCTATTTGAGATTCCTCAACTTCTTCGTTGATTGGGAAAGCAGCGTCTGTACATCGAGGCCATGCTGGTTGACGAGCTTCTGGATGTGGGTGACCGATAAGTCGCGGAAATTCAGCGATTCGAAGCTTTTGAAGAAGTCGCGCAGCCGCTTGACCAGTTGCTTCAGCTCCGGCTCGCGCATCACCTCAACGTCGTGGGTGAACGATGCTGCGCTGGCCACCATATTGGTAGGATGAATGATGATGCGTTTCACGTCCATGCCGGGGTAGTGCTTCGTGAACCAGGCACTCGATCGGTTCATCTGCTCTGCCTCGCGCTTGTTGATTTCGGCACGGTTGATTTCGACCTCATCCTTGCACTCCCACAGGATGTATTGCGAGTCGTCCAAAGCCCAGAGGTTGTCAGGCCCTTCCTTCCATTCCTTGTCCGGCCGTTCGCCTGCAAAGCCTATTGCCCGGCTTATCTCGTCCAGGGCCTGCTCGAACTTGTCGGCCTTTACGCCAAAAGCCAGCCGGCCAAGGATTTCCGACACAGCGATGTCGAGTTGCTCATAGTTATCAAACTGACCGACCCAGGCCGCAATACGTTCGATCCGGCCTTGGCTCACCACCGTCAACTTGGCGACGGTGACACCTTCCGGTGGCTTCAGCAGAAGGCGGTTGGCCTTGTGGGCGGCGAGCTGAAGTCGGCGGGATTCGGTCCGGTTGCCGCGGTACTGGTAACGCGCGATCTCCTGCAAATACCAGCCTTGGTCTTGCTTATCGACTTGCTTCTTGTCGAGAATCTTCTGCAGCATGTCGGCCGCGCTTGCGTAGTCGCCATCCAAGTAGGTCTGTTCGGCCGACAGCTCGGTCGCGTACATGCGTAAGATCTTCTCGTTGGCACCGGATGGTTTGACCTTCGCCATCTGTTCGACGTAGAACGCTTTCCAGCCCTCGTCGCGCTGCAAACATTGGCGAACCAGTCCGCTGAAAGCACTGGCCGGCGTGTCGCCGCTTTCAATGTCCTGCTTCGCCATTTTAGCGACTTCCAGTCCGATCTCGATCTGCCTGGACATCTGCGGCGAGAGAAACGTCCGCGACGCTTTGTCGCGCACCAGTCGCGTCAGGTCGGAGCCGATGATGACGACTACCGAGTAGTCCTTCTCGCCGCGCACGCTACGTCCCATGCCCTGTTCAACCGTGCGCACGGCGCGCATGAGCGTGGCCACGCTGTCCGGCCTGCAAGCCTCTTCGTAAAGATCGACCAGACTTTCGGAATACGGTTTGCCATCGAAGATCAGGATGCGACAAGTGTCGTCGGGCAGGTCGATGCCGTCGTAGCGATTCACGAGGACGACGGTCTTTTCATACTCGCCCTTGCGTAGGCCTTCAATGGCCCCGCCCACGGAATCCTTGTCCGCCACCGTGGCGCCATACGACTCCCAGTCCTTCACCCTAGCGAATGCCGTCGCCAACGCGACCACCCCGTGCTGGCGCTTGGGCTTGGGGGCCGCGTAGCCTTTCACGATCCGCTCGCGGTCAAGCTCTTCATGGATCAGAGAGGGCAGCAAAACCATCTTTTCTCCCGACCAGCTTTCCTTGGCGTAGGTCAAAGGATGAACGATGGTCTCGGGCTTAAGTTGAAGACCCTTGATAAGGAATGCATCGTCGGTCACCGTGGCCGACATGAAGATGCGGCACGATGCATCTTCGTAGCTGCCAAAGGCTGCCAGCGGCGGAACGCGTGGCTCGATCTCGATAGCCATGCCAGACACGACGCACTGACAGGATTCGAGGATGTCCTTGAGGAGCGGCCAAGCGAACTTGACCGATTTGCGTTCCGTGTGGGCGGCGAGAATGTTGGCGACATCGGCTGCTCGCTCAATCCACGCCCAGTAAGGCACTTGCAGCAGTGCGTCGCGTTTGCCGTTGCTGATGTCCGCAAACGTCCCGACGCCCTGCTGTTCTAGGTCGGTGGCGAAGAGCGTCTTGATCCCGTCGTAGGCTGGTTCATCTTTGGGGATGCGGATTCGGCAGGCCTCGCGAATCGTGTCGGCGCAGGCGTGCGCGTCGTCCATGAGCAGGGTGCCCACAGCGATGGACTTGTGGCGCAGCCCAAACTTGGTGAGGCCATTGAACAGCTTCTGGACCGACGTGACCAGAATCTTGTCGCCGTTCAAGAAGTCGTCGGGCAATTCGGGGTCGGCTTGGCAGGTGGCGATGCCGAATTGCTTAGCCTGCTCGATCGTCTGCTCGATCAGGAAATTGTCCGGGCATAGGTATACGGCCGGCCCTTTGCCGCTATTGAGCTGGGACTGCAGCATCAGCAGGCCGATCAGCGTCTTGCCCTGCCCCGTGTGCAGCTTGACGATCACGTCCCGCTGCTCGCGATGGCTGGCATACCAATCCTTCAGCATTGCGGCCTGGGCGGGACGCAGCGGTCCCTTGTCGTACGCGCGGTCTAGAGTGTCATACAACTTGACCGGATCGGTCGGACGCTCAGCCTTCTTGCCTGCCAACCGCTTCTTGAAGTCAACCAACTCTATCTCCCATCATGGCTCTGTGTTCGCGCGTTACGCGGTCGCTTCGACTTCCACTTCGACCTCGTTACCTACGATGTCGGCTTCGGTCTGGGCCTGAAGTTCGGCGATCGCTGCGCGCAGCGGTTCGTAGATCGTGATTTCGCCGGCCAGGATTTCAAAGGTCACCGCGAGCACGTAGCGCGCCGTAGAGTCCGGGTCACGACTCCAGCCCTGATGACCCACCACGGCGATGCAGAAGTGGTCGGGCAGGCTGTTTGAGCGGACGACCGCCCAGTCCTTCTGCACCGTCCCGCTGTTGCGCTTGAAGTCTCGAATCAAGCCATCTTGGGGCTTGTCATGCAGTACCCAAGGTAGCGTGGTGCCCGGCAGCGGCGCATCGCCGTTCGATGCGTCCTTCATGGCGCGTACACGGAAGTCGTGCAATCCTTCGCCCAACTTGCTGGCTTTCCAATCCACCCAGGTCGAGAGATAGCGGCGCAGGTTGCGGCGCGTGCGCCGCGGCTGGGCGACATAGGACAGGGTCACGTCAATGCGGATATCGAACTCGTCGGCCTGCTGGCGTAACTCGGCCGGGATCGGAACCTGGTAGACGTGGCACCCGCCGGCATGGATTTCGGTGTCGCCGCTAGTGATGAGCGTCGTTCGATGATCCGTGTTTGTGGTGGCCCGCGCTTCGTCGGGGATGCCGAAGCCCAAACAGCGAAAGGCGCCTGAAGCCGCTTTGAACAGGGCCAGTTTTTCCTCAAGCGCCATGTTGGGCGGCGGATTGCGTAAGCGCGACAGCAGGTCTTCTGCCCAGGCCGGCCACTGCGCCGATTGCACAACGAGGGCGCGATACAAGAGCGTCGGTTCGGCAGGCAACACATGTTGCACCTGAGCTGCAATGCGCGCGACCTTGGGTGTTGCATAGGACGTGCCGGCGGTGTCACGGTCAGCTGCCGGCCCGGGACCATGCAGTGTCGAGCGGACTAGGTTGGGGCAAGCGGCGGGAATGACGCCGCCGGCCTGGATGTCTGGCGGCGCGTTGTTTGTGCGCGCGGCGTCGCCGCCGTACTCCACGACTTCCGGCTTGATGACGTTCCAGATGCCGGGGCCGGTCCGCGAGAACGCCGAGGGGCCTGCGGGCTGGAAGGCGAAGGTGCGCCATGCGCCCTGCTCGGCGGCGGCGTAGGCGATCGAGCCCACGGTCAGGGCCTGCAGGCTCTGGCCCGGGTTGGCGATGCGAGCCGTGTTTTCTGCGAGATAGGCGGGATAGTCCCGGCCTGCAGTCAAGTGGTCGGCGATGCCAAGGAATGGAGGCGCGCCTTGCAGCGGCAGGTTGCCGGCACTTTGCACGATGAGCACATCTCGTTCGTTGCACAACTGGTCGATCTCGGCCGCCCAGGACGACATGTAACGCGTGCGGCAGTAGCTGCGCGCGTTGATCGAGTGATTGAAGATGCGGGTCTCGCGCGGGCTGTCGTTGAAACGTTCGACGGCCTTGCGCAGCACTGCGGGCGGAAACAACTCGATCGGCATCGCGTTCTGGGCGTCGAGCACGCGGGCGTTTTGAATCCAAAACGG
This sequence comes from Nitrosomonas sp., assembly GCA_039794425.1. GTDB lineage: Bacteria > Pseudomonadota > Gammaproteobacteria > Burkholderiales > Nitrosomonadaceae > Nitrosomonas. The sequence continues at coordinate 4,918 of JBDIVK010000009.1, read as the reverse complement.
TAACTGCGGTGCGCCGTCGGCCGGCACATCCTCGCCGTACAGCACGGCGCCTGCGACGCGCGTGCCATGCCCACCTGGCGCGACTTCATCGGCGACGGCCGTCGCTGCTTGGCCCGGCAGGAAGCAATGGGACGTGGCCTGGTCGATGCTTGGCTGCAACAAGACGTGCTCCTCTTGGATGCCGCTGTCGATGACGCAGACAGCGGGTGCGTCGGCATCGGGTGCAACCGGCGCGACGGCGGGCGCCGCTTGCGCGCCTTGTTGGCCCTGGTTCTGGGGCAACGCGATATCTTCTGGTTCGACGACCTCGAAGATGTACGGATAGTTGAGGACGAAGTCCTTCAGACCCTTGCCCGAGATCTTCAGCCGCACAGTGAAACTGTCCGGCAGGACGCCGGCGTCGAAGTCGGCGCCATCCCTCATATGTAGGATTTCGGCTTGGTAGAACTCGGTGAACTTCTGGATAGAAGTCTCACGTTCGATTTTGATGTCGTCCCACTCGTTGTAGGCACTGGCCCGCCGCTCCGACCACTCGTACTCTTTGGCGGCCCACTGGGCGTCGGTCGCGCGTTTGCCGCGCACCGGGAGAGGCGGTATCTCCTGCGTACCTGCGCAGGAGATACCAATGTCGACGATGTAAGGTTGGTCTTCGTCGATGATGCCCCACGACGCCATCAGCTGATCGGAAAGGATGCGGCCCAACCGGTCCGTCTGGTTGGGATCGTCGAACAGCGTGTGGACCTCGGCGATGGTTGCCGAGCCGTGCACGGTGACAGCAAACCCCTGGGCCATGTTGCGGAACGCTGTCAGTTGAATGTCCTCAGACGCCACGATCACATAGCCGTCTTCCTGCTCCGCCACGATCTCGAACTGGAACTTGGCGCGCAGTGCGTCGAGGTCGAGGCCGGTGTCAATCTGCAGCAGGATGGGAATGCCCGCCGGGATGTCCGGCAAGGCCTGCCCTGCAGCCTGGCGCTGCGCCTTGCGGGCCTGCCAATTCGCACTGAGCGCCTGGGCCGCGGTGTCCAGGGTGACGCTGTGCGCCTGGCGCTGCGCACCTTTGTTGGCTAGTGTTTGCGGCGACGGGTCGCCGCCTCCGCGCAGGCGCGCCTTGCCTTGGTAGCGCAGGAGCAGTGGAAGGTGTTCAAAATTGTGCGCTCCCGGCATGGATTAAGCCCTTTGTGTCGTATCGTGCCGCTGCAACTCCTCAATGGCCTTTAGTAGTTTGTCTTGCGACAAGGACTGGCAGCCGGCCAGAACTACGGCTTTTGCGGCGTCCTGCGCTGCCTTCACGATCATCGCGGCCGAGAAGCCTTCGAGCTTTGCTACCAACGGTGCCCAGGCGATGGTCCGATCCATCCGCACGCTGGACAGCGTCATCTTCAACAATCTCTCAATTTCAACCTTACCGGGCAGCGGGATAGAGAAGACATCATCGAAGCGTCTGAACAGTGCAGGATCCAACGCAGACTCGAGATTCGTCGTCGCCACTAACAGGCCTGGCGCGTCGTACTCTTCCATGAGTTGCAGCAGCGAGTTGACAATACGGGACACTTCGCCTATGTCTTTAGAGGCAGTGCGCGATCGAGCAATGAAGTCACATTCGTCGAGCAGCAGTACGCAAGGCTTCTCCCGGGCGCTACTGAAAATGGACCGTAGATTCTGGGCCGACTCCCCGAAGAACGAAGAGATCAACACGTCGAAGCGCACCTTCATCAGCGGTAAGCCGGTATTCCACGCCAGCCGCTTGGCGCCCAACGACTTGCCACAGCCCGGCGGGCCGTAGAGCAATACGGTCTTGCGCGGCTTGAGACCGAAGGTCCGCAGCCGGTCACGAGCCGCATATTCTGCTTCAATGCGGGCGAACCGCTGCTCGACCGCTTCGGGTAGCACCATGTGATGCTCCAGCTGATCGTGCGGTATGAGCGTGGCCAACGTCTCGCCATGACGCCTGCTTAGTGGAAGCTCTTTGAGTGTGCGGTTAATGTCGGGTGGCGATAGCGGAGCGGCAGGCCGCTTGGGCTTAGGTTTCTTCAGAATCGCTTCAAGCTGTTCGGCAAGTCGGACATGTCCGGCCTTACGCTCTGCATCGACGATTTTACCGGCCAGCCGGTCCAAGTCTGTTTGCGAACCATCGGAAATGGCTCGTACCACTCTCTTCAGAATATCGGCATTCATTCGGTATCACCTATTTTTACGAGCCGTCGAGCGAGTGCCAAACGCCAACTGGCATGAACGCCATGACCAAACGCCGCTCTGTACGCTCGCGCTTTGATCGGATGTTGCTGGAGCACCGTAGTCATGCAACTACCTCCAGGCCGCGCTTCTGAACTAGATGCAGCAACTTAAGCGCTGTGCCTGTTGGCTTTTTCTGTCCGATTTCCCACTTCTGAACGGTAGACAGGCTTGTATTGAGTAGGCGTGCGAAAACTGCTTGGCTAACGTGCGCGTCTTCACGGATGCGCTTGATCTCACCTGGCCCCAAGGGTTCGACACGTGGCAGCCAGAGCGGGTCAAATTCGCGTAAAGTGACCTGATCGAGCATTCCTGCCTTGCACAGGTTTTTGGTTGTGCTGCGCGCGGCTTTGATGATGGGCGACTTTGTCTTATGCATTGAAATCCACGTCATCGGTACGAGATCGAACAAATCTTGTCATCTTATAGCACTCGGTGCTACGTAAGGCAAGCTGATTTTCCTGGGCTACAAGGCTCGAATGTGCGTTGTGTCAAGTCTCGTTAGCTCTCGCTCAAGCGTTATCGATCTGCCGGTGAAGACAGTCTAAGAGAAATTGCTTGCGCCTAAGTCCATAAGCCAAAGTGAAACATGAGCGGCGCTTCAGACTTTCAAACCTGCTTGAGTAATTTGCGCATGGATTGATACAAAACTAAGTGAATTGCTGCGCATCCTGACGGATCTTCAAGCAAAGATGGTCTGAATGTAGAGCGACCGGCGGAATGTAAACTGCTTTAACCCGATGTTTTTGCCCAAGTAGAAAATGGGCGAAGAGTTTTTTCGGATACTTGTCATTGAAAAGCCTATTTTCAAGTTTGCCGGGGCTGCACATCTTCAAAGAGGGTGATTATTTCCTGATGTGGCCAGATGTCCACGCCAAAACAAATGCGGATACAAGGTGGCTTCGTCAGCCACGGTATCGAGATACTTCTTAACGCCGTGCGAATCTACTGTGTCCAGTACTTCTGCGATGACTTTGTGGGCAGCTCCTTTGTGAACGGTAGCATATAGTCAGCACACCAACGCAAACTGGTCACGCCAAAACATAGCAGGCTCTCCATGGCGTTTGTCGAGAAGTTGCCGCAGCTTTTCTACATTGACAGTCGGGCTATTGTTCCTTTTTCTTATTCCCTGGTCAGGGGCCGTTTTTATTTCCACTCTACTCAGTATTACCTCGCCGTTCTCAGCGCATGAAAGGTCAATGGAATCTCCTTCCTTCCATCCGATCGTTGCAAATAGATCGTCAGGCAGTTCCAAAATGCCATCGCCGGTTCCATCATTGGCTCCTCGGATCACCGTATTCCATACACGTGTATTTTTCATGCTCATGGCTCGGATTATTGTGCTGGTGTGATTGTGCCGTAATCAGCGAGGTGACCATTGCGGTTCGACTCATAGAGCAATTGTGGATGATCCGAAGCGAGCGATTAAACATAGCCTTCTAAAGCTTATTGGGGTGATAGCGCCACACGTCTTGCAGACGCGGTAGGAGAAGGTGTGCTTGCGCTTTTATGGATTAACTTTTGTATATAGCTGGAGACCAGAAATAAGGATTTGTGGGCAGATGTTTACAAAATCTCACATAAGAATGCTCACATTGTTGAAATAGCCCGATAGTGTATAGTTTTCCCACAATTTACGTAATTAAAGTATGCATAAAATTTTTATTGTTCTTGCGAACGGGTTTTCCAGCCACGTTTGCAGGGAAAGCCACTGATTGTGTTGTCCAATAACGATGGATGTGCTGTTGCCCGAAGTGAAGAAGCCAAGGCTTTGGGTATCAAAATGGGGCAACCCTGGTTCCAGATACGTCACCTGGAAAAATCTGCTGGCCTGATTGCCTTATCGGCTAATTTCCCACTGTATGGCGATATGAGTGCTCGTATGATGCGCCTGATAGCTGAATTGGGAGATTCACAGGAAATCTACTCAATCGATGAATCGTTCATTGGATTGAAAGGTGTTTCCGATGTTACGCACAGGGCACGTGAAACACGAGCCAAAATCCTGCAATGGATCGGTATCCCAACCTGCATCGGTATTGGACAGACTAAAACACTGGCCAAGCTGGCCAACCATATCGCCAAAGAAGCTGACAGAAACCCCGGAGTCTATCCGCCTCGCCTGGCGCAAGTCTGCAATCTTTCTGAATTATCCGAACGGCAACGGATGTATCTTTTTGAGAAGACTGATATTAGCGAAGTCTGGGGAATCGGCAGGCACATCGGCCAGCATCTCAAAGATACAGGGATCCTCACAGTCAGAGATTTTGTGCAGCTCAATCCTGCAACCGTCAGGAAACGCTTCAATGTCGTGCTGGAACGTACCCTGCGTGAACTTCAGGGACAGAGCTGTATTGATCTGGAGGCTATTCCTTCCACGAAAAAACAAATTGCCTATACCCGTTCATTCGGCCAGCCTGTACGTGACCTCTTGCCACTTACTGAAGTCATCACAGAATTCACCTCCCGCGCTGCTGAAAAACTCCGTCAACAACAGAGTCTGACTTCTGCAGTACTCGTATATATGCGTACCAGCAAGCATCGACCCGGGCCACAGTATAACTCTTCCATTACTGTACCATTGGTTCGGCCTGTATCCGATACGCGGATTCTGTTAGCAGCTGCGTTGCAGGGCCTCAAAACCATCTATAAACCCGGTTGCGATCTGATCAAAGCTGGCGTA
>JBDIVK010000008.1:0-104553 GCA_039794425.1 Nitrosomonas sp. | reverse complement strand
AGTCAGCAAGCGAGCATTATCGTAAAGGGTTGGAATTTGCTTTGAAACAGATCAGCCCCTGATATCTGTTATTTTGCGGCTGTCGACGGTGTAAATGCATCGGAAAAGAAATTCTCTTCCTGTAGATCACGTTGATGGGTGAAATCATCAAAAGCTGCTTGTACCATGGCAGGTGCACCACAGGCGTATACCTGGTACCCGGATAATGTTTCCAGGTCTTCCATGACGGCTTTGTGTACCAATCCTGTTCGGCCTTGCCAATTGTCCGTTGGCAACGGTTCGGACAGTACTGGCACATAGGTGAAGTTTGTATACTCCAACTCCCATGTCTTTGCCAGATCGTCCAAGTAAAGATCGGCTTTGGTGCGTGCACCCCAGTACAGTATCAGCTTGTTGTCTGTAAATTGGGTACTTTCCGTATGGAAAATATGTTCGAGCATGCTCTTGACGGGTGCAAAGCCAGTACCGCCGGCAAGAAAAATGATCGGTGCATTGTTTTCCGGTGCGTTATGCAAAAAGAATGAGCCTAAAGGCCCTTCAAACCGTAGAATGTCTTTTTCCTTCATACGTGAAAAGGCATATTCCGAGAATACGCCGCCCGTATAATTGCGTGCATGCAATTGTAAGAATTCATCTTCCTGGGGTGCATTGGCCAATGAGAAACTGCGGCGCTGGCCATCTTTCATTAGAATGTCTATATATTGACCGGGTAAAAACTGCAGTCGCTCATTTGCAGGCAATTTCAGGTAAATGATCATGACATCCGATGCAATATGCTCAAGTTTATGCACACGGCAGGGCATGGTGCGAATCTTGATGTCCTTGATTGCTTCTATTTCACGACATTCGATTTCCAGATCGGACATCGGTCTGGCACAACAGAAAAGTGCCATGCCTTGACTCTTTTCCAGATCTGTCAGGACTTCTTCATCATAGGCGCCATAGTCGATGATCCCTTGTATAATTTTTCCTTTGCATGTCCCACAGGAACCATTCCTGCATCCATAAGGTAATGATAATCCCTGCCGTAAGGCGGCTTCGAGAATGGTTTCTGCAGGTTCAGCTGTAACGATATGACCGCTTGGTCTGAGGGTAATCTGGTAAGACTTCATTAAATGACTAAAAGTAATTAGTTATGAGAAATAAGCTGTTGATCGTGGGATGTGGCGATATTGCTTTGAGGGCAGCCGGTTTGCTCAGGAAACGCTATCGTTTGTTCGGTTTGTGTCGTAACGTCGAAAATCTTGGTAATTTGCGTATACATGGTATTACGCCAGTGATAGGTGATCTCGATCAACCCGCAAGCCTTGATAAACTGGCTGGCCTCGCAGCACATACTATCGTGCACTTGGCCCCGCCTCCTGGTCATGGTCGGCGTGATACACGTACGACACACTTGCTGGCGGCACTTTCGCGATGTGCATCAACTATGCAAGGAAGGATACTACCACAACAACTGGTCTATATCAGCACTAGCGGCGTTTATGGAGATTGCAGCGGTAACTGGGTGAATGAAAATCGTTTGGTTAATCCGCGAAATGAGCGTGCCTGGCGACGTGTAGATGCCGAGCGACAAGTCAGAAGCTGGGGAACACGTCACGGAATACGGGTATCAATTTTGCGGGTACCAGGAATTTATGCTCAGGACCGCTTGCCGCTTGCTCGCCTGCGGCAGGGAACACCTGTCTTACAGCAAGATGAAGACAGCTATACCAATCATATTCATGCAGATGATCTGGCGCGCATCATTGTTGCAGTGTTGCGTTTTGGCAAACCGGGGCGGATATATCATGCCAGTGACGATTCTTATATGAAAATGGGGGATTATTTCGATCTGGTAGCGGACCATTTCGATTTACCGCGTCCGCAGAAAATTACACGCCAACAAGCCCAAACGATGATTGCGCCGGGTTTATTATCCTTTATGCTGGAATCGAGACGTTTGACCAATGAACGTATCAAACGAGAATTACGTGTCCGGTTACTGTATCCGACAGTTGCTGCTTATTTGACCCAGGCTGAAAAAATTTCCGGTTAAATAATTCTGAAATCATTGCCGTAATAGCCATGATCCGAGTCGAAAAGTAAAAAGGAATTGCATATGGCAACTGTTGCTGCGTCAGGCAAGAAGGTCAAGGAATTTAATTTTTTGTGGGAAGGAAAGGACAGAACCGGTAAGACAGTCAAAGGTGAGATGCGTGCGGCAGGGACCGTTGTGGTGACTTCCACGTTGCGTCGGCAGGGCATTAGAGTCACGAAGGTGACGAAGGCGCGAGTAAGTGGAAAAATCACCGATAAGGATATTACTCTGTTTACACGACAACTTGCGACGATGATGAAATCCGGGGTGCCTTTATTACAGGCGTTCGATATCGTTGGCAAAGGGCACAGTAACCGTGCGGTCGGAAAATTGTTGATGGATATCAAGACAGACGTGGAAACTGGTAACAGCCTGGCCAACGCATTCCGGAAATACCCGCTTTACTTCGATTCCTTATTTTGTAACCTGGTCGCTGCAGGAGAAGCAGCCGGTATTCTGGACAGCCTGCTTGATAGACTAGCTACTTATAAAGAAAAAATTCAGGCGATCAAGGGAAAAATCAAATCGGCGTTGTTTTATCCCATTTCCATCATCGTGGTGGCCTTCGTCATTACGGCAGTGATCATGATATTTGTCATTCCGGCCTTTAAAGAACTTTTTCAGGGTTTTGGCGCTGATTTGCCGACACCCACTCTGGCAGTCATGGCGATTTCCGATTTTTTTGTGGATTACTGGTGGGCGATATTCGGTGGAACTGGGGGCGGCCTGTACATGTTTTTTTATGCCTGGAAACGTTCCAGAGCGATGCAGCGTGTTATGGATCGATTGGCTTTGAGGTTACCGATTTTCGGAGAAGTAATTCGTAAAGCCACGACTGCCCGCTGGTCGCGTACACTTTCAACCATGTTTGCCGCCGGTGTACCTTTGGTTGAGGCGCTGGATTCTGTTGCCGGTGCAGCGGGTAACCAGGTCTATTATGAAGCTACTAAGAGTATTCAGGGGGAAGTCAGCACTGGCAGTAGTCTGGTGGACGCCATGGCTGCCACTGGCGTATTTCCAGGGATGGTATTGCAGATGGTAGCCATTGGTGAGGAATCGGGTTCACTCGATGCCATGCTCAGTAAAATTGCAGATTTTTTTGAAGCTGAGGTGGACGATGCTGTCGAAGCACTTTCCAGCCTGATGGAGCCGCTCATTATGGTGGTATTGGGTACATTGATCGGTGGAATGGTTGTTGCAATGTACCTGCCTATCTTTAAAATGGGTCAGGTTGTCGGATAACGGGATTCTCGATGGGTTACCTATGACTTTTATCAATTCCCTGCAAACTTCACCGGCTTTATTCGTTTCATTTGTGACGGTGATAGGCTTGATGCTGGGCAGTTTTCTGAACGTGGTGATTTATCGTTTGCCTAAAATGCTGGAACGGGAATGGCGGCAGCAATGCGCAGAATTGCGCGGTGAACAGATGGAAGCGTTGCCGGTATTCAATCTGGCAACCCCACGATCCAATTGTCCGCAATGTGGTTATAAAATCTCCATCCTGGAGAATATTCCGATTCTCAGCTATTTTTTTCTGCGTGGGCGTTGTGCGAATTGTCATACCCGTATTTCGCTGCGTTATCCGTTGATTGAAGCTTTGACAGGTGTCTGCAGCGGTTTCGTTGCCTGGCATTTCGGCTTCAGCGCTATGGCATTTGCTGCATTGATTTTTGTATGGGCAATGATTGTACTGGCATTTATTGATCTGAATACACAGCTTTTACCGGATAGCATCACGCAGCCGTTACTGTGGACTGGCCTGATACTGAATCTGCATAATGGTTTTACGGATATTCATTCTTCGGTGATCGGCGCAGTTGCAGGCTATCTCGCGCTCTGGAGCGTATACTGGTTATTCAAGCTGACGACGGGGAAGGAAGGTATGGGGTACGGTGATTTCAAGCTGCTGGCAGCAATCGGTGCCTGGCTGGGGTGGCAGTTGTTACCGTTGGTGATTCTGTTTTCTTCTCTGGTAGGAGCAGTGATGGGCACCATAATGATACTGGTCGGGAATCGTTCGAAAAATGTTGCAATTCCGTTCGGCCCCTATTTGGCAGGAGGGGGATTGATTGCTTTGTTCTGGGGAAATCAGATCAATCAGGCTTACCTTGCCATGTTTTAGGTGCTTAATTCTGCAGTATCCAGGCGAGGTCGATTGATAAATCTGCCGGAATTTTCAGACAATATTCTGCAGATATATTCACAGGATGAGAGTCCTTGAGATTCTGACTGGCTATAAAAACAGCTCTCCCTGAGAGAGATGATTCTCTTCTGATGATACGCTGATCCTGGATAGTCCGCTGATACGGACCCCAAGCAATCTCAGCTTTTGTTCGAAAGGAACACGCCGGAGACAATCCCCTGCAGCTTTGCGGATAGTTGACACATCAGCGGTTGAGCTGCGTAAAGTCAGGTCACGTGTAATCGTTTGAAAATCCTCGTATCGCAGTTTGATACCGATCGTTCGTCCGACATATCCTTTACGTTGCAAATCTTCTGCAACGTGCATGCATAATCCGGTAAAAATACTTGACAACGTTTCCCGATCCTCGCGTACATGCAGATCCTGTTCAAAAGTTGTCTCGCGGCTGATCGATTTGGGTTCCGGACTTGTTTCTACAGGACGATCGTCACGACCATGAGCTGCATCATGGAGCTGGATTGCATAACGGCGACCAAAATGAATCTGGAGCAAACTGAGATCAGCTTTGGCCAATTCCCCGATTTTCTGAATACCCAGCCTGGCAAGTTTCTTTTCTGCTTTGGGCCCGATCCCGTTGATTTTACGAACCGGCAAAGGCCAGATTCGATTCGGGATATCAGTATGCGTCAGGATAGTCAATCCATCGGGTTTCTCGAGATCGGAACAGATTTTTGCCAGGAGCTTATTTGGTGCTATTCCCATTGAACAGGATAGCCCCGTGGCCTCGCGCACTGCCTGTTTGATGCGTAATGCGATAGAAATTGTCTCATCAGGATGCCTGCTCAGATCGATGTAAATCTCATCGATACCGCGATCTTCCATGTGAGGAGTGATTTTTGCAATTGCATTCTTAAACAGCCGTGAACAATGGCGATAGGCATCGAAATCTGCAGGTAAAAGTATGGCGTCAGGAGCCAGCTGTGCAGCCTTCATAATTCCCATCGCCGAAAAAATGCCATATGCACGTGCTTCGTAAGTCGACGTTGTTACCACTCCTCGACCGGTATAATCACGCAGCTTCGAATAGGAACGCCTCCCATCCTGCTGAATGACCGGTCGGTGAACCGATCGACCACCTATGACGACTGGTAATCCCTGTAATTCCGGATAACGCAACAGCTCTACCGATGCATAAAAAGCGTCCATATCCAGATGTGCAATGCGGCGTTCCACGTTCGTAATCAAGAAGGCCCGGGAATTCCACCGGTTGGCATTTGCCCGAAGAGGGGTTTACGAAGGAGATGATGCATACAGTATTGTACTGTGAAGGGATTATTTTTGGGTTACTATCATCGCCTTGACTATGTGGAGATATATCAATCATCATGAAATTCTATATTTGCAAAATCCTACTGCCATGCGCTTTTCTGCTGGGCACAATACAAGCCAGGGCAGATATTGTAACTAATACCCAATTTCTAGAACCCGCAAGATATGTTTTCCACAAACATCTCTGTACACCAGCTCTGATGAGCTTGCCAGCGTAATGCTGGATCATTATTTAATTGTTAATAAAGAAGATCATTTCAAAATCGGGGACGTATTCGTTGTTTTTCGTCTCAGGGGGCAGGACAGACAGTGGCTGTATAATGGGACAGAATGGAGAGAGTATGCTGATCCAACGATTGTTGGGGCTTTCATTCAAAACCCGTATCTTCAAACTGAAGAGCTCCAACCTATTATTCCGACCTCTATTTCCAGATATCCGATCAATGTCAGCGAGTATATTGGTATCGGCGAGTTATGGATCGGATATGGTCTGAGATCGGAGGTAGAAACTTTCCAAGTGTCTTATAGCGAAATGGTGGAAAGCGGGCGTTTAAAACTTGTTTGGGAAGTGGGCAAATCAGTGATTCCTGAAGATGCTCTTGATGTATCTACGCTCTGTATTTCCATGACCGGGATGACTGAGGTTATTCCTAATCCTAAGATAACTGAGGTTGCTCCTATATTGACGGGATCAACAATGACACTGTCAACGATAACACCGCCAGTAATAACGATAACGACACAGCAGGAAAACCCCGACAAATGAATCCGGGAAAGGCTGTGACGATTACCCAGCCAGGATAATTAGGTGAAGACTTGGTTCCCGGTTGCCGAAGGGTGGTCGTAATAATCTCGACCTTCATCCGCCAGAAATGAAAAGCGCCACAGATACAAAGACATGGTTTATCCGGGAACAACGATATTGGTCGTTCCTGAGGAAAGCAGATTACGATCGAACAGAGGCAGTAAAGGTTACGGGTACCCATGTGCTCGCGATCATTCCGGGTATTCAGCCTTGCACCCTTACACTGCGGGATTGAATGCCTGACACATGGCACTGATTATCGGATTGACCGGTGGAATTGGCAGCGGCAAGACCAGCGCAGCCGATTTGTTCAAAGAACTGGATATCGAGATTATCGATACCGATCAGATTGCGCATGAATTGACTCAATCAGCGGGTGCGGCCATCGATACGATCCGCGTCGCGTTCGGTGATAACTTTATTATGGAAGATGGCTCGCTCGATCGGGTCGCTATGCGCGAACTGGTATTTTCCGACAATGCAGCAAAACAGAAACTCGAATCGATACTCCATCCGCTGATATACCAAGAGACTGTACGTCGTATTCCGTTGATCCGTTCTGAATATGGCATCCTGGTCATACCTTTGCTATTGGAGACCAGAAATTATCTCGGTCTGATTGATCGCGTGCTGGTGATAGATTGCCCTGAATCCCTGCAAATTGCACGTACTGTTTTACGCAGCAGACTGAGTAAGCAAAATGTGCGTGCAATCATGGCCACACAATGTTCGCGTAATGAACGTCTTAAGCAGGCTGATGATGTGATCGTCAATGATTTGGATAAGCAACATTTACAGCATCAAGTACAAGTATTACATGAAAAATATCTTGTTTTAGCTCACCAGCATGGTGGCTGAATTGCTCCGATAGTCTGTGTTCATGTATAGCTTTCTGCTATGCTATGAAAATTCAATTCATGTAATGGCCGTGATCTGCTACGAACTTCCCCTGAGCGAACGAATCCGCATGTTGTTGCGACTCGAGGATTTATTCGACAAAATCGATTTTTTCTCAATCAGAGAAACTTCTTTTGAGCACCATGCTGCACTGGTTGCTTTGTTCGAGATTCTTGATGTTACCAGTCGCTCCGATCTCAAATCAGACTTACTGCAAGAGCTAGATAGACAGCGGATCCTGCTGGAAGGATTGCGTAAAAATCCCGACGTATCTGAAGTGGCGCTGGATCGTATATTGCATGATATCCGGGTTGCGTTCCGAGGGCTGCTCGATATACCAGGTAGATTTGGGGGGTATTTGCGGGATAACGAATGGTTGATGAGTATCAAACAGCGTATGAGTATTCCAGGTGGCGCGTGTGAGTTCGATTTACCTGCTTATCATTACTGGTTGAATGTGAATCCGGAAATGCGTCAAGCGGATTTTAGAGATTGGGTAACGCCGCTTTCTCCGATCCGTGACGGGATTGGTATCATACTGAATATATTGAGAAACAGTGGTAAAACCTTTCACCATATTGCTGTTCAGGGACTGTTTCAACAGGCCGGCTCGGAACATCCGACTCATCTTTTGCGTTTACGGATCGATAGTGAATTACCGTGTGTACCAGAGATCAGTGCCAACAAGTACGCAATCAACATACGTTTCGTTCCCTGGCAGGCTGATCATAAAGTGAGTGTCTATGAGGATGATATTCCTTTTGAGCTGACTTTCTGCAATTTATAGGCACATCGATAATCGAATGGAGTTGTCATTGAGGAAATCTCCCATCGTAAATTGTCCACAATGTGGTGAAATCGTCAAATGGGAAGCATCCAGTCGCTTCCGGCCATTCTGTTCAGAACGGTGCAAAATGCTCGATCTGGGACAATGGGCAACCGATGCCTACCGGATCCCGGATGTAGAAGCATCCGAAGAGGATAATCAGGAAACCTGATGCTTATTTCCGGGAGCTGTCTGTAGCATCCCGGTTTGCTTTGCGCCGGCAAAGCGCTACCATAGTTAAAGCTGGGAGGTTAGATTGTTTATTAACAATAAAGAAGGAAATCGCCATGAAAACTGTTAAACATTTACTACATGAAAAGGGGCATACTGTAGTTGCCATTAGTCCGGATGATTCAGTATTTGATGCCATGCAGAAAATGGCAGCCAATAATATCGGTGCACTGCTGGTCATGAAAGGTGAGAAGCCAGTCGGTATCCTTACAGAGCGTGATTTTTCCAGAAAAGCATATTTGCTGGATAAGCCGGTAAAAGATACACAGGTAAAGGAAATTATGACCCGCCAGGTAGTTTATGTCAGACTGAATAACACCAATGAGGACTGTATGGCCCTGATTACAGAGATGCGCGTTCGACATTTGCCTGTTATGGATGATGGTAAGGTTGTCGGTCTGCTTTCAATCGGAGACCTGGTAAAAGACACTATTTCGCAATATCAGTTTGTCATTCATCAGCTTGAACGTTATATTTACGATACGCCGGAAAAAATTTGATAGGGAATTCTACACGCATCAGAACAGTAAAAAAGCAGTGAAAGATCTGCTTAAATGATATCTGAAGTGCTTTATCAAGCCTGTACAGACTGAAAATTCTTATCGTTAATGGATCAGTATGACAGCTTGCAACGATTGAGTAAGCTGGTCTAACTCTGGTGTTACAGTGCCGGGCACTGCATTGGATTGCAGTATTGGACAAATAAAGTTCTCTTTTCTTCGATTATGCTGATCAGGTTAAACAAGGGGTTGGATCTACCTATCAGTGGTGAGCCGGAACAGCGCGTGTATGCTGCAACTGCAATACGTCATGTAGCTGTGGTAGGGGTAGATTACTTTGATCTCAAACCAACTATGAATGTAGCGGAAGGTGACAGGGTCAAGCTCGGGCAGCCCCTATTCGAGCATAAGAAGCTGCCAGGTGTCACGTTTACTGCGCCAGGTGCGGGACAGATTGTTGCCATCAATCGAGGGGCCAGACGTGCACTGTTGTCGATTGTGCTTCAATTGGATGAGCAGGAGGAAGAAGAGACTTTCACCAGGTATTCTCCGGATGAACTACCTGACCTGACCCATGAGCAGGTCAAAGAGAATCTGCTGATTTCCGGCTTGTGGACAGCGTTACGTACACGCCCCTACAGCAAGGTACCTGATCCCGCCACACGACCTGCTGCAATTTTTGTTACGGCTATGGACAGTAATCCCCTTGCTGCAGATCCTGTATCCATTATTACGGCCGAGATGGAATCCTTCAGGTATGGCTTGAGCGTGTTATCACATTTGACCGATGGGCCATTATGGGTTTGTCAAACTCCTCAAGCGGAATTGCCGCTACCTGGAGATTTGCCGCAACTGCGGCAAGCCCAGTTTGCGGGGCCGCATCCTGCCGGTCTTCCAGGTACACACATTCACTTTCTTCAGCCAGTCAGCGCACATAAAACGGTCTGGTATCTGAATTATCAGGACGCTATCGCTATCGGTAAGTTATTCGTGACCGGACGTCTCTGGACTGAGCGCATTGTGGCGCTTGGTGGACCTGAAGTCAAAAAACCACGTCTGTTACGTACGCGATTAGGTGCTTCGTTGGAAGAGTTATTGGCGGATGAGCTGGTCGAATCAACTGATAAGCGTGTGATTTCTGGCTCAGTCTGGTCGGGCTATCATGCAGTGAATGAGTTGGCATTCCTGGGAAGATACCATTTACAGATTACTGCCATCAGGGAAAAGGCTGAACGGGAGTTTCTAGGGTGGATTAATCCAGGGGGGAATAAATACTCCAAGTTGAACGTACTGTTTTCCAGCTTTTTTCGTAAAAAGAAGAAGTTCGAGTTTACTGCCAGCCAACAAGGTAGTCCACGTGCCATGATCCCCATCGATAGTTTTGAAGAGGTCATGCCACTCGATATATTACCTTCGCAGCTGCTACGTGCATTGTTGGTGATGGATACCGATATGGCCCAGAAGCTGGGCTGTCTCGAACTGGATGAAGAAGATCTGGCGTTATGCTCGTTCGTATGTGTTGGCAAGCATGACTATGGTGCAATCCTGCGCGAGAATTTACGACAGATCGAGAAGGAAGGATAACAGTATGCGTCGTCTGCTCGACAATATAAAACCACATTTCGACCGGGGCGGAAAATTCGAAAAATATCATGCCTTGTATGAAATGGTGGATACTTTTTTATATACACCAGACGATTCAACCCGTTCTGCGCCACATGTGCGCGATGTAATTGACCTCAAACGACTGATGAGTTACGTGGTGGTCTCATTGATTCCCTGCATTTTGTGGAGCTGGTATAACACTGGTTATCAGGCGAATCTTGCGCTGCAGGAACTTGGTGTAATCGGAGAAAGCTGGCGTAACGGCCTGCTTTTAACGCTAAATGTCGGATTCGACCCTGGCAGTATCTTAGCTTGTACGGTTCATGGGCTACTGTATTTTCTGCCTATTTACCTGACGACGCTGGTCGTGGGCGGATGTTGGGAAGTGTTATTCGCATTGGTGCGCAAGCATGAAGTCAACGAGGGATTCCTGGTCACTTCTATGTTGTTTGCATTGACTTTGCCACCCAACATGCCCCTGTGGATGGTCGCGCTGGGGATCAGCTTCGGCGTGGTTATCGGGAAAGAAATTTTTGGTGGGACCGGTAAGAATTTTCTCAATCCTGCATTGGTAGGACGTGCATTCCTTTATTTTGCCTACCCTGCGGATATTTCAGGTGATCTGGTATGGGTAGCTGTTGATGGCTATTCGCGTGCAACGCCGCTGGGACTGAGTACACTTGGGGGAGTAGAAGCGGTAACGGCGGAAGGTTATAGCTGGTGGAATGCCTTTATTGGTCTGATGCCTGGCTCTCTGGGTGAAACTTCAACGCTGGCTTGTCTACTGGGTGCTGTTTTTCTGATCTATACTAAGGTTGCATCCTGGCGCATTATCTTAGGTGTATTTTTCGGTATGGTAATGACCAGTTTTTTATTTAATATGCAGGTGAGCGACAATCCAATGATGGCTATGCCCTGGTACTGGCATCTGGTGCTGGGGGGGTTTGCTTTCGGTATGGTATTCATGGCAACCGATCCGGTATCTGCTGCCATGACCAACGCCGGACGCTGGGTGTTTGGTTTATTGATCGGATTTATGACGGTTCTGATTCGTGTAGTCAATCCAGCTTTTCCGGAAGGGATTATGCTGGCGATTTTATTTGCTAATATATTTGCACCGCTGATCGATTACGTGGTCATCCAGCTTAATATTCGTCGGAGGTTGCGCCGCCATGGCTGAACCGGACCATATTCCTGTACAACACAGTAACCGAAGAACGATAGGTGTGGCACTGGCTGTATGTCTGGTTTGTTCTTTGATCGTGACCAGTGCTGCAGTGACACTCAAACCTATTCAGATATCCAATCAGATCAAGGCACGTCAGCGTATATTAGTCGAACTGGCTGGTCTGACCGGGTTGCCAGTCGAGCGTGCTTATCAATTATTCGACGTGCGTATGGTTGAGCTTGCCAGTGGCGCCTACGTAGATGAGTTGGATGTAGAGCGGTTCGATATCATCAAAGCAGCTAAAGATGAGGAGCAATCCACTATACTGACACGTGAAGAGGATATTGCTCAGATTCAGCGTAAACCCAAATATTTGCCAGTCTATCAGATCAGTGATGCGGGGGGAGGGTTGGAAACACTGATCCTGCCAATATACGGGCATGGGTTGTGGTCGACATTATATGGTTTCATTGCGTTAGAGGGGGATCTGCGTACAGTCAAGGGACTGCAGTTTTATCAGCATACGGAAACGCCCGGATTGGGTGGGGAGATCGATAATCCACGCTGGCTGAGTTCTTGGCAGGGTAAAGTTATTTTTGATGAGGACTGGCAACCGCGTATCGAATTGGTCAGAGGATCTGTAAGCATGGCTACTCCAGACAGTCAATATAAAGTAGATGGTTTATCCGGTGCGACCATGACTACACGTGGTGTCGATAATTTATTGAAATTCTGGTTCGGAGAGAATGGTTTTGGCCCTTTCCTGCTTCGCCTGCGTGAAGAAAGGAGTTAATACGATGACAGCACAATCCATCCGCAAAATTTTATTTGCACCTATCGTTAATGAGAATCCGATTACGCTGCAGATACTAGGGATTTGTTCGGCACTGGCGGTGACTACCAAAGTATCGACAGCACTGACTATGTGTATTGCTTTGACGTTAGTCGTGGCCTGCTCCAGTATGCTGATCAGTCTGATTCGTCATTATATTCCCACGAATATTCGCATTATTATACAAATAACGATTGCCGCTTCACTGGTGATCGTGGTCGATCAGTTTTTACAGGCATTTGCTTATGAGATCAGCCGGGAACTTTCAGTATTCGTCAGTCTGATCGTGACCAATTGTATCGTGTTGGCGCGGGCAGAAACGTTTGCCATGAAAAATCCACCCTGGCCAAGTTTTCTTGACGGGTTAGGTAACGGTCTTGGCTACAGCGTGATTTTACTGGCGGTCGGGATCATACGTGAACTGTTCGGTTCAGGTTCCCTGCTGGGTTTTACGATATTGCCGCTTACCCGGGATGGCGGCTGGTACGAGCCTAACGGATTGCTGCTGTTGCCACCCAGTGCCTTCTTTCTGATCGGGCTGATCATTTGGGGGGTACGTTCCTGGAAAACGAATCAGGTCGAACAACCAGAATTTCGCATTCAGCGAACTCATAACCCTCCTGAGGTAACGAGATGAGTAGCCTGGCTGGTTTATTTATCACGGCAGTCTTCGTTGAGAATCTTGCACTTACTTTTTTTCTTGGTATGTGCACCTTTCTTGCTATCTCCAAAAAAATAGAGGTGGCATTTGGAATGGGAATTGCGGTGATCGTCGTTCAGGCACTGACGGTTCCCATGAATAACCTGGTTTATCAATATTTTCTCCGTGACGGGGCCTTGGCCTGGGCAGGTTTGGCAGAGATCGATTTGACTTTTCTCGGGCTTGTCAGCTATCTCGGGATCATTGCTGCAATTGTACAGATTCTGGAAATGTTTCTGGATCGCTTCTTGCCAGCTTTACACAGTGCACTGGGTATTTATCTGCCATTGATTGCCGTGAACTGCGCTATTCTGGGGGGATCCTTGTTCATGGTGGAGCGTGATTATAATTTTACCGAAAGTATTGTCTACGGCCTGGGCACTGGTTTTGGTTGGGCATTGGCAATCGTCGCGCTTGCTGGTGTACGTGAAAGGCTCAAATATTCGGATGTACCGGATGGTTTGCAGGGATTGGGGATCACTTTCATCAGTGCCGGGCTGATGGCGATGGGATTCATGGCTTTTTCCGGTGTCCGGCTTTGAATGCCTGTAAACAAACCTGCTTTTCATAGTCGGAAGCACGATATTGACCGTTCTCCTTCCGTTTGATATGCCTGCTTCTCATATATTGAGT
Source organism: Nitrosomonas sp. (assembly GCA_039794425.1). Classification (GTDB taxonomy): domain Bacteria; phylum Pseudomonadota; class Gammaproteobacteria; order Burkholderiales; family Nitrosomonadaceae; genus Nitrosomonas. The sequence goes on along the minus strand of JBDIVK010000008.1, from coordinate 90,801 downwards.
ATTCTCCTTTCCAGATTGTTCGCTGAGATTACTGTACAGGTTCCGATCTGAAGCTGCGTATGCTGGAAATTTCCCTCGGCGTTTTTTTCTTTACCGCGATAATCATTCTCCTGGTATTTATTATTCTTGGTGCACGTGCCAAGTTGATGGCGCATGGCCATGTCAAAATCAATGTGAATGATGAGCGTACCATCGAGGTATCTAGCGGGGGTAAATTGCTTGGCACATTGGCCAATGCCAGGATTTTTGTGAGTTCTCCCTGTGGTGGAAGCGGAACATGTGGACAGTGTCGCGTCAAAGTATTCGAAGGGGGAGGAGCGATCCTGCCGACCGAAACATCTCACATCAGTAAACGTGATGCACGAGCTGGCTACCGCCTGTCCTGTCAGGTGTCTGTCAAGCAGGACATGAAAATTACTGTTCCCGATGAAGCATTCGGAGTAAAAAGATGGTCTTGCAGAGTACTTTCCAATCATAATGTTGCTACTTTCATCAAAGAATTAGTATTGGAACTCCCTGAAGGTGAGCAGTTCAATTTTCGTGCGGGCGGTTATATTCAGATCGAATGTCCGCCATACGTCAGCGCATTCAAGGATTTTGATATAGAAGAGCGTTTCCGCAAGGACTGGGATCGTCATGATCTTTGGCGCTACGTTGCGGGTACACAGGAGCCCATGATACGTGCCTATTCCATGGCTAATTACCCTGAAGAACAGGGTGTCATTATTCTGAACGTACGTATTGCCACTCCCCCACCTAAACATGAAGATATCCCGCCAGGGGTGGTTTCGTCCTATATTTTTTCGCTCAAGCCTGGTGATCTGGTGATTGTCACGGGGCCATTCGGTGACTTTTTCGCGCGTGATACTGATAATGAAATGATCTTTATTGGCGGGGGCGCGGGTATGGCACCATTGCGTTCACATATTTTTGATCAATTATGCCGACTCAAATCCCGGCGTAAAATTTCTTTCTGGTACGGGGCGCGCTCCAAGAATGAAATGTTTTACGTCGAGGATTTTGACAGGCTGTCGAAAGAACATGACAATTTTGAGTGGTATGTCGCTTTGTCCGATGCATTGCCCGAGGACAACTGGCAGGGTTATACTGGTTTCATTCACCAAGTGTTATTCGATTACTATTTGAAAGACCACCCTGCTCCGGAAGATTGCGAATACTACCTGTGTGGTCCGCCTATGATGAGCCAGGCTGTTATCGGTATGCTGATCGATCTGGGAGTCGAACAAGAAAATATTCTGTTCGATGATTTTGGAGGATGATCGTCACCATGAAAACTTTACTGTTCAAATCTCCTCGTCCGGTCATTATTATGATTTTCCTGATTGTGGCCGGGTTACTTGGGTGGGCCTTTTTCACCCCCTCTCTCACTCAGTCGCATTTGTACGGCCATACGATGGGGACGGAATATAGTGTGAAATATCGCCATCCCGAGGATGGTTTTACTCCCGGCGCAGCACAGAAACAGATAGAATCGATGCTCGATGAAATTAACCGGACGATGTCCACCTATGATCCTGAATCCGAACTCTCACGCTTGAATCGGGCAGCTACGATCGATTGGATGCCGGTTTCTGAATCATTATTTACCGTACTTGAAGCGGCAATAACGATCGGTAGGCAAAGTGGTGGAGCCTTTGATATTACAGTAGGACCGCTGGTAAATCTTTGGGGATTCGGACCCGAATTTCGTCCCGAGCAGGTTCCGGATGAAGATGATATCACTGCGATGCTGCTGAAGGTGGGACAGGATAAACTCGTACTCGATCGGGAGACGCTTACTATCCGCAAGACGCGTCCTGATGTCTATATTGATTTGTCTGCTATCGCCAAGGGATATGCGGTCGACCGGCTAGCGGAAATGTTCGATTCACAGGGAATTGAGCATTATTTTATTGAAATCGGTGGTGAAATCCGTGCGCGCGGGACCAATGCACAAAATATTGCCTGGCGGGTGGGTATCGAGAAACCCTATCGACATGGTCGTACTGCCATACATAAGATACTGTCTTTAAACAATACAGGTCTGGCAACTTCAGGGGATTATCAGAATTTTTTCGAGATTGAAGATCACCGTTACAGCCATCTGATTGATCCTGCTACCGGCTGGCCGGTTAAGAATGGAACTTCTTCGGTTACCGTATTGGCGGAGAGTTGTATGCTGGCCGATGCATGGACGACAGCGCTTCTGGTGCTCGGGCATGAGCGTGGCCTGGCTGTTGCGGAAGCCCAGGGTCTGCCTGCCCTCTTCATTGTTAGTCAGGATGGTATCGTTAATGAATACACCAGTAGCCATTTTCCCGCGGAACATAGTACTTCTGGTTTTACTCTGATTTTTCTTGCGGCATTTCTGGTAATAGGTTTTTCTCTTATCGCGATGGCAATTGGCGTACTCAGCGGCCGTCAACCTCTTGCTGGTAGTTGTGGTGGACTGGGTCGTATGGGTTTGGGATGCGAAGCCGGTTGTGAACAATCCTGTATCAAACAGGATAGCAAAACGATGGCGAAATCAGGTGATCCCAATCGTATAGGTTAGAAGAACCTGCAATTACAGGAATTATACCAAGGGAGCGGCGATGGTTTTTCCCGCTAGAGGAGAAGGTTAGAGCTGCCGTTCGCGTGTGCCTATCAAATGCAGAGAATCCTGTTTACGTTGATTGTTCAGATGCCATTTACGAACTACTACCATGGTAGTGGATACGAATAATCCAAACAAAACAATGACAGTATAAATATGCGCATCGAACCAGATCAGTAGTGCATACAGGGATAACATCGTGAGAATACTGAGGTTTTCGTTAAAGTTTTGTACAGCAATTGAGTGGCCGGCACCCATCAGAATATATCCGCGATGTTGCAGCAAGGCATTCATAGGGACTACGAAAAAACCTGCCAGTCCGCCAATCACCATCAGCAGAATAACGGCGATCCAAAGATCCCGTACCGTAATCATGAGAATTACTACGATTCCCATGGCAATGCCTAATGGGATGACTTCCAGTGACCGGCGTAACGAAATCAGCTTTGCTGCCAGTACCGAGCCGAGGGCGATACCAACGGCAACTATGCCTTGCAGCATCGCAGCTTCATTCAGTGCATAACCAAGGGCCGCTTCCGCCCATTTCAATACAATGAATTGCAAGGTCGCGCCGGCACCCCAGAACAGAGTTGTGACTGCCAGGGAAATTTGTCCAAGCTTGTCGGACCAGAGAAGTTTTACACAGTGCGCAAAATCACGAAACAGGAAAACCGGATCCCGGCTGAGTATCCGATGATCGATTCCGGTATTGGGGATAAATAAATTGATCAAAGCAGCAATGCCATAAAACAGCATGATGACTACGATGCCTGCTTCTACGGCCGTAGTAATGCCTGTATCAATCAAAGGAAAATCCAGGGAAAGAAAAAAAGATGCGATCGCAGGGGTGATGAGTAATCCCCCCATGACCGTTCCCAGAATGATCGATGCAACAGTCAGTCCTTCCATCCAGCCATTGGCGATAACCAGCTTCTCCGGTGGCAGCAATTCAGTAAGAATACCGTACTTTGCCGGAGAATAAGCTGCTGCACCCAGTCCGACAATGGCGTATGCACCCAGAGCAAAAAACTGGTGCATGGCGAAAAACAGCAATGCACAACCGATGATTTTGATCGAATTGCTGATGAACATAACTCGACCCTTGGGCATGGAATCGGCAAAGGCACCGACGAGGGGTGCGAGTAGTACATAGAACAGCACAAATACGAATTTGAGCATGGGAGTAAGGTAGGCCGGTGCGTGTAGATCAATCAGTAAAGCAATTGCTACCACCAACAGCGCATTGTCCGCCAGTGACGAAAAAAACTGCGCAGCCATGATGGTATAAAACCCGCGTTCCAAACTTTTCTCCTCGATTGATGCAATTTTTTGAAACCATATTCTGGTGTGACCGGAGGCCCACCTCAACACTGCAGCTTTATATCACGAAAATCGGACTTGGTCATATTCAGTTTATCGTGCTCGATTTCTTACCTTGGAAGATAACGCTGATTTGTTATTCTTTTTAGGTGGTGATGGTCAATACCAGTAGGGGATGAACCTAGAAACCACAGTTAGACGCATACTCGGGTGCGTAACGGTTTCACCCGCCAGGTCGGCATGAGCGAAGGCAGCAAGCTCACTATTCATCAGGGTTTCCAGAGGCTGATAAGCGATCAACTACGGTTTCTAGGATGAAATCTGCTGACTGAAATTTACCGGGGAAAATTGGCAATTTCATGAAGATTATGAAAAATGGGCGCAGAGAAAATTTGATTATGGAGAATGTGTACGGACGTATCCAATAAAATGGGAAAATTGCAACTTCGCCCGACCAGGGTTACACCAGTTATTTTGAAACGGTTTGATTCAATGGCATGTGCAGCTTTACCTTGTCTGGTGCCCTAAGCTAAGGTATAGTGGCGCCTGCTAACATATTATCCAAGCAGGAGAGTGTGCTGAATCGAGAAACAGCACCGCCGAAGGCGTAACCCCCCGGAATCGCTCAGGCATGGTCGGTATTATCTATATCGATCGGAGTAACTGCTTGCGACAGGCAATCTGGAGAGTGCCGAGTTGTAATTCGGCCACCGAAGGGGCATGCGGAGGAACAGGGTATCCGTAAAACTCTCAGGTAAAAGGACAGAGGGGGCAAGTCAGTGCCTGTGAAAGTCACTTTAACCCGGGCAACGGTTCCTGGGTAAGGAAGATTGGGCAGATCAGGCAAAAGACTTTCTTTTCTATCTTTGGGAGAAATGAATGCTGAAAATGACCCCCCTTAATGCGACGCATCGTGCCATGCATGCGAAAATGGTAGACTTTGGTGGCTGGGATATGCCTTTGCATTATGGTTCCCAACTGGATGAGCACCATCATGTCCGGCGTGATGCTGGTATGTTCGATGTTTCTCATATGCTGGTAGTAGATATTCATGGTGAGAATGTTCGCGGGTTTCTGCGTGGATTGGTGGCCAATAATGTCGATAAACTTACGCTTCCAGGGAAAGCGCTGTATACCTGTATGCTCAATCCTGAGGGTGGAATCATCGATGATCTGATCGTTTATTTCCTGTCTGAATCCTGGTTCAGGCTGGTAGTCAATGCCGGTACGGCAGATAAAGATATCGCCTGGATCACGTCACAAGCCAACCGGGATGCACCGCATCTGACCATTACGCCACGTCGGGATCTCGCCATGATTGCCGTACAGGGGCCAAATGCGCGTACCAAGGTGTGGAATGTCATTACCGGTGCACAAGCTATTTCCGAAAATCTGAAACCATTTCAATCCGCGACACTCGATTCATATTTCATTGCCCGTACCGGTTATACCGGGGAAGACGGTTTCGAAATCATTCTTCCTGCAGATGATGTTGTCGATTTCTGGCAGAAATTGCATACAGCAGGTGTGGCACCTGCCGGCTTAGGTGCACGTGACACACTGCGATTGGAAGCCGGGATGAATTTATATGGCCAGGATATGGATGAAACCAGCAATCCATTCGAATCAGGTCTGGGGTGGACAGTGGATCTGAAAAGTGAACGCGATTTTATCGGTAAACAAGCATTGCAGCAAGCTCCAGTCAAGCAGCAGCTGGTCGGGCTGGTACTGTTGGATAAGGGAGTATTACGTAACCACCAGAAAGTGATTACGCAGCACGAAGGCATAACAGGAGAAGGGGAGATTACCAGTGGCGGATTTTCACCAACACTTAATCAATCGATTGCACTGGCGCGTATCCCTGCAGGGGTAGCCATTGGTGACCAGGTTCATGTTGTAGTGCGTGACAGACAGCTTGCAGCAAAGGTCGTGAAATATCCGTTTGTGCGGAACGGTCAGGCATTGATTTGATTTTTCTACGGCAATATCAGAAGAGTTTTTCTAACATACAAATTGGGAGCACAGGAGATGAGCATTCCAGCAGAGCTGAAATATGCAAAATCGCATGAATGGGTAAAAGCAGAAGCAGATGGTACGGTGACTATTGGTATTACCCAGCATGCTCAGGAGTTACTGGGGGATATGGTGTTTGTGGAGCTTCCGGAGATAGGGCGCAATCTTGCACAAAAAGAGGAATGTGCGGTAGTGGAATCTGTCAAGGCAGCATCGGATGTCTATGCGCCGATCAGTGGCGAAGTCATTGCGGTGAATTCCGAACTGGAAGCCACCCCCGAGAAAATCAACCAGGATCCCTATGTCGCCTGGCTATTCAAACTGAAACCAGCGGATGCTAGTGAACTTGATAGTTTGCTTGACGCCGAGGGGTATGGGCAATTGCTGGAAAGTGAGGAGCATTGAGGGAAGGGATTGCGGATCATAATTGATCGCCTCTTTACACGGGACCGGAAATGCCTGTCGTATTTGTAGTGATTGCAGATTGTATTGTGCGGCTCCATTGAGTATTTTGCGCTGTAACCTTTAGGTACAGTTAATTTTTAGTTATAAATCATTATGCCATTTATTCCACATACTGATGAAGATGTTGCAGCAATGCTTGCCAGCATCGGTGCCCAAACGATTGATGAATTATTTGATGAGATTCCTGCTGATTTAAAAACGGGCAAGCTGATTCGTGTTCCTCCAGGAATGAATGAGATGGAAATTTCGCGGCTCATGCTCGAACGTGCGCAGATGGACGGATTCTATCTCAATTTTATCGGTGCCGGAGCTTACGAGCACCATATTCCGGCGGCAGTTTGGCAGATCACGACCCGTGGTGAGTTTTATTCTTCATATACTCCCTATCAGGCAGAAGCCAGTCAGGGTACCTTGCAACTACTATATGAATACCAGACCATGATGGCCTCATTGACTGGAATGGATGTGTCCAATGCCAGCCTGTATGATGGTGCATCTGCATTGGCTGAAGCAGCGCTGATGGCTGTACGTCAGCATAGAACTTCCAGACGAATTCTGATTCCTCAAACCGTACACCCGATTTATCGCAGCGTGGTGCGCGCCATTGTCAGAAATCAGGCGATTGAAGTGGTGGAAATTCCGTATGACGCTGAATCCGGGCAAGTAACATTGGAACAGCTCGATCGATTCGGACAAGAGGAATTCGCAGCGTTGGTCATTCCCCAGCCCAATTTCTTCGGTGTCTTCGAGCAGGTCGATGCATTAACCGACTGGGCCCATAGCAAGCAATCTCTGGCAATCGCCGTAGTCAATCCGACAGCACTGGCTATGCTGACGCCACCTGGTGAGTGGGGGAATCAGGGGGCGGATATTGCCGTCGGGGAAGGACAGCCATTAGGCATTCCACTGTCCAGTGGCGGGCCTTATTTCGGTTTCATGGCTTGTAAACAATCGCTGGTACGACAAATGCCCGGGCGGATTATCGGGCGAACTACCGATCTCGATGGTCGGGAAGGTTTCGTTCTGACGTTGCAGGCACGTGAGCAGCATATCCGACGTTCCAAGGCGACTTCCAATATTTGTACTAATCAGGGGTTGATGGTGACGGCTGCCACGATTTATATGTCGTTACTGGGGCCGGAGGGATTATACCGGGTGGCCGCTCAATCCCACGTGAATACCTTGTCGCTGGTTGAACGACTGGAGAAACTGCCCGGTGTAAAAAGGACATTCAGCAGCCCGTTCTTCCATGAAGTGGTGCTTACACTCTCCGAATCGGCTACTCGAGTTCTGGATAGGCTGAAAGAACAGGGGGTACTGGGTGGGATATCCCTGGAAAATTATTATCCTGGTCTGGGTAATACATTGCTGATTTGTGCAACAGAAACCAAAACGGCTGACGACCTGGACAAATATGCCACATTATTCCGGCAGGCACTGGCAGCGGCTGCCTGAGCCAGTTCAGCCTTAATTCCGATACAACTTGTAAGGAGAATAATCATGGTTACTCTGGGTGGTACGCCAATCAAGGTGGAAGGTACGTTTCCGCAAGTAGGTGAACAAGCTTCTGCTTTTTCCCTGGTTGACAAAGATTTGAAAGATGTCACGCTGGCTGACTTCGCTGGTAAGAAAAAAGTACTCAATATCGTGCCGAGCCTTGATACGCCTGTTTGTGCACTTTCGACACGTAAATTCAATCAACGTGCCAGCGAAATGAATAATACGGTAGTGCTGATTATTTCTGCAGACCTGCCTTTTGCTATGAATCGATTCTGTGCGCTGGAGGGATTGGATAAAGTCGTTCCACTATCCACCATGCGCGGTGCACAGTTCATGCGTGATTACGGCGTGGCCATTGCTGATGGGCCACTTGCCGGTATTACTGCGCGTGCAGTCATTGTGTTGGATGAGAATGATAAGGTCATTCATGCGGAACTGGTACCAGAAATCAAGAACGAACCGAATTACGATGCAGCATTGGCTGCGCTGAACTGATTCATTGCTAACGTAAAATAGAACATGTTGATATTCGAACACTCTCGTAAGGGCAGACAGAATTATTCACAGGCACCGGCAACCCGGGCGACTAAACATAATATTCCCGCTAACCTGTTACGTAAATCGGCGCCATCGTTGCCAGAAGTTTCTGAGATGGATACGGTGCGTCATTACACTCGGCTTTCGCAGAAAAATTTCTCGATAGATACGGAATTTTATCCGCTCGGTTCCTGTACCATGAAATATAACCCCCGCGCCTGTAATGCGCTGGCTATGTTGCCACAATTTCTGGCACGTCATCCATTGGCACCCGAGGATACCGGTCAAGGGTTCCTGGCCTGTATGTATGAATTACAGGAAATTCTGAAGGATGTTACCGGTATGGCCGCAGTCAGCCTGACATCGATGGCCGGTGCACAAGGCGAACTGATCGGCGTGACGATGATCCGGGCCTATCATGAATCACGTGGTGATACGGCACGGACTGAAATCATTATTCCGGATGCCGCGCATGGTACCAACCCTGCGACCGCTGTCATGTGTGGCTATAAAGTAATCGAGATTCCCACGGACCGGGAAGGCGATGTGGATATGGATGCGTTGAAGGCCGTAGTCGGACCCAAGACAGCCGGCCTGATGTTGACCAATCCTTCCACATTGGGTGTATTCGAGAAAGAAGTCGCAGAAATGAGCCGGATCGTTCACGAAGCCGGTGGTCTGTTGTACTACGATGGTGCTAATCTCAATGCAGTGCTGGGTAAGGTCAAACCGGGTGATATGGGGTTTGACGTTATCCACATGAATCTGCATAAAACTTTTTCTACCCCTCATGGTGGAGGGGGACCGGGTGCAGCGCCAGTGGGTGTGGCGGAAAGATTGCTGCCTTACTTACCGGTACCGATTGTGGCCTATGAGCAGGGGCGTTACCGTTGGTTGACGGAGAAAGACCGTCCTCAGTCTATTGGCCGTCTATCCGCTCATATGGGAAATGCTGGTGTATTATTGCGTGCTTATATCTACGTCAGATTGCTGGGGGCGGAAGGCATGCATCGCATTTCGGAATACGCAACGCTGAATGCCAACTACCTCATGGCGGAGTTACGTAAGGCAGGTTTCGAGATTGCTTACCCGACCCGTCGAGCCAGTCATGAATTCATCGTGACGATGAAAGAGATCAAGGAAAAAACAGGTGTGACTGCGATGAACCTTGCCAAGCGCCTGCTCGATAAAGGCTTCCACGCGCCAACTACTTATTTCCCTATACTGGTTCCGGAATGTTTGCTGATTGAACCGGCTGAAACGGAATCCAAGGAAACACTCGACAGTTTTGTCGATGCAATGAAGGAAATTCTGGCTGAAATAGAAACACAGCCGGAAATGGTTAAAGCCGCACCTCACCAGATGCCATTGCGTAAATTGGATGATGTCAAGGCTGCCCGAGAACTTGATCTGGTATGGAAACCAGTAGAAAATCAGTAAGTTAGATCTTGGTCAGCATGCAAACACTTATCTGTGGTTCCATCGCCTATGACACAATCATGGTGTTTGAGGATTGTTTCAAGCATCATATTCTGCCAGATAAAATTCATGTATTGAATGTTGCTTTCCTGGTACCAGAAATGCGCCGAGAATTTGGTGGGTGTGCGGCTAATATTGCCTATAACCTCCAGATGCTGGATGGTAATCCCCTGATGATGGCAACGGTGGGAGATGATTTTCAACCCTATATCTACAGATTGGAAAAGTTGGGGCTGGCACAGACCCATGTTCGTCATGTGAAGGATACATTTACCGCCCAGGCTTTCATTACTACTGATCTGGACGATAACCAGATCACCGCTTTTCACCCGGGGGCTATGAATTTCTCCCACTTGAACAGCGTGCGGGATGCTGTAGATATCAGTCTCGGTATCATTGCCCCGGATGGTCGTGAAGGCATGATAGTGCACGCACAGGAATTTCATGAAGCCGGTATCCCGTTTATGTTCGATCCGGGACAAGGATTGCCGATGTTCAGTGGTGATGAACTAATCGATTTCATCAATAAAGCTGATTTCATTGCCGTTAATGACTATGAAGCTCAGCTTTTGCAGTCGCGCACGGGCTATACGTTGGAGAAGCTTGCTGCCCAGGTTGAGGCACTTATCGAGACGAAAGGATCAGAGGGATCGGTCATTTATACGAATGGGCGTCAATTTAAGATACCTGTCGTCAAACCTCGTGAGATCGTTGATCCTACCGGGTGTGGAGATGCTTATCGTGCCGGGCTGCTCTACGGTATTGCTCATGATCTGGACTGGCAAACGACTGGACAGCTTGCGTCGCTTATGGGAGCGTTGAAAATTGCCTATCGTGGTGGTCAAAACCATCGATACGAACGTGATGAAATCGACCAGCTCTATTTTGAAGCATTCGGTAGCCGTATTTTCTGAAAATACGTCGATTAGTTTTCCCCGGAACTGACGTGGCTTATTACACTTTGGCTACTATTCAGGTCAATAAATTAACCAAAGGTATCCGATTCGCCAGATTACTGTTACACATTGTTTCCGGGCTACTGAAATCACTGATTTACCCTCAGCTCAGTACCGCTATGCAGAATCGTATGGCATGTCAGTGGGCACAGAAATTTCTTCGTATCCTGAATATCAAATTGCATTTCAGCGGTACGATGCCTGCTGTGAATCAGTCACCGGGTGGGATATTCGTGGCGAATCATACTTCATGGCTGGATATTCTGGTCATCCTGGCAGTATTTCCCGTGCGTTTTGTCGCGAAAGCTGAGATCCGTACCTGGCCACTAGTTGGTCGGCTGTGCAGAAATGCCGGTACATTATTCATCGAACGTGAAAAACGCAGCGATACGCTACGGATCAACCAAGTGGTTAGTGGCATGCTGTTAGCCGGGCGTTCAGTGGTAGTATTTCCTGAAGGAATGACCAGCAATGGTGAAGCACTCCAACATTTCCACGCATCCTTATTGCAACCTACAGTGATCGTACAGACTTTTCTTTATCCGGTAGCGATCCGCTATCGTAAGCATGATGGCACGCGGAATACCAGTGTGACTTACGTTAACGTGTCGATCCTGCAATCTTTGATGCAGATATTGAGTGAACCTGAGATTGAAGCAGAATTGATTTTCACGGAACCTATTTCCGGCATTGGCAGGAATAGACGGGAGCTTGCGCGTCTGGCAGAACAATCCATCGCACAGGCGCTATCGCTGGAAATCAGGCACATGGCACCTGGAATACCTTCCGGTCTTCCAGCCGCACAGCAGTAAGACAATCTCCCCACAAACATCCTGTATCCAGTGCCATAAGATTACGCTGTAACCTTAATCCCAGTGTAGACCAATGCCCGAAGATGACAGTCGAGTGTCTGCTGGCACGATTGGGTACAGAAAACCAAGGTAGCAGGCCATCAGGGATGGTCGATGGGCTTCCCTTATAAGAGAAATCCATTCTTCCTTCTGGCGAGCAGACACGCAAACGTGTCATAGCGTTGATAATGACGCGCCAGCGATCTTCCCCCCGCAATGAATCGTGCCAGTGATCAGGGGAATTACCATACATTTTTTGAGAAAAATCGTAGAACTGGTCACTGCGAATGACTGCCTCAACTTCACGCGCCATCATTGCAGCCTGCTCGATATTCCAATCTGGTAGTAAACCGGCATGTACCAAGGCATATTCATCCTCGGTGTGGAACAAGCGCTGCTGTCGCAGCCAATTGAGCAGTACTTCCCGATCCGGGGCGTCCAGGATCGGCTGAAGGGTATCTCCCGGCTGCTGACGGGCGGAGCCGATCGCAACCATCAAGAGGTGCAGGTCATGATTACCCAGCACCGTGATGATGGCATCGTTCAGTTCGGTAAGTGCACGTAGTACCGAGAGAGAATCCGGACCACGGTTGACGAGGTCACCCACTAACCACAACTTATCCCGGGTAGCGTTGAAACCGATCAGATCGACAAGCTGCAGAAACTCCCGATAACAACCTTGCAAGTCACCGATCGCATAGGTTGCCATGAGTCAATCAACGCAGTCCCAGCACATCCTGCATATCGAACAAACCGGATTTTCTGGTAGCAAGAAAACGGGCAGCACGTACGGCTCCCGTAGCGAATGTTTTACGGCTACTGGCTTTATGTGTGATTTCCAGGCGTTCACCGATTCCTGCAAACAGAGCAGTGTGGTCACCCACGATATCGCCGCCGCGTATCGTTGAAAATCCGATTGTATCCGGTGCACGTTCTCCTGTATGGCCTTCACGCCCATAGAGCGCAACTTTGCCAAGATCTTTATTCTGTGCGTGGGCGATAACTTCACCCATACGCAGGGCGGTGCCGGAAGGTGCATCAACTTTATGGCGATGATGCGCTTCAATGATTTCGATATCATAACCTTCCTGTAATACCTCGGCGGTTACTTCCAGCAATTTGAACAGCACGTTGACGCCTACACTCATATTGGGTGCCAGTACGATGGCGATATCCTTCGCTGTATTACGAATAATTTCTTTTTCATCAGTCGAAAGCCCGGTTGTACCGATCACCATTTTAATTCCCAGTGTGTGGCAGACGGCAAGGTGTGCCAGTGTACCTGCAGGACGAGTGAAATCGATCAGAATATCGCTCCCAACCAGGGCTGTAGCGTAATCACTGCTGATAATCACCCCACAGGGTGAACCGATCAGTGCTCCTGCATCCTGTGACAACTGCGGGTGACCGGGTTGTTCCAGCGCTGCGGATAATCGTAAATCCTGTGTTTCGGTAATTGTTTCCATAATTGCCTGACCCATACGGCCAGTACATCCGGCAACGGCTATATTGACTTGCGTCATTGATTACCCTTATAGAAGTTGGTTTGATTTTCCTTGAGAAAGTCAACGGTTCGGCTGCTGCTGCCGGGCTTTCCCTCTGTCTCATCATCGTCGTCCGTGATTGTCCCGAATGCCTTATCGGAAGCGGGTATAATCATAAGAGACTCACTGAAAGCGGGTGGCAACGGGAAATTACCTTTGATCTGCGTTAACCGGTCATCTTCGAAAAAAACTGTCAGTCGTTGTTCTTCAGTGATCCGGCCGCTGGGTGCAAAGCGATAAACATAATCCCAGCGATTATTATGGAATATATCAGTGACGAGGGGGGTTCCCAATGCGAACCGAACCTGTGAGCGAGTCATTCCCGGTTTCAGTTTTTTCACCATTTCTTCGGTTACGACATTACCTTGCTGGATATCGATTTTATAGGGAAGAGCCGGAAGGTAAGTACAGCCGGATAGCGGAAAGAACAGAAACGGCAAGAGCAAAAACAGTCGCGGGGAAAATGCATGCATACTAACTCAATATTTTTCAGACTTGCCAAGGATGGATGGAGTACTTCGCATGATCCGAATTTTCGGGCGTGGCAAAGTACGAATGAAAAATCACTGCATCACATATTATTATGGTACGTAATGGGGTATTCTTACAAAAACTAAGCACGGTGATGGAGATCGGATATTCGTAAATCTCCTATATGATACAGCAAATTTTTTTGGATAAATTAAACCATGAGCAAGTCAGAGAATTTAAAGAGTATAGATCTTAAAACCATAGGACTGAAAACGACTCTACCACGTCTGAAGATATTGAATCTGTTTGAAAACAGTCCGATTCGCCACTTGTCAGCAGAAGATATCTATAAGGAACTGCTCAGCGAGGGTGAAGACATCGGTTTGGCAACGGTTTATCGTGTATTGACCCAGTTTGAGCAGGCCGGCCTGCTGGAACGTCATCATTTCGAAAGTGGCAAGGCAGTATTCGAACTGGCCAGCGATAGCCATCACGACCACCTCGTCTGTCTGCAATGCGGCCGGGTCGAAGAATTCTACGATGGCGAGATCGAAAAACGCCAGGCAAAAGTTGCCAAGGAGCGGGGATTTACCCTTCAGGCACATTCCCTGTCGTTATACGCGGATTGTACCAAGGAAAATTGCCCGCATCGTAAGCAGTAGCATCTGCTCCGATATTCTCGGATACAGGGTTGTTGCGTGACATCGTAAGCTTGTATGATAGTTACAAAGTTTATGTATTCCATTTTTCCAGACTGAAGCGCCCGGATTGAAAGTCCTACATGTCAGCCGTGAAGCGCGTGCCGATCTACGTTACGGCATGGGGCGTTCAAATGCGCTGCTGCTGAAAGGATTGAACCAGATTAAAGTTCAGGCGGACTTTATCTGTGCCGGTGATATGGACCAGGCATCATTGGATCTGGTTATACACTGGACCAAGCGGCTGGCCAGAATTTGCCCGGTACAACTTCATCCTCTGCTATATGCCATTATTTTTGCCTGGCAAACAGGCCGGATAGCTGCACGTCGAGCTATTTCGGAGGCTTATACCCATCTGCACTGTCATGATGCCGTGGTTGCTGCAGGGGCGTTTAGGGAATTGAAAGGTGAAAAAATAGCCTGGGGCATCAGCCAGCATGGTTTCAGTTGTATTGCGCAAGCGTTACATCGTTATGTCCAACCGCTCCCGTTCTGGTTGCGAGGCGTATTATGGCAATGGGAACGCCGCATCATACAGGCTGCCGATTGGATCATATGTCCGACAGTATGCGGGTGTTCGAATCTTGCCAAGGAACTGAGATTACCACTGGACACACGCTGGCATGCCATTTTTCATGCGTTACCCGAACTGCATTTGCCGGAGAAGCAAGCAGCCCGTCAGATATTGGGCTGGGATAGCCGATTACGCTATGTGCTGGCAGTTGGTCAATTAATTCCACTCAAGCGTTTCGAGCTACTGATCGATGCCATGACAGTATTGCCAAAAGACTGTCGTCTGGTATTACTGGGTGATGGTGATAGAGATCCTTATCTGCAGCGTGCAGCCAGACTTGGTGTTGCGGCACCAATCATGACTTCCACTGACGATGTCAGTTGTTATCTGGCTGCGGCGGATGTTTTCGTCAGCGCTTCATCGACAGAGTCATTCGGCATGGCCATCCTGGAAGCAATGACAGCCGGCTTACCGATCGTATGTACGGATGTAGGCGGGGTAGCAGAAGTCGTCGGTGATGCGGCTGAGCTTGCCGCACCTGATGGCAGTGATCTCGTACAACGCCTGAATGCCATACTGACCGATCCTGCACGGTGGGCGGCACTTGCGATGAAAAGCAAAGCGAGAGCAGATACCTGGCCGAGCCAGGCAACTGTGGCGCAGCGATATTACGCTGTCTACCTTGCTGCACAGAAAACCTGATACGATTTCTCAAATAAAAATAGCGTAACGGATAAACTTCATGTATTTGATTCCATCCGGAATCAGTACTGACGTCGCGGTTCCGCTTGCTTATCGTTTCTGATTAAAAAAATATGCTTCAAACCATTTTCAGTTTAGCCTGTGCACATACCTGCTCAGGCAGATCTGAAATGAAATATCACACATCGAATCATCGACGGCAAAGCGGAAAATTATCGTAATCGTTGTTCCTGGCTGTTTTCGAGCTGCGTAAGCAGCGCGGCAATCCAGTACTCCTGTCTGGTCCATAGGCATGTCAAAAAATGGAAGAGGTGAACATAGCGTGGGACATAACATTTCCCTGATTACTACCATTGCCGCCGGCTTTGGGATCGCTCTGATTCTCGGGTTTATCGCTGAGCGGATTAAGGTACCGGCGATGGTCAGCTACCTGCTTGCAGGAATTATTATCGGTCCGGCTACCCCTGGTTTTGTCGCCGATATACATATTGCTGCCCAGTTGTCGGAAATCGGTGTCATGTTGCTGATGTTCGGTGTCGGGCTGCATTTTTCACTCAATGATCTGCTTGCAGTAAAGCGTATTGCCGTTCCTGGTGCAATCGTTCAGATGGGGCTGGCAACGACATTAGGTATGTTAATAGCATGGGGGTGGAATTGGAACTGGGGTAGCGGGCTGATTTTCGGATTATCGTTGTCTTGTGCCAGCACTGTGGTATTGCTTAAGGCACTCGAAGCGCGTGGGGTGCTTGAAACGATGAATGGACGTATCGCAGTCGGCTGGCTGGTAGTCGAGGACCTGGCCACTGTGCTGGTACTGGTGTTGTTACCGCCACTTGCCGGGGTACTAGGTGGTACATTACCGGTTGAAACCATGCAATCAGTCAAACCACTGTGGATAACCATTGGCCAGACACTGTTACAGGTGACGGCCTTTATCGCGCTGATGTTGATTGCCGGCCGTCGTATATTGCCTTGGTTATTATGGCAGGTAGCACGTACCGGATCGCGTGAATTATTTACGCTGGCAGTGATTGCAGCAGCAATCGGTATCGCTTACGGCGCTGCGGAATTGTTCAGTGTGTCATTTGCGCTTGGTGCCTTTTTTGCCGGTATGGTGATGCGTGAATCTGAACTCAGTCATCGTGCGGCGCACGAATCTCTACCATTGCGTGATGCCTTTTCTGTTCTCTTCTTCGTATCGGTAGGAATGTTGTTCGAGCCGGCGATATTGGTCGAACAACCTATGCGTGTACTTGGAGTAGTGGCCATTATCATCTTAGGTAAATCCGCCGCAGCACTGATTCTGGTGCTGGCATTCCGTTATCCACTCAATACCGCCTTGACGGTCGCAGCGAGTCTGGCTCAAATCGGTGAATTTTCGTTTATTCTGGCAGGGCTGGGGCGATCACTTGAATTACTGTCAGACGAAGGTCTGAGCCTGGTGCTTGCTGGAGCACTGATTTCCATTGCAGTGAATCCTTTTTTATTTACTGCTATCGAGCCGATCCGGCGCCGGATTCTCCATTACTCGGAAAAAGCTCGCCACTTGGAGCAACGGGAAGATCCTTATGCTGAATTGCCAATGAGTACTGAACGCAAGTATCTGGCCGGGCAGGTCGTTCTGGTGGGTTACGGGCGAGTCGGCCGTCGTATTGCCAAGGCGTTGGCTGCCCATGGTATTCCCTATGTAGTTGCTGAGCAGAATCGTGAACTGGTCGAAAAATTGCGTAGGAAAGGAATGGTCGCCGTTTCGGGCAATGCTTCCGATCCGGCCGTATTAATCCAGGCGCATATTGCGGATGCAGCAATGCTTGTAGTCGCGATACCTGATCCCATTAATGTTCGCCAGATGGTTGACAATGCACGTGTACTCAATCCGGATATCGAAATCGTATTGCGTACCCACAGTGAGAACGAATCCCGATTGCTGCGTAATGAAAGTATCGGGACGGTATTTCTTGGTGAGGAAGAGTTGGCCAAAGGCATGACCAATCATGTACTGAAGCGCTTTACCTCTCACTCGATGGATCTGCCGTCCGATCTCCATTCCTGAGAATGGTTGTGCGGAGTGTAAGTGGTTCGATGTTAATGGTTGACGATTTTATTGATTGTTGATACCAAATATTTCAATGACCCATGATCTGGTGTCTAAAAAATTGGCGACGGCACTATATTCTCAGACGTAAATCGATACCTGAAGCCATCTGGCGGAATGTGCTCGCACAATTGTCTTTTCTCCGCGGACTGACGCAAACTGAAATGATACAACTGCGGCAATGGACCGTGCTTTTTCTGCATGAAAAAAAGATCAATGGTGTGCAGGGATTGATCGTCACGGAGGAAATGCGTGTCATGATTGCTGTGCAGGCCTGCCTCCTGATTCTAAAACTGGATATGGATTACTACAGTGATTGGGTGGAGGTCATCGTCTATCCGGGAAGGTTTATTCTCGACCACGAGTATACCGATGAAAATGGTATTGTCCACGCTATACACATGGTAGCTTCGGGCGAATCCTGGTTCGCCGGGCCGGTCATTCTTTCGTGGGAAGACGTCACGGATACTCATAATGAGCAGGGCCACAATCTGGTGATACATGAGTTTGCCCACAAACTGGATATGCAGAATGGTGCTGCCAATGGTTTCCCGGCGTTACATGAAGATATGAATCCGCGTCAATGGACGATGGTTTTCAGTGCAGCATACGAGATTTTCTGTCAGCAGGTAGAGCAGGGCAATGAGCTGGTCATGGATCCATATGCCGCTGAGAGCCCGGCAGAATTTTTTGCAGTGTTGAGCGAAGTTTTTTTCGTCAGACCATACCAGATTAAGCAGTATTTTCCAGAGGTATATCAGCAACTAGTTAAGTTTTATCGTCAGGATCCGGCAATGCGATGGGCAATATAAAAAATGATAAGTCGATCATCAGTCGATTCAGGAATGATATCTTTATCTAATTGCGTGAGAGTGATCCGGATTATTCAGCTCTGGTATCTGCTTCAAGTAGTGATGTCAGTGCTTCCTGGTAGGTACGTAACAATCCCGTTTGCTGTGCCATGGGTATTGCATGAGCGGATAAACAACGTGCAAAGACGTCGTTGACGCTGAGTTCGTCTAGCGTTTCCATATCATGGATGCGATTGAGTACACGATCGGCCATCCGGTTATTTTTAACACGTAAAATTTCCAGTGCCGAATCGGAAATGGCTGCATCCAGACGCTCACGTAAGTCGCTGATGACTTTATCATCTTCGTAAACGATTTCCAGCCAGACTGGTGACTCGGCAGCGATAAGCGTAGTGATTCTGTCAGAAATTTCTTCCCATGTCCCCTTGATACGTTCAAGTCGCTGGAAAACCGGGATTTCGATCAGTCGGACGGTGGATTCAATCTTGGGAGATAATCGAGTAAATTCGATCAGACAAACACTTTTCTTCTGGTTTGCTTCACCGAATCCCATTGGCAGGGGAGAACCACTATAACGCATTACACCTGAACCGTTCACATTCTGAGGGACATGCAAATGGCCAAGTGCCAGGTAATCGATATCGGGTGGAAAAATCCCGGCCGAAACATGCGCCAGTGAACCGACATAAAGCTCCCGCACACCATCTCCTTCAATCGTCTGACCACCTGCAGTGAAAAGATGCCCCATAGCTACGATTGGCACAGGAGCTGGTAACTCGTTGCGTGTTTGCCCGGCCAGGGTAATTACCTCGGCATAGTGATTGCGTATACCTTCGATCAACTTCAGGTCTTTATCTTCGATACTTTCTCCTGCTTCAGCCGTACGGATATCGCGATCCCGAAGATAGGGAACGGCACAGACGATCAATTCCGCAATACCATGCCCATTATCGAGAATGAGAATTTCATCTTCAATATTTTCGGAAATACTGCCAACCACATGTACATCAAGCGTTTTGAGCAGTTCCTTGGGTGCGCTTAAAAAAGAGGGAGAGTCGTGATTCCCTGCGATGACCACCACATGTCGACAGGAAGATGCTGCAATACGATATAAAAACCGGTAATAAAGTTGCTGCGCCTGGTTGCTGGGTGTAGTGGTATCGAAAATATCACCTGCGACTAACAAAACATCGACTTGCTCTTGTTGGATGATTTCTATCAGCCAGCCTAGGAAAGCTTCAAATTCATCATACCGTTTCCGGCCATATAAAGTTTTCCCGATATGCCAATCAGAAGTGTGGAGGATTTTCATGTGTGGTCAGAGTGTTATCAATCTGGCAATAAATACCGAATACATCAGGCAGCATAGCGAATTTTTTCATACTTGAAATAGAAGTAAACCATTTTGACTCGCAAGAGTATTTATCCGGGCGCTTGACTGTGTAGTGCATCATCTCGGGCAAAATACTCCACTCTGCAAATGCCTCTCCTACCACGGTTAAAATTGCTGACAAAAATCGTCAATCGCACGAAAATCGCTATAGTTTCCATCGGAATCTGACTTCTTTACAGGTGAAATGCTTCCTCGAAAACCCACTTAGCCGTTTCTGAGCTTACTTATCAAGCCAAGCATATATTCTTCAGGCTTGAATTAACCTGATAAAACAGTCTGGCATAGCTAATCTGTCTTGAGGTCGTGCACAAGAACGATGTTTTTGCATTTATTAGTAGAGTTAACAAGGTTGATACAATTCATATTTCACTATCATTGTGATTTCTCGATAGTATTTCATGGAATACTAATCCAGATAGCGAGGGTAGTTAGCGTGACAAGTAACACTGGTATGGTTAACACAATCCCTACTTGAAAGTAGTGCCTCCAGGTGATAATCATTTTTTTTCGGGCCAGCACGTGCAACCACAACAGAGTTGCCAAGCTGCCAATCGGTGTGATTTTTGGCCCTAGATCACAACCGATTACATTGGCATAAATCATGGCTTCCTTGATTGTTCCGGTTGCGCTGGTTGAATCGATTGATAATGCTCCGATTAGTACTGTTGGCATATTGTTCATGAGGGACGATAAGAAGGCGGCCAGAAAACCGGTGCTGAGTGTTGCACCCCACACGCCATAATCGGCGAAAATATCAAGTAAGTCTGTTAGGTATCCGGTCATGCCTTCATTACGCAAACCGTACACGACTAAATACATCCCTAGAGAGAAAATAACGATTTGCCATGGCGCTTCTAAAATTACCTTACGCGTGTTAATCACATGGCCACGTGATGCCACTGCAAGCAATATGAGCGGACCAGCTACCGCTACAAGACTAATGGGGACACTTAGAGACTCCAAGCCAAAAAAACCGATTAGCAGTAATACCAACACCATCCAACCAGCACGGAATGTTGCCAGATCGCGTATTGCTTTATTAGGTGTCTTGAGTTGACTGGCATCATAGTTCGCCGGAATACTGCGACGGAAATAGAGGAAAACTATACCTAAACTGCTTGCTACCGAAGCGATATTGACCGGAATCATGATCGTAGCATATTCAGTAAACCCGATCTTGAAATAATCAGCGGAGACAATGTTTACCAGATTTGATACCACTAACGGCAAGCTGGCTGTATCGGCGATAAAACCTGCCGCCATGATAAAAGCGAGTATAGCAGCCGGGCCGAATCCAAGCGCCTGCAACATCGCCATTACAATCGGCGTCAGAATCAAAGCTGCACCATCATTGGCAAACAGTGCCGCAACTACTGCACCTAGTAATACGCTATAAGAGAACAATAAATACCCATTGCTATAACCCCAGCGCGCCACATGCAGCGCAGCCCACTCAAAGAATCCTGCTTCATCGAGTAATAGGCTGATAATGATAATAGCTATGAAGGCTGTTGTTGCATTCCAGACAATATTCCACACTGTTGGAATGTCGCTAAGCTGTACCACGCCAAGGAGCAATGCAGCAGTCGCTCCAAGCAGAGCACTCCAGCCAATACCAAGACCTCGCGGTTGCCAGATTACCAGCATGAGGGTTACGATAAAAATCAGTATAGCGGTTAGCATATCAATAACCCATAGAGCCTGACTTCTGGCTTGTAGCTATTACTTTTCCAATGGTTGCTTGAATTTCAAAATGCCAATGTGATCTAGCTCTTTCCTAAAGGCGGAAGGATTTTTCTGCAAATCATCGAGTGGTAGCGATAGCAAGGTTTCAATCCCATCGCGCAAGGTTCGATATGCTTGCATGAATGCCGCATTGATTTCTTCTTCAGTTCCTGTGACTTCAGCTGGATCATCAACGCCCCAATGCACACGCAGAGCAGAACCCAGATACATCGGACAGGCCTCACCAGCGGCGTTGCCACACACGGTAATCACAATATCCGGGGTTGTTGGCAAGTTATCCCACGATTTACTGAAAAGTCCTTCAGTTGCGATGCCCTCGTGTTCAAGCAAGGTAAGCGAGCGCGGATGAACCTGACCGGTCGGTTTGCTGCCAGCACTCATCGCATGCCAACCTTTGGGTGCCAGGTGATTGAAAGTAGCTTCTGCAAAGATAGAGCGGCATGAATTTCCGGTACAAAGAAACAATACATTCATGATCCAACTATTATCCTGCAAATTATCGACAGTAATATGGACATGAAATGTCTCCTTCGTTGAATGGTCAGGGGAATAGATTTTTAGCTGCTCTTCTCATCACAACAAACTTCCGCAACGTCGCATGGAGTACCAGCGCAACAATTCTCGGTGAGATAACTTAATAATGAATTCATAGTTGAGAAATTCGCCGAATAGTAAATAAAGCGGCTTTCCTGGCGAGCAATGATCAGATCTGCGTTGACCAATTCTTTTAGATGAAAAGATAATGTGGCATTGGGTATGCCTAATTCCTTGGAAAGCCGTCCCGCTGGAAATCCCGAATTTCCAGCTTGAACCAACATACGAAATATCGTTAGTCGGGTTTCGTGAGCCAAGGCAGCTAGAGCTTTAATTGCAATATTAATTTCCATATTTCCAGTATATTAGAAATGAAATTGATTGTCAAAAACTCTAATTTGACGTTGTAGCTATTTAATACGATTTTATGGAAGAAGACTGATTAAAAATAATTTCTCTTAGTATTGCACGATAGAAATCTTCTTTGGGTCTTAGGAAGTTAAAGGGGGTTAAGCCGTAATAATTTGAGAATCTGATGATAGAGATTATCCTGGAAACCACAGCAGACGCGCCCGAGCGTGCCAGGCGTGCAATCGGGTGCGTAACGGTTTCACCCACCGGTCGGCATGAGCGAAGGCAGCAAGCTCACTATCCATCGGGACCTCCAGAGGTTGATAAGCGATCAATTGTGGTTTCCAGGATTGTAGGAGAGTAATAGAAGAAGCAAACTCAGACAAAACAGGATCTTCGACTATCCCTCTATTTCCTCGATAGAAAATACCACAGCCCCATAGGACTCCGAACAGCTATGATCCAGGTTTGCGGGGCATATCGCTTTGCCTGCAAACAGCGGAACTGGCCCTGTATACGTTCGATATAGCTCGGAGACCTGTTGGTGGGGAAATTCTGCGAACGGGTCGGTTACTTGTAATCCTGCATGACTGAAATCGCGCGGTTGACTGGAGACAATGACAACGAAATGATTCGTGCCGGCAGGTCCCATGGCAAGCATTTTCCATTCAGGGCGCGGTAATTCGAACTGCTTGTTGGCTTCAATATAATTATCTCCATCTATCAGGTTTGGGAAGAGCAGAAAAAAATCGGAGTGATTGGTGCCAACCATCAACAGGTAGACATAACCGGCTTTCGTTGAACGAATCTGGAAGTGTAATGGATCTTCATTTATTCGTACCTGTGCTTTTTTGACAGAGACCGTTACGGCATGATCCCGGTCGCGAGCGTCGAATATCTCATCCAGTACTCTGGTGGGGTCGAAAGGTTTGGCCTTGTTCGGGCTGCGACTGGTTAGTTCATCAGGTGGTTTTTCATTAACTGGGGTGAAAACAATGCTGATGACCGCGATGAATATAACAAGTATTGTGGCATAAAGTACTGTGGTACGTTTGCTTGTGAAATGCTTATCTTTGTTTGTATCGGCTGCAGATTCATTCTCTGCCGTTTGGGCATTTGGGTACCCTGGTATGTATTGGGCTGCCTGTACCGTTTGTTGCCCGGAAATATCGAGCAGGGTGCGCAATTCGCCGATGCTCTGCGGGCGGTCTTCCGGTTTGACGGCGAGTGTACGACTGATTCCCGTCAGGAAATCGGTACTGTATCGATTTGTTGTCGCTTGATTCGGAGGGGTCAGGGGAATGAGTGTATCAGAAACCATACGGCTGACTGCTGGTGGTGGTACCTTGCCGGTAATAGCAAAGTAAGTGACTGCCGCCAGGGCATACATATCGGTCCAGGGACCCTGTGTCATGGATGCTGTTTCTGCATATTGCTCTATTGGTGCATAGCCCGGTTTCAATATCACCGTCAGATTTTGTGCCATATTGCTGATTACCCGTCGTGCCGCCCCGAAATCGAGTAACACGGCACGACCATCCGGGAGGATGAGTATGTTGTCCGGGGCGATGTCACGGTGAAAGCAGTGATCGCTGTGCAGAATATCCAGTGCATCGAGAAGCTGGGTGAGCAGGTGTTTCAGCCACGCTTCGTCAGGTGGATGATGCATGGTGCGAAGTGTTTCTTTGAGTGTCATACCCTGATAAAACGGCATAACCATATAAGCTGTCCCATTGCTTTCCCAGAACCGGTAAACCTTAACGAGAGAGGGGTGATCGAATTGTGCGAGTAAGCGAGCTTCATTAATGAAACTGCGTAGTCCTGCCTGGAAAGTTTCCTGGTGTTGTTCCGATTTTATCGAAACGGTAGCTCCTTGATTGCGTACGGCCAAGGCAGCGGGCATGTATTCTTTGAGGGCAACCTGACGTTGCAGGGAATGGTCGTAAGCCAGATACACGATGCCGAATCCTCCCCAGCCGATGATATCGGTGATTTCGAATTCTTCGAGTAACGTGCCGATAGGCAGTGCATTTTCCCCAGGTACGGTCGGTACTGGCCGGGGAGGCTGCATGACGGTACGCGTCGAAACGACAGTCAGGTCGTCGTCAGCAGGTGATAGATCGGGTGTCATCAGGTACCATCGGGCGGAGCGCTATGGGTTCGGGTAATCCATTCGGTAAATAGCCGAGTGGGTCATTATGGTGCACCATCGCTGAGCAGCAGGGCAAAATGATTTTCCGGTGGAAGTCCGGTAAAGCAGTGCAATCTGGTAGCACCGGTTTCCGGTGAGACATTCCACCAGATACTTTTCCTGAATCCCAGCGTAGTAAACAGATTATCAGCCGCAGTTTCAAACAGTTCAGGCAGTAAGCCGGCTGCCGGCAATGACAATGCCTGGCAGTTATTCAATCCTGCTGGAGAATCAATTTGCCACCAACCGGCAAGTTTCTCTTCCTGTCCGGGGACTGGTCGGCTGCTGGTATGCAGGCCAGGAAACGGATACTCGGCCAGCTTCTGGTCGAGATCGTCTGGCGATATATCGACATTGAGTGAGGCCAGCGCCAGTCGTTCCAGCGAGGCGTACCATGTCTGTGCGGACAGGATGGTGAGCAGCATGCCAGGATGAGGCATGATCGGTATTGCTATCATGAGCGGGAAACAGCGTCCTACTTTATCCACACTCGGCATGAGTATGCCCGCCCACAGGGAATTGCCACAGATACCGGGCATCAGAATGAAACGCCATATGGGGCTGGTCATATAAAGACTGAACCAGCATTCTCCCAATTGCATACGACTGGTTGCCATGGCCTGTTGTAACCAGCTATCCCAGATACCGATGAAATCCAGCGGAAGCCGGCGCGAGGCGAAATCGCCCAGAGAGGGTATTTTTCCATACCATCCGGCGATTGGTAAATCTCCACTATTTATAATGGCTGTCATGCTGTTGTTATAATCTTGCAGGACATTTGAATTGTCTGAGGGCTTCCAGGCGGAATGGATTCTGCACACTGCTAGTCATGATTTCGAAGCGTGCTTTTCGTCCGTCGAGATCGAATATCGCCATGAATTTCTCAGGCTGTGCTGATGGGTTGATCTGAACCTGGTCGAACATACGGAATAAAGCCCAGGGGCCTTCGAAAACCAGACCCGACCTGCCTTCCCGGCTTGGTGGAAAAATCTGCAGACGGACTTGTGAGCTGCCACGTGGACCGGGCCATTGGATGGCGACCGGCACTTGGGGGCCATGGCCATATTTGACTAGCTGACCATCGACATCGAGGATAAATTGTGTGATCGACGGGTCCATGTCGACCGGTTTGAAGGTCAGGTTGATGCTGGCAGTACGGCTGCCACCGTGAAAAAATACGTCACGAATGATCTTTGCCCGGTAAAACTCGTGCAGGTCTTTGGAAGCGATCCCTTGAACGGCATCACCGATTTTACGAAAACGCCAAGGTTGCATGGAAGTGTCGACGTGTTGAGCGAGCTCTTTCTGGAAAAAATCATCGAAACGCCCACCTGATGCGAATAACTGTGCAAAGTCATCTTGTGTGACATCTTGCCTGCTATCCTTGATAAACGGGTAACGTCCGGAGGTTGATTTGAGACAGAATTCGATGATAGTTGCTTTGAGCGATTGATTCAGATTTTTACGGGTGATGTTCTGAGCCTGGTTCATACTGCTGGTAGCAAGCGTAGTAAACATGGAACGTAACGGTTCCGGCAGGCGGTGGGCATTGGCACCGATTTCAGTGTACAGGCTACTGGCTGGCGGTGCTACACCTGCCTGCAATGCTTCTTCTGTTGCGGTGAGCAATACATATAGTTCATTGATCTGGGTCAGTATCGCGTCAATCGGGGCGGGTTGGCCGGGTATTGACGGCTGGACCATATGCCGCAGGGGTTTGAACCGATCATCGACGATATTTTCCGGACCGGATACGATATTCGCCGTAATAACCTTATTGTCTATTTGTCCAAGCAGTTGTTTTAGTGTTTTGCTGGCATTTTTGACTTTATCGGTAGCTTTTTCAACGATATTTCTATCGGCTTCGTCATTGTTAACCAGTGTGACTTCTTTCACCATGGCTTGCAGCAATGGTGGAAGTGGCGAGTCGGTAGCTGAAAGAAGCCGCGCGAGCTGGATACTTTCCCGCAAAGTATTGGTGCGAACCAGTCTGATATCGTTGATGAATGTTTCCCATGCCTGGGCATAGTCATGAAGGTATAAGCGGCGTACTTCATCGTCGATTTGTGTTGTGGTACGGAAGTCTGGGAATTGACCACG
Organism: Nitrosomonas sp.; assembly: GCA_039794425.1. Classification (GTDB taxonomy): domain Bacteria; phylum Pseudomonadota; class Gammaproteobacteria; order Burkholderiales; family Nitrosomonadaceae; genus Nitrosomonas. Next base: position 63,933 of record JBDIVK010000008.1, on the reverse strand, counting down.
TTCTTTTTCCGGCAGACCGAGTACCCATCCTTCTTCCCGGGCCAGTTGTCTGGTGACTTCTTCCGCTGCCTGAGAAAATGACTGGTGATAACCGTTATAGCTGAATAACCCCGGAACTCCCCGGGTAAGCGGCGAGCCGCTCGCGCGTGTAAAAACCAGTGATGCGGCAGGGCCGGCATACTTCACAATGGTGAACTCGGGAAGGTCAGCACCTACACCTTGCCGTTTCAATCGATGATAAATACGTTGTGCGATCGGTGTTTTGGCAACGATATCGCGCACTTCTTCAATAAGTTGTGTGTTAATGGGAATGGGTGAGGAGAGTTGGCCGCGACTCAGCAGAGTATCGAGATGGGATTCGAGCGCTTTACGCTGCTCGCCGGTAAAATTCCGTGGCAGATTGATTTCCCAGTCAGCCATGATGAAAGCTTTCAGAGCACCGGGGTCGAAATGTTCACCCTGGTGCAGCATGATATAGGCCTTGAGCCCTTCATATAAAAGTTCCAGATTACCGGGATCGGCATTGCCAAGAAGCCGTTCGATTCGCAGTATCAGTTGCGGGAGAAATATATCTTGCAGCAGTCGTTGGTAAGTATGATTCGATGCAGCCGCCAGTTTATCTCCCTGATACAGCCCGAACCCCATGGACAGGGGGGGTGAATGGCTATCGATACCCGGGATATTCGGTAACTCCTGAACGGATCTGAGTGCCGACAGTAAACCTATGATATCCGCGTCCATGACAGGCAGTTTTTCAACCTGCCCGGAAACGATGGATGTGTTGGCCTCGACTTCCGCAATATATGCCTGATTACGTGAATAGCTGACCACCCAGGCGGTGATGATGCTCAAAGTCAGCAGGATTACTGCGGAGAAGATTCCCCACTGCAGCGATGCATAACGTCTCTCCCAGCGCAGATTAGTACCGGCAAGTTCTGCTTCGGAAAAAATGACATCTTTGATCAATCGGGTCAGGAAAAAACTTTTACCGCTTGGCTGATGCGGCAGGAGCAGTTTATGGTCGAGTTGAAATGTTCTGGCAAGGTTACCCATCATGCGGTCGATCGGATTACCTTCCTGTGTGCCACTGGTAAAGTAAATGCCACGCAGTAGTGGCTGCTGTTCAAAGCGCGAGGGTGAAAAAATCTGATTGAGGAATTTGCCGAGAATTTCTTTAAGATCACTGAATTGTTGGGGGAAGGTATAAAGTAACGTACGTTTCTGAATATCCCTTTCCTGCTGCAGGTAATCGATTAACCGGTCGTTGAGACGTCGTTCCAGTGCGGAAAACTCGGTATCAAAGTCGGCAAGCGGAAAAGCATCCGGTTTTTCCGCAAATGGAAAGGACATCCCCCATACCTGTGCTCGTTCTTCCTTACCATAGCGGCTAAAGAATTCCATGAAGCCGGCCAGTAAATCCGACTTGGTGACAAGTACATAGATCGGGAAGCGAATGTTCAGCTCTGTGTGCAGTTCCTGGATACGTTTGCGCAATGCATTGGCTTGTGCTTCGCGTTGGATGGGAGTTTGCTGCAGTAAATCAGCAATGCTGATTGTGACGATGGCACCATTGATCGGGCGGCGTGGACGATACTTTTTCAGAAGTTGCAGAAAGCCAGTCCATGCTGCGTGGTCTGCTTCCTGATGACTCTCCTGGGTAGTGTATCTGCCAGCCGTATCGAGCAGGACTGCTTCATCGGTAAACCACCAATCGCAGTTTCGCGTACCACCGATACCGTGAATGACTTCCTGACCGAAACGTTCAGCAAGTGGAAACTGAAGGCCGGAATTGACAAGGGCAGTGGTTTTGCCGGACCCGGGAGCGCCAATAAAGATATACCAGGGGAGTTCATAAACATATTGTCGATTGAACAGGGTCAGCCATGACCTGGGTTTGTTGCTTGCGGGAGGAGCTTTTTTCAGCACAGAGATAGCTTCTTCGAAGCGTTTATGTAATAAGGCGACTTCTTCTGCGCCTGCACTGTCATTTATGCTCGTTGGCTGGGTAGGGGATTTAGAGGATTGCCGTAACAGCCCATCCATGAGCCGTGCATTCAGATTCTTTGCCTTGATGAATTTCCAGATCAGCTTTCCGAAATAAAAGCTAATGAGGAGAAGGATGAGCGTGGTACGTGTTGTGTCGGCTTCCAGCGGTCGGTAATCTGCAACTGCGATCAAAGGACCGGCAAACCAGATCAGTGAACTGACAGCTGCCAGACCGAGGAACGTCAAGGTCCAGCGATTGAACAGGCATTTAATGATACTTTTCATTTCTTTAACCTCTCGATATTCGATGAATATGAGTTTCCACGGTGTTCAGAGCAGACTATCGGGTCGAATGTGGACCGGAGAACACGACAATTTCTACCCGGCGGTTCTGTGCCCGGCCTGCAGGTGTATCGTTAGGTGCAATCGGCTCTGCATCGGCACGGCCTTCTGCACTGAGCCGGTTTTCCAGTTGACCCGTGTGGGTCAGTAATTGCATGACGGAATGTGCGCGCTCCTGAGACAGATGCCAGTTGGAGGGAAATCGTGCCGATCGTATGGGTTGACTGTCGGTATGGCCCAGAATCTGTATTGGTCCGGACAACGTATCGAGTACCTGAGCGATACGTGTCAGAATGGGTACGAAGCGTTCGGAGACAGTGGTGCTGCCTGGTGCAAATATCCCATCTCCCAATAAGGTGACGATACTGTGGCCATCTTGATCACGGACCGTGACTGTCCCTTGCCGGATTTCCCGGGCAAGAAACTCGCTTAACACCGGTGTGGCAGAAGCTGGCGGAGCAGATACCCGCGTGGGGATTACGTTCTTCTGAGTCTGGATAGACTGTATCTGAGCGAATACTGGATCCGATGCATTGTTGAGCAGGAAACTTAAACTCGAATAAGTAACGAGCAGGATCAATCCACACAAAGCAGACACGACCCATAAGGGTAGCAGTGCGAATAATTTGGCGCGTTTGATGGAAGTCGCCTGCCAACGGGGTGAAAGATCATGTTCAAATGCACCACGTTCTTTACCGAGAATTTGTGCAAGTCTTTCCCGTAAGGTATCCAGTTGCGCTTTACCATTTGCCATCAGGCGGTAGCGGCCTTCGAATCCGGATGAGAGGCAGACATACATCAGTTCCAGGAGGTCCCGGTTTGCCTTGGGCGTTTCGGCCAGTTTTGCCAGTAGCTGAAAGAATTTTTCTCCTCCTGCTGCTTCGTTATGGAATATGACCAGCAGGCTGTACTTACCCCATTCGCTGCTACCCCATGGTGTGGAGGCAATTGTTTCATCCAGCAGTGTGCAGAGTGCGTAACGTGCAGCAATGACTTTTTCAGGTGAGATACCGCTGGCTTTGGCACGGCTTTCAAATATTTTGATGTGCTGTACGAGGGAGTCACGTAAGCCTGACAGGTTGGCATGCTGTAAAGTCATGCGTAATTGCGGTACGCTGTTTAACAGAGGGTTAGCGGCTGAAATCAGAGGGTTGAGCCCTGTCATTTCAGTAGCTTCTTCTGCATTTGCCATGGCTGCCAAAGGTGAGGCGGTGAAGGCAGTCGATTGCCATAGGCCGGTTGATCGAGCAGCAGGTGGCACACGTCCTCCGGGGGAGGGCATGATGATCGTTTTATCCAGATCCGGGGAAGCGAACGGGTCATCTTGACTCATAGCAGTACCCATTTTCAATGATGAATAACGTGAATGGCTGATTCCGAGATATAGAGCGGGTGAGCAGGTGTGTGAACGAGTGTGCGAACACCGGTTGGTATGGCGATATGATTTGCCATTGTCGATTCAGATCTTTTCCCGGATTTTTCATCCTTTTATCGCCCATAATTCGAGTTCGAGCCCTGGAAAATTCCCTGCAATGAAAATAGCCAGTCCGCCAGAATGTTCCAGCTGTTTACACAAATCATTTTCCTGTTCGAGTTCGAAGTAATTGAATCCGGCATGAAAGGGGATCTGTCTGGGAGCGACCGGCAGAAGAGTAAGCGGGATACCGGGTAAAGCCAGATTGACCAGATCTTTGATTTTCTCTGCAGGTCCAATCTTTGCCTGCGAAGGCAGTCGTTTACACATCGTTTCTGTGGATAACTCGGCATTAGCCGCGAGAACGAACTTCGCGGATTTGAATAACTCTTTATCGTGGATGATTGCAAGTCGTACGCCGTATTGACGCTCTTGAAGTTCGATCAGGATGGCATTCCGGTCTATTTGTGCAGTGAAAGCACGGCGCAGATCTGCCATGAGCGGCGCGAAAGATTGTACGAGTGCGTCATGTTGATATTCTGGATAAGCTGGTGGACGACGTTCACTGCTGAATGTGGCCAGATCTCCGGCAAGGCTGAGGCATAGGCTATAGAGACGCTCCGGATGAAGTACCGGAAGCGTCACCAAGTGTGCAAACAGTGATTCGTGGCGGTTGATAGTCTGCAGCATCAGAAAGTCAGCGATTTCTGCAATACCCCTGTGTCCGGGCTGAGCAATAAGTGAAGAAAGTATTTCTCCACGTTGGTGAAGCAGTCCATGTAATTCCTGCAGGTATCCGGCCAAGATCGGGTGTGAGCCTGCATGCAGCATGGGTGGGATGAAATCTTTCTGCAGAATGAGCTGATTATCCGGGCGGCGTTCTACAATTTGTGCGATACCAAGTGTCGCATAGGCATCGGTGATATCGCGCTTACGCATCAGTTTCAGGCGGAGCTGGCCGATTTGCAGGGATGCGTGGTTGTCGGTCTGTGCATTGGAATCCGCTACTTCTGCTTCGTCGATGGAAAAGCGTGCCAGGCTGTTGTTCTGCCCGTTGTCAGTATCTGTTTCATCCGTACCCGGACGCCGCATCGGCAGCGCCAGGACGACAGATTCATCTTGCATATCCGCGCTGATTTCCAGTGGTGTGGGCGGTTTATCCTGATGGGGAAAATTAAACGGTGTTCCGTCAGGGAAAATGCCGCGTGCAGCAGTAAGCTGAACCTTCCCAAGCATCAATGCTGCAGGATCGATTTCAAGATGACTGAACCCCCAGCTGTAACCCAGTAAGGGTGCAGTGCGATTTTCCACCAGTTTTTCGAGATAGCGATCATGTTGCTGAAAATGCTGTGGCTGCAGAAACATTCCTTCAGACCATATGACTTTATTACTCCATGACATCGTCGTTCCTCCGGTTTCTGTGTGACGCTCGGCTGTTTTGTTTCTGCCAGAAATCTCCTCAATCAGATACAAGTGATGATTCTTCCGCCGGGTGTTCGATGATTTCATACAGACTGCCTGCAGGCGGGTCGGGTGACCAGAGTCGGCAGAAGAATGAGCACGCCGGTTTGGCGCCGATCGATACCTGATTACCTTCCAGGAGGACGTATATTTCCGGATTGCTTTCTTCCGGGGGGAGTGCTGCTATTGCTCGCCATCGGGAGTGTTCGAGATTTCGGAATGCCGAAACGACGCCTACGAAACGTGTATCCGGGTGCAGGGTTCGGTCGAACTTGAATTTTTTTCCGGGGAAAAGCTGAAATTCCTCACTGTTGAGTAAATCATTGTCCAGTATTTCCTTGTAATGACTGGTCAGCGAGTGATAATCAGCAGTACTAAAGGCTGTCTGCGATTTGAGTTCATATATCCTGATAGTGACAGGCCTGGGCTCAGGCTTGCTTATTCCATCTGTGTAAGGGTTGATCGTTGGCTGTATGTTCAACGAAATCCGGGCGACAGGTGGTTTGGGGGTGCTGTTGCATCCGGCCATGGCCAGCAGTGTCGTGATGAAAACAATCTGTATGACATATGAGACTGGCAACATTTTTTTCCTTCCGCATAGTTCTACGTGAATTAAATCCGCCACACGAAGTGAAGTACATGAAGCGAAGTACATTTGCATTATGGGGAAAAATATTCGATTTTCTGTGAGAAAACTCACCTCACTGGTTTAGTCGGATAGGTAGAGTTTTCATGAGCTATAACGACCATGACCTCAGGCGGTGATTCATACGGAATAGATCGTTTGCAGGAAATTGTCAGGTGGATTGCAAATGACGAACATTTATCTTGATTGATGTGAGGGTCCAATACCATGAAAATTGAAACGCTGCTCGAACCGGTTTCGGAAGATTGCCCATGCGGGCCTGATCTCGGGTATGCCCCGGATTTCGTATCACTGGAACATGCCGTTCAGGGAAAGCCGGAGCGAAGAATCGGTGAGACGGTAATCCCGGCTGAGGAGCCGGACTGGATACTCATCAAGCAACGTGCCCAGGAGTTTTTTTCTCGCACTAAAGATTTACGTGTGGCGATATTGCTGACTCGGGCACTCACGCATTGCGATGGTATCGTGGGATTTGCTGCCGGTCTGAGATTGATAGAGGGTCTGCTGACCCGTTACTGGGAGCAGGTTCACCCTTGCCTCGATACCGATGAGGAAAATGATCCGACCATGCGGTTGAATGTCCTTGCATCGTTGGCGGATACTGAAGGTCTGGTACACGATATACGCCACAAAAAAGTTATCTGTGCAAATAATCACACCAGACTCGCAATTCGGGATATTTTAGTGACATTGGGCAAGTTGCCTGTTATCGACAATGAAGTCGTGTTCAGTCAGGCAGAGATCGAGGATATCATCCGAGCGCCCGAGAACACAGAATCGATACAGGCGATGCGCGATATACAGCAGGTATTGGAAAACATTCAGATTTTTCTCAGCGAAAAAGCAGGTCCGGAGTGTGTGCCGGATATTCAGCCGCTGTACGACATGTTCAAGTCAGTAATCCCGCTGAGTAATGTTTCTCCAGAACCGGTAGCGGTACTATCGGGCGAGACAGACAGGCCAGTTGCATTCGATGGGGAAATTCGTAGTCGCGAAGAGGCTGCACGCCTGCTGGAAAAAATTTGTCTGTTTATTGAACGAACCGAGCCGGCTAATCCTGCGTCATTATTGATTCGGCGAGCACAGAGTCTGATGACCAAGAATTTCGTGGAGATTATAAAAGACCTTGCTCCTGGAAGCCTGGAACAAATATTGCGAGTTACAGGACTGGATCAGGGTAAAGAATAAAATTATTCTGCTTCTTTGTCTGGAAGCTATATGAAAAATGGATACAGGCGAGTAAGCTCTACCTCTGGGTTGGGGCAATGAAACGATACGGGATTACAGGATCGAATGTACGAAAGAAATAGAATACTATCCAGAAGTATCGGGAACTTATTGGATTTGACCTGCTTCATGCTACGAGGTATTGAATTATTTGCTGCAGAATTTTCCTGACCGAGATAAGAAAGGAGGGGTGGTAAATGGGGAAATGGATCGTTGCTTCGATAGTGGCCGTACTATTGGTAACGTGGTGGAATAGAGCGGCACCACGTGAAGAAATCCGTTGCTGTGTGGCCGGTTCCATCACTTTTGATCCTGCTACTGTGCGTGCTACCGGTGCAGTGGATCAGTCTGAAGCATTCATCGCCGGATTGGAAACGCTTCCTGTGGATATTCCAGCATATGATGACGCCATTTTCCTGGATGAGGGGGCGACCATGCTGGTAACTGCCCACGATGGGAAGATCTGGAAGGTCAATTTGGCTGGCAATACTGCCGAGCCTTTGGTCAATGTACCGCTGATGGCATGGGGTATTCATGAAGTTCCTGGCGATGCTTCTCATGCCTATTTCTGTTCCGCCGGTTCTTATGAAGACCGGCCACCTGGTGAAGTAGCCGGTTTGTATCGGCTTAATATCGACACGCGCTCGGTAGAGCCATTGGTGCTGGAAGTGCCTGATACAAAAATCAATCTGCAACGACCAGTCGTTTACGCAGATGACAATCCCGAAGCACCTGAATTGCGAGCGGGTGGTAGCGATGGTCCTACCCGTAAGATAGCCGTTTGTGACAATCTGGAGGTCAGTGAGGACGGACGTCGTATTTATTTTACAGAGCCTTTCTATTATGAAAACTCCTCTGCTGATGATGCGATAGACGAAGCCATCGCACTGGCTCCCAATGGTCGGTTGTGGCGCTACGATCTCGACAGCGGAACCACGCGGCTCATTGCTGAAGGTTTTCATTTTATCAATGGTGTCGTCTATGACCTGCATCCAGGACAAGCACGTGAAGAGTCGGTGATTGTTACGCAGACATCTTTGTTCCAGGTGACACGATTTTATGTCAGTGGTCCCAAAGCAGGTCAATTCGAAGTGATCATCGATTCGCTGCCCGGTATGCCTGATGGGATAGATCGGGATGCAGAAGGGAGAATCTGGCTGGCTATGTTTACGGATAGAAGCCGCTTGCTGACCTGGGTACATGAGAATGCCTGGATCAAACCATTGGTGATGCGTATACCGACATCGTTGTTATTGTCCCAGGCAAGACGTACAGGGGTGGTTGTGTTGAGTCCGGATGGAAGCAAGCCATTATATTCGGCTTTTTATGAAGGTCCGGCACTTGCATCGATTGCTTCTGCTGTACCGGCACCCGATGGTATCTATCTGGCCAATATAGCGATTGACAACTCTGATCGGGAGCAGAAAAAAGGTATTCAGCGTTTGCAATGGCCACCGGAGTTACGCTGAATTCAGCCATAATGAAATGGGGAGAATGATAAACATGTAGTCGAATTGTTGATACTGCTGTTGTGTTGAGAGAGGCGCATCAGCATTATTTTTACTGAAATCGGTCTTGGGAGGCTGCTATGAAGAATCCGAATGTTTTCATTACCACTGCGCTGCGTTGTGGAGTGGTTTTGTTTGTCCTGACTGTACTTATTGCTTGTACTGACTCCCCGCGGGAGGGTGATCAGCCACCCGAACCACAGGCTCGCAGCTGGGAAGATGAGCGGGTACAACGTGAACGACAACAGGCTGACTATATCAATGATACGACTATCAGACGAATTCCGAGCGATAGTGATACGCGTACCCCCTGGTACAACAATCGATTGGGCTACGAGTGGTTCAATACTTATCCTCTTGCCTTCAATGGTGTGCCTTATGTGCTGCTGCGTGCTGTCATCGAAGTCTATCCCGATATATGGCAGGGTGAAGGTTCATTAGGTAATTTAGGATTTGGTCCTCACCCGGATGACTATGATCCCGTATCGGGTAAGCTTCTTCCATCTGAACAGCGTCGCCCCCTTCCTTATGGACTTTTTACCGTTCAGGATCCTGCCGTTCCTGAAGATAAGCGTACAGACAATGTCTTTTTCTCGTGCGGAGCCTGTCATACAAGCAGGGTTTATGTCAAAGACCGGGTGCGGCATTTTATTGGTGCACCGAATACCGAAATCGATGCGCAGGCTTATGCAGGTTTGCTTTATCAGACGGGTAGTAAACTGATCAAGGCCGATAATCAGGTCGACTCGGAACAGGTAGGTAAAATCGTTGCCTTTCTCAAGGATCAGATCAAGACAGATCCTGCCTGGTTTTATGGCGGTCGGACACCGGAAGAGCGATCAGCCGGTGCCGAGCGGGCCAAAGTCCAGGTCGCGCGTATATTGGATGACATCGAATCTGCGATCAGGATACTGGTCGATTCAGCCAAGAAAACGGAATTGATGTATCTGGCACTGGCTGCGAAACTGTTTTACGCCGATAAGGATGGGCAGAAAGCACCGGGTGTATTCGGCCCACGTCCTGGGCGCATGGATGCATTCGGTATCGCTGCCGGACTGGTCGCATTGCATGCCAGACGGGACAGTTTTTTTGCTCGTTTACCGGATGATCATCCATTCTTTGCCGGCTTGGAAGACTTGCCACAGGAAGAACGGCTCAAGCAGGCCGGTGAACGGTTATTCAATAGCGTGTCAGAGTGGATGCCCAGTGAACCGGGAGCTTCGGATATCAAAAGCTTATGGTATGCGCGTGACCACGTGCACGCCAACTGGGATTCCAATCAGGCGGCTGAGGCACGTGTACTTGCTTCGGGAGTTTCTTCAGGAGGTGATCCATCCAAAGTGGATGTTCGTATTCACGAAGCAATGAACCCGTTCATCAATGATCTGCCACCCGCTCCTTATCCTTTTGCAGTCGACCTTGAACTGGCGGCCAAAGGTAAACCGCTGTTCGAGAAACAGTGTGCGTCTGCATGTCATTATCCCCAGAACGAGAAAGTCTATGACGTTGGTACCGATATGAACAGAGCCAGGCAGATCACACCGACAGCACGGTTGGGATTGCTTGAATTGACGCGTGAAGCCTGCGAGCTGTATGTGGAACAGGGTGGAAGTGACTGGTGCCGGCCAAAACGGGGTAGTCGCGCGGCTGATGATGAAGCATATTTTATTACTCCACGTGGTGATCAATCAGGTTACAAACCCGATGTGCTTCACGGTATCTGGGCTCAGGCACCTTATCTCCATAATGGTTCGGTCCCGACTTTATGGCATCTGTTGCGACCGGCTGAACGACCGGCAAAATTCATTCGCGGCAATATCAAGTATGACGAGGCAAAAGTAGGTTTCGTATGGGATAAGGCGCCTGCACCTGATGAATATGGAGATGGTGATACGGTACATTTTGCCGAGCATGATACGGCACTGCGCGGTAATTCGAACGCCGGTCATACCTATGGCAGTAAATGGACGGATGATCAGGTACGCGCTGTCATCGAATATATGAAAACCTTGTAAAGGCGGGAGACTGAGATGGCCGGACGAAATGGAGCAACGATAAAAGATCGGCTTTATGAAATGGCTTGCAGGTTCATCAAGTTCATCAGGGTCGTATTAGGGAAGAAACAGAGTGAGTCACCACCAGTTGAGCAGGAAGTAGAAACACTCAGCAGTTCTCCACCGTCTTCCCCATCGCCTGCTCCTTCCTCCTCATCGCCAGTAAAAGCGAGTTTTCTGGATGACATTGCGGGTGCCGAGGCAAATACACCTTTACCTCCCGCACCACCTTCTCTGCCGGATCCGGATGACCCTAAATATGCCGATGATCCTGAAGCTTATGACAGGGATAAACAGGCAGCGGAAGCTGCCGCCACAGCGTTTGCAACAGCAGCGAAGGCGCGTGGTGCTGCCATTGCACAGGTAATTTCCAAATGGCTGGCGACTCAGCCTTACGCCATGTTTGAGGAACTTCTGGCACAGCCGCGGGATAGCATGCCGATTTTCAAACCGGCTGTCGGCCCTGTGATCGTGATGCGACATGCTGAAGTCATCCGCTGCCTGGAGCGAACCGATCTTTTCACCGTGGACCCTTACGCGGCGGAAATGGCGCGTGCTACCGACGACAAGACCAAGGACCCTGATGCCTATTCACATTTTATGCTGGGGACTGATCATGATGATCTTTATCGGTTAGATGATGTCATCCTGCGGCGTGTGGTATCACGTACCGATATGGATACACTCTTACATCTGGCACGTGATGAAGCGGAGCGCTGGACTCGCCGGGCACAGGCTGAGGGAACAGGTGAGATCGATGTCGTGCCGACGATTGCGAAATTCGTACCGCTGCGTATCGTCGGTGATTATCTGGGTGTTCACTATTATGAATCAGGCGCACCTTCCGTATTACCCGGGTTACGGGGAGGAGATCGTTTTCCTCTCGATGAAAATCTGCAGAAAGTCTTTACTTTTACCAGGATAACAGAGGGCATCGTTCCGACAGCAGATGACTTGTTCGATTGGGTCAAAAATGCATTCCGCAATATTTTTAATAATTTCAATACAGCCTATCCGAAATTTGCTGAATTCCGGGAGCAAGGTATTATTGCTACCGAATATCTTAGTGCTTATATATTTGTGTTACTTCAGCACTATAAAATATGCTTACAGCAAGGTGAAGCAGTACCGGATACTATGCTGACACGATTGCTGCGCATGCAATTCGAGTTGGAGCGGGACGAAGGTAAACTGGAGGCAGAGCTGGCTACTTTACTGGGTGATCCTCTTCCACAAGGCGAGCTGGCTCGACGTCTTTCGGATTCGATGATCCGCTCGAATGTATTTGGTACGGCGGTTGGTGCGGTGGTGAATCCTCAGGAGGCGACTGCCCGGATTCTGGATTCTATGTTATGTCTGAAAGAAGGTGAATATGACAAACTGAATGGTTCGAGCTATGAACAGGCTTCATGCTGGGCGAAGGTGGAGTCGGATAGCCCGGATTATGCGGAAAGCCTGGAAGGGCTCCGTAAATACGCTCTGGAAGCCCTGCGACTTAAACCACAAGGGGAAGTTTTATTACGGATGTGTATAAAAGATAATGATGTACTCGGCGGCGTTCATCTGAGTAAAGGGACTCTCATTTTCGCAGCTTATGCTGCCGCCATGCTGGATCCAGAAGTGATACCGAACCCGGCAGCCTTTGATGTAACACGGGACGAACGGTTGATGCCTTATCTGGCTGGTCAGGAACGTGCACGAGAAGCTCCGCAAAGCCTGATCTATTTACAGCATGGCTACGGACGGCATAAATGCCTTGGTCGTTATGCCTCGGAAATTACCATGCAGGAATCACTGCGTGCAATGCTGAGGTTGGGGAGTTGGGAGCGGCGTAGTGCGCTCAAAATGGATGAGCAGAACTTGTATGCGCTGAGCCTTAAAATTGCTTTTCAATAATCCTGGAAACCGCAGTTGATTGCTTATCAGCTTCTGGAGATCCCGATGGATAGTGAGCTTGCTGCCTTCGCTCTCCAGGATAATGGATTGGATGCTGTATGCATCCAATCCCTGCACGATTGATCGGGAGAGTCATGGTTGAGTTTCATTTTCGCGTAACCAGCGGAGTGTATCTTCAAGCGTTTCCTGAAGCGGGCGGGGTGTCCAGCCAAGTTCCTGTTGCGCACGCGTCGTATCGTACCAGGCATAGCGACCCAGGATCTGAAGTACGCTGCGGGTAATGGTCGGCTGTTTTTTTCTCAGAGTTTTGACAGCTGTGACAATAGCAACCATCACATGGGCTACCCAGATCGGTAAGCGCCAACGAGGTGGTTTGACACCAGCAATGGCTGCAACCTGCTGCAGGAGGTCGTCGATCATGACGTTGTGGCCATTTAGCAGATATCGCTGCCCGGAACGGCCACGTTCGGCAGCCAACACCATACCCTCTGCAAAATCGCGTACATCCAGACAGCCGAAACCGACGGTGAAGATTACCGGCAGCTTTTCGGCGCTCACCGCTTGCAGCAGTTTATTGGCCGGTGCACCGATGTAATCTTCAGGCCCCATGGTAAAAGAGGGATTGACGGAAATGACTGAAAAATCCGGGCTGGAGCGGGCAAGCGCTTCTTCTTCGGCTTGTCGGCGGGTCAATGCATAAGTAAGATCAAAATGATGGGTATCCCAATCTGCTGTTTCATCAATTGCCTGTGGATTACGGTTGACGCCTACGGCCAGGGCACTGCTGGCCACGATTACACGTGTTACGCCTGAACGAGCTGCAGCATCCAGCAGGCGACGTGTGCCACCTACATTGAATTCCTGCATGCGTGTTTCGAGCCCTCCACCGATACTGACCAGGAAGGATAAATGAAAAACTGTCTCTATTCCTTCGCAGGCTGTACGTAAAGAGGCTTCATCTTCGACTGTTCCCCGGATAATATCCACATCCAGATTTTTCTGCAGCAAAGCAGGGTCTGTCTCTTGCGGAACCAGCACGCGTGGCCGGATACCTCGTTCGTTCAGACGTTTAACAACATGATAACCGAGAAAACTGGTAGGCCCTGTGACTAAGACTTTACTCTGAGAAGTTAAAATTTCATTCATGGCAGCTATATCTCCTTTTTGTTAGCGTTTCAGGGAAGAGCATGCGACTCCCAAAGATTCTGCCACTAAGAAATGGAAGGGGATTGATCCAGAGACATTGGAAATATCAGAAGTCTGTGTCGTCCTGAATTTCAATGTCCCCCGGATTTTCTTCATTTTCTGGACAATTTTTCAGCCTGCAAGCTCTTTCTTTATGACAAATTGAACAACCTGCTGCACGCAGTGGGCGTGCCGTAATCTAACTGAAAGCAACACCAAGAAAACGTCCATAGGACGGTAGCATTTATGGAATCTACTGTCAAACGGGCCTGCTGCATTTCACTGAGATACAATATCCCGGGCGAGTTTTGTATCGGATGGTATATCAGACAGATATGAAGCCGTATGACAAATGTCACAAGCGTCAATACATTCGTAATTGGTACCGGATATTTAGAAGGAAGGGGCTATTGACGAGAAATGTGAGAGCTGTTCCGCCCTATTTCCGGGTTTTGAGGAAAAGCAGATCGATTTGAGGTGAAATAGATTTCAGAGTTGATTGCTTGCCTGAACGTAGCGAACTGCTTGCTGTTTGCGTTTCCCTTTTAGTTTGAGATAGAAAATTTTCCCATATTTGACACCGGGCTGATCGATGTGCGCAATGGTTTCGTAGAGTGCCTGGCTGATCAGTACTGCACCTGGCTGGCAATTTTTTTCGAGCCGGGCCGCAGTATTGACGACATCACCAATAGTTGTCCAATCGAGTCTGCCCGAAAACCCGACATTGCCGATGATGACTTTTCCCCAGTGGATCCCGATGCGCAAAAGCAGTAAATCTTTCCCTGCGCGCATCCGTAGGCTATTGATATCATATGAATGTTTGTGCATTTCCAATGCAGCCAGTACAGCTTGATAGGGGTCTCTGAAGAGTACCATGACACAATCACCCATAAATTTATCTATCATCCCATCGTATTGTCTGACTACCTTAGAAATCCTGCCGAGTACCAGATTGAGCGTATGGATGACTGATTCCTCTTTCTCGTTGTTTTCCACGTAAGTGGTGAAACCTACGATATCGCAGAATAAGACGGCAAGAAAACATTCTTCGTTAGTAAGCTCATTTCCACCCAGTCGAACAATTTCCCTTGCTTTTTGTTCGACCAGCTGCGGTACGTAGTGACGGGTGATATTGTGAATTCTGGCTTCATTGAGAATGGACCCTTCCGCCAGTGTGTTTGCGGTCTTTTGCTCCAGTGAAACGATCTGCCACAGTGTATGAATTGTCGTATCGTGGTGACGGTAGCCACTGATATTGAACAGTATTGATGGATCATCATCACAACCTGATCTGATACGGATTCTGTAATTTTCGAATATCCCGTCGGATGATTCCAGGGCAAGCCCCCAGATTACGTCATTATAAAAATGGGGGGGAATGATTTTTGCAAATGCCTGAATCGAAGGTGGAGCAATCTCCAGTTTCAGGCTACTCAGAATTGAAGGTGAAACTGCCAAAATATTTCCTGCACTGGAGAAAACGATGATGCCGTAGTTCAACGTGGAAAAAATTGCTTGCGTTTCGTCGAGTATGGCTGCCGGGGTTAATAATCGAGGAAGATCAGATTGAGGCTGGGTGAGGTAATGTTTGGTGATACTTTTTACTATTTTGACAATGTGATAATCCGTATCTATTTCATTGGCAGTCTGTTTGATAAGTACAAAGCCGATTGCCTCGGCGAGTTTGTCGTCCAGAGAAACCGCACTGTCACAGCAGGTGGGATAATGAATCGACACTAGGGTATCGTTTTCATCAGGGAAAGTGAGAGTAATCTGGAAGTTGTTATTTCTGCAGAATTTTTCGATGTTTCGATCACCATGTGCGATCAATTCATTTTTTAAAAGCTCGTTGAAAATACCATCCTCACTGGTGGTATTGATATAGAGATTATCCTTAATAGCCTGCTGGAATACCTGGCGATGCATGATTCTGACCATATTCGTAATCAGTTTATGGAGCAGAAGTATTGTTGAGTCGAGCAGACGCGGGCATTGCAGCCGGTCTAAGGAATAAGCAATATTCTGTGCGAACTCATGCCAGATATTTTGTTCGATCGACGTAATGATAATAGGCCGGGGAGGCCAGGGGATTAATGATCCGGTTATTTCAGAGGACACTTTAGCTGTTGTCATAAGCGCAGAACTGATAAATTTCGTTGGTAATCAGTTTCTGAAAGAACGCTTCATCAAGTAAATGATCAGCCAATTCGTTACTTAAGCCATAGTTCATTAACTTTTCTTTACGGACAGCAGGATCATCGGGGTTCGCACCGATGCCGGCACCCTTGACGAGGCTGTTCGCTACTGCCAGGCTGAGTAATACTTTATTTTCTGCTTGCTCGGGAAAAGGCTGATCGAGATCGATGCCGACGTATTGATAAAATTGTTGTGGTAACTTCCACTCTTTGACCGCTTGTCTTCCGATCTGATGATGATCCGTACCCAGAAATTTTTGTTCTGCTTCTCTACTCGGGCAGCTGTTTTCGAGAGCATAGCTCAGGGCACCGATGTACTCCTTGCGTGCATGTGTGAAAAGCAGAACTTTTCCAATATCGTGTAATAAGCCAGCAACGAAGGCTTCCTCGCATGCTTCGAACTCACCGAGTTCAAGATAGATATCGTAACTTGCGATCGCAGTCAGCAGAGAATGGTGCCAGACATGCTTGCAGACCAGCTCATTTTTACTTTTGGAAAATAATGATCGGGAGAAAGCCAGGATAACCAGTGAACGGATGATATTGATTCCCAGCAGGCTGATGGCGATAGGCAGTGTTCTGATCGGTTGACTGCGATTGTAAATAGGGGAATTAGCCACTCTGAGAATAAACGATGCCACTGCCTGATCAGACCGTAACAGCATATCCATTTCTCTGAAGCAGTTTTGGGATTCTTCATCTATTTCAATGATCCGGGAGATAATCTCAGGCTGAGTGGTTCTTATTGTCTTGTAATCGATTGTGCACCGATTCATGGGATTTTTAATAATAGTGAGTGGAAATGATGGCAGATCATGGTTATATCAGCTCCTTATTGATTTTGTTCATTGGTGAATACAACGGCACTGATAACTCAGGCTTGATAGGAAGTTGAATCACGAATTATTACTGTATGGGAGTTATGCTGTTGTTCCTGATTTGATATTAGGGCACGCCGGTATGTTAATGGCTTGTGTCACTTGCCAGATGCCTGGGTCTTGGGATCTGAGAATGCTTCATTGGCATATTGGACCTGATGAGAGGTATATGTAAAATTATTCGACGGATCTTTATCTTATAAAGGGAGAAAGCCTGATGCGGCATATATAAGCTATTCACCGGAGGCATTCAGGAGCGATAAATCAGTCAGCGGAGAACGTCAGCATGACCGGGTATGGGTGGCACCTGTGTGGGCACTTGATACAGAGTTGATCAATGAGTAGCTTTCCGTAACTGATCGAAAAATCATCTTTGACCCCGAATTCCATTTTTCTTTTTCTCAAGCAATATATCTATTGCTGTCGATGTTTTTTACACTTCAGCTTGCTGCTGCTACCCATGTTTCTGTTTCTAATCCGAAAAATGGATAAGTAGTAAAGGAGCATAGAAGTTTCCTGCCACATAGTGCGGTGCCGGGCCAAGCGGTCTGATACCGCTCGCATCTTATTCACTTGTCAACAAACTGACTTGTCGAAAAATTTTACATATTTCCTATGATACGGTTAATTACACGCTATAGTGCCATGAATTATAAATGATTAATATTTATGGCATAGAAATTGCATGAAATAAAGCAACATGAATAATTTCCTGGCAGTTGCAAGTGTTCGACAATTCATTATTTATCATATTTGTTGTTGATTTTTAATATTTTCCATCAGGTTATCTTGATTATTTAATTGGAGAAATTCACACATGGAGTCAGACACGAAAACAAAGTGTAGTCATCTGTTGCAGAAATGTGTACTGGCTCTGGTCTGGCTGGTTTCTGCACCATTGACGTATGCTTCGACACCCTATGCTGGTGGAGCGCTATTGGAGATTGTGTCACAGATGGCGGAAGGCACATGGCGGAAGGTCAATGCGAATTCTTATTCTGAGGTATGGGCACCGGCCGAGCTGCGGCCACTTAACCTCAGTAGTAATCCTACTCCTGACAGGATAATCAGAGCGTGGAGCAGTTTTGCCTGGGATAGTAACCGAGGTAATCTGATTATTTATGGGGGGGGACATGCAAATTATTCCGGAAATGATGTTTATCGCTGGCGATCTGAGAATCTCAGATGGGAGCGGGCATCTTTACCAAGCGAAATAATGTGGCTTTCCAGCGTGGTGACAATACCGGTCGATGGAGCTGATGCGGCACCTTCATCTGCACATACTTATGATAATGCGGTTTTTCTGCCGATAGCCGATCGTTATTTAAACTTTGGTGGTGCTATTTACAATACAGGCGGTCCGTATGTGCGGCCGAGCGAGAACAATCCCAGTGTGATGCGGCAAACCGGCCCATATCTGTTTGATCCGGCACGTGCTGATCCAAACAAAGTAGGGGGTACGACAGGTTCACATGTTCAACGAGTAGGTACATTCCCGGAAATTGAGGGGGGTGAGATGTGGGAAAATCGTGATTTTCCCTCACTTTTTCCGGATAACGCTTATCCGAAAAGTCACATAAACGGCTGTACGGCTTACAGCCAGGAAGCAGAACATGATGTTGTCTACGTAGCAGCCCGGCCCACAAGTGGCGGAACATCCCCATCTTTATACAAGTACCAGGTAATAGATATCAACTCACCCGAGTTGGATCAAATCGAGCGGGTAGGCATACACTGGACAGGTCCATCGGGTAAAACGACTTGTGGTTATGATCCGGTCGGCAAAATTTTTCTGAGGATTGGAGATAATACGCGGCCATTTGTTTTCTGGGATTTGCGACCGGATCGGTCGACAGACCGGAATCAGATCGTTGAGGTCACAGGTTCGATAGCAGAGTTTGTCGAGTGGGTAAGTAGTTTCAATAGTACAACCGGCCTGTCTTTACAGGATTGTGCACTGGATTTTGACCCGAATCGGGGTAATTTTTTACTGTGGTGTGGCAGCGCAGAAGTATGGCGCATTACCCCGCCGGAACAATTGTCTACCGCAGGTTGGCAGATCCAAATGGAACCATTGGGATCAGGTGAGTCTCCGCCTTTGAATGTTGGGACGGGGATATTAGGGAAATGGGAATATATCCCGGGATTTGATGTGTTTATTGGTCTTGAGGATGCGATCAATGGGAATATCTGGGTTTATAAACCGATTGGATGGGTAGAGCCGGAAGCAGGAGGGAATAATGGGGGGGGAGGCGGTCCTGGTCCTGATCCGGACCCTGGTCCAGGTCCTGTGAATCATCCGCCTGTGGTCATTCTAAATGCTCCGGTTACGGGTGAAACAGTTGCTGTAGATAGTCTGGTCACCCTGTCGGCACAGGCAAGTGATACCGATGGCTCGGTAGTAGAAGTGATTTTTCATGTCAATGGATCAGCGGTCGGTTCGGTAACGGCTGAACCTTATCTGATCGACTGGCCTGCATCGGAAGCAGGAGAATATACGATAACGGCCGAAGCTATCGATGATATGGGAGCGAGTGCCCATTCGGAGCCGGTCATCCTGATCGTCCAGTCTGATACTTCACCGCCTCCTGCTGGCGAAGTGGTGACAACACGCATCTATAGAGACGGTGGAGCAAATGACGCAGCAGTGATTGATACCTATCTTTCCGACTATCATAAGAACAGTAACTTCGGGAATGCTCAAAACCTGTTGTTTCTGGGAGGAAAATATACTCCACTGATCAAATTCAACGTGTTTGCGTCGGAGGGTGGGCCGGTTCCGGATAATGCGATTATCAAGACGGCAGTGCTTCATCTGCACAAAGGTGCATACAGTAATGTGGTGGCACTGCATGCCATGCTGAAGCCATGGAAGGAAGGGGAAACCACATGGTTCAGGGCATCGAATGATCAGGACTGGGAAGTTGCCGGTGCAGGTGGAGTAGGGTTGGATTACGACGCTACGGCAGATGAAGTGGTCAATATGGAATGGAATGCCGGGTGGGTTGCCTTTGATGTGACCAATCGCCTGAAAGCTTTCACTGAAGGGAAACCGAATTATGGCTGGCGGCTGGTCCATGTGTCCGGTCCTGTCCAGAATGTTATAAGGTTCAATTCCAGTGAACAGGCACTGGAAATGGATGTACGTCCACAACTTGAGGTCACATGGCGTGTGAATGAAGGTGGAGGCGGTCCTGATCCTGATCCGGACCCTGATCCAGGTCCTGTGAATCATCCGCCTGTGGTCATTCTAAATGCTCCGGTTACGGGTGAAACAGTTGCTGTAGATAGTCTGGTCACCCTGTCGGCACAGGCAAGTGATATCGATGGCTCGGTAGTAGAAGTGATTTTTCATGTCAATGGATCAGCGGTCGGTTCGGTAACGGCTGAACCTTATCTGATCGACTGGCCTGCAGCGGAAGCGGGGGAATATACGATAACAGCCGAAGCTATCGATGATATGGGAGCGAGTGTTCATTCGGAGCCGGCCATCCTGATCGTCCAGTCTGATACTTTACCGCCTCCTGCTGGCGAAGTGGTGACGACACGCATCTATAGAGACGGTGGAGCAAATGACGCGGCAGTGATTGACACCTATCTTTCCGACTATCATAAGAACAGTAATTTCGGTAATGCTCAAAACCTGTTGTTTCTGGGGGGGAAATATGCTCCACTGATTAAATTCAACGTGTTTGCATCGGAGGGCGGGCCAGTTCCGGATAATGCGGTTATCAAGACAGCAGTGCTTCATCTGCATAAAGGTGCATACAGTAATGTGGTGGCACTGCATGCCATGCTGAAGCCATGGAAGGAGGGGGAAGCCACGTGGTTCAGGGCGTCGAATGATCTGGACTGGGAAGTTGCCGGTGCAGGTGGAGTAGGGCTGGATTACGACGCCACGGCGGATGCAATGGTTAATATGGAATGGAATGCCGGGTGGGTTGCCTTTAATGTGACCAATCGCTTGAAAGCTTTCACTGAAGGGGAGCCGAATTATGGCTGGCGGCTGGTTCACGTGTCCGGTCCTGTTCAGAATGTTATACGGTTCAATTCCAGTGAGCAGGCACTGGAAATGGATGTGCGTCCACAACTTGAGGTCACATGGCGTATGCAGTAAGGTCAGAAACGGGTGTAAAAGAGGGCTTTTTATATCGCTATCTGGTGGCGGACAAAGAGCCTTTTAACAGGAGGATAGTTCGATATTGACATGTGATTAAAGGCTGATCATGCCATGGAACTGATTGTTCTGCGGAAGCGGGCGAGTGCCAGTACGAAAAAGATACTGCCAATCGCAAGCAAAGCGAGGAATTCCGGCCAGACAATGCTGAAATCTGCGCCACGGTAGAGAATAGCCTGGGCAAGTGAGACGAAATGGGTGGTCGGTGCTGCAAGCATGAGGTGCTGTACTATCTCGGGCATACTTTCACGCGGCGTCATGCCGCCGGACAGCATTTGCAGTGGCAGCAGAACAATGATCATCAGCAGTCCCATCTGGGGCATCGAACGCGCTACCGTGCCGAGGAAAATGCCCATTGAGGTCGTAGCGAACAGGTGTAATGTCATGCCGATGACGAACAATCCGATCGAACCTTCGATCGGTACGCTGAGCAAATCCTGTACGACAAAGATAATCGATGCTGTAGCTACGATGACGACTACCAGGCCCATCGACCAGACTTTGGCCATCATGATCTCGAATGGTGTCAGTGGCATTACCAGCAGATGCTCGATAGTGCCGTGCTCACGTTCACGGATCAGTGCTGCGCCGGTGAGAATAATAGACAGCATGGTGATACTGTTGATGACTTCCATCACCGAACCAAACCATACCGAGCTCAGATTCGGATTGAAGCGTGCACGTATTTCGAGTTCTGCCGGCCAGATGGGAAGGGTCCGATAGCCCTGAGAGAATGCTGTGACCTCGCCAGTGACAATGCTCTGGATATAGCCGTTACCGATAAAAGCCTGTGACATACGCGTAGCATCGACATTGAGCTGAACGGTTGGTCGGCGTCCAGCCAGTACATCACGCTGAAAATTGGGTGGGATATCAAGCACAAAAGTATACAGACCTGTATCCATACCCGGATCGGCGGCATACTGATCGATGATGAGCGGTGGCAAAAAATGAGGGGGATAAAAGGCATTGATGATGCGCAATGACAGAGGTGACCGGTCTTCATCGATAATGGCAATGGGGGCTTTATGCAGTGACCCGGGCAGTCCGGTGGCAGTCAGGTACACTTGACCGGTAAACGCGAACAGGATCAGGAACAGCATCAGTTTGTCACGTCCCAGGCTGCGCAATTCTTTGACTCCAAGGTGAAAAATGTTAAGTAAGGTGAGCATTGCTAACGTTCCTGTTTTTTCAATAGTGCAACCGCTAGGCTGGTAATGACAGGAATGGCGAGCGCAAGTGGCAGTAATAAAGAGCCGAGCTCGGTAAAACCTAATGCTTTGGAAAAGGTGCCCCGACTGATTGTCAGAAAGTAAGTGGCGGGAAAAATCTCACCGACCAATCGTGCTCCACCTTCCAGCGAAGAGACCGGATCGATCATGCCGGAAAAGCGTGAAGAAGGGATGATGGTAGCAAGCGATGTAGCAAAGATGGCGGCAATCTGGCTGCGTGTAAAGGCTGAAATCAGTAAACCAAGACCGGTAGCAGCAGTCACATAAAATAATGCTGCTATTGTCAGTAACAGGAAATCCCCCTTGTGCGGTACGCCAGAAACGAATACAGCCAATATGCATAATAGGAAAAAGTTGACCATGCCCAAGGCAATGTAAGGAAGTTGCTTACCGAGGAGAAATTCCAGTTTGGTCACTGGCGTGACATACAGGTTGAGAATGGAACCCAGCTCTTTTTCTCGTACTACGCTGAGTGCACTGAGCATGGCCAGAATCAGCATCAGTAGCATGGGTATCACCGCGGGTACGGTGGCCGGCAGGCTTTTGACGTCAGGGTTATAACGAAAGCGCGTCTCGATCGTCATCAGCCCGGCAGGTACATGACTTGTGGCATGGCGACGCGCCTGCTCAAGCAGCCAGCCCTGGTGCATCGCCTGCACATAGCCGAGTATATTTTCAGCGCGTGTGGGCATTGCCCCGTCGATCCAGGCGCCGATCCTGACGTTATCGCCACGTGCCAGATCACGTGCGAAATTCGGAGGGATTTCCAGTGCGAGGCTCAATTCACCGCTACGCATGCGCTGGTCGAGTTCGTCGTAGTCAATGATTGGTGGTCGCTCGATAAAATAACGTGAGCCGCTGAGATCGAGTATATAATTCTGACTGAGCGTGGTCTGGTCGCGATCGAGGACGGCAAAGCGCAGATTCTCGACATCCATACTGATACCGTAACCCATGATGAACATCAGTAGCACTGTTCCGAATAACGCGATCGAACCACGAATCGGGTCACGGCGCAGTTCCAGTGCTTCGCGCAAGGTATAGCTGAACAGGCGTAACGGGCTGAAGCGGGCGTTAAGGAACCTCTGAAAAACTACCTGCGTTGTCATTTCTGTGTTAAAAATCGGCTTAAAATGCTCATTTATTACGTATAAACTCCGCTTTTTCGCCGATTTTTGCCTTGAACTGACTGCCTCGCCGACGTTTTTCAGAGGTTCCTTAAGTGTAATGCCAGCGTGAGTGTTATCTGATGTAGCAGTAGCTTTTGTGGTAGGGGTGGAAGCAGTTTTCATCGGTTTGTCATCAATGCCGCTTGCTTGTTTCAGGTAACTGATAAAAGCAGCCTCCAATGTGGAATGACCGCTACGTTCGATCAGTGCAGCAGGGGTATCACTGGCGAGCACCTTGCCGGCATGCATTAACGAGATACGATCACAGCGCTCGGCTTCGTTCATGAAATGGGTAGAAATGAAGATGGTCACCTGATCATGGCGAGCCAGGCCGATGATCAGTTCCCAGAACATGTCACGTGCTATTGGATCGACACCGGAGGTAGGTTCGTCGAGAATCAGCAAATCCGGCTTATGAATAACTGCCACCGCCAGCGATAACCGCTGGCGCATGCCCAGCGGCAGGGCATCGGGGAAGCTATCCATAACTGCATTGAGCAGAAAGCGTTCAGCCATTTCAGTGACACGGGCAGGAATATCAGCATCAGGCAGGTGGAACAGCTTTGCATGCAATTCCAGATTCTGCCGTACAGTCAGCTCAGAGTATAGTGAGAATGCCTGAGACATATAGCCGACTCGTTTACGGGTGGCCAGATTACCGGCATCGATGATCTGACCGAACAACCACGCTTCCCCTTCACTGGGTGGTAGCAGGCCGGTAAGCATTTTCATGGTGGTGGATTTACCACAACCATTGGAGCCGAGAAAGCCAAAGATTTCACCGCGCGAGATATGCAGATTGACCCGGTCGACCGCGACAAAGTCACCAAAACGCATAGTCAGATCGTGTGCCTCGATGGCAATTTCCTGGTCATCCTGGGTATTGCGTGGCGGGATGACTACTTCCCTGTAACCTTTGCGTTTTTCTTCCGGCAATAATCGGATAAAAGCTGCTTCCAGCGAGTCGGTATCGGTACGTGCGCGTAGCTCGGCTGCAGTACCGGTAGCAAGAATTTTGCCGGTATCCATTGCTATCAGCCAGTCGAAGTGTTCTGCCTCATCCATATAGGCGGTAGAAACCAGTACACTCATGCCGACATGTTGTGCACGTAAGTGACTGATCAGCTCCCAAAACTGGGCGCGTGATAATGGATCGACACCGGTAGTCGGCTCATCCAGTACCAGCAGATCGGGGTCGTGAATCAGTGCACAGCACAAGCCGAGTTTCTGTTTCATTCCGCCCGATAATTTACCGGCAGGGCGATCACGGAATGGTGCAAGACCGGTACTTTCGAGTAATTCATCAATGCGTTGATGACGTTCGGCCTGTTCATGGCCAAACAATCGGCCGAAGAAATCAATATTTTCGAATACCGATAGCGTGTGGTACAGGTTCTTACCCAGCCCCTGCGGCATGTAAGCAATACGCGGACAGATGACACGACGATGTGCCGGATTTGCAATATCGCTCCCCAGGACTTCTAGTTGGCCCTGTTGCATTACTCGTGCCCCGGTCAGTAACGACATCAGACTGGATTTACCGACCCCATCCGGGCCGATCAGCCCTACCATGCAATGGGCGGGAATCCCTATGTTGAGGTCATCAAGCGCAAGATTGTCACCGTAGCGTAAACTGACATTCTGTGCGCGGATAACTGGTTTTGTGGAGATATCCGTACTCATTGCGGTAATCTGACTTCCAGTTCAGCGGGCCATGCCGCCGCAGGATCGAGTTTGACATAAGCCATACCGGGTAAGCCAGTCTTAACCTGCTCCAGGTGTTGCTTCAACAGCTCAGGATCGATTCTCGCTCTTACACGGAACATCAGTTTCAGACGCTCACTTTCGGTTTCTACTGTTTTCGGAGTAAATTGGGCAACACTGGCGACAAAGCTGGCTTTGGCCGGAATCACATAGCTTGGCGCAGCATCGAGTACGAGACGGATATCACTGCCGAGTGCTACTTTACCGGCAGCTTCGGTAGGCAGGAAGAAGGTCATATAAACATCAGAAAGATCGACCATATTGAGGACACGACCGCCAACACCCAGTACTTCACCGGGCTCTGCTACGCGATACTGTACACGGCCATCACGTGGTGCCCTCAATTCGCTGTCATCGATGTCCGCCTGCAGGCGTGCAACGGTAGCCTGGGTGGCGGCAATGACTGATTGTGACTCTATCACCTGTGATTTTGCTGCTTCGATACCGGCGTTGGCTGCGGCAACCTGAGCCCGCGCTGCGCTGACGGCGGCTTGTGCACTCAATACCCGTGCCCGGTCATCATCCAGTTCCTGCTGAGCCGAAGCGCCTTCGCCGGCCAGCGTTTGTGTGCGTTTCAAGCGTTTACGGGCAGCATCCAATTCTGCTTGACGCTGGGCCACGACTGCTTGTGCAGCCGTCTGTTCACTTTTACGTTGTATCACGATAGATTTTGCCGTTTGATAGGCATATTCGGCCCGACGAACCTGTGCTTCTGCCTCGATTTTCTGAGCACGCAATACCTGTGTATCCATTCGCGCCAATACGGTATTGGCTTGTACGAAATCACCTTCTCTTGCCAGAATTTCGATAATGCGGCCGGGGGCTTTGGTAGCAATATCGATTTCGGTGGCTTCGATGCGACCATTTCCTGCCACAATCCCGGCAGGCAGACCAGCCGGGCGCAGTATCCACCATGCTGCGATGGCAGTGATGATAACGAAGGCCACAAAAATATAAGTCAGGATCGATTTCGCTCGTTGATTCATTGTTTCTCCGAAATGGTTTCCACTGGTGGCGCAGTCGCGTCTGCACCGCCCCCCAATGCTTTATAGACCGTAATCAGATCAGTCGAAGCTTTCGCTTCGGAGCGGGCAAGGTCGATTTCGGCACTGTAAAGTGTGCGTTGGGCGTCCAGTACATCCAGAAACGATACGGTCCCTACCTGAAAACGCAGTTGCGATAATCGGACAGCTTCGCGCAGGTCTGTCACGGAGCGAGCCAATGCCTGTCGCCGTATTTCTTCCTTGAGATAGCGTGTCAGGGCGGTTTCGGTTTCCTGCAATGCTTCCAGCACTGTTTTTTCAAATGTCAGATAGGCTTCCTGCTGTCGTGCATTGGCCAGATTAATGCCGGCCCGGATACGTCCGAAATTGAGCAGTGGTTGCAAAAGGCCAGCGGCAGCGTTATAGGAAAAAGCAGCTGACTTGAACAGTGCGCCGAGCTCGGTATTGCGCAGACCCAGGAACGCCGACAGTGACAGCCGCGGGAACAATTCTGCGATCGCAGCACCTTGCAAAGCTGTTGCAGCGGCGAGTCGACGTTCGGCAATACGAAGATCGGGACGATGACGGATGGTTGCAGCAGGTGAGGCCAGAATGGTGTGTCCAGGTGCCACAGGTACAGCATCCGGTTTATTCAGCTCGGCAGCAAGCGTACCTGGCTGTTGTCCTACTAACGTTTCCAATTGTCGTAACGCAGCAACCAGATTTCCTTCCAGGCTGGGAAGCTGAGCTTTAGTGGTTTCTGTCTGTGCCCGTGCCCGCACAGCGTCGTAGCGGGTACCGACGCCCGCCTTGAAAAGTTTTTCGGTTAATTCTTGCGTGGTCTGCTGAGCAGCCAGGTTTGCGCGAGTGATACGCAGCTGGTTCTGAAGACTGCGGTATTCGATATAACTGCGTGCCAGATCGGCTGTCAAGGTTACCAGCGCCTGGCTGTACTGAATATTCACGGCATCCAGATCGGCAGAGGCAGCTTCCAACTGGCGGCGTAAACGACCAAACAGATCGATTTCCCACAAAGCATCGAATCCCAGTTCAAACAAGTTGAATTTGATACCGGGTGCAAAACCGGGAAAGGGATTATGGCTGCGCTGGGCACCTGCTCCTACGTCAACACTTGGAAAAAGCTCGGCGCGAATGGCGCTACGCTCGGCACGGGCCTGGTCGATGCGGGACAGTGCTATTTTGAGGTCGAGGTTATTTGATAATGCCTGATCTATCAAGCTGTCCAATTGGGGATCACCGAAATTTTTCCACCATTCCTTCAGTGCTTCCTGATCAATTGGCTGTACAGGCTCAATAGCCTCTTCTTTTTCAGCCTGCCAGGAATCGGGAATTTCAGGGAGCGGGGGGCGGTAATCCGGGCCCACGGCACATCCACTCAGGTTGGCTATAATGAGAAACCAGCCGACCTTGTTCATAGTTTTATCCCAGAGAGGGGAAGGGAGTTATTTGCGATGAAAGCCGTCATCAGATCAGTGCGGTTGCAGTTAGATAAAAAATAGGGAATTTCTGAAAAGCTATTCGCATTGATTACTGCGGTTTCCAGGTTAGGCAGGTCCAGAATGCTTAACTTACTGCTTGTAAACTGCGCTTTGCCTGTTCTTACCTTGTACTGGCCACTCGCTGACTTTTTCAAAGACCCCTGAGTGCTATCTGATTCAGTGATCTAACCCTATCACTCGAGTGTAAGCACAACCCGGAAGCGCGCTTTGCCACTCATCATGCGGTCGAAGGCTTCGGAAACGCGCTCCAGTGGATAGATTTCATTCATCGACCTGACACCAGTCCGTGCGCTGAATGTAAGCGTATCCTGAGAGTCAATCGAACTCCCTGAATACCAACCTTTGATCGAACGGCAGCCCATGATGAGGGACAAGGGGGATACCTGCATTGAGGTAGCTGCGCCGACAATCAGCAGTGTACCGTTGACTGCCAGACCATTCTGTACGGCGCTCATTGCTTCGCCACTGGTTGCCGTGGCGAGAATGACCTTAGCGCCGCCCAGTTTGAGAAGTTCTGCCGAGGGATCCTGAGCCTGACTGTCGATGTAGACTGATGCACCAAGTTGGTGGGCGAGGGCTGCCTTATCCTGTCCGCGCGCAATGCCGACAGTATGAAAACCCATTTTCGCGGCGTACTGAATCCCAAGATGGCCGAGCCCGCCTATTCCGAGTACGGCGACAACATCCCCCGGCCTTGCGCTGCTGTTTCGCAATGCGTTGAATGTGGTGACACCAGCGCACATCAGGGGTGCTGCTTCAAGAGGAGGTAAGTCGGCAGGCATCAGTGCAACTGCGCTGGCGGGAGCGATCATGTATTCAGCGTAACCACCATCGTAGGTAACTCCGGTGGCATCGTTAGCCTTACAGGCAAAGAGCACGCCACGCCGGCAATAATCGCAATGGCTGCAGTAACCGGCATTCCAGCCGACACCCACACGTTGCCCCGGTTTCCACTGAGGAACATCGCTCCCAACTGCGTCGATTTCACCCACTACTTCATGGCCGGGAACGCGCGGATATTGAATTCCAGGCCAGGTACCTGCTTGGGTGAGTGAATCACTGTGGCAGACGCCACAGGCAAGCACTTTGATCCGTACCGATCCAGGGCCTGGCTCCGGTATTGGCCGTTCAACGATTTCAAAAGGGCCATTCGGACGTGAGATCTGTGCAACACGCATGGTTCCCATACTTCCTCCTTCTGTTGTCTATCAGATGAATTTGCCTTGCCATATCGTTTCTACTCGTCAAACTGAAATTAGATATGAGTTGTTACGTCGGAGATGAAATCTACTATGGTTTATGTCCTATGTTTCTAAGCTATTTTTAGCCGCGACTGCGAGTAAAGTGTGGCGGGACGCGGCGATCCGGTGCCTGTGCAACCGTTTCTCTGGATTGCTTCGGCGTGCCGCCTCGCAAAACGGAGGATGAGGAATTACTGCAACAGCCCATCCAACCACTGCTGTCTTTGCGAGCTGCGCAGCAGCGTGGCAATCCAGAAACCCATGGCAGCCAGAGATATACGCCCTGACTTCGCCAGCCCCGCACTGGATTGCTTTACACCTGCGGCGTTCGCAAATGACGGGGATTATTGTGTTACTGAAAATGGTCCATAGGCATATTATGTTTTAAGCTAACTAAGCAGTTTGACGATCATCATATCAAACTCTTATCAGGAGCTTAATTCTTTAGCGGTTCGTAACCCTACGAAGCCTGCCTGATAGAGCTTTTCTGCAATTTCCCATTTGTGCTCGGGAACGCGATTCGTGCAGAATAAGGTGCTGTAGATGCCATCGAACAGAGAATGCAGATACAGGTTTGCCAGTTTGGTATCTGTATTCTGCGGCAGTTCAGCATTGGCGACAGCTTCGATGATGAGCTTTTCCGTATCGGCCATGCGTTGTGTTTCCCATTTGTTGCGAAGATCGAGCAGAGCGATGTGGCCTTCGCTCTCATCACATTTGACGTACAGTATGTGCAGTACGCGTTGTATTGGCCCCGGTTCCGAGTATAAACGCAGGAGATAAATACCTTCCCGGTACAGTGTCTGCAGCGCGGGTTCACCTGCAATTCTGGCAGGCATTTCCACTGATCTGAATGCCCGTTCGCACATGGCAATTGATAGGTCTATCTTGTTTTTATAGTGCCCGTAAACTGCACCTCGTGAAACATTTGCAGCATTGGCGATATCTCCCATTGTCGTGCATCCTATACCTTTGCATAGAATGACCCGTTCTGCTGCATCAAGAATCGTATCACGTGTACGCTGTGAATCTTCCCTGGTTTTTCTTGGCACACAATTTCCTTAATCAAATAAATATTTACCAACAGTATAAACATTATACGTCACAGTTAATTAATCAATCATGACTGATTATATGTTATATTGCCGGACTGATAACACTGTTCGGATTATCCGGCAACAAATACTAATCAAAGAGATATCCATGCTTCGTTACCAAAACCGGTTTTATATTCTGATGGTTCTGTTCTGGATCTATAGTCTGGTAGGGTGTAACGATCAGCCAAACCATACGGCAGCGGATGAAGCACCTCCGCAAGTCGATGTTATCGTTACTCGGGCGGTCTCTTCTCCAGTCAGCATCGAGTTGCCAGGCAGACTGGAAGCTTTCCGGCAGGCAGAGGTGCGTGCCAGAGTAGCTGGAATTGTGACGGAGCGGCTATATCGAGAAGGACAGGATGTACGTAAAGGTACCCCGCTTTTCCTGATTAATCCCGAGTTGTTAAAAGTAGCACGCGATGAAGCGTCAGGCGCTTTGGCGAAAGCTGAAGCCAATTACCATGATGTGGCCGACAAACTTGAGCGTTACAAAGATCTGGTCAGTGATCATTCCATCAGTGAGCGTGACTATCAATCCGCAGTAGCTGAGGAAAAACAAGCCAAGGCAGAATTGCTCTCAGCCAGAGCACGGTTGGAAAAAGCCAAGCTCGATCTTGGCTATGCAACAGTCGTTTCACCGATCGACGGCCGGGCACGTCGTGCATTGGTAACAGAGGGGGCGCTGGTCGGACAAGATGCACCGACGCCACTGACTACTGTCGAACAGATCGATCCGATTTATGTCAATTTTTCACAGCCGGCTGCTGAAGTCATGGCCATGCAACGTGCGATCAAGTCAGGAAAAGTCCAGGGGATTGAGCAGGAAAATATTCAGGTTCGCCTGATTTTTTCTGATGGCAGCGAGTATGGCCGTACCGGTAAGCTGTTTTTTTCAGATCTCGCAGTGGATACATCGACCGACACCGTAGCGATGCGAGCATTATTCGATAATCCTGAATATGAACTGTTACCTGGTGCTTATGTGCAGGTGAGACTGGAACGAGCCATCATCAACAATGTTGTCCATATTCCACGCGATGCGTTGGTTCGTGCTTCTGGAGTGGCCAGCGCCATGGTGGTCGATGCTGAAGACAAAGTGCAAATGGTTGAAGTTGAGGCAAATACGCTGGAAGGTAACCATTGGGTGATTACCAGTGGATTGCAGGGTGGTGAAAAAGTCATTATCAGCAACCCGGCCATGATGATACCAGGTACCCAGGTAAAGCCTGTCGTTACTGACAATGGTCAATCAGACAGTTCCCAACAATAACAATCCATACAGGAATTTATGGCCCGATTTTTTATCGACCGCCCGGTATTTGCTTGGGTGATCTCATTACTGATCGTTCTTGCAGGTTTGCTCTCCATTCGTGGTCTGCCGGTAGCACAATATCCGGATATTGCACCACCTGTAGTGAACGTAACGGCTACTTATCCCGGCGCTTCTGCCAGGGTTGTAGAAGAATCGGTCACAGCGATTATCGAACGTGAAATGAATGGTGCGCCGAGATTGATGTACACCTCAGCCACCAGCAGCCCGGGCTCTGCCAACATCAATCTTACATTCAGACAGGGCACGGACCCTGACCTGGCTGCAGTAGAGGTACAGAATCGTTTGAAAATGGTTGAAGCGCGCCTACCGGAGGTGGTACGACGCAATGGTATTTTCATTGAAAAATCTGCTGACAGCATACAGTTGGTGGTTTCCATCACTTCTGATGACAACCGTTTGACGGAAATCGAGCTTGGAGAACTGGCATCTGCCAATGTGTTGCAGGCATTGCGCCGAGTCGAGGGAGTAGGCAAGGTACAATCGTTCAGCCCCGAATACGCCATGCGTATATGGCCGGATCCGGCAAAAATGACCTCTCTCAACCTGACGGCATCTGATCTTGCTTCAGCGATACGCAGCCATAATGCCCGTGTGGTCGTCGGCGACATTGGTGATAAAGCAGTGCCGGACTATGCGCCCATCAGTGCTAATGTCGTGGCGGATACGATGCTTACTACCCCGGAAGATTTTAAAAATATTACGTTACGGACCAAAGCAGACGGTGGTGCCGTCCTGTTGCGTGATGTTGCCAGAGTGGAATATGGTGGAAGTGATTATTCGTTCTTTTCCCGGGTTAATGGTAAGAATGCTGCGGGAATGGCAGTGAAAATGGCACCGGGATCCAACGCGGTGGCTACTGTGGAGCGCATACGCAACACAATGGATGAACTCTCCAAATATTTCCCGGCAGGTGTCAGTTACCAGATACCCTATGATACTTCGGCATTTGTCGAAGTATCTATCAAGAAAGTAGTAAATACTCTGGTTGAAGCAGTAATCCTTGTGTTTTTGGTGATGTTTCTGTTTATGCAGAACATCCGGGTAACGCTTATTCCTACGTTGGTAGTACCGATTGCACTCCTCGGCACTTTCTCGGTCATGTACGGCTTGGGGTTTTCCATTAATGTTCTGACCATGTTTCATGGTATTGGCGATTGGTATCGTTGTGGATGATGCTATCGTCGTGGTGGAGAACGCCGAGCGCATCATCGTCGAAGAAGGTTTATCTCCCTACCAGGCCACTATCAAAGCGATGCAGCAGATCAGTGGTGCGATTATCGGTATCACAGTTGTTCTGACTTCCGTATTTCTGCCTATGGCATTTTTCAGTGGTGCAGTCGGCAATATTTATCGGCAGTTTTCCTTGTCGCTGGCTACTTCTATTGCTTTTTCCGCTTTTCTGGCACTTTCACTGACGCCTGCCCTGTGCGCTACCCTGCTCAAGCCTATCGATAAAGAACACCATGAAAAAAAACGTGGATTCTTCGGCTGGTTCAACCGGACGTTTACTTTTTTGACTGGCCGTTACCAGTATCGTGTCGGACGGATACTTAAACACCCTGCTCGTTGGCTGGCTGCGTATGGCGTCATCATTGCTGTGGTGGCCTTACTCTTTGTCCGTTTACCGACAGCTTTCCTGCCGGAAGAGGATCAAGGTAATTTTATGATTATGGTCATGTTGCCGCAGGGCGCTACGATGCATGAAACTATGAGTACACTTGGCGAAGTGGGCCAATACCTGTTGGAAAATGAACCGGTGAAATATGCCTATGAAGTCGGTGGTTTCAGTTTCTACGGCACAGGTGCCAGTAGCGGAATGGTTTTTGCGACACTACAGGACTGGGAAGAACGCAAGGACGCCGATCAGCATGTGCAATCGATCGTCGACCGTGTCAACATACATTTTTATGGTCGGCCCAATCTGATGGTATTTGCTTTAAATACACCGCCATTACCTGAACTGGGTTCATCCAACGGTTTCGATCTGCGGTTGCAGGATCGTGGCAGTGTCGGATATAAAACTTTGGCGGCCGCGCGTGACCAGTTACTGGCTGAGGGTGGACAAAATCCAGGACTAACCAATTTGATGTTTGCTGGTCTGGCAGAAGCACCAATCGTTAACCTGGATATCGATCGACGCAAGGCACAAGCGCTGGGTGTCACCATGGATGAAATCAATGCCACGCTTGCGGTCATGTTCGGTTCGGATTATGTCGGTGACTTTATGCATGGTAACCAGGTCAGGCGTGTCATTGTTCAAGCCGACGGTAAAAACCGTATCGAGCTGGATGACATTCGTAAACTACGGGTAAGAAATGCCACGGGTGAGCTGGTACCGCTGTCGTCCTTTGTTTCACTGGAATGGAACATGGGTTTACCGCAGCTCACACGTTACAACGGTTTTCCTTCCTTCACCATTAATGGCAATGCTGCGGCTGGCAAAAGCAGTGGTGACGCCATGCAGGAAATCGAGCGTATCGTGGCTAAGTTGCCAAATGGATAGGATTCGACTGGTCAGGTCAGTCGCTGGAAGAGCGGCTTTCCGGCGACCAGGCCCCGTTTTTGTTCGGATTATCCGTACTGATTGTATTTCTGGCATTGGCGGCCTTATATGAAAGCTGGCTGATTCCGCTATCGGTCATTCTGGTCGTTCCGCTGGGGGTACTGGGCGCTGTGCTGGGGGTAACGTTACGCGACATGCCGAATGACATCTATTTCAAGGTGGGTCTGATCGCAATGATCGGACTTTCCGCAAAAAATGCCATCCTGATTGTCGAGGTGGCAAAAGAACTTTACGCCAGTGGTATGAGCCTGACCGACGCAACCCTGGAAGCTACCCGTTTGCGTTTGCGTCCGATCATCATGACTTCACTGGCTTTTGGTGCCGGTGTACTGCCTTTGGCATTGGCAACCGGTGCAGCATCGGGTGCCCAGGCCGCGATCGGTACCAGTGTGTTCGGAGGTAACGTCATGGCAACAGCATTGGCGATATTCCTGGTCCCACTGTTTTTTGTCATGGTAGGTCGTTATGTCAAGCGTTCGCGATATCACTCATAAAAATATCTGTTAGGGAACTTCTGATTTATTCCGTCATCGCGAGGCCCCCGAGGCTCCCGGAGCCGTGGCAATCAGTGCTTTCATCATCATCGCTGCTGGATTGCTTCACCCCTTCGGTGTTCGCAAAGACGGCAATGGTGGTGCCGGTGTTCATAATGACATTTATTGATTTAATCAGAGGTTCCTTAGTCATGAAAAATGGTAGCTTTTTCAAGTCAGCTACGAAGCTGACCGTTTCGGCAGCAATCCTGCTGCTCAGTGGCTGTTCACTGATTCCTGAATATACCCGACCGCTATCACCACTGCCTGCCAGTTATACAGCTGATGATACGAATGGAACGAACGCCGCTCCCGAAAGCTGGCAACAGTATTTCACCGACCCGGTTCTGCAGAAACTGATCAACGTTGCACTGGAACAAAACCGGGATCTACGCATCGCGGCATTGCGTATCGAAGAAGCCCGTGCTCAATATGATGTTCAACTGTCGGAAAAATTACCTACAGTCGAGGCTGCTGGCAGCTATGATCGTAGTCGTCTGGTTTTTGCCAGAGGGCAGACCTTTGATGTTGATATGTATCGTGTCGGTATCGGCATCAGTAATTTTGAAATCGATTTCTTTGGCCGGATAAAAAGTCTTTCCGAAGCGGTGCTGGAAGATTATCTGGCCACCCGGGAAGCTCAGCAGATTGCGCGTACGAGTTTGATTGCTGAAGTGGCGGCTGCCTATGTCGACGAGCGTGCTTTATCAGAGCGCCAATTATTAGCAGAAAGAACGCTGGCCGTACGTGAGGCCAGTTATGCCCGTATCAAACGTCGTTTCGATGCGGGCATAGATACTGCTGTAGATCTGAAAACAGCAAAAATGCAGATGGAAAAAGCTCGTGCGAGTGTTGCGGCATTGGATCGGGAGCATACCCAGGCGATCAACGCCTTACTGTTATTGATTGGTGACCAGTCAATCGCTGTGCCAAGTGAAACTGTTCCGCTCGATACGCTGACATTTTCGCCGATCCCGGCAGGTTTGCCTTCCGAATTACTGGAAAGGCGTCCGGATATTCGTGCAGCCGAACACAAACTGAAAGCTGCCAATGCCAATATCGGTGCTGCACGTGCCGCATTATTTCCCCGCTTGCAATTAACCACCAATATCGGTCTGGTCAATGAGCATTTTACAAAACTGCTCAGTAGTGGTATCAATGCCTGGGCATTTACTCCGCAACTTATACTGCCGATTTTCACCAACAAACGTAACCAGGCTAATTTGGATGTCAGTCATGCGCGTAAGGAAATTGCGGTAGCAGAATATGAAAAAGCTATCCAGAATGCCTTCCGGGAAGTCGCCGATACATTGCTGGCAAGAGAACAAATCGAGCGCCAGATCGATGCCCAATTGAATGCAACCGATGCGGATCGTGAACGCTTGAAACTGGTAACCCGGCGTTACGAGAAAGGCGTGGCCAATTATCTGGAGCTTCTGGACGCACAACGCAGTTTGTTCGATTCCGAACAAACGCTCGTTCAACTCAAACAACTCTCTTTATCGAACGCCATTAACCTGTTCAAAGTATTGGGTGGAGAATGGGGCAAATCTTCACTGTAATAAAAAATGGCATGAAACCGGGTGAAAATTAATATGACAATGGAAATTAGTCCATTTATGCATACCTGAACCAGGTCCATTGGCTGTTTGTGGGGGCGGTCACAGAATAAAAATAATTTGCCTATAAACATTTTCAGTAATGCTTCAAACGTAACAATAATCCTCGTCGTTCATTATGAACGCCGCAGGCGTAAAGCAGTCCAGTGCGGGGTTGGCGAAGTCGGGGGCATACTTCTGGCTGTCGTGGGTTTCCGGATTGCCACATTCTGCCACCCGCCACACTTCACTGACGGTCACGGCTAAAGGCTATGCAGCTCGTAAAGACAGCGGTGGTTGGATGGGTTCTGCAGTAATTCCTCATCCTCCGTTTTTGCGAGGCGGGTACGCCGAAGCAATCCAGAATATTCCCAAGCTAAATCCTTAGTGCAATACAAGTGCACTGCTTTTTATAGGGTGTAGACGGAATCCTGGAATATTGCGGGCAAGGAACTTATGTCTTGAACAGTGAACATAATATTGACACATAAATTTTCCGTATGACTTCAGTGTAGTGAAAAGTAGCGGGAGATGTAAGTGGAGTCCAGTTCGTATGTGTATTTATTGATAGCGTTACTGGAGTAAATCGTTGGCTGCTATCAGCACGGTGATGAGAGGGATGCCGTTTCAGCACCGGGTTGGTAGATTATTTTTATTTATGGAGATTACTATGAAAAAGAATGTGTTATTCACTGTATTGATCATGTTTTCTATAGGTGCAATGGGTTGTGATGCGTTGCAGAACGAGAACAAATCGGAGCAGACCCGTGGTATCGGTCCGGGTTCCAGTCCTGATTCTCCCACTTCACCGGAAGCTCCACCGAGTACACCACCAGGTGCTACTTTACCGGGGACAGATGAAGGCGGCGAATATGAAGGAATGCAGCAATAATCTTGCTTCTGCGGGGTAGGGAGTTGTACTCCGGTACACTCTGTTGGGCGGGGAATGAATCTGTTTTTATCACAAAGTAAAAATCACCGGTTTAAGTGATGAGGATCGGTGGCTTTGATTTTAAAAAGGTTGTAGTCATCTGCGCAAGGCTGGACAAATTAGCCTGCTTTTTAGGTAACAGCCGATTACCAGACGTATTTTGTCGTATAAATCGTATGAATTTGAGAAATATTGAATTATTCTCATTTTCGTGTTGTCCCAATCAATAACCGGATCTGGCATTACACTAGATGATATCCGGTTGGTGTGTGAATCAGGTGGGATATTCAGGAAGTACAAGCAGTTAGTATTTCTGAATGAAAAGGAGTTTATTCATATTCCTGAGTATATCGGAATCCTCGTACACACCTTACGAGCTTAATAAAGCTGAAATGTCAGCACAACGTGTACCACTACATCTGTATTAACGATGGTTGGAGTGTAACCGTCTTTCTTTTCTTTCATTGACGGTTTTGTGGACTGTGCTGTTACTGTACGAATAGCACTCCTATTCCCACCGGCTTTTTATAAAACAGTAATGACGTTGTTCTTCTAACATTAAAGGAGTAATGAATCATGAGTACTGACAGAGAAGCCTACATAAGAAAAGCTGAAGCCCAACTGAAAGAGTGGGAAGAACAAATCAATCTGCTGAAAGCGAAGGGAGAAAACCTGGCGGCTGATGGCAGACTTGAATTTGATAAGAAGCTTAAAGATGCCGAGGAAAAGCGGTCTGAACTCTCAGCCTACGTGGAGAAGCTGGCAGATAAATCCGAGGATCTTTGGGAAGATATCAAAGATGAGGCAGAAGAAAAGTGGAATACCGTCAGTAATGCCTTCTCGGACTTCATCGCAAAATTCAAATGAGAGTGGCTACTCCACACAACTTTAACCATAGTGGAGGAAATAACTATGTTTAATCTGGCTCTAGTGTTCTTTGTCATAGCTATTCTGGCCGGGATTCTGGGCTTTGTCGGAATTGCCGGAACGCTCATATGGGCAGCAAAAATTCTGTTCTTCGGTGGACTGATATTAGCTGTTGTCTTTTACTTACTGGGTAGAAGAGCACCTCCAGTTTAAATTATCACCCTACTTTCCAGCAGGTAACACATATCCGGATATCCGGCATGCAGTATCTGCATTAACGCAATTTTTCCAAAATAAAGGAGTATATAAATGAGATTATCTTATCTACTGATAATGCTGGCTATGTCATTGTCGTTTTCCAGTGTTAATGTATTGGCTGCTGAAACGTTTGGAGAAAAGCTTGATGCTCGTACGAATGATGCACAAAGAGAAGCCAATAAGGCAGTAAATCGTGCTAAAGAAGCAGCATGCCCGGATAGCGATGCTGAATGTCTTAAGGAAAAAGCCAAGAATCGCGCAGGCGAAGCTTATGACGCAACAAAGGACAAGGCTTCTGAAATTAAAAACAAGGTTGATTGAGTATTTGCTCATTACTGAGCTGGAATACTGCCGGCATTCAACTGGCAGTATTCTATGAGCGATTCCTCCACCTAAATTACAATAAACTGTTGGACCTAGAAACCGTAGTTGATCGTTTAATGATATGGTATATGAGACAGATGTATCTGCTTCGTCTCTAGATGGTGATCTCAGGGAAGACTACTATTTCGACGGCATGGCCTGAAGCCGGGTAGTTATGATTTCGTATCAGAATAATATGGTTGATATTTGTAGCAAGGCCCTGGTGCGTGATTTCCCAGATATCAATTATCAATAAAGAAAGAGGAAGGGATAGTTCGCTCGTATGATTAATTCTTATATGTTAACGACATAATATATAGTCAAATTTTTATCTGGTGCTATTGTTTCTATAAATCAAATTTTCCAAATTTGAACGGCAAAATTCTGCCAAATACATTGAAGGCTGCTGCTTCTTCTTTGCTGTATGTTTCCGGACCAAAACCGTGATGATTGTCACTTTTGACTTCTATTGAACCATCCAGTTTGAGTTTGATACGTTTTATTCGCAGCCTGTCACTTTGCTGAATTGCATAAATAGCATCATCGATGAATCGATTGCAGGTTGTATCCACTAGTACCTGATCACCATGCTGCAGAGTGGGTTTCATACTGTCTCCCTGCACATCGATAACTTTGATATGTTCTGGATCCAACCCTGCGTGACTGCGCCATTCAGCTGCATTGACGGTTATTTTGACGACTACCTGATCAGTAGCCGTCTTAGCCGTATCAGCCGTTATACCGGACGGACCTGTTGTGTAATGCGCGATGTAGATACTCTCAGGACGATTTCGCTGACCCTTAGGATTATCAGCAATTAATCCTCTGGGTTTACTATTGCTACCGATCAGCGGTCCTACTTGATGTATTTCATATCGGATCGGTCTTGCAGGTGAAGCTTTCGTTTCTGAAAAGAATTCAGGATTTTCACTCAGAAATTCTTGAATTTCAGCCAGAATATTATCCGGTGGACGGAATTCTGTTTTTTGGCCGCGTGGCCCACCTTTACCGCGAACTTCTCTTGATGGCCATTCCTCACGTTTGGCCCGTGCTCTGCATTGGCGCGCTGAGGTTGGAATTTTGATCACGAGATGCCGTGATAACTTTGCCAGATCGTCAGCTGAAAACCATAATTTAATATCCGAACTCATGGTGGTAAGTTGGAATGGTCAATGCAAATATTGCCAGATTAGATGAGGCCGGTATGGCGTTCTTAGCACTAATATCCGGTATAGATAGCAGTGATATTACAAAAATTATGTCTGAGCACTTGACAAGTAAGGATATATATCCGAACATAGTGGTATCTAATCTAATGAGCCCATCAAACATGTAAAACTAACTTTGCAAAGCCGACATCACACACGCGCCGTTACTGTCATCCACCTTGCACCCCGGTAGCTATTACTTTTAGTCTCAGTAAGAAGGGGAAGTTTATGCGTTATGCACCGAAATAAATATCGTACTCGACAGGAGTGTACATAGAGGTACTTTGCATGAACGATGCAATGTGAGGGAGATAACGATGCGTACTACGATCATAATCTATCACTATATTGCAATGGTCTGCAGTGCTGTGATCAATGCTCAGATGTGTCTGGAGGAGAGCGAACAATCACCACTGCCTTCATACCTTGTAATGGCCTATACCATAACGTACTAATAAACCTATCAACTATATGATAACTGCAAAGTAACAGCTTCTACAAATACTAAAAATACGAAACGAGTTTTTCACCTTCTTTTTAAAAATATTAAAAGGGGAGGTTGTGTGTCTGACAGAGAAGCGTTCCCATCATTTCTCAAACTGCCTTTGTATTCAGACGAGTGGCTATGGCCGGTTCGGGTCTATAGTTTCGGCGTATTAATAATAGAGAGGAGGGGTGAACTACTGGTTGAGCGATTTGGTAAAAGCCAGAAAAAGGTGTTGGAGTTATTAGCGGCAATCATCGCGCTGGGAGGCCATAATATCGCTAACCATCAACTTGGAGAAATGCTATGGTCTGATGCAGAGGGTGATCTGCCCAGGCAATCTTTTGATATGACGTTGCGCCGATTACGTAGACTCATCGGGAAAGAAACTGTACTGGTAAATTCTGGTATGGTCTCACTCAATGACCGTTATTGCTGGTTGGATCTATGGGTATTTGAAGCTACCCTGGATGAACTGGAAAAAGTCTTGAAGAGGGGCGGGCAGCAAGCTGTCATTGTCGAACTGACCGATCAGTTACTGGAGTTGTACCGGGGTACTTTTCTGAGAAACTTTGATTTCGAGCTGGTTATACAAAAACAGACCCAATTATCAGATAGATTATCGCGCATTCTTGATCTTTCCATAGATTTTCACGAACGACGCGGAGAAAGTGAACGTATTTGCTCACTATTAAACAAAGTACTGGAATTGCAACCTTTGGCGGAAGTGAATTACCGACGCCTGATGTCCTATTACATCAGATCAGGACAACCTAGCCTGGCATTATATGTTTACCAGCAATGCTGGCATGTTTTATGTGAGGGGTTCAATATTCCACTATCTAATGAAATTCAAATACTCGCTAAGCGATTGAGAACAGGGTGATTAATCCGAGCAGGGATTTATTATTATCTGTTATTTTGTGTGAGCAAGGTCAGTACGTATCTGCCAAGGCTTATTACTGAAATAGCGCTTGAGTCCTGCAAAAATCGCATCAGCCAGTTTGTTCTGATACGCTTCACTGCTGAGTTTCGCTTCTTCTGTTTGATTGCTGATGAACGCAGTTTCAACCAGGATCGATGGAATGTCAGGAGATTTGAGTACAGCAAAACCAGCCTGTTCGACATTTCTTTTATGCAGATGGTTGATGGTACCGATTTCACTCAATACGTTACTGGCTAGCCGGATGCTGTCGTCGATGGTGGCATTCATCGAGAGATCGATCAATGTTTGCTTCAGGTAACGATCCTTATCATCCAGCTTGATACCACCGATCAGATCAGCTTCATTTTCCTTTTTTGCCAGCCAACTGGCAGTTGTAGAGGTTGCGCCATTTTCCGACAGTGCATAGACAGAGGAACCATGTGCCTGTTTACGTGGTGCTGCGTCGGCATGAATGGAAACAAATAGATCCGCGTTGGCCTGCCGTGCTCTGAGGCGACGCTCAGCCAGTGACAGAAAATGATCACTATCACGTGTCAGGACAGCTCGCATGTTAGGCTCTCTATCCAATCTTGCCTTGAGTTTTCGGGCAATGGACAGCGTTACATGTTTTTCCATGGTGCCTTTTGAACCAATTGCTCCGGGATCCTTACCACCATGACCAGGATCAATCGCGACGATGATAGTACGCTTGCTCGCCGGCTTACGACTAGTTGCCGCCAGTACGACATTCGAAGCCGGTTGGGCTGGATAGCCAGCAGCCGTGGCCAATTTCTTATTTTTTTGCAGTAATGCCATCAGTGGGTCATGTTCATGGCTTTCATGCTGGTGAACCTCGGCAGCCAGTTCCGGAGGATAAATATCCAGCACCAGACGGTGTCCGAACCGATCCATCGGGTCAAGTACGAAAGTTCTGGGTACGACATCAGTTTTCAACTCCATGACGAGTCTGATAATCTCTGGTGTGAAACGGCCTACTCTCAATACGCTGACCAGCGGATCCTGTGGCTTGAGTCTGGTAGATAGATTTTCCAGCACAGCAGACAGAGAAACATTCTCCATATCCATCACGATTCTTTTGGGTGAATCGAGCATGCTGATGGTATATTTGATGGGAGCGCTTGATTCCAGTGTCAACCGCGTATGCTGGGGCCCAGCCCAGTATCGGGCTGCGGTGATCTGCGTATCGGCTGAAGCTTCATTACTTAATGAAGCCAGTTGCAGCAGGAAAATTATGAGCGGAAATGAAAGTAGTGATGCAGGAAAGCCATTGAATCGATTCAGCGAAGCTTCAGGTCTTGCCAAGGTAATAAGCATTGTTTTCCTGCCTCCGTTTCTGCCTTAATTTCAACAATCCTTCCAATTTCAGCGTACTTGAGCCTGATCTCCAGATCGGCGGCAGGTAAAAATCCTCCTGCTTTTTCAGGCCATTCGATCAGACATAGCGAACTTGGATTAAAATATTCCCGGAAGCCTGCTTCTTCCCATTCCGATGGATCGTTGAATCTATAAAAATCAAAGTGATACAAGTATAACCTAGAAATTTTATAGATTTCAACC
The DNA here is from genome assembly GCA_039794425.1 of Nitrosomonas sp. Classification (GTDB taxonomy): domain Bacteria; phylum Pseudomonadota; class Gammaproteobacteria; order Burkholderiales; family Nitrosomonadaceae; genus Nitrosomonas. The sequence continues at coordinate 21,317 of JBDIVK010000008.1, read as the reverse complement.
AAATTGTACGTTGGGCTTTTCACTTTTCCATGATAGCCCAAGCCACGTAGTATGCCGCGTACCAGTGTGGTTTTGCCTGCTCCCAGCTCACCATGAAGAAACACGATCAGGCCCCAGTGCAGGATCTCTGCGAGCTGTGCGCCGAGTGACAAGGTTGCCGCTGCGTTAGCCAGCTGTATGAAAGGTAATGAATAAATGCTGTTTTCAGCAGAGTGATCGTCGTTATGCAAAGAGTAAACTCGATTGAAAAGTTATCGGATTGGCTCCAGCTGGCGGATACAAATAAAAATCTGGGGACGGCAGCTCGGCCTTCAGGAAACGTGCATCAGTGATGCCTGTGCTGATATGAATCTGTCGAAGCTGTGCTTTTCACTTGTTTTTGTCTTAGTTTAGTTGTCTGCCGCCGCACCAATATTTTTCAGGGGTTCCTCAGAAGTCCTACCAAGGTACGGGTTGTCCGTCGTAAGCAAAGAATTGACCAGCATCTGATTGATTGATTCGGCTCAATACATTCCTCATACCGGAAACGCTTTGTTTTGCAGAGATCAGGGCACCGCGCCCACCCATATCAGTCTGTACCCAGCCGGGATGTAGCAGAACCGGGATGACACCACGGGACTGTAAATCAATCGCCAGGCTTTTTACCACCATGTTTACAGCTGTTTTACTCGACCGGTAGAGGTAGCTGCCACCACGCTGATTATCAGCAATACTGCCCATTTTGCTGGTGAGTGTAGCGATGATTTTCAACTGACCGCGGGTAATTTGTTCGATAAATGCTTCCACCATTTTGAATGGAGCAAGGGTATTTACCCGGAAGGCTTCTATCCAGTCCGAATAATCGATATGGCCAAATTCGCCATGCTGCGCAGGAGGGTAGATACCGGCATTATTAATCAAGATATCAATGGGCTGCGTTTCCAGTGTTTTCGATAATCGATCAATTTCCTCGAATTCTCGTACATCGAGTCGGTAAATGGAAAACCGATCTTTATATCGATCGGCCAGTTGATCGAGATCTGCAGCCTGTTCGGGGTGGCGGCAACATGCTATGACACGCCATCCATCTGCAGCATATTGTGTAGCAAATTCCAATCCGATTCCCCGATTGGCACCAGTAATCAAGACAGTATTCATTTATAACTCCTGTGAAAAAGCTAAAGTGGTAAAACTTTCCAGAAGGGGATCCAGGTATTTATAAAACTGGCCCTCCGGACTGCTTGGCACACTCTCAACCTAAGTTTTAATCAACTTTTAGGAAAGCCTTATCCATTTATCCTTTCTTATTTTACTCACGACCGAACCTGGCAGATAGCAATGCGACAGTTGTTATTTCATTGTGTTCGATATGTTGTTTGATATGTAACAGGTTCTTAAAAATAGTTTTGATAAGCACCAGTTGGATCCTATATTACATCCGGTAAAATGGATATCGTTAAAACATTGCGACGAATACCGACCTGTGGCAATATCGAACGAGTTCGCGGACAAGCCCAGTCGTTCCGCACATTATCTGTTTCGCTGAAAGGATGAGGAAGTTTTGGAAAAATATATTGAACAAATATTACTTTATTTTCAGGAAGCACCAATCTGGCCGTTCCTGTTATTCGGATTGGTCGGAGTGGTCGCAGTGGGGGTGGAATTCGTCAATCGGCGCCGTCGAGCTGATGCTGTAGCATACTATGACTCGATTTTCCGGGAGGAACTGGTGGGTTTATACCCTGTTGCTACTCGCTGGCCGGATGATCTGGTCGCCCATATGCAGCAACGCTTGCCGATTCTGCGGGATGCTTTTGAAACGCTGCGTAATTTTATTCCGCAGGACCAGTTGCGTAAATATAACGTCGCGTGGAATAAATTCTACGAGTTTTCTCGAACGGGTGGACTTGAACAGGAAAACACTTCCGAGGATTCTGTACAGGAACCGGAAGCGGTACAGGCCCGACAGCAGCAGCAACAGCAGACTTTTCAGCAATTAGTGGCAGATTTGCTGATTTATACAGAACAATTCAAAAAGTAAGAAGATAATATATAGGTAGTGCTTGAGAAGGTGAAGCGGATTTGAACCATTGACGCACCACAAATTACCCGTGTGCGTAAGTAATTTGATTAGCTACCTCCAGGCATGAAATCTCATCTGACTCAACCAACAGACGTACCAATCCGCGTTCATCCGATTTCAACTTTTCGCGATATTGGGCAATTTATCACTGTTCCTTGGCAGGTATATGCAGATGACCCGATGTGGGTGCCGCCTCTTCGCCTGGAACGGCGATTACATTTTTCCAGATTCAACCCCTATTTCAAGCATGCGCAATGGCAGGGATGGATAGCTTACCGGGGTGACTTGGCTGTTGGCAGAATCAGTGCGCAGATAGATCAACTGCATCGACAACGATATGGTCCGGATACCGGGCATTTCGGTTTGCTGGAATGTATCAACGATGAAACAGTTTTTAGCGAACTATTGCGAACGGCTGAAAATTGGCTGGCTGCGCACGGTACGCGCAGAATTACCGGGCCTTTCAATTTTTCCATCAACCAGGAGTGTGGGGTATTAACAGCAGGTTTCGATACGCCTCCTGTCTTTATGATGCCACATTCCCCCGAGTGGTATGCACCCTTACTGGAACGATACGGCTATCAGCCTTGCAGGGATTTACTTGCCTATTGGATTAGGGCAGATTTTGAGCCTCCTGCTGCCATGCGTGCCATTGATCGTAGATATCGTAGTCAGATCCGGGTCAGGACGTTACAGCGCGATAAGTTTAGTGAGGAAATCGAAATTCTGCGGGATATATTCAATGACGCCTGGTCTGAAAACTGGGGATTTATCCCGTTTACCAAAGAAGAATTTGCTGAACTGGGTAATGCTTTGCGGTGGCTGGTTCCAGAAGATTTTACTCAAATTGTAGAAGTAGACGGATTGCCCGCTGCCTTTATGGTATTACTGCCAAATTTGAATGAAGCATTGCGTGGATTAAGTGGGCGCTTATTCCCATTCGGCTGGCTTCATCTGGCTAAGCAACTGAGATCCCACTCGATCACTACTGGACGTGTGCCTTTGATGGGGGTACGCAGGCGATTCCACCATACACCGCTTGGCATGATGTTGGCTTTCAAGGTGATCGATGCAGTAAAACTGGCAAGCCTTGCCTATGGTATCCGGGAAGTCGAATTATCCTGGATACTTGAAGATAATCGGCCCATGCGTGCGATTCTGGAAAAAATAGGCAGCAGGGAATACAAACGCTATCGTATTTATGAGAAAGCATTACCCAATCCGTGAGTGGGATAGGGAATTTTGGATCACATGATTAAATATTTTCTAGTCCGGAATGAACAATAATGACCAGTATATTGCCCTGGTACTGGCTGCCGACCGTACCGGGCATGATTCAGTAGCCGAGCAGGCTGGTACGGCTTGTAAGGCGTTTGTGCCTGTTGGCGGAAAGCCGATGATTATCCGGGTACTCGATGCCTTGGCCGATTGTGAAAGGATACAGTCCACACTTTTATGTGGTCCACCTGGATCGTTATTACCGGAATGTCGTGAACTTGAACAGCGTGTTAAAAATGGGCAGGTAAGCTGGATCGAGAACCTGGATACACCTGCCCGCAGTGCCGCCAAAGGGCTTATACAGGTGGATGAAAGCCGAAGTGTGCTTCTGACTACTGCCGATCATGCTTTGCTTACCTCAGAAGTTGTGGAATATTTCTTGCAGGCTTCCAGTCGTTCAGAGTGTGACGCTACTGTCGGAGTGATCAGATATGAGACGATTCAAAGCAAATTCAGGGATAGTCAGCGGACAGTGATACGTCTGCGTGATGGAAATTTTTGCGGGTGTAATTTATTTACCTTTAACCCCCGTGGCCGAGCGCTTGTGACTTTCTGGCAGCAGGCTGAGCGTTTGCGCAAACGTCCCTGGCAATTGGTCAATCGGGTATTGGGTTGGCGGGCGGTATGGGCATATCTGCTTGGCTATTTGACGCTCGATCGGGCATTACAGAATATTTCGGATAAAACGGGCATTCGGCTGCAGCCAGTCATACTGCCTTTTCCTGAAGCTGGTATCGATGTCGACAAAGTAGATGACCTGTTACTGGTGGAATCTATCCTGGCCGGTTCAGCATCGATACATTCTCCCTTGTAGTACAAATGATCATATTGTATGGGGATCATTGAAAGATACATTACACGTGAGCTGTTACTTCCCTTTTTTGTCGTAACCGTTATTCTGATCGGGTTGTTCGTAAGCTTTAGCGTTGCACGTTTTCTGACCGGAGCAGTGAGCGAAACGCTGGGAACTGCAGCCATGTTTAAGCTGGTCGGATTAAAAACCATCATAGCACTGGAAGTATTGGTACCAATCGCTTTTTATGTAGCAGTCATTCATGGCTTGAGCAGGATGAATCGGGATCAGGAGATCAATGTATTGCGTTCTGTCGGCTATGGTGATAACCGGATTATTTATACCGTATTTTTAATTGCTGTGCCCGTTGCAGTCCTCAGCGGTTCACTTTCCATTTATGCTCGCCCTTGGGCCTATGCAGAAAGTTATATTATGGATGCACAAGCTGAAGCTGAACTGAATACCAACCGGTTCCAACCCGGACGATTTTATGGCAACGAGAAAAGCGGGCGGGTGATATTCGTGCGTAACAAAGATGACGCAGAAAAACGCATGGAAGGTGTGTTTCACTACATCAGAACGGCTGAGAACAGAGAAATCATCGTTGCCACTGAAGGCTATCAGCGACAAATGACCACAGATCAATTGCCGCACATTGAATTGCGGGAGGGCAAAATCTACCGCCTTGGGTATACAGCAGTCAAAGACAGTACGGTTCAGTTTGAAAAGATGACTTACTTCGACGAAAGTGATCAGGTTATGAATTATCGGCGTAAAGCTGCTTCTACCCGCTCCCTGTGGGATTCCGAGCAACCGCGTGAAATTGCCGAACTGCAATGGCGACTCTCGCGGCCGGTTGCTACGATTCTGCTTGCACTGATAGCGGTTTCTTTTACCCGGGTTGCGCCACGCAAGGATAAAGGTGACAGGACCTTTCTTATCGCAGCACTGGTATTCGCTGTTTATTATAATCTCAGCGGGCTGGCCAAAACCTGGGTGGAACAGGCTGTCGTACCTGCTGTACCGGGTGTCTGGTGGGTATATGGGTTGCTTTTTCTGATCATCAGTCTACGTTTCCCAGGTCTGAACCTGGTATCGCTCGTGAAAAAACAGTGAAAGTCTGCTATCGCTATATCGCCTGGCAGGTTGTCATGGGCATGGTGATTGCCGGCGCAATACTATTGCCGTTGTTCAGCTTCTTCGATTTACTGGATCAACTCGATGACGTGGGAAAGGGAACTTATACGATCAGGGATGCTTTTCTGTATACGGCAATGCTGGTTCCGCGCCGATTTATCCAAATAGCGCCTTTTATCGCACTGTTGGGAACTGTCGGGGCACTGGGTGCGCTGGCAGTCAATCTAGAGCTGGTAGCAATGCGTGTGGCAGGACTTTCACCATTGATGATCGGTTTGCCGCCAGTCGGTATCGGGTTATTGCTTGTCATTTCGATAGCCGGACTCGAATACTATGTGGCACCACAATTTCAGCAGAAAGCCATCACACATCGTGCCGTGGCTCTGGAACAGAGCGCAGAACTGGGGAGAGGACTGGGCATCTGGACTCGTAATGAGCAGAATATTCTACGTATCGGTGAAATGCTGCATAAAGACCGGGCGATAGACGTAGAAATCATACATTTTGACAAACAGGGGTTGATGACCGCTCATGTACACGCGCAATACGCAGATATTGTTGAAGGAAGCCTGTGGAAATTGCATGAAGTGGTTGTACGGACATTTACTTCTAACAGTATTATCTTCACTCGTGCAAATGTCATACAGTGGCATTCATTCCTCGGACCCGAAGATATTGCAACGCTGACCAAGCCTCCTGAAAGCCTGACTCCACTGGAATTGGTACGCCATGCGGAGTTTCTGAAAATAACCGGCCAGAAAGCGGATGCTTATATCATGGCACTATGGCGCAAGGCAGGAGGCGCGATCATGACTATTGCGATGATACTGATTGCTATTCCCTTTGTATTCGGTTCGGTCCGTGAAGGGCTGGGAAGTAAGTTGATCCTGGCTGCTTTAATGGGAATCGGTATTTATCTGCTTGATCAGATCATCGCCAATGCCGGATTAGTATTGCGACTGAATCCGATAGTGACTTCTATTGCTCCAGGGCTGGTCTTGATTACCATAGCGGTACACTGGCTGCTGCGGCGTGTTGTTTGATCACGTATGGTGGTATGAATGCTGACGAATTTCCAAATATCCGGGTAACGTACTACGGTTCTACCGGATCGTATGACTTTTCATGAAGAGATAAGAAAATCAATATGTCAACAACACTTTTTGTCAGTATCGTCGGCGACAGTGAAGTTAAGCTCTGGGGTATAAGCGGACGGGCACGTTTACAACGCATGTTGCAAACGATTAAAACGGTCAGCATAATCGATGATTTGTCAGGATTAACTGATACTGATCGGATATTGCTGATACGCGCTGATTATTTATTTGATGCTAGAGTGATTGAAGCATTAGCAGCGTTGCATGAGGAGATGGTACTGATCGTTCCGGATGATATTTCGGTTGCTGTCCTGACGACAGGACAGCACGTCGAGATAATGCGTACTGTTCTGGGTCAAACCTTGCCTCTGCCGATCGATTTCCGGCGTTACACCCTCGAAGATCTCCAAATCGGAGTACAGCAGAACCTGAAAAAAAAGGATTCCCCTTATATCCTGCCGATCAGTAATTCCAATCGTCAAGCGCTTGAATCCGAGTTGTTCGCTGGTTCATATAAAGGTGTGACTGATCTGGTGACCAAATGGTTATGGCCATTACCGGCATTTCTGGCAACACATCTGTGCGTACGCCTTGGCTTCAAACCCAATCATGTCACATTACTCAGCCTGCTATTAGCGTTACTGGCCGGAATAGCGTTCTGGTATGGCGAATTCGGTATTGGTCTGGTCATGGGTTGGCTGATGACTTTTCTGGATACTGTGGATGGCAAACTGGCACGTGTGACCCTGACTTCGAGCAAAATCGGTGATGTACTCGATCATGGTCTGGACATCATTCATCCGCCTTTGTGGTATTGGGCGTGGGGTGTTGGACTTATGACTACCGCTACTCCTTTATTTGATCTTGAGTTATTGACCTGGTTGATGTTTGTGGGCTATGTTGGTGGACGCTTGTGTGAAGGGGCTTTCGAATTGTGGCTCGCACCTTTTGCTATATTTATCTGGCGCAGAATAGACTCATTTAACCGTCTGATCACAGCCAGACGTAATCCGAATCTGATTCTACTCACCGCTGGTTGGGCAGTGGATCGACCGGATATCGGGTTTATCCTGCTGGTATGCTGGCACCTGTTGTCAACTCTGTTTCTCGCTTTTAGATTAGGGGTTGCCTGGTACACTCGTTCCCGGCATGGTGTACTGCATTCGTGGATGGAATACATTGATCCAATCCGGGATAGGCAACAGTTGGCAGTCAGGGTATTCACACGGGTACCGCTTGCGGTGAAATATGTCAGATCGACTGCAGGTGAATCACGTTGAAATGGATCTCATCGTGCCGCACTGGTCTGATTTTCAATCCATTGGGCGGACAGTTTCGTAAGCGTGATGCCCAGATCCGAAGCATACTGGCGGACTTACCCGGCGTTGATCAGATCGAGGCGACCAGCTTGGCGGAATTCGATCAGGCGGTACGTATATTGGTGGCAGCAGAGGTCGAGTGGCTGATCGTTGTGGGGGGAGATGGAACGTTACAGGGGGTGATCAGTTGCCTGTTTACCTGGCTACCATCGGGCAAGTGGCCTGAATTAACTATCGTACCAGGTGGAACGACCAACATGACAGCCCTGGATCTGGGAATGCATGATAGTCCTGAGAAAACTCTGATCAGAATCAAACAATGCCTGCAACGATCCGGTGAGTTTACATCGGTGAAAAGACCCGTACTTCGCATCGAACAGGCAGGCTCAGCCAATGTGTACGGGATGTTGTTTGGCCTTGGCCTGATTACACGCGGAGTGAAATTTTCACGCAGCCAGATCAAGCAATTGGGAATAACCGGTAATATTTTTACCATCATGATCGTATTGCGTTCGATAATCGGTACATTCCTGGGGCGCCCTCAGGCAGAGTGGGCGCCGGTACGCATTACACAGGTTGATAATGCAGGTATCCCGCAAGAAAAAGTTTGCACATTTGCACTGGTCAGCACGCTTGAACGGCTACTGCTTGGTATACGTCCGTACTGGGGACAGGAGGCTGCACCATTGCATGTAACCCTCGTCAGGCAGCACAGTAAAAAATTCTGGTACCGGATATGGCCTCTGATTATGGGTCGGGGCCATCATTTAAAAGAAGAGGAGGGTTATATCAGTTATAACACCTCTTTACTGGAAATATGGCTGGATGATGAATATATCGTGGATGGGGAGCTTTATCGTGCTGCGAGCCAGCATGGTCCCGTACGGATTTCTGCTGATGGCCCACTTGTGTTTCGCGTACTGTAGAAATGAATAAATTAATGCAACATTCTGCAGAATCCCGGCCGGTACCTGACCTGCTGATCCAGGAAATCGCAAATCAGGATACTCAACCCATAGCACCAGAGTTTTCGATTTTCCTCGATGCGCTTAAGCAGCGTTTTGGCCAGGCACTGGATGCAGTCATCTTATACGGCTCTTGCCTTTATTCGTCCGACTTGACCGAGGGTATTGCCGATTTTTACGTACTGGTCGATGATTATCGTCATGCTTATTCGGAACGTTTCCTGCGTCATTTGAATGCTTGGTTGCCGCCGAACGTTTTCTATCTGGAAGTCTCCGGCCATACTGGTATATTACGTGCCAAATATGCGGTTATTTCGACAACTGATTTTGAGCAAGGTGCACAATTCTGGTTTCATCCGTATATCTGGGCGCGTTTTGCACAACCGAGCAGAGTGCTGGATGTCCGTAACGAAACAGTGTGTCGACGTATCCATATTGCCCAAGCGCATGCTGTCATCAAATTTCTTGAGTCGACATTGTCGCTAGCCGAGCCGGGCCTTACGGATATAGAAACAATCTGGGCCTCAGGATTGAAGCTGACCTATGCCGCAGAGTTGCGCGCTGAACGTGAGGCGCGTGCACACCATCTTGTCGAACTTAATCTGGAAATGTACCGGCGCCTGACTGCTGCGGCATTGCCTGCTCTGACACCTTTACTCGTTGCAAGAGATGATGGGCAGTATCATATACAGCCGGTGACATCGTTTCAGAAATTGCGTGTACGTATCCATTGGCGTTTGAGACGCTGGCAGGGAAGGTTACTGTCGATTTTGCGGCTGAGCAAAGCGACTCTGACATTCCGGGATTGTCTGGATTACGCTGCCTGGAAAATTGAACGTCATACCGGTATCAAAGTGGAAATTACCCCTATGCTGAGGCGATATCCGATACTCTGGGGATATAAGGTCATGTGGCAATTGTTACGGCGAGGTGTGTTACGGTAAGACTGGCATGAGTATTAAGGTTTTTACATCAGAAAATTTACTCGAGAGATAACAGTAATGAAAAATTTAAATCGCTTTTGTGTCTTATTCGTGGCAATACTTTTTTTAACTGCCTGCTCCAGTATGTACTACAGCGGGCTCGAAAAAATCGGTATTCCGAAACGGGATGTGCTGGTCTATCGAGTCGAGAAAGCGCGAGACACGCAGGAAGCGACCAAAGAGCAATTCAAGTCTGCTTTGGAGCAGTTTACTGCGGTAACAAACTTCAAGGGTGGCAACCTAGAAAGTGTTTATAAAAAACTGAACCGTGAATATGAAGCCAGTGTTGATAAAGCAAAAGAAGTCAGAAGTCGCATTGCCGACATAGAAAGCGTATCTGCTGCATTATTCAAGGAATGGGAACAGGAAATTACCCAGTATTCGAGTCCAACTCTCAAACAAAGCAGCCAGAGTAAACTGGATACTACCAAAGCGCACTATCAGCAGCTTATTACCACCATGAAAAATGCAGAGGCCAGAATACAACCGGTATTGACCGTTTTCAACGACCAAGTGATGTATCTTAAGCATAACCTCAATGCTCAGGCTATCGCTTCACTGAAGAATGAATTGAGTGTTCTGCAATCGGATGTTTCGTCGCTTGTAGCCTCAATGGAAAAATCTATCAATGAGGCCAATGCGTTTATTCGTAATATGGAAAAGAATTGAGCGTATTGATAAATCAGGGGGCTTTCTTTGATTGATTGTAACCAAGTGCTAGTAATGCTTCCAGGGAAGACTTGAGAGGAGATTCTGTCGGCAAAGTAGCAGCCAACTGATCAAGATGATCAATTGCCGCCTGACTGAGGCATGGTGTAAGCTTCGGAAGATTTTCGCTATCCCCGGAGCGCGTATGTGGCTGCACATAGATTTTTATCTCACTGATCTTAAAGCCAGTTCTGTTTAGTTTTTGTGAAATGGTCGGGATAACTGCCCGAAGCCGGGCTGCGATCATTCCGTTATCTACGTAAATCGATAAGAATCCTTCAGCGTATCGTCCTACTGCACATCGATCCCTGAATTGAGGAGGGATAACGTTGGATAATGCTTTTTGTATCTTAATTAATTGTTTTGCCCTGACAAATATACGTTCATAATCAGGCGTCTTACCAAGAATGGTTAAGTAATTATTTAAGTCATACACAGACATGGTTAATTAATCCATTAATCCGAGGAACGATAGATGAATATTATTCTGATTTCTGACCGGTTGGGGCCGGCAAAATCCTTGACTCTGACACGTATGCAATTGATATTCGGATTGTTCTGTATTGTAGTCATGATCATACTGTTGGCAATCGGGTTAAACCGACTTGTCGCCAATTTTGGTGACAGAGTCAACAGCCCTTTCCTTCATCTTATTTTACAGCACCCGGAATCCAAGAAAAATCAGAGAATCCAAACCTATGTAAACAAAAACTTAGATTTCATGGCTGCTAAAGTGGGACAAATGCAGGCGCAACTGTTACGTTTAAATGCATTGGGCAGGCGACTTGTAGATCTATATGGTATCGACTCCCAGGAGCTGGATTTTGATCGGATACCAGGGCAGGGTGGTACTTCCAATTTTCTGCAGCAGGATATTTCATTTGAAGAACTCAGTCAGAAATTTTATCAGCTGGCAAGGCTGCTGGATGATCGCGCTGATAAACTGGCAATCTTGGATTCTATGCTTTTGAGTGAACGTATCGAACAGGAAATGCTGCCGTCAGCCATGCCGCTGGAGACGAATTGGCAGTCCTCCGGGTTCGGTGTTCGTATTGATCCTTTTACAGGGAAGAAAACTTTTCATGAAGGAGTGGATTTTCCAGCTAAGCCCGGTACACCGATCAAAGCTGCGGCAGGGGGAATAGTCGTCTATTCTGCTTATCACTCTGATTATGGTAACATGATCGAAATTGACCATGGCAATGACCTAAGAAGCCGTTATGCACATGCATCTAAACGTATGGTGGATATCGGTCAGGTGGTGCTCAAGGGGCAGAAAATCGCTGAGACAGGAAGCACCGGTCGTTCTACAGGCCCGCATCTGCATTTCGAAATCAGGCATAATGGTGTACCGCTTAATCCTTCACGCTTTCTACAAATACCTGGTTAAGGTTGTATCATTAACTGGTTGCCGCAGGAATTCCTTACTACGTTGTGAGACAGATTGAATTGATCAGTTATTCTCATTCTGTATACACATATCGCATACCTTCTATCATTGACTGGAACTGAATAACTAATTTCCCATGCTGAATAATTTACTGAAAAAGATTTTTGGTAGCCGTAATGAACGGCTGGTAAAGCAATATTTTCGAACTGTTCGTACCATCAATGAGTTGGAATCTGTCATTGCGCCGTTGTCAGATACGGCATTGAGCGAAAAAACAAATGAATTCAAACGGCGTATCGCAGACGGGGAAGAACTGGATCGATTGTTGCCCGAGGCATTTGCCGTAGTTCGTGAGGCTGGTAAACGTGTACTGGGTATGCGTCATTTCGACGTGCAATTGATTGGTGGCATGGTGCTGCACGAAGGGAAAATTGCCGAAATGCGTACCGGTGAAGGTAAAACGCTGATGGCTACTTTGCCGACCTATCTGAACGCATTATCTGGCAGAGGTGTACATATCGTTACAGTCAATGATTATCTGGCCAAGCGCGATGCAGAATGGATGGGGCAGATATATCGGTTTCTCGGCCTGACTGTCGGCGTGGTTACTTCACAGATGCCGCATGAAATCAAACAGGCTGCTTATGCGGCAGATATTACCTATGGGACGAATAACGAATACGGTTTCGATTATCTGCGTGACAACATGGTGGGACATGCTGCGGAACGGGTACAACGTGCTTTGAATTTCGCAATCGTGGATGAGGTCGATTCGATACTCATTGATGAAGCACGAACACCCCTGATCATTTCCGGTCTGGCGGAAGGTGATACTGAAATCTATGTACGAGTCAATACATTGATTCCCAAGCTGGTACGACAGGAAGATGAGAAAAGTCCGGGTGATTACAGCGTGGATGAAAAGGCTCAGCAAGTATTACTGAGTGAAGCAGGATTCGAACATGCCGAAAAACTTCTGAACGATGCAGGCCTGTTATCAATTGGAACGAGCTTATACGATCCGGTCAATATCAATCTGATTCATCATCTCAATGCTGCCCTGCGTGCACACGTGTTGTACCACCGTGATCAGCACTATGTCGTACAAAATGGTGAGGTAATCATCGTGGATGAGTTCACCGGCCGGTTAATGCCGGGACGGCGATGGTCGGAAGGATTGCATCAGGCGGTCGAGGCCAAGGAAAATGTCCAGATCCAGAAAGAAAATCAGACACTAGCTTCCATTACCTTTCAGAATTATTTCCGTATGTATGAAAAGCTGGCCGGCATGACAGGTACGGCAGATACAGAAGCTTTCGAATTTCAGCAGATTTATGGTTTGGAAACCGTCGTGATTCCAACGCATCGTCCGATGATTCGTGATGATCGCATGGATCAGGTATTCCGTACTGCACAGGAAAAATACCAGGCTATTCTTGCTGATATTAAGGACTGTTATGAGCGTGGGCAGCCTGTCCTGGTCGGCACAACGTCTATCGAGAATAATGAATTGCTTTCAACCATATTGAACAAAGAAAAGCTACCGCATCAGGTTCTTAATGCTAAACAGCATGCGCGTGAGGCGGATATTATTACTCAGGCCGGTCAGCCGAAAATGATTACCATCGCGACCAATATGGCCGGGCGAGGAACCGATATTGTACTGGGAGGAAATCCGGAACCGGAAATCAATCGTATCCAGGCTGACTCTTCGCTTGATGAAGCTGCCAAAGCAAAAAAAATAGAGGAAATTCAGCAAGCCTGGCAGGTCAGACATGATGAAGTAATCAAACTTGGCGGCTTACATATTATCGGTACAGAGCGGCATGAATCACGCCGGATTGATAATCAGTTGCGTGGTCGCTCCGGGCGGCAGGGAGATCCGGGCTCTAGCCGGTTCTACCTTTCTCTGGAAGATTCACTTCTGCGGATTTTCTCTTCGGATCGAGTAGCCAGCATCATGACACGCCTCAATATGCCAGAGGGAGAAGCGATTGAACATCCGTGGGTTACCCGGGCGATAGAGAATGCTCAGAGAAAAGTCGAGGCCAGAAATTTTGATATCCGTAAGCAATTACTGGAATTCGATGATGTAGCCAACGATCAGCGTAAAGTGATTTATCAGCAACGTAACGAATTACTGGAAGCAGAACAGGATATTTCGGAAACCATTAACGCTATCCGCGAAAGTGTCGTCGATCAACTTATCAGTCTTTATGTTCCACCACAGAGTATCGAAGAACAGTGGGATATCTCAGGGTTGGAAAAAGCGCTGACCAGTGAATTTCATTTACAGCTGCCCATTCAGGAGTGGCTAGAAAAAGATACCGAACTACATGAAGAAAGTCTGCGCGAACGTATCATAGAATCAGTCAACACATATTATCTGGATAAAGTCGAGCAGATAGGCGCACCGCTCATGCATCAGTATGAGCGAATGGTCATGCTGCATAATGTGGATACACATTGGCGAGAGCATCTGGCTGCTTTGGATCATTTGAGACAAGGGATTCATTTACGCGGTTATGCGCATAAGAATCCAAAACAGGAATACAAAAGAGAAGCTTTCGAATTGTTTACAAGTATGCTTGAGGCAATCAAGGTTGAAGTCACCAAGATTCTCATGACGGTACAGATCAGGAGCGAGCAGCAAGTCGAGTCGGTGGCGGAAACACCCTCACCTAAGAACCTACAATATCATCATGCAGCTTACAGCGAAGTGGCAGACGAGCAGCAATCAGTACCGGAAGAGCAGGAAAACAAACCACAGCCTTTTGTTCGTAAAAGTGACAAGATTGGTCGCAATGAGCCATGTCCCTGCGGCTCGGGTAAAAAATACAAACAATGCCATGGCAGACTGAATTAAAGTTTGAGGCCAGCTCGCAATCGATCTATCTTCACGAACGCAGGCTATGTTAGAATAGCCCCTTTTTCGAGAATGGCCATTTTTGGACGTTAACGCATGGCTCATTTTACGTATCTATCTTTCGGTTTGTTGAATTTGTTGCGGGTGAGTAGGAAATTAATGATATGGAATTGTTAGAAAATGACAGACAGCAGTGATAATAGAAAGATGAGTGGGCGGCGTCGCTTTTTGCTGGTGGCTACTTCGGTCGCTGGCGCAGTTGCCGGAGTAGGTATTGCCACACCATTCATGCGTAGCATGATGCCAAGTGAGCGTGCAAAAGCTGCCGGTGCACCGGTCGAAGTCGATGTCGACAAACTGGAACCAGGCATGTTGTTAACAGTCGAATGGCGCGGAAAAGTAGTGTGGATACTCAGACGTACTCCCGAAATGCTGGGTACTCTGGAAAAGCTGAATGCTCAGTTAGCTGATCCGGATTCACAAAGAGAACAACAGCCGGCTTATGCACAAAATCCTGTACGATCGATCAAGCCGGAGATTCTCGTTGTGGAAGGTGTATGTACCCATCTTGGGTGTTCTCCGGTATACCGGAAAGATATCGCGCCAGCTGATTTGGGCGCTGACTGGCTGGGTGGTTTTTTCTGTCCCTGTCATGGATCAAAATTCGATCTGGCCGGGCGTGTTTATAAAGGTGTGCCAGCACCTTCCAATCTGGTAGTACCTCCTCATACCTATTTAAGTGACAGCCGGCTTTTGATCGGCTCTGAAAGCAAAGAGTCCGCCTAAAATGAGCAAACAGCAAAATTCGATAATGGAATGGATCGATAAACGTTTTCCTTTGACGACTACCTGGAAAGCGCATTTATCGGAATATTATGCACCCAAGAATTTCAATTTCTGGTATTACTTTGGATCGCTGGCATTGCTGGTGCTCGTTAATCAGTTATTAACGGGTATTTTCCTGACCATGAACTACAAGCCGGATGCAAGCTTGGCCTTTTCATCGGTTGAGTACATCATGCGCGATGTAGATTTTGGCTGGTTGATTCGATACATGCATTCGACCGGTGCCTCTATGTTTTTTGTAGTGGTTTACCTGCACATGTTCCGTGGCATGATGTACGGCTCCTACCGTAAACCGCGGGAATTACTCTGGCTGATCGGTATGGCTATTTTCTTTGTGCTGATGAGTTTAGCCTTTACCGGATACATTTTGCCATGGGGACAAATGTCTTACTGGGGAGCACAGGTCATAGTCAGTATGTTCGGCGCAATTCCATTTATAGGTGAAACCCTTTCGAATTGGATTCTCGGTGACTTTATGTTGTCAGATGCTGCGCTCAACCGGTTCTTTGCCTATCACGTGGTAACGCTTCCTGTTTTGATCGTGGTGCTGGTGTTCGTGCATATCATTGCTCTCCATGAAGTCGGGTCCAATAATCCCGATGGGATAGAAATCAAGGCCAATAAGGATCCTCGCACCGGAATTCCGGTTGATGGCATACCATTTCATCCTTATTACACCGTCAAAGATATTTTCGGGGTGGTTGGGTTCCTGATCGTATTCTGTGGCATTATTTTCTTCGCCCCCGAAATGGGCGGGTATTTCCTCGAGGATAATAACTTTATTCCTGCAAATACGCTGCAGACCCCAGATCATATTGCGCCTGTGTGGTATTTCACACCATATTACTCCATGTTGCGTGCTGTGACCGTTAATTTTCTCTGGATTGACGCTAAGTTATGGGGGGTAATCCTGATGGCTGCAGCAGTAGTCATTTTCTGTTTTCTGCCATGGCTGGATCGCAGCCCCGTCAAGTCGATTCGTTACAAAGGACCTTATTTCAAAATTGCACTGACACTTTTCGTGATCAGCTTTTTTGTCTTAGGCTGGCTAGGTACTAAAGCGCCGACCCCGTTGTATACATTGTTGGCACAAATTTTCACAGTAATTTATTTTGCGTTTTTCCTTCTGATGCCTTGGTACAGCAAAATAGATAAAACTAAACCAGAACCCAAAAATGTGACGAAATGAGAATGATGAAAATTTTATTGTTGATAGCATTACTGGTTCCGTTTGTCGCGCATTCAGCTGGCTCGGATGTAAAATTGGATAAAGCACCGATCGATACGACTGATCAAGAGTCATTACAGCGTGGTGCCCAAAGCTTTGTGGAATACTGCCTCACCTGTCATGGTGCGAACTTCATGCGTTATAACCGTCATCGTGATATCGGAATGGGTGAGGAAGATATTCGTACACAACTGATTTATACCGGGCAAAAGACGGGCGATTTGATGGAAACCGCCATGAGAAAAAAAGAGGCTGAGAAATGGTTCGGTGTAGTACCACCTGATCTCTCCGTTATTGCGCGTGCTCGTGGAGCAGACTGGTTATATACTTACCTGAGAACTTTCTACCGTGATACATCTACCTATAGTGGATGGAATAATCTGATCTTTGATAAAGTCGCAATGCCTCATGTGCTGCATCAGTTACAAGGACAGCAGATACTGAACCCGGAAACAAAAAATTTGGTAATGGTAACACCGGGTACAATGACAAAAGAAGAATATGATCGTTTTATTGCCGACTTGGTAAATTATATGGTTTACCTGGGGGAGCCACATGCCCTATATCGCAAGGAGTTGGGGATCACTGTCATACTGTTTTTATTCGGCTTATTGGGATTAACCTATCTGCTGAAAAAAGAATACTGGAAGGATGTCCATTAATTCTTTTCATATTTATGTGATCATCTAAATCCCTGTATTTGAAGCTATGATGACATTGTACTCGACTGCGACCTGTCCATTCAGTCACCGTTGCCGTATTGTACTGCACGAAAAAGACATGGATTTCCAGGTCATTGATGTCGATCCAAATAATATTCCTGAAGATCTTGCCGTAATCAGTCCCTATGGGAGAGTACCGATTCTAGTTGAGCGGGATCTCGTGTTATATGAAGCAAACATCATTAATGAATATATTGATGATCGTTTCCCGCATCCCCAGCTTATGCCAGCAGAGCCGGTAATGCGTGCCCGCGCCAGGTTACTGCTCCACCGTTTCGAAAAAGAGTTGTTCTGTCATATCGAATCACTCGAGCAGGGTGATCAAAAAACGACTGACCGGGTCCGTATGGAGATTGCGAATGGCCTGACGATGCTTGCCTCGATCTTTGACAAGCAGAAATATATGCTAGGGGACGAATATTCCATGTTGGATGTAGCAATTGCTCCATTATTGTGGAGGCTCGACCACTATGGAATCAAATTACCAAGGCAAGCTGCTACGTTACTGAAATATGCTGAGCGACTGTTTAGCAGACCATTGTTTATCGAAGCGTTAACGCCGTCCGAGAAATTGATGCGTAAATGAATACTTCTTCGATTAAGCCTTATCTGATTCGGGCTGTTTACGAATGGTGCACCAATAACGATTTTACTCCTTATATTTCTGCAGTGATTGATGGGTGCTCAGATATACCTGTGGAATTGGCAGAAGATGGGGAGATAACACTTAATATCAGTCATACCGCAACACATGGATTATTAATCAGTAATGAAACAATTTGCTTTACTACACGCTTCAATGGCGTGGCTAGGCAAATCGAAATTGCGGTCGGGGCGGTTAAGGCAGTTTTTGCAAAAGAATTAGGACAGGGACTTACTTTCATCCCTGAAGTTGTTCCGAAAGCAAATAAGGCCGTAACAAACGAGGAGCAAGGTGCTATCATCCAGTCCACTGCGCTGGATGATGATCAGGATGCTTCTTTTCCTGAAGTAAAGCGGAGTAAATCTTTTCTTAAGCTTGTGAAATAATCTTATATTTTTCTATCATGCCGGCATAGCTCAGTTGGTAGAGCAGCTGATTTGTAATCAGAAGGTCGCGAGTTCGATTCTTGCTGCCGGCACCATTAAATCAATGAGTTACGTGATTTGGGGAGAGAGGGAAATCTTACGGGGTTACGCCGGGGTTACATTGTGAAGGAATTGGGCCGACATATTTCATTGAGTACAGCGTAAACAAAATGGCGGATGCTGGACGCCTCGCGCGGGCCAGCGACGTTCAATATTTTGAATGAGTTGGTCGTGATGAATGCTTCAAGCTGATTGTGCCAGTCATTGTCCGGCCAGAGGTGGAGATAAGGTTTTCCGTTACTTAGTGCGTAGTTGCGCGTCAATAACGATCCGCCGGTCAATTCTTTGTCAGGGGTCAGAATCAGGGTGGCGTCGGAATCGATGACGTTCATCCGCGTCCTGACTTTGTAATTGCGAGAGGGAGTTTCTTGCAGGGGGTAGTGGTTTGGGATTATCCCGTCCTCTGCGCGTCTGCCATTGGGACACCAGCCGCCGTGGGGTATGTTGTTCTTGATTGCCCAGTCCAGTGCAAAGCGGTCTACACCGATCTGGCCGCCTGATATGATTTTCAAATTAGTGAATGGCCTGCAGGGGGGTTATTCTTCCAGACTCACTTTTATGTAGCAGTTTGCACCGCCACAATTTAACAGCCTGCCTTTTTGCAACATGATATCCACTACCTCGGACACCCGCGCAGGGTCGATATTTTCCAGATCGCTATGATCCACGTACCGTCCCCATTCAGTGAAATGTGGTGTATCGATTCTCGCCATGACTTTTCCAGGCCAGGCCACACCTACAAAAATGTTATGTCCGTTTCTATGCCAATCTACCGCTAACGCCAGCGCGGTAATCAGTTCCTGCTTGTTTATGTATATGATTTCGGGAGTTAAGTCATCGGCAGAATCAGTCATTGGTTTTCTCCGCCATTGATTGGCCAATCCAAAGCAAAACGGTCAACGCCAAAAAGAAAGCCGCTATCAAAGCGGCTTTATCGGAAGATGGTACTTACTACTCGGTTATCACCCACATATCACGAACGGAACCCGCTGCGAGTATGGGTAAACCTGCGCGGCAGGGAGCCTCTTTATTACTTTTTAGTAATGGTCCCCATCGTGTCACACCGCTGTCAGGCCAACGTCCGGAAACTGCTGACACCCTTACTCCGGAGCAGGGGCTGCCTGAAACGCGCAGAATATTGCATTGTACTGGGGGTTAGTAGTGGCGTCTATTAAATTATGAAAGCGGGTACATGGATGCTAAAAAGGGATTCGAATTTAATTTTCAATTAATTGATTGTGAAAGGTAATATATTTAATAAATAAAAAATTACCCGCATTTGGTGAAAATAATCCCCGGTTGAAGGGTGCGTGTGTGACTACCTGCTCACCCAAAAAGGGGAGTAAGTTGAGAGGGGATTGCGGGGAATTATGAGCGATTGGCGGATGGCTAGCAGGGGGGAGGATTACTCCGGATCGTCGAACGGGTCGGTGGTGTCAGAGTTGCCGGGGCTGACGAGGTTCACACGGATCGTCAGGTCAGGTGGCGCGCCATGTTCTGCGATGTAAGCGGCTAATGCGGCTTCCTCTTCAGCTTCGCTGGTGCAGGGCATATGAACCAGTGGCGGCAGGTTCTTAACGGGTATTTTCTTTTCCAATTTCTCGACGCGGGCTTTGAGTGAGGCGGTCATTTCTTCAGTTCCTCCAAGGATTTAACGCGGTCCTCTAATTCTATCACCTCAATAATTTTACGTAGTTCGCCGAGAACGTAAACCAGTCGTGAGCCGTCTTGTGAATCTACGTGGCCGCGGCGCATGTCCCGATAGACGCTGGATATTTCCCGGCGGACCGCTTGAAGGTTGTGTAGTTTGATTTGAGCAAAGGGGTGGGAGGTCATCACTTTGCCGGTTGCCTCGTCGATGACGGCTGGCGTTTTGGGTTCCTGTTTTTTGGTCATATCGTGGTTGTTTATGTAATGATCTGTACGTGTACGGTACGCTTGCGTCTTGGACGTCTACTCAATTTTGAGTAAATGGCGCTGGTGCTTCGTGTGACCGTGGTGCGACGGCACCGCGTTACAGTGTAACGAGTGGGTGACGCGTTTGAGGTGATTTTCAGGTTGAGTTGCATTTTTATTTTTCCGGTGGACTTTATGAAAATGAGGGTAAACGTGTCATTGTGTCACTCGTGTCAGTAACCTACAACAGTCAGACAATCTTAAGGAAGCCGGTGGTTGCATATGAATTTTCATGTTGTAATAGTGTTAACCTACGTAAAAATTAAGCAAAGTGGGTAAACAAAGGGTGACAGGTTTGGTGAGCAATTTGTCACCTCCGAAACGCCCGGTACGTAAGGGTTTGCGGGGGGTGGTGACAGGAGTGACAGATGTTTTAGGGTATTAATGCTGTACCCCCCTGCTAGGGGGAAAATGTTCAAATCGGCCTTTAACTGTCACTCCTGTCACCTTTTTCCATCGAAAAGTTGGGGGTGAACCGACGACAGAGGGGCCAGACCGGGAGCGTTTGGAAAGTCGCTGGTATCGGGATCGACCATTTTTATCCCTATCCAAAATCTGCCGGAATTCGTCCGGCCTTGCTTATATCCCCGCTCGATCATACGCTTACCAAACGTGGTTTGTGGCATCAGCCTGCTGTATCCGTTCTTATGCGCCCAAGTTGTATAACACTCATAAAGCTTGGCGACGGTTACCTGTGAGGATGGATCATTGACGACGCAATCCTCGATGAACTGCCCGAAGTAATCTTCACTCTTCCGATATTCAACGGTCTGCTCAACTACGATTTGGGGTGTATCGTTCAATCCCCGCTGTTGCCAGGTTAGGCACCCTTCTACTAG
>JBDIVK010000007.1:0-104870 GCA_039794425.1 Nitrosomonas sp. | reverse complement strand
TTGTAAAAAATAAACATCCCTTCCATAGCCAATTCTTTCACTGATCATAATTTACGCCAGCATAAAAGGAAGTAAACCATCCAGGCGGTTGGACGGTTTACGTGAGGCCGGGTATACTTTTTAACCTGGAAATCGCAGTTGGACGCGCCTGATTGCACGTCGGGCGCGTAGCGGTCCACCCACCGGGTCGGCATGAGCGAAAGCAGCAAGCTCACTATTCATCGGGGCCTCCAAAGGCTGATAAGCGATCAACTGCGGTTTCCAGGTTTAAGGCATTTTCGCTAGTGTTGTCGCCATAATTCGGCGCATAGCTTCCTATCAACCAAGTCATCAACAGACTTTCACACTATGACAGACAGCTCGACTGCTAACGACACCAAAGCGTCTCCACAAGAGGACTGGCACACGCTGAGCCGGTCGGAAATCGAACAAATCCTGCAAACCGGACCGCAAGGTCTACAAACGACTGAAGTAGCTCATCGTCTTGCCCGTTACGGACCCAATCGCCTGGCCCCACCGAAACGCCGTGGACCGCTGATGCGTCTGCTGATGCAGTTTCACAACATCCTGCTCTACGTCATGCTTGGAGCAGCTGTTGTCACCGCTTTCCTCGGTCACTGGGTCGATACCGGTGTCCTGCTGGCCGCAGTCGTAATCAATGCCATCATTGGCTTCATTCAGGAAGGCAAGGCAGAAGCCGCGCTCGACGCCATCCGTGCCATGCTCTCCCCGCACGCCATGGTCATCCGTGACGGCATCCGTCATGAAATCGATGCAGCCGATCTGGTACCGGGTGATCTGGTATTGCTTGCTTCAGGTGACCGGGTACCTGCAGATCTGCGTCTGATTTCAGTCAAAGAATTGCGTGTTGAAGAAGCTGCTTTGACCGGCGAATCCCTGCCGGTCGAGAAACATACCAATACCGTCCCGCTTGATGCGCCGCTGGGTGATCGCTTCAGCATGGCCTATTCCGGCACGCTGGTCGTTTACGGGCAAGCCCGCGGGATCGTCGTAGCCACCGGGACTGCGACAGAATTGGGCAAGATCAATCAAATGCTGGCCGGGATCCAAAGCCTGACTACTCCTTTACTGCGCCAGATCGATAATTTCGGCCGTATGCTGGCCATTGCCATTCTTGCGGCGTCCGCTGCAACTTTCGTGCTCGGTACCATATGGCGTGATCATGCGCCTGAGGAAATGTTCATGATGGCTGTGGCATTGGCCGCCTCGGCAATTCCGGAAGGATTGCCGGCAATCATGACCGTGACCCTGGCACTGGGTGTACAACGCATGGCACGGCGTAATGCCATCATCCGACGTCTGCCAGCAGTGGAAGCACTGGGCTCGGTTACGGTGATCTGCTCCGACAAAACCGGAACCCTGACACGCAACGAAATGACCGTGCAGCGTGTAGTCTGTGCCGATCATGTATTCGATGTCAGCGGTGTCGGTTATGCACCGGTAGGCGCATGCAGCCTCGACGGTAATCTCGTCGATCCCAGTCATTATCCGGCCCTTACCCTAGCGATCCGTACTGGCGTGCTGTGCAACGACGCTCGCATGGTCGAAACAGATGGTCTGTGGCACGTGGAGGGCGACCCCACCGAAGGTGCTTTACTCGTACTGGGTGGCAAAACCGGCTTCTCCCAGGATATCGGTGAAGCCGCTTGGCCGCGGCTCGATGTCATTCCGTTTGAATCGCAACACTGCTTCATGGCAACTTATCATCGCGATGCCGATGACACACCTTGGATTTTCGTTAAAGGTGCACCGGAACGTATCCTCGATATGTGCACCGACCAGTTGCATCACGATGGCGAATGGCCGCTCGATACCGACTACTGGCGACGCATAGCGATCCAAACAGCCGCCAAAGGGCTGCGCCTGCTGGCATTGGCTTGCAAGCGTACAGCCCCAGCGGGTGACAGTCTGGGTTTTGCTGACATGAAAACAGGATTCACCCTGCTGGCACTGGTCGGGATCATCGACCCGCCACGGGAGGAAGCCATCCAGGCAGTCGCTGAATGCCATCGTGCCGGTATCCGGGTCAAGATGATTACCGGCGATCACGTGGAAACGGCTCGTGCCATTGGGGCACAGCTCGCCATCGGGGTTGGTAAACCAGCCATTACCGGAGTGGAAATCGCGGTAATGGATGATACAGCCTTGCGTGATAATGCAATGGCAGTTGATGTGTTCGCCCGCGCCAGTCCTGAACACAAACTACGACTGGTACAAGCGCTGCAGGACAAAGGCCAGGTAGTAGCAATGACGGGTGATGGAGTAAATGATGCACCAGCTCTCAAACGAGCTGATGTCGGTGTAGCCATGGGCATGAAAGGGACTGAAGCAGCTAAAGAAGCGTCTGATATGGTACTGGCTGACGACAATTTTGCCACTATCGCTGCCGCTGTACGCGAAGGTCGGGCAGTTTATGACAATCTCAAGAAATTTGTGTTGTTCATGCTGCCAACCAATGGGGGGGAAGCATTAGTGGTGATCGCAGCCATTCTATTCGAGCTAACTTTACCGCTGACACCCGCCCAGGTACTGTGGATCAATATGGTTACAGCCAGTACGCTGGGACTGGCGCTCGCTTTTGAACCAGCAGAACGCGATATCATGCGCCGCCGACCACGACCACCAGGTGAAGCGCTGCTGTCTGTTTTTTTTGTCTGGCGGGTACTGATGGTGTCTACTTTGATGATGATCGGAGCGCTTGGTCTTTTCTTGTGGGAGCTGGGTAACGGCACCAGCCTGGAGGCGGCACGCACGATGGCCGTCAATGCCGTAGTAGTGTCAGAGATGTTCTATCTGATCAACAGCCGTTATATTTTTGCACCAGTTGCCAACATCGAGGGACTAACCGGCAACCGTTATGTGCTGCTGGCTATCGCTGCCTGCATCCCGCTGCAAATTGCCTTCACCCACTCATCCGTCATGCAGGACATCTTCGGTTCGGCCGCATTGTCAACTTTAGAATGGAGCAAGGTCATCGCTGCCGGACTGATGGTATTTTGTGTAGCAGAACTGGAAAAATTCGTGATCAGACGCACCCGTCTCGCTACTCGCCTTTCACCCATACAATCATAACTAATCATCCCCAATATGGTACATGAAATCACAACTGTGCCACCTAGTCGCCTGTTACTGGCAACCGATCTCAGCGCCCGTTGTGACCGGGCGCTCGATCGTGCTGCACAACTGGCAAACGAGTGGCGGGCTGAACTGGTGGCGCTGAATGTACTCGATGTTACCGCCGCCCCTGATCAGACTCTGGCCTGGGCAACTGGCAGGGATGACGAGCAGTTGCTGCAAGTCGCGCGGCGGCAGTTGGTTCGTGATCTGGCCGGACTAGATATTCAGGCCAGCATGCGAACGATCCGATCCGATGATGCAGCGGCCACTATCCGGGAAACGGCAATCAGTACTGGTGCCGGCCTGGTAGTTACGGGAGTAGCACGTAATGAGGTGTTTGGCCGTTTTCTGCTCGGTTCGACTGTACAACGCCTGGCACGCATGTTACCTCAGCCACTGCTGGTGGTACGCAACCGGGGACGATTGCCTTACCGGCGAATCATTGTTACCAGCGATTTTTCGGCATCGTCTCGTCATGCTTTACAGCTAGCGGCATACTTTTTTCCGGAACGTGAACTGATTCTTTACCATGCCTGTGAAATACCGTTTTCTGGGGGATTATCCGATAAACGTCCACCAGCCACCGTCAGCCTTGATATCGAACAGGGGGAATACCGCGATTTTCTGGCAACCAGCCAATTACCTGCCGGGGTAACAGTACGACCGGTAATCGAATTGGGTCCACTGGAAGTTACATTAACTCAGTACGTCCGGCAGCATGATATCGACCTGGTAGTAATGGGTACGCATGGCCGCAGCAAACTCATGCATATTCTGCTCGGCAGCATGGCAGCCAAGCTGCTCGACTGGCTACCCTGTGATGCACTGGTTGTACGTGAACCAGAATCTGCATCGTAGCTCCATTCTGCTGCCTGATTGATAATATCCTGGTTAGCGGTTTCCAGCCATGCGGATATCAGGCAAGTGGATCCTGCATCGTTTCCATATACTGCTTATGCAAGTGTCTGAGCCAAACCAGCAGTACTGCACTGATCGGCAGTGCCAGTAAAATCCCGATGAAACCAAATAATTGACCAAAAGCCAGTAATGCGAAAATCACTGCTACCGGATGCAGGCCGATGCGTTCGCCTACCAACCGGGGAGTAATCAGCATACTCTCCAACAATTGCCCCGATCCGACCACAACCCAGACCGCAATCACACCACTCCATTCCTGGAACTGCATAACGGCCGCAAAAGTCGCCAGTGCAAGACCTATCACAGTACCCAGATAAGGCACAAATACCAGCATGCCCGATATCAGCCCGATCGGTAAGGCGAATTCCAGTTCAACCAGCCATAGTCCGGTCACAAAATAAATACTCATGATGATGATTACAGCTGTTTCCCCGCGCATGAATTCAGCCAGTACATCATCCGTTTCCTTTGCCAAAGAAAACGCCTGCTTTTGCCAGACTGGCGGAACCAGTTCCCCCATCAGCTGCACCAAACTGTTCCAGTCACGCAACAGATAAAACAGCACGACAGGTACCAGTATCAGATTCATCAGAAATTCCAGTATTACCAGGCCGCCACTTTTCAGAGTAGGCAACATTTTTGCTGCTACTCCACCGGCACTCTGCCAATGATCTGTCAGTATCTGCTTGAGCAAGGCAATATCGATCTGCAATTCGACATTAAAATTGCCTTCTATCCAGGGAATAAACCGGTTCTTGATGAGATCGAGAAAAGATGGAATACGCTCGATCAACCGGGAAACTTCTTTTTCAAACAATGGCAGCATAATCAGAATCATCGCTATGAAGATACTGACCGTTATCAGCATGACAAAAATAGTGCTCAAGGTCCTCGGAATTTTTTTGGCTTCAAGCCAGGTAACCAGTGGATTACAGATATAAGCGATCACCGCCGCCAGTAAGAAAGGGGTCAGGATGGGACTCAGTAAATAGATCAGTGTGCTAGCGACACCGACGAGTACGAGACACCAGAAAAAACGAGAATCGGAGAAATGCTTGTTGTTCATTTGCGGTAAAATCATGCTTGCGAAAATCGCACTCTAGCCTTAACTCTGCGAGAACTCAACTTGACCTTATCCGATCCGGCCAATTCCAATACGAACCAGCTCTCCTACCGTGAATCAGGTGTCGATATCGATGCAGGAAATCGTCTGGTAGAGAAAATCAAGCCTTTTGTGCAACGCACTCTACGCCAGGGAGTACTCGGCAGCATTGGAGGATTCGGTGCATTATTCGAAGTGCCTGTAAAATACCGGCAGCCGGTACTGGTATCCGGCACAGATGGGGTAGGTACCAAGCTTAAGCTTGCATTCCAGTATGCACGACATGCAACCATCGGCATTGATCTGGTTGCCATGAGTGTGAACGATATTCTGGTACAGGGTGCTGAGCCATTGTTTTTCCTGGATTATTTTGCCTGTGGCAAACTGAATGTAGAAGTTGCCACTCAAGTTATCCAGGGAATCGCCAAAGGCTGTGAAACAGCCGGTTGCGCATTGATCGGCGGTGAAACGGCAGAAATGCCCGATATGTACCCGGAGGGTGAATACGATCTGGCAGGCTTTGCCGTAGGCATAGTGGAAAAAGATAAGATTATTGATGGTTCCAGCATCAATGAAAATGATCTCATTTTAGGTATTGCATCGAGCGGCCCGCATGCAAACGGATTTTCGCTGATTCGCAAAATACTCGATCGGCATGCCGTTCATTCTGATACCCGACTGGGTGAAGCCAAGTTAATCGATACCATCCTGACACCTACCCGTATCTATGTGAAACCACTTCTGGCACTGATGCAAGCTTTGCCGGTCAAAGGGCTTGCACATATTACCGGTGGTGGATTACTGGAAAACATCCCGCGTATTCTGCCGGACGGTATCATGGCACAAATCGACCGGAATGCCTGGATACATCCTTCTCTATTCGACTGGCTGCAGCAGCACGGTAACGTAGCTGATGAAGAAATGCTGCGGGTTTTCAACTGTGGTCTCGGTATGGTAGTCGTCGTTGCTCCGGAACACGTACGGACTGCCATCGACATCCTGCACGCCAACGGTGAAACCGTATGGCAAATTGGTAAAATCAAACGACGTGAGTCCGGTACCCCCTCTATCGTGATTACTTGAAGACAGATACCATGAAGTCTCTGGTCATCTTAATCTCCGGTCGCGGTAGCAATATGCAAGCGCTGCTGGAAGCCGACCTACCGGTAGAGTCTGTTACGGTCATCAGTAACAATCCGGCGGCAGAGGGGCTGGTGCTTGCCCGGGCACGTGGCATTCCTACCCATACAATAGACCATCGTACTTTTTCCAGCCGGGAAGCTTTCGACGCAGCACTGGCAGAAGTAATCGATGCCTGTCAGCCCGATTTGATCGCACTGGCCGGTTTCATGCGCATTCTTTCCGATCGGTTCGTGAACTATTACCAGGGGAAATTGATCAATATTCATCCTTCTCTGCTGCCAGCTTTTCCGGGGCTTGACACACATACCCGGGCACTGCAGGAAGATGTCAAAATCCACGGTTGTACGGTTCACTTGGTAACGCCAGAGCTTGATCGCGGTCCAATCATCATTCAGGCTGCGGTACCCGTTCTGACTGGTGACACACCTGAAACACTAGCCGCCCGGGTATTGGTACAGGAACACCGTATTTATCCTCAAGCTGTACGTTGGTTTCTGCAGGAAAGATTAATGCTCGTCGATGGTCATGTCGAAATCAAAACAGTCAATCGTGGACAGGATGTTCTTTATTCACCTGGACTCGAATCATGAAATTTTTATTACCTACCATCCTATTGCTCAGCTTGGCTGCCCGCATTGTATGCGCGGGAGATCTACCTGCACGAATTGACATCGAATATGCTCTCAAGGGAAGTATCGGTAAGGGTAAGGCCTATGAAACTTTTCTCATTCAAAACGAAAATGGCAGCCCACACTACACTATCGATAGCCAGATTTCTGCCAGCGGATTTCTCAGTCTCATCAAACCGGGTAATATTCTCCGCCATAGCCAGGGTACGGTCAATCAGCATGGATTGCAGCCATCAAACTTTACTGACCAGCGTGGTGACAAGCCTGCACGCGTAGTTGAATTTGATTGGGATAAGCAGCGCATCGTATATCGACGCAAAGGCCGGGAGATGGTAGCGGCACTACCAGCCGGTACATTGGACGAACTGAGTCTTCCTTATCACTTCATGTTTGCTCCGCCGCCTTCACAAACGCTGACCATTCATGAAACCGATTACCGTAACTTACGAACGACACATTATACTGTCAGCCAGGAAATGCTCGACACGCCGATAGGAACACTTGCAACAATCGTACTGACAAAACAGCAGGAACAGAATGATCCATTCAAAAAGAAAATCTGGCTGGCAACGGATCACCATCTGCTGCCAGTGCGTATCGTAGCAACGGAAAAAAACGGATTGGAAGTCGATCAGACCGTCAAGAAAATAAATTATGTACATGACGACGGTCCTGCGCAATGATCTGTCCATTCTATCAATGCGTCTGACCGCTGAGCAGCTTGATCTGCTGATAGCAGCCATGCGTAAAGTGCTGCCTTTACAGGCCCCGGCAGACATCCTGTTGCGCCAGTTTTTCCGTGATCACCCACAGTTAGGACAAAACGACCGCGCCATGGTTGCAGAAACCGTATTTGGAATCCTGCGCCATCGTTTTTTCCTGGAAAAGTTAACCGAAAAAGCAAGCGCACGTGAGCTGGTACTTGCATATCTGGCTAAATTCCAAGGGATGAACCTACGGGAACTCACGCCACTCATCCGGGAAACGGAAGCTAAATGGATCCCACGCATCAAGGCAGTCACACCCGCAACACAACCACTTTTCATCCAAGCGGAATTTCCGGAATGGTTGGTAGAAAAATTACAGTCATTTTTATCGGATGAAGAAATCCTGCATTTTGGTCAGGCTCTGCAACAGCCCGCTCCACTGGACATACGTGTCAATAGCCTGCTTGCGAAACGTGATGACGTACTTGCCATTTTAAATCGGGAGGGAATCGAGGCATATCCTACACCATTCTCTCCTGTTGGTATTCGCTTGGCGAAAAAACCGGCAATCAACCAGAACATACTGTTCCATTCCGGCAAGATCGAAGTACAGGATGAAGGCAGCCAGCTTCTGGGATTTCTGCTTGCACCCAAGCGCGGTGAAATGATAGTGGATTTCTGTGCAGGTGCGGGAGGTAAAACGTTGCTACTCGGTGCGTTGATGCATTCTCATGGGCGACTGTACGCCTTCGATGTTTCCGAAAAGCGGCTCAATAACCTTAAACCTCGCCTCAAACGTTCCGGTCTATCCAACGTACATCCACAGCGTATCGATAGCGAGCGGGACCCCAAACTGAAACGTCTGGCTGGAAAAATTGATCGGGTAATAGTGGATGCCCCCTGCAGCGGATTGGGTACGCTACGCCGTAACCCGGACCTGAAATGGCGGCAGACTCCGCAGAGTATCGAGGAACTAAAAAACAAACAGATAGCCATTCTCACGGTGGCCGCCAAACTGCTCAAACCCGGCGGACGTCTGGTTTATGCTACGTGCAGCCCTCTCCAGGAAGAAAATCAGCAAATCATCGAGCATTTCATGGCTGATCATCCGCATTTCTCTTTGCTGAATTGTGAAGACCTGCTCGCTCAACAGAAAATACACTTGCCTGATGCGGGAGAATTTCTGCAGCTTTCCCCTCTACATCACAATACCGATGGCTTCTTTGCAGCTGCGCTGGAATATTCGAAAACCAGCTGATAAAAACCAAAAGGGGCGATAGAGCCCCTTTAGGAACAGAGTGAGGTACAACTACTATACCGTCATCCCTGGAAAATCGTCATTATTTCAGATCCGAGATACTGGCGCCAAAATTGATATGGAATGCCGCACCATCGATGACGAGCGCTGGAACTGATTTCACTCCGGCAGCTTCAGCTTCACTGATACGGGATTTATCCGTCCCCAGATGTACATTTTCAACTTCATATTTTGCAGGATCAATCGCATTAGCAACAGCCTGTTCAGCAGACACGCAAACAGGACAACCCGCATGATAGAAAATAGCCTTTGATGCCATATGAAACTTCTCCTTTATAAAAATCACAAGAATGCAACTTTTTGAGACACAACGAGAAATTCCGTAGTCTCCACAACTGAATAAAACTCCGTTTTATCAATCGACTACCAAAACTCTCGTTGCCAAATATTTTACAGCATTCAATCAGTCAATAAAGTGACATTGGTTAAATTCATATTCCTCCAGTCAATAAGGCGGTGGAGGAGGTGGGCTGCCTGGCGGCGGCGGTGGAATACGCCGACCCGAAGGCGGTAAAGGTTGTAAAGGCTGTGGTGTAACAGTCTGATTGATATTGTCGCTAAACCCTTCAGTCAGCCTGGCTGAAACCGGGACACGGTGACCATTGGCATACATACACTGGATGTAAGCGATATCATATCGTTCCTGGCTAAGGCTACTCGATGACTGAGCACTGCCACTACCCATCAATCCCCCGCCCAGGAAGCCAGTTCCTGCACCAATGGCAGCACCACGGCCACCACCAAGGGCAGCACCTGCAGCAGCACCGAGAGCAGCACCAATAGCCGCACTTTCCACACCGCTGGATATGCCTGCCTGCCTCGGCGTTTTAAAATCGGTCTGCTGACCGGCAAATTGGCGGCACAAGTAATCGTCGCTGCGGAACTGGTCGAAATTCTTGCCACTCCCTGGTAATACCATAACGCTCGGTCCCGTCGGCACATGTACACATGCTCCGAGCAAAACCACAGTCAGGAAAACAGTGAATCTGGAGAAATGTCGCATCTATATGCTCCTGAATTATTGAGCAGGCCTGGGCGGAACCTGTACCCAACCGTCCGGACAATTCTTGACCTCTGGATAATAGCCTGCCGGATTTTCACAATAATACCAGTAATCGGTCGTTGTAATGACAGGTGAGACGGGCGCTGATTGAGTTACAGCCGGTGACTGTTGAATGTAAACAGGTGGTGTGGCAGGAACAACGACTACGGGCGGATAGACGGGAGGATAAGCCGGCCAGAAAAAGGGATCGCCAAAGTAACCGTAGGAGCGATAGAAAGGCCCCCGATAATGAGGAAAAAAAGGGCGTCCATAAGCAAAGCCCCCGTAAAATCCAACATTACGACTACGGTAACCAAAATGGCCACGATGACCAAAAAAGCTGGCGCGATAACCGGCTCCGAAGGCAATGTTCTGCTTTCCTACAAAACGACTATGAGAATAGCCTGCATGACCACGAAAGTGTTTATGACCACGGCTCCATGCGACATCATGCCATATCATCCCGATTAAGGCTAAAGACAGATAAAACCAGCCGCTCTTCTTCATACATTACTCCTCATCTCCGTAGCACATTTATTTCGAGGCCTATGCTGCCTTTATATTTTCAATTAGGCCATCTTTTTAAATGAAGGTTTCATAACCTTTAAATATCTGTGCAAGAAATAATCCTAAAAACCGCAGTTGGACGTACCTGAGTATGTGTCTGGCGCACTGCCTGGCAAGACGCGACGAGGCGCAGGGTCATTCCCTGCAACGAGGAGCAACGCAGCCAGACAGCGTGCCAGGCGTGTAATCGGGTGTACGTAGCAGTCTCACTCATCGGGTCGGCATGAGTGAAGGCAGCAAGCTCACTACCCATCAGGGTTTCCAGAGGCTGATAAGCGATCAATTGCGGTTTCTAGGATAATGACTCTCGTGTCTGATCGAACTACAGGATATACGGGCATTTTCCCGAAAATATGTAAATATATCGCGAATGAACTCTATCAGAAATCTCAGAACGATTTTCTGCTGTAAGCTTCTTATTCAATAATTACTGCTTCAAGGAATTTTTAATGTCCGAGTTATTCAGTGCATTGTTACGCGCCTTAATCAATCTTTTCAACCCCCGTATGCTATGGCTATGGAGCTGGCCATTATTGGCAGCAGCCCTATTCTGGTGGCTGATCGGAACGTTTCTCTGGCCATCCTTGTCTGGCTGGATATTGACGATTATCCCGGCAGATAAACTTCAGGATTGGCTGGAAGCCTCAAGTTTGCATGCAATTGCAGATGGAGTAGAGACGATTATCAATTTAATCATTTTCGCTGCGTTAATCATCATAACAAGCCTGATAATCACCGCATTATTTGCCATGCCGGCCCTGGTCAATTTCGTAGCGAAACGCTATTACCCGGATTTGGTACGCATGCAGGGCGGCACACTTACCGGCAGTCTGCGCAATGTGATCTCAGCCGTTATCATATTCATTGCGATCTGGGCCATCACTTTACCTTTATGGTTTACCGGCATAGGTCTGCTGGTACCCATGCTGGCAGCTGCTTATCTGAATCAGCGGTTATTTTTCTATGATGCACTTTCTGACCACGCCGATGGATCCGAATTGACAACACTACAATCTACCGATTACTCGGCACGCTGGAGTTTGGGTTTTCTGACTGGCTTGCTGCAATTCATACCATTTTTGAATTTTTTTTCTCCTACATTGACTGCCCTGGCTTTCATACACTTCGAACTCGCGCGCCTGTCCAAGCTACGTGCCCATACAATCAATTATCAATAACAATTTAGATTCGCCCCCAATCTTGATCTCAAGATAAAGTTTTTTCTGATCGAGTCGATACCAAAAAGTATTATTCCAGAAAAAACCTACAATGCCATACGAAAAATTAAAACTTCTGATTGTCGGTCACTCCGAAGCTGATGTGAATCAACTCTGTACAGATTTGACCAAAAATGGGAAACAGTTAGTTTATCAACATGTAAACAGTTTATCCGGTGTTCAAGCAGCATTGAGTGCATCCAGCTGGGATGCACTCATTTCAGACTATTCGATGACAGGATTCGACGCGATGCAAGTACTGGATCTATTAAAAACCAATACCCAAATGATCCCTTTCATCGTTTATACATCAATGACGGACGAACAGACCGCACTCTCGGTCATGCGTAATGGAGCAAATGATTGTGTGCAAAAAGGTCACTCGACGCACCTTATGCTGGTCATCGACCGTGAGCTGGAATATATAAATCTGAAACGCAGAAAACGTCAGGCAGACAGTCACATTTATCGCATGATGTATCACGATGAATTGACCGGTCTGCCCAAACGCAACCTGTTCTGCGAAAAAGTCACATCCTTATTATCCAACAGCATTCAAAAAGACGGAACAATTGCCGCAGTTTATTTCATCGACATAGATCGTCTGTCGCGTATCAACAGCAGATACGGTTACGGTATCGGCGATATCCTGATACAACAACTTGCTAACCGATTATCGGTATATTCCGGCAGAGAGTGCATACTGACCCGTATCGAAGGGAGTAAATTCGCCTTTTTTCATGGTGGCCTGACTAGCATCCACCAAGTTCGGATATTTGCCAATCAAATTCTGAGACTGGTAACGACACCCTTTACCATCAACCATCTTGAACTTTATATAACCCTGAACATGGGAATTTGTGTTTATCCCGATGATGGTAAAGAAATCGAAGCACTGCTTGCCAATGCCGAAAATACGCTGTCTTTCAATAAAGAGCCCTGGCGTAATACTTATAAGTTTTACGCAAAAGAAATCGGTGAAGCCTCGTCACAAAAAATAAAGCTCGAGCAGTCGTTGCGACGGGCTATAGATAATAAGGAACTTGTCTTGCATTATCAGCCAGTAATCGATATTGGCACGGGTAAAATTATCGGTGCCGAAGCGCTGGTTCGCTGGAATCACCCCGAATTTGGGCTGCTTTTACCGGATAAATTCATTCCCATAGCTGCTGGAACCGGTTTTATCATCGAAATCGGCAAATGGGTATTGTATGAAGCCTGCAGACAGGTAAAATCCTGGCAAGACACCGGCTACGGACCCATTTCTATTGCAGTCAACATATCCGCTATAGAACTGGATCAGTTTCAGCTGATCAACCATGTTGCCGGTGTGCTACACACAACCGGGTTGGATCCTAGCAAGCTAGAACTGGAAATCGCCGAGTCCGTGTTGATGCAGGATGCAGAAGGAAGCGTCAGGATATTAAACGAATTAAAGCAGATGGGAATCAGGATTGCGATAGATAACTTTGGGACAGGCTATTCCTCTCTCCATCATCTACGGCGCCTGCCCATCGACACCATCAAAATCGATCGATTCTTTGCAAAGGATATGGTCAGCGATTCCAATGATTCCATGATCGTCACAGCAATCATCGCACTGGCCCAAAGCCTCAATTTAACAATCCGTGCAGAAGGAATCGAATCACAGGCACAACTCGATTTCCTGCAGCAAGCAAAATGTCATCAAGCCCAAGGTTTTCTGTTCAGCTATCCAGTCACCGCAGAAACTCTGCTGTACCTTATCGAACAGCGGAAAACCGGCACTTTTTCATAGCTGACGCCGATCTTCTCGAAACCCAAATGAACTTCCCTACTTCCGGCGGTCCTACTGATCAGGAGCCGTAAGGTACAAAAAATCTGCAGGTGCTTCGGTTTCCATCTCTGCCATAAAAACCGATTTCACGACTGAACAGGCAAATGGAAATTGTTTTATCATTACTGCCTGGAACATTAGCTAATATCGATTTTTTGCCAGGCCGGCTTCACATATATCGTCTATCTACTGACAATCCAGCAAGCATAACTTGCCGGATTGAATCGTTGGGCGTATAAAACCAGAAATCATATTTTTACATGAGGAAATGATGATCAATATGAAAATCCTATTGAGCCTCCTGCTTTCAGGAGGATTGTTATTATCGATGAATCTTCAAGCCTACCAAGAACATATTGCTTCGCCCCATGCTGCGCCAGATGTGAGCGCACTGGAAAAAATAGATACTAAAATAGGTACAGGTGAGGAAGCAGTCATCGGTAAAACGGTCAATGTACACTATACGGGCTGGCTGTACGATGCCAATGCTGAAGACAAAAAAGGCAAAAAATTCGACAGCTCCTATGACCGGGCAAATCATTTTTCATTTCTGCTGGGCTCCGGGCGTGTCATCAAAGGATGGGATCAGGGGGTGCAGGGCATGAAAGTCGGCGGAAAACGTACTTTGATTATTCCACCTTCCATGGCGTATGGTGCCCACGGTGCGGGAGGTATCATTCCACCCAATGCAGCACTGATATTCGACGTAGAGCTGGTCGGTCTGCATGACTAAAATTTTTGTTGATCTTTATCTGTGAACGATTACTACTTTATGCCGCAGGCGATCTGCTTAAACTTTGTATCAATTTATGGTAACAGGCCATTCGTCTCTGACTGATGGCACCTTTCCGGGCTGCCTCTAACAATGTACAGCCCGGTTCTACAATATGTCGACAGTCACGAAATTTACATTGTCCCAGAAAAGGGCGAAATTCGATGAACCCCCAAGCGAGCGAGCGCTCGCTCAACTGCTGCAAGCCGAATTCCTGAAAACCAGGTGAATCAATAATACAGCTATTTGCATCAAGACAGAAAAGGCGTGTATGAGTAGTAGTATGCCGGCCGCTGTTCAATGCATCGGAAATTTCTGAGGTTGCCTGTCGTGCCTGCGGAATAAGTGCATTGATCAGAGTAGACTTACCTACACCGGATTGGCCTGCTAACAGGCTCATTTGCTCAAGTAAATATGGAATAAGTGGTTGAACAGTAGTTTTGGCACTGATTTCAAGTACGGGATACCCCAGTTCCTGATAACAGGCCAAGCTTCGTATGGCTATTCGCGTCTGCTCGATCAAATCTACTTTATTCAATAAAATAAGCGACCTGATTCCCTGATTCTCAGCAACAATCAAACAACGATCAAGCAGTTCCAGATTGAAGCTCGGAACAGCGGCAACAACGAAGACCAGTTGCGTCACATTAGCCGCGATCAGCTTTTCACGAAAAGCATCACTGCGATAGAATAAATTTGTGCGCGGCAAAATAGTCTCAATAACGCCTTGGCCGTTAGTTGCAGGAAGAATTTCAACCCAATCCCCGCACGCCACTCCCCCTTTCTTACCACGCATGACGCAGGAGCAAATAGCACCATCCGTGGTTTCAACTTCATACTGCCGGCCATAGGCTGCGTGGATCCGTCCGGTCAAGTATTGCGGACAGTTTCTTTTCCGATCGGTACGCCTACTCAAAATTTGAAGAGCATGTCGATCTTCGCCGCACAGATGAAATCGTTCTCTGATAATCCGTTGATAGCATGTGTCGTATATTCCACACGACACTGGTTGTAACCAACAGTCATATCAGGATGGTGATCCTCACGATGTGATATCCAAGCCACGGCATTTACAAAAGCCATGGTCTGATAATAATTTTTAAAAGAAAAAATTCTACTGATTTTATTGTCCGATAGTTGCCAATCTTCTTCCAGTTGTTTTAACAGGCCTGCAGCTTCTTCTTCAGTCAGTGGTGGAACACCCCCCTCACATGGTTTACATTTTCGGTCGGTCAAATCACAAGTACTCGTCATGTCGTCGCTCCTGTCGAGATCAGTTTTTTGAGATGGGCAACACGTATCGCCGCTGGCGGATGGGAATCATAGAAAGCCGAATGCAGCGGATCAGGTGTCAGTGTAGCAGCGTTATCCTGGTAAAGCTTGACCAACGCCCGAATCAGATCAGCTGCCGAGGCTTGTTCTGCCGCATATTCATCTGCCTCGAATTCGTGCTTACGGGAGTATATACTCGACACGGGGTGCAACAGGAAAGTAAACACCGGTACTACCAGAAAAAACAGCAGCAATGCCATCGCAGTCTCAGGGACAGTCGTCACCTGCACCCCCAGTCCGTGATAGAACCATTCCTGCTGCATCAGATAACCCAGCATCCATAGAAATGCCAGACTGACAATGAACGACAAAGCAATCCGTTTAATCACATGACGACGTTTGAAATGGCCTAATTCATGCGCTAATACAGCCTCGATTTCCGACGCTTCCAGCCGATTCAGTAAAGTATCAAAAAAAACAATCCGTTTGGTTTTGCCAAAACCGGTAAAATAAGCATTACCATGACTGCTGCGGCGTGAACCATCCATCACAAACAGTCCGCTCGATTCAAAGCCACATTTCTGCAGCAGATTTTCGATGCGTGTCTTGAGTGAGGCGTTTTCCAAAGGTGAGAATTTGTTGAACAAAGGAGCGATCCAATTGGGGTAAACTGCCAGAAGAAACAAATTGAAACCGATCCATATCAGCCAGGCATGGAACCACCAGTTCTCACCTGCTTTTTCCATCAACCACAGAATACAAAACAACAATGGCGCCCCCAGCAACAATCCCAACATATATTGTTTGATGAGATCAGAAAAAAACATAGCGGGCGTCATCTTATTGAAGCCATATTGCTGTTCAATGACGAAAGTACGGTAATAACTAAAAGGGATTTCTACCAGGCTCAGTAAAGCAATGGTACTGAAAATAAGTGCCATCCCATGCCACAGTGGGTCACTGAACCAAGAGTGCCAAAAGTCGGACAGTAACTCCAAGCCCCCGCCCAGAGTGAGTACCAGCAGTAAACCAGCGTGCAACAGAATACTCGGATAACTCAGGCGTACTTTCGCACACGTATAATCAGCCGCTTTCTGATGAGCAGACAGATCGATTTGTGCTGCAAAAGCATCCGGTACCCGCTCCCGATTCGCCACCACGTGGCGTATGTGGCGGGTGGCAAGCCATAATTGAGTCAGTGTAGTTAGCAATAAGGCTAATACGAAAACAATCGTAAAAGTTTGCATAAGTTTGTAAATCAGATATTTGAAATGATGTGATCGGAAATTCTGCTTCTCATGAAACGTCGTCTACTCTGCCGGGAAAATAAACCGCATCATGACGAAGTATATGACAATATGACACAATCCAACCTTTAAAATTCACGAGTACTGAGATTATGGCACAAGACAGTAACCACCTCATCTGGATAGACATGGAAATGACCGGACTGAATCCGGATAAGGATCGCATTATCGAAATTGCGCTGGTAATCACAGACTCACAGCTGAATATCTTAGTCGAAGCACCGGTATTGGTAATTTCACAACCGGACAGTATTCTCGACAGCATGGATAAATGGAATCAATCCACCCATGCCAAATCCGGCCTGATCGACAAGGTCAAAGCTTCAACGCTGTCCGAATCCGAAGCGGAATCAAGCATGCTGGCATTCCTACAGCCCCATGTACCAGCAGGCGTTTCACCTATGTGCGGTAATTCCATCTGCCAGGATCGCCGCTTTCTGGCGCGATCCATGCCAACACTGGAAACCTATTTTCATTACCGTAACCTGGATGTCAGCACGCTCAAGGAACTGGCAAAGCGCTGGAAACCGGAAATCGTACCAGGCTTTAACAAGCAAAATAAGCATGAAGCACTGGCTGATATTTACGATTCAATTGAAGAACTAAAATATTATCGCACCCATCTGTTCGATATTTAAATTTACTCGTGTTTCATCAGCAATAGGAGCCGAATGAATGACCCAACGCACAACATTTACACTCACGGTCAATCCCAAAATACCCGAACGACTATCCCGTCTGGAAGAACTGGCAAATAATCTCTGGTACAGTTGGGACCGGGCGACCCGTGCCCTGTTTTCCCGGCTGGATCCAAAGTTATGGGAAGCAGTCGGGCATAACCCCAAGGCCTTCCTCAGGCGGGTCGACGAATCGTTATTACTGGTAGCCGCAGAAGACCCGACATTTCTCAGTAATTACAACAGCGTGTTATCCGCTTATGATTCCTATCATTCGGAACCTGTTCGCTATAACACTATTGAAGGAATCGAAGCACGTGATCAAATAGCTTATTTCTGCTTTGAGTTCGGTTTTCATGAAAGTCTGCCGGTTTATTCCGGCGGTCTCGGTATTCTGGCAGGAGACCATTGCAAGGCGGCAAGTGATTTGTGCCTGCCATTCGTGGCGGTAGGACTGCTTTACCGACAAGGTTATTTTTTCCAAACCATTGATGGCCAAGGCAATCAGCAGGCAACCTATTACGACTCGGATTTCGAAGATCTGCCGGTAAAACCTGCATTGAACGATGATGGCTCCGAAGTCCGGATACACGTCAAGCTTCCGGGGCGAATCGTCACCGCCAAAGTATGGCGAGCTCAAATCGGACACGTCAACCTGTATTTGCTCGATACCGATCTACCGGATAATTCTCAGCATGATCGCCTGATCACCCACCGGCTTTACGGCGGGGACAAAACCATGCGTATCGAGCAGGAAATCATTCTCGGCATAGGTGGTGTAGCGGCATTAAAAGAAATGGGCATTAAACCCACGGTCTGGCACAGTAATGAAGGTCATGCTGCCTTCATGATGCTGGCACGTGCACTCGATCTCGTACGCCAGGGACTGGACTTCGCCAGTGCAATAGAATCCGTCGCCGTCAGTACCGTGTTTACCACGCATACAGCTGTTCCGGCAGGTCATGATCATTTTCCGGAAGACATGATGCATCAATACTTTGAAGACCTTTACCGCGAATTGAAAATTTCCCGGGAAGAATTCATGGCACTTGGCTACACTTCGGACAATCATGACTTCAACATGACCGCACTGGCTATCCGTATGTCGCGTATGCATAATGGCGTCAGTAAAATACACGGAAGTGTTTCCGCCAATATTTGTCGTGATCTGTGGCCTCAGATCGAACCGGAGGAAAATCCGGTTGACTATATCACCAACGGTGTTCATGCACCGACTTTTCTCGCACAGGAATGGGCAGACCTGCTCGATCGCCATCTCGGTCCGGAATGGCGCAATAAACAATGTGACCCCGAATTCTGGTCACGTATTCATACTATTCCTGACCATGTGTTCTGGAGCGTGCGGCAGACCTTAAAGTCGCAAATGTTTTACGGTATCCGCGCGCGCCTGGCTGAACAAAATTTACGTAATCATGGTTCTGAGGCACATCTCGATCGTTTGCTCAGGCTCGCTGATCCGGTCAACCCCAGTGTATTGACGTTAGGTTTTGCACGCCGTTTTGCTACCTATAAACGTGCCACACTATTGTTTGAAAATCTTGATTGGTTACGCAAAATTCTGCTCGATCAGGAACGGCCAGTGCTGTTGATTTTCGCTGGTAAAGCACATCCAGCCGATCTGCCCGGACAGGATCTGGTTCGACGTATTCACGAAGTTTCTGCCATGCCGGAATTCGAGGGACGCATTTTACTGGTAGAAGGATACGATTTGCGTCTCGCCCGGCGACTGGTGGCAGGCGTCGATGTCTGGCTCAACAACCCGATCTACCCATTGGAAGCCAGCGGAACATCGGGAATGAAAGCGGGCATCAACGGAACACTCAACCTGAGCATACTCGACGGCTGGTGGGGAGAAGGCTATGATGGAAAAAACGGATGGGGAATCAAGCCTGTAGCAGAAAACATAGAAGCCTCATTACGTGATGCAGAGGAAAGTCGATCTTTCTATGAGATTCTGCAGGACCAAGTCATCCCGCTCTATTATGACCACGGCAAATCCGGCTATTCTACTGAATGGGTAAAAATGGCCAAGCACTCAATGGCCTCCCTGTTGCCCCGTTATGGAGCCAG
This sequence comes from Nitrosomonas sp., assembly GCA_039794425.1. Lineage (GTDB taxonomy): Bacteria > Pseudomonadota > Gammaproteobacteria > Burkholderiales > Nitrosomonadaceae > Nitrosomonas. The sequence continues at coordinate 85,154 of JBDIVK010000007.1, read as the reverse complement.
ACGTATGGTAGAAGAGTATATCCAGAAATTTTACGCGCCAGCCAGTCGACAGGGAGCAGGTTATGCTCAGGACAATTTCGCAATCGCCAAAAACATCGCTGCCTGGAAAGCTAAAGTGTATGCAGCGTGGGATGGGGTCAGCCTGCGACGACTTGATACCCCTACCACACAACTTGAATTCGGCGAACCCTTGAACTTTAAGCTTGCCGTAAAACTGAACGGCCTGCAGCCAAGTGACGTCGTCGTAGAATTACTGCTCTCTCGACAATATAAGAAAACCAGACTCGATCAATTCAGGCATTTCCGGTTCGATTGTACCGGCACTATCGGATCGCAGGAACATCAGTTCGAATTGAACCATATACCGGAGCTGTGCGGTAGACAGCAATATTATCTGCGTATTTATCCCTATCATCCTTTGCTGACCCATCCACTGGAAATGGGCAGGATGGTATGGTTATAGTTTAGTATGAGCTGGCTGTGTCATATCCTGCGGTAATGCAAATATGAGATTGTCAATCAAGCGGACGTGACTCAGCCAGGCTGCTCCCAGAACGACCAGATCCGGCTCACAGGCTGATGCCGGTAACAGCGTCTGCTGATTGCGTACCGCAATATAATCGACTTTCCAGCCACGTTTGCACAGTCTTTCAGTTGCCTGCTGCTCCAGGAGTGAAAAATCCTGTCCACCCGATATAATATTGTTTTTGACTTGCAGTAGGGTATAAATCAGTTGGGCGGCTTCTCGTCGCTGAACCACGTCGAGATAGCCATTACGGGAACTGAGCGCGAGTCCATCCTCGGCGCGTATCGTTTCGCCCGCCACGATTTCTATGGATAAATTCAGCTGAGTAACCATTCTGCGAATGATCTGCAATTGTTGATAGTCTTTTTCACCAAACACGGCAATATGGGGCTGCACGATATTGAATAATTTTAGTACGATCGTAGCCACACCACGGAAAAAACCGGGTCGATAGGTACCTTCCAATGTATCGGCGATGGATGGGAGCAACAACTGAAATTCCTGGGGAACAGGATAAAGTGTTTCCTCATCCGGCAGAAATACGATATCCACCCCGTTATCTGCCAGTAGGCGGCAATCATTCTCCTGGGTACGGGGATAACGGTCGAAATCTTCATGCGGAGCAAATTGCAGACGATTAACAAAAACACTGACAACCGTACAACTAGCATGCTGCCGCGCAATCTGCACCAGCGACAGATGACCTGCATGCAAATTACCCATGGTCGGTACCAGAGCAATCGAGGATTCACGCTGTAATCGCGCACGCAATGACACAATGTCAGTGATGATTTCCACCCATTACCCTGTTCGGAATATATCAGAATGTATGCTCAGGAGCGGGAAACTTACCGGTTTTGACTGCTTCGACGTAATTTCTGACGGCCATTTGCACACTGTCTGCATCCGTCATGAAATTCTTGACGAAACGCGGTGAAGTACCGGAATAAATGCCCAGCATATCATGTAGCACCAGCACCTGCGCAGAACATGCCGCTCCCGCACCGATCCCGATCGTGGGAATGGCAAGCTGTTTAGTGATCGCTTCAGCCAGCGCAGCTGGCATCAACTCCATCAGTAACATGGTGGCACCTGCTTCCTGCAGCAGGACAGCGTCCTCACGCAACCGTTCAGCATCATCAGCCGTTTTTCCTTGCACTCTGTAACCACCCAGCCGATGGACAGATTGAGGCGTTAATCCGATATGGGCACAGACTGGGATTCCGCGGCAAGTCAAAAATGCTATCGTTTCGGCAATATGCCGTCCCCCTTCGATTTTAATCATCTGTGCACCGGCAGCCATCAACCGGGCTGCATTTCCAAACGTTTCCTGGGGAGATATCTGAAACGTACCAAACGGCATATCTACCATAACCAATGCTCTGTTGGCACCTCGTACCACACACCGAGTGTGATAAATCATCTCGTCCAGTGTAACCGGCAAAGTACTGGGCTGGCCCTGCACAACATTCCCGAGCGAATCACCCACCAACAGAATATCGATACCGGCATCTTCCAGTAATGTGGCAAACGTCGCATCGTAACAAGTCAGCGCGGCGATCTTTCGACCTTCCCGGTAAAGGCTCTGTAAAGTCTCGACGGTGATACGCTTTGTGGTTGAATGATCCATTTATCAATTGGTCCCGATATTAAAATATTCGCGTGCACTGCGCATCTGCTCGATACGCGTCAATAGCATGTCGAGATCGGTCGTATTGTGTGCAAAATCGAGACGTTCGCTATTTACGATCATGACCGGAGCTCGATCGTATTCATGAAAAAAACGCAGGTAACGTTCTGCCAAACGCTTCAAATAATCTTCTGACAGGTTCTGTTCCAATACGTTGCCACGCTGCCTGATCCGCCTGATCAGTATTTCCGGCGTGGCCTGAAGATAAATGACCAGATCCGGAGACGGTGCACGAGGATGCAGATGCTCCCGGATCTGCTGATAAAGCCCGTACTCGGGTTCATTCAATGTTACGTCGGCAAATAATTGGTCCTTTTCAAACAGGAAATCACTGATAACCGATTGTGCAAACCTGTTCTCCTGTTCCATGGTTTCCAGCTGATGCATGCGTTGGAACAGAAAAAACAACTGGGTAGATAAGGCATAACGGGGCATATCCCCGTAAAATTTCTCCAAAAACGGGTTGGTCTCCGGCTGTTCCAGTACAACAGGGCAGTTCAATCGAGCAGCCATGTTATGGGCCAGGCTGGTTTTGCCTGCGCCAATCGGTCCCTCAATGGCGATATAACGATAATGCTTAAGATTCATGACGATGCAACACGTTCCAGTGGTTGTATTGGGCACGCAGCCAGACACTCAGCAATAGAGCCCCGCCCCGGAATCATGCACCCGCCAGCTGTAATTTCCAGCAGGGGTTGCAGTACAAAAGTCCGTTCGTGCATGCGCGGATGCGGCAGAATAAGTCTTGTATCGCAGTATTGCAATTGTTCGTATAGCAAAATATCCAGATCAAGTATGCGTGGTGCATTGGGATAGGTACGAACACGGCCACACGCCTGCTCAATTTCCAGCAGTACATCGAGTAGCTGATGCGCTGTCAACCCGGTTTCCATTTGCACCACGGCATTAATAAAATCAGGCTGATCGATTTTACCTACCGGCGCACTGCGATAGAGCGAAGAACGTTTTACCACACATGAGTGCTTCAATCCGGACAACAGATCCATCCCTCGCCTGACCTGAAACAAGGGATTTTCCAGATTGCTGCCCAATGCGATGAAAACCTGCTTGACCGATGTCAGCTGAGTGGAAAATAGCATGAAATATTTTTATTACTGAACAGACCCGGTCTTTTCATAACTCACCGGCTTACGGTTACGGCGTTTTCGACGCCGCTTGGTCGATACATCCCGATGCAGCATGGTCTCGCGCGTAGCATTATCCGCATTTTTAAATGTCTGCCACCACTGTCCTATTTCCGGGTCGATTTCACCACTTTGGCAACGCAACAACATAAAGTCGTAGGCAGCCCGGAAATGTGGATGCTCCAGCAAACGAAACGGTTTGCGTCCTGCACGCGCCTGAAATCTCGGTTGCATCGACCAGATATCGTATATAACACCATCATATCTGCGGGGAATCGCCAGTCGACGCCGTTGGGTTGCCAGCACATCTCCCATTGCCTGATGTAACGCGGGAATGGATTTTTCCCCGGTCTTCAATTGATCATTCCACGCAACCAGTACCTCGTGCCACAACAGTGCCGCAAACAAAAACCCTGGAGAAACCGGCTTATTCTGTTGTACGCGTTCATCCGTATTTTTCAGTGCCAATGAAATGAAGCGCTCACCCAAAGGCTGCTCCAGAATGACGTCGAGCATTGGCAATAAGCCGTGATGCAACCCCCGGGCACGTAAATCTATCACAGCTGCCAACGCATGCCCGGAAAACAGTAGCTTCAGCATCTCGTCGAATAAGCGCGCCGGTGGTACATTTTGTAACAACGGGGCCAGATCACCGATCGGCGCAGCTGTCCTGTCATCGATCTGAATACCAAGCTTGGCAGCCAGACGAACAGCTCGCAACATGCGGACAGGATCCTCCCGATAACGTTGCTCAGGTTCTCCGATCATGCATAGCCGCCTTGCCATGACATCCTCAAAACCATTCAGATAATCGAGAATCTCTTCACTGCCGGGATCATAAAACAGCGCATTAATCGTGAAATCACGCCGCCTTACATCTTCTTCCTGACTGCCGAAAATATTGTCATGCAACAAACGTCCGGTCGTATCAGCATGAATAATCTGCCCCGCTTCCCTCTCAATTGTGCCATTCACTGCACTGCCGCGAAAAGTGGATACCTCTACGATCTCACCATGACTGATGACATGTACCAGACGAAAACGCCGACCGATAATGCGCGAGCGGCGGAATATGGCACGCACCTGTTCAGGCGTTGCGTCGGTCGCAATATCGTAATCCTTGGGTTTCAATCCCAGCAGCAGATCACGGATAGCCCCTCCCACGACATAGGCAGAATAGCCTGCCTGCTGCAAAGCCATGGCCACTTTCAATGAACCGGAGCTGATGTGACTGCGCGAAATACCATGCTGCTTGCACGAAATTACGCGAAACCCTGTACTAGTACCGGGCACAATAGAATTCAAGGAAAAAATACGGCGAAGAAATTTACGAATCATGCCTGAATGTGAAACCAATAAGCGACAAATTATACACTCGGTAACGAATCAGGCTTTAAGGAAAGGGTCGAAAAAGCAGTTACGGTATGAGTTAATCACCTATACAAGCTCCCTGAAGCAGCCTATATCAGCTACCTCCGACTGTATCCCAGCATTCCCTGCAAAATTCGCACGAAATAGTAGCATATCCAATTCAGTGAACGTTTGAAGCGTGATCGTTTTTTCCAATAGTGACGTAGCACCGGATAGGATGCTTCCAGCGCCTGCTGCAGACTGTCTCGCAGCTCCGCTGCAAATACCCGGTCACTGATGATGACATTGGCCTCCCGTGCCAATAACAAACTGAATGGATCAATGTTGGAAGAACCGACGGTAGACCAATAATGGTCGATGACCGCCACCTTGGCGTGTAAATATCCCTGCCGATATTCGTAAATACTGATACCTGCATTTAACAAATTACCATAAAGCGCACGGGTAGCATAATGCTGCAAGCGGTATTCTATTTTTCCCTGCAACAACAGAATGACTGAAACTCCCCGCTGTGCTGCTTTGATCAGCGCATGCCGAAAATTTTTTCCTGGAAGGAAATAAGCATTGGCAATGATTATTTCCTTACGAGCGACAGCTATCGCTTTGAGATAGCTGCGTTCTATACTGCGCCGATTACGTAAATTATCTCTGATTACGAACGCTGCACGCTGATGGCCTGCCGGCAAGCCGTCATTTTTAATTGGCGGATAACTCGTCCAGCGCTTTTTGAAATGCACCCATGCGACCAGCATCCACAGATGCCTTGCTGCCGCATGAATTTTTTCCAGTAGCGGCCCCCTGATTTCAACCGCATAATCGAATCGGGGCAACAAAGCATCAGGTTCGTGATAATCGTCAATGATATTGATACCTCCCACAAACGCTATTCTTGCATCCACGATAGCCAGTTTGCGATGCATACGGCGCAACCGATGGTGTTTCAATTGAAATGAAAAAAATTCCGGACGGTACACTAGTACCTGAACACCTGTTTCCAGCAATTCCCGGATTATTTTCCTGGGTAAGCCAAGGGAACCGAATCCATCAATCAGCAAATGAACGGCGACTCCACGCTGTGCAGCACGTTTCAATGCAGCAGCAATGCGAATGCCAACAGCATCATACTGAAAAATATAAGTTTCAAGATGAACTTCTTGCCTGGCTACATCGATAGCAGCTTCTAATGCTGGAAAGTATTCTGCACCGGTATGCAGTAATGTTATATGGTTACCCTTGGTGAAGCTGGGTAAGCTCATGTACGGATAATATTAGCCGATAACGCAGCATGATCGGAAATTTTGGACCAGGCACGATTGTGAAGAATACGCGCATTTTTCACTTGAAAACCACGCACATATATTCTGTCCAAACGTAGGAGGGGTAGAACGGAAGGGAAACTGCGCGCAGTCTTACCATGCGCATGCTGAAAAACTTCGGTAAGCTTCAGACGGTCAGCCAAAATACGATTTGCGACTCCACGCCAATCATTGAAATCTCCTGCAATGACCAGCGGTGCATAAGGCGGTACCAATTGTTGGATACGTTTCTCCATTGCCTCCAGCTGCTGGCTTCGGCCACGCTTGAACAATCCCAGATGTACACAAATACAGTGCAGTGTATCCTCCCAGCCAGGAATCGCAACCTCACAATGTAACAAGCCCCGACTTTCGAAACGATGGGCTGAAATGTCTTCATTTTCCCAGCTGAGTATTGGAAAACGGCTGAGAATGGCATTACCATGATGGCCATGGTCATACACCGCATTTTTACCATAAGCGAAATCTACCCATACCGTATCGGCCAGAAACTCATACTGGGAGCTCTCCGGCCAATTCTGGAAACGGGCAGCGTGCCGCACGTGTTCTCCAACGACTTCCTGCAGAAAAACGATATCGACATCCAGACTGCGCAAACGGTCACGCAATTCATGCAACATCATACGTCGATTGAAATAAGACAGCCCCTTATGTATGTTGTAAGTTGCAATATGCAGTGTTCTGTCAGGCATATATTCACTCCTCTCCTCCCTATGGGATAAGGGGCCTACCCAAGCTAAAAATTATATCTGCCGTTTATCACTATTTTGAGACATCGAGCATTTTTTCAAGTGTCAATTTCGCAAGCCCGGCTTCCCGTTCCGGAACTTTGATCTGGTTGACCACTTTGCCTTCGACGAGATTCTCGAGTGACCAGGCCAGATGCTGCGGATCGATACGCGCCATAGTCGAGCACATGCATACCATCGGTGACATGAATTGGACAATTTTACCTTCAGACTTGAATTCTTCCGCAATCCGTCCGACCAGGTTCAATTCAGTACCCACCAACCAACGAGTTCCCGCTTCTGCCGCTCGGATGGTATTGATGATGTATTCAGTGGAACCGACATAATCGGATGCCTTACATACCTCAAAACTACATTCCGGATGAGAAATAACCAACCCATCCGGATACTGATTGCGGAAGCGCAAGATATGCTGCGGCTGGAACATCTGATGGACTGAACAATGACCTTTCCATAACAAGATCTTGGCTTTTTCGATCTGCTCGGGGGAAAGCCCACCCATGGGTTCATCGAAATCCCAAACTGGCATTTCATCCAGAGACAAGCCCATCTTATGTCCGCTCCAGCGTCCCAGATGCTGATCCGGAAAAAATAATACCTTACCCCGCTGAGCAAACGCCCACTGGAGAATTTTTGTAGCATTGCTGGAAGTACAGACGATACCACCATGCTTCCCACAGAAAGCCTTTAAGTCGGCGCTGGAGTTGATATAAGTCACCGGTGTAATCATCGTATCCGGATCGAGCACTTCAGCCAGCTCGCGCCAGGCTCGCTCCACTTTGGCCAGATTGGCCATATCTGCCATGGAACAGCCTGCAGAAAGATCCGGTAAGATGGCAATCTGTTCAGTGCTGGAGAGAATATCCGCCACCTCCGCCATGAAATGCACTCCGCAGAAAACCAGAAAATCCGCATCAGTCTGGGCAGCAAGATAAGAAAGCTTGAGTGAATCTCCGGTCAAATCGGCATGCTGATAAACATCTGCGCGCTGGTAATGATGCGCCAATATCACGGCACGTTTTCCCAGTTTCTGTTTGGCTGCAACGATCCGTTGCGCGCATACATCATCCTGTAATAACTCGTAGCTTTCAAAATCGATGGCATTTGCTTGCATGATCATCCAAATTTATTTTACTGTGAAACACGACCATAACTATATTGAGATGCTTATTCAAGCATAAAGTGCAATCAGCATAAATGAAATCACATAAATCCCGATCGCCTGCTGAAATACGCATGTTCAATCTGCCAAACTTTATCAATCGAAAAATAAGAATGGAAAAGCCCTGCATGTTTAACCATGACGTAAATGGGGTTCTGTTATAATTCGAAAAAATAAAGCATTACGGTATGACGTATATTCGTATCCCCCTTGGCTAGCTGCAAAACCAGAAATAATCGGAAAATCAGGATTGTTTTTCAAGCTAAAGCAAATACAGAAAATAATATAAGATGGCGCGTCCGCTTTTTTCACGGCCCACTGCCTGGCTTGCTATCCTGGTGATGCTGACATTTTGGCTGGATAGAATTCTACAACAGCCGGGGTTGCAGCAAGAGGACGACGTACAACAGGGGATAGATTACATCATCGAAAATCTCGAGGGGATTCAGGTTAACCACGAGCAGGCAGCAAACCGTTTTTTTTCTGCAGATACGTTGATTCACTATCCAGAAGGGGACATCACCCATCTGGAACAAGTAAGTTTCACCAGTATCGAACCGGATAAACCTCTACTCAGAGTAACCTCCGATCATGCCGAGCTGGTAGAAGGTAGCAACGATATTTTCCTTACCGGGAACGTTTCCGTCATAAGGGGGGAAGATTTGGATAAGGACAAAGTCACGATGTTAACTACTTTTTTACATCTCACTCCGGATACCGATGTGGCAAAAACGGACCAGCCTGTCACCGTGACCAGAATGAACAGTGTAGTTAACGCAGTCGGTCTGATATTAAACAATCAGACTGGAGAAATTCTGCTGCAATCGCGCGTAAATGCCAGAGACGAACGTACACCACACTGAACCTGAACTCATTGATATTGGTATTCATCTGTAGGAAATACTGAGTGTTCCATGTAGGTTCAAAAACAGGCATTTTTCACTTTACACTTTCGAAATACCGATCCATGCCGTTTTATGTGGTCTCGCTCGTCTTTTTTAGCATACTTTTTTCCGCCGGTGCTTCCGCCGAGCGCGCAGACCGTGACAAGCCGATTCATCTGGAAGCTGATCGTGCAACGGTCGAGGATTACAAACGTAGAGGAGATTTTCGTACCAGTATATTTACGGGTAATGTTGTGTTAACCCAGGGAACACTCATCATTCGGGCAGACAAAATCATCATGAAGGAAGACAGTGTCGGCTATCGGTACGCGACTGCCCACGGCAATCTGGTCAGTTTCCGCCAAAAACGTGATGGGGTGGACGAGTATGTCGAAGCCTGGGGTAAGCGTGTCGAATATGATGACAAAACCGATAAAATAGAACTGTTCGGCAACGCCCGGTTAAAACGTGGTGACGATGAAGTGGAGGGTGATTATATTTCCTACGACATTACCCGCGATTTTTTTCAGGTAATTGGCCAATTTCAGCAAGAAAATGATAAAAGTTCAGGGCACAGAGTCCGTGCAGTGATTCAACCGAGAACAAAACAGCCTAGCGAGGAAACGGAAGAATGACGTTATCAGACAGGATACGTCATCCTGATCCGGATGATGTATGAGTGAGTTGAGAGCTGAAAATCTGCAGAAAAGCTACAAATCACGTCAGGTGGTACTTGACGTATCCTTTTCCGTTCGCAGTGGTGAAGTTGTCGGTTTGCTCGGCCCCAATGGCGCCGGCAAAACAACCTGTTTTTATATGGTGGTCGGGCTCGTACCCCTGAATGGGGGAGAAATATTTCTGAATGAACACAGTCTGAGTCAACTGCCAATTCATAAACGTGCTCGTCTGGGCTTAAGTTACCTTCCTCAGGAAGCTTCGATTTTCCGCCGGCTTTCGGTTGAGGAAAATATTCTTGCAGTGCTGGAATTACAGCATTTTCGGGATGATGAAGTACAGCAGCACTTGGATGGTCTGTTACATGATCTGCATATCAGTCATTTACGCGAAAGCTCAGCCATCAGTCTATCCGGTGGCGAACGACGACGGGTGGAAATTGCCCGGGCACTCGCATCCCAGCCACGTTTTATCCTGCTGGACGAACCTTTCGCAGGAGTAGATCCCATTGCTGTCATCGATATTCAGAAAGTAATCGGCTTTCTCAAAGCACGTGGCATCGGTGTACTGATTACCGACCATAATGTCCGGGAAACATTAGGAATTTGCGATCGTGCATATATCATCAGCGAAGGAACGGTACTCGCCAGTGGGAAACCTGGTGAAATCATTGATGATGAGCGTGTCAGGGAGGTTTACTTAGGAGAGAATTTCCGGCTTTGATAAATTTCTGCCGTTTTACTTTTCAAAGTTTGATTTCTTTTGCAAGCGCAAAAATATGAAACCGACTCTTCAGCTAAAACTCACGACCGGTCTTACACTGACCCCGCAGTTACAGCAATCCATCCGATTGCTGCAACTGTCTACACTCGAACTCAATCAGGAAATTGCACGTATCACGCAGGAAAATCCCCTGCTTGAACTGGACGATGGTACTCACCACAATGAATCTGAAGTCGAAGATTATACGGACCCGTTTCCATCTGCTTTATCCGCCTCTTCTACGGAATCGGCCGACATACCCGATACTGGAAAAGATTCCGATAGGCCGATCGATCAGTTCGATGAACAGGTTTATTCTCATCAGGAATCCTTCTTCGACATGCGTGACGATGAAGAGAGCGACTCAGACTTTTCCCAGCTAGCCAGTAAACCTACCAGCCTGCGCGAGCACCTTCTGATGCAAATCAGTCTGGGTCAGCGCTGTGAGCAAAAAAGGAAGATTGCTGAATTGTTGATCGACAGTCTCGATGACGATGGCTATCTTACCCAGGACCTGGATGAACTGATCCACCTGTTTCCGACTGAGTTGGGGATCAGTATCGAAGATCTGCGTACAACACTCGAATACATCCAGCAACTGGATCCACCAGGCGTTGGTGCACGCAATCTTCAGGAATGTTTGTCACTGCAGTTGCGAGCGTTACCGGAGGATTTGCCTCTACGTAAAGAAGCACTCGAACTGGTAAATAATCATCTCGAGAGCTTGGCTTCAAAGAATTTTCGGCTGCTCAGAAAAATCCTGGGTTGCGATGAAATCCGTCTGCAATCGATCCAGCAACTGATCACCCAATTGAATCCCAGACCAGGAGCCAGATTCAGCGCAACGACAACACGCTATATCATACCTGATGTCATTGTAACCAAACTGGATAAAAACTGGACTGCTCGGCTCAATCCCGATTCGATGCCGCGCATTCATATCAATCCCTTGTATGCCAACATCCTGAAACGTCATCGTGATGAGGCAGCGCAACCGTTGATGGGTCAATTGAAAGAGGCCAGGTGGCTGATCAGAAATATTCATCAACGCATGGATACCATACTGCGGGTCAGCCAGGCCATTGTCAACCGGCAGCAGGCATTCCTGGAACATGGCGAAATTGCTGTTCGTCCTCTTGTTATGCGCGAAATTGCAGAAGCTCTGAGCTTGCACGAATCGACTATTTCCCGTGTCACAACACAGAAATACATGCGGACACCTCATGGCATTTTTGAACTGAAATATTTTTTTGGCAGTCATGTTGCAACCGAAACGGGTGAAACCTGCTCGGCCATAGCCATCCGCGGCCTGATCAAGCAACTGATACAGGAAGAAGATCATAGAAAGCCACTTAACGACAGCCAGATCTCACAACTACTTGCTCAGCAGGGTATTATGGTCGCTCGCCGTACGGTTGCAAAATATCGGGAGTTCATGCATATTCCCCCGACTAATTTACGCAAAACACTCTAGGGTATTTAACGCTATCCTCTCACATAAGGAGAAATAATGAACTTGAATCTCACCGGCAATCATGTGGAAATCACGCCTGCCATGCGCGAATATGTTCTATCCAAAATAGACAAGATCACACGTCATTTTGACCATGTGATTGATATCAGCGTGATTCTATCCGTAGAAAAACTCAAACAAAAAGCCGAAGCTACGATTCATGTGCGAGGCAAAGACATTTTCGTCGAGGCAGACGGACCGGATATGTATGCTTCGATCGATAGTCTGGTAGACAAACTGGATCGCCAGATCCTCAAATACAAGGAAAAAAACATTGACCGACGCAATCATGGCGGACTGAAAGGTCAGGAAATTGAACAGCCTGAATAAACCAAGCCCTGCTCCTGCCGAGAGATATCTGCAGAAAAACTGCAATGGCTAGTGCAGGACACAACAGGAGACAACCCGGAATCTATCAAAGCTATGTAACAGGTTTGCGAATACCGGGTAGGAACTACCACAATGAACATGGAATCCATGTATCAGTAGTATGAAAATGGCAAGTCCTGCTGTTGAGAGGACAAAGATACACCTTCGAATTTGCTAAAGTGATCTGAACATTTATGAATCTCATTTCCCAATTACTGCCGGAATCCAATGTTATCGTCGATCTGGATGTCGCCAGCAAAAAACGTGTGTTCGAACAAGCAGGGCTGTTATTTGAAAATACCCTGCATGTGGCGCGCAGCCAGGTTTTCGATAGTTTATTCGCGCGCGAAAAACTCGGATCGACTGGACTTGGGCAGGGTGTCGCCATTCCTCATGGCAGAATCAAGGGGTTACGCGAAGCAGCTGTAGCACTGGTCAGAATGAAAGAAGCCATACCTTTCGATGCACCAGATGGTTTACCAGTCAGTATTGCCTGTATTTTGCTCGTACCGGAAAAGGCCACAGACCAGCATTTACTGATATTAAGTGAATTGGCACAGATGTTCAGCGACAAAAGCTTCCGTGAAAAATTACTTCACAGCAAAAATGCTAAAGAAATCCACCAGCTCATCTCTGACTGGGTGCCTGAGCATGTCTCAAGTTAGCATCCCACAACTGTTCGAAGAAAATCAGGAGAAACTGTGTCTACAGTGGAATACATTACCCGGTACAGCGAGTCAACCACTTGAAAACCATCTGATCGCTGAATCCACACAAGGATTGATCGGCCACCTTAATTTCATCCATCCCAATTGGATACAAGTCCTCAATCGCGCTTCGGTCAGCTATCTTGAACGGCTCGATCCCGATTCCCTGCAAAAAAAATTAAGCCTGCTGACGAACAGTCAACTGGCCTGCCTGATTGTGGCAGATAATGCCACTGTCCCGGATGCCATCAAACATTTCGCCAGCGAAAAAGACATTCCGTTAATTTGTTCGACCAGTACCAGCCTGGAAGTAGTCTGGCGATTACACTCCTATCTCGTAAGAGTTCTGGCGCCTGCCATCAGTCGGCATGGTGTGCTATTGGATGTACTGGGAATGGGTGTCATGATCACAGGTGAAAGTGGAGTCGGTAAAAGTGAGCTAGCACTGGAACTTATCAGCCGTGGACATGGGCTGGTCGCCGATGATGTCGTCGAACTGCATCGCATCGGCCCGGAAACACTCGAAGGCTATTGCCCACCGCTACTGCGTGATTTCCTCGAAGTACGCGGTCTGGGAATGCTGAACATCCGGACTATATTCGGAGAAACCGCTGTACGCCGTCGCAAGAATATGAAATTAATCGTACATCTGGAAAAATCCAGTGGTAATAGTATCAGTGCCTACGAGCGCCTGCCTTTAAGCAATCTCAATGAAGTTATCCTGAATGTCAGTATCCGCAAGGTGATCATCCCGGTTGCGGCCGGACGCAATCTGGCAGTATTGGTAGAAGCCGCGGTCCGGAACTATATTCTGCAGCTGCGAGGAATCGACGGTACACAGGATTTCGTTCGACGGCACGAACTGGAAATGGCTGAAAACGCGACTAAACACTTTGACGATCATCATAATAAATAAGAAAAATTCGTCTGTAATCGCGCTATCTATACATGACATTTTTTATCGGCCTGGTGGATAAAACATGAACAGGAGAAGAACCTTTACGATTGCTCTAACTGGTGCTTCCGGCATGCCTTACGGTATCCGTCTGCTGGAAATACTACTGCAGCAAAGCCATCAGGTTTATTTGCTCTATTCCCAGGCTGCACAAATTGTAGCGCACCAGGAAATGGGACTGATATTATCCTCACGGCCAAAAGATACAGAAACTTTTTTAAACGGCTATTTCAACGTAGAAGCAGGATTGCTTAAAGTATTTGGCCGGGAAGAATGGTTTGCCCCGGTCGCCTCCGGCTCCAACCCCGCCGATGCGATGGTCATCTGCCCCTGTACCATGGGTACGCTATCGGCCGTTGCTGCCGGTCTGAGTCAGAAACTGATCGAACGCGCAGCAGATGTTATGCTGAAAGAACAACGCAAGCTCATCATCGTTCCCCGGGAAATGCCCTTTTCCACTATCCATTTGGAAAATATGCTGAAACTCGCTCGTAGCGGTGCAGTCATCCTGCCCGCCAACCCGGGGTTCTATCACCTTCCCGGCACCATTCAGGACATCGTCGACTTTGTCGTCGCACGCATACTCGATCACCTGAGCATAGCGCATACCCTGATGCCACGCTGGGGAAATACCGAATGAATGGAAACCTGCTTCCCACGCTGGTTCTGAAGTTAACCGGCTTATAAAATCATCACCTGATAGTATTCCTGGCAGCACAATCCGCTACCGAGAGTGGTAACAGACCATTATCCGTCCGGCAAAAAATGGAATGTTCCGTCACGATATAATCCATGGCAATATCATGCTGTTGCGGATAAATGGTAGGTAACCGCAATATTTCGAACGCCACCCCGATACTCAGCGGTCGTGGATTCATGGCGGCCAATGTACGATCAAAATAACCGCTGCCATAGCCAAGCCGGTAGCCATGTTCATCAAAGCCAAGCACAGGAATGACAATTGCATCAACAGATATTTCTTTGGTATTATCGGGAACCGGTATTCCATAGAGATCTTTTTTCATTGGTACCCCCGGCCACCATTCGATGAACCTGAGCGGTTCATCTCGACCGACGACTTCCGGCAAAGCAAGCGTGGCTCCCCGTATTCTCAAAAATGTCATGGCCGGCAACGGATCGTATTCACCCTGATGTGGCCAGTAGAATCCGATTCGCTGGTGCTTCAGGGCAGGAAACCCCAGTGTAAGTGCGGCAGTAATCGCCTCATTCCAATGGATACGCTGCTCTGCCGGTATCTGTTGGCGCAGCTTACGCAATCGGATGCGCTGTTGCTGCTTCCAGTCCTGCTGTACAGTGTCACACATGATCGGATGATCGGAGTATGGCGTCAGTCATCGACAGCAGTTTTTTGACCGGCGTGGGAATGGCCCGCTTCATGGCTTCGTCGATCGTTACCCAAATACGATCGCTTTCTTCGCAGACCGGCCCACATGTGACGGACTGCATCAGCTGTGGATAAATACATAATTTAAAATGCGTGAAAGTATGATTCAAATGGGGCAGTTCAGAAAATTTTGTCACACGTAAATTAAAATTCTGCTCACAGTAACTCATGCTGTCCTGACTGACAAGCATTTCAGGAAAACACCACAGTCCCCCCCATATACCGGATGACGGTCGCCTTTCCAGCAAAATCCGGTTTTGATCGATGAGAATCAGATGGATAATTTCCCTGACCGGAAGCAACTTTTTAGGTCTGGAAACGGGCAATACAGCAGTCAGGTTATTCTGATACGCCATACAATCGGCCCGCAGCGGGCAGCAGTGACAACGTGGTCGAGTGCGTACACAAACCAGTGCGCCCAGATCCATCAGCGCCTGAGTATAAGTCGCCATCGTTTCCCTGTCACCCTGCTCAGGCAGCAGGCTTTCCGCTATCTGCCACAACCGTGCTTCGACTGCTCGTTCCCCTGGATAACCACTGATACCCAAATAACGCACCAGAATCCGTTTGACATTCCCGTCGAGAATGGTAAAACGCTCACCAAATGCAAATGCCGCAATCGCCGCCGCGGTAGAGCGGCCGATCCCTGGTAATTGTTCAAGCAGTGCAACCTCCCGCGGAAACACTCCATCATACTTTTCCATTATCACGCATGCCGCCCGGTGTAAATTGCGTCCACGTGTGTAATAGCCCAGACCGCTCCATAATGCGAGCACCTCCTCGACCGGTGCATCGGCCAGCGATGCAATATCCGGAAACGCAGCCATAAAACGCTGATAATAAGGAATGACCGTCGTAACTTGTGTCTGCTGCAGCATCACTTCCGATACCCATATCGCATAAGAATTATCTGTACCCTGCCACGGCAGGGCATGCCGTCCATGCTCAAGCTGCCAACGAATCAATCTATCGGCGAAAGTCGAATTCATATGGTAAAACTCAAAATTGGTAATAACCGATACCGGGCTGAGGCTCAACGCTGCGGTTGAGCGGTGCTTCCATCAACCATACTGCCGTCGATTACGGCCACGTCTCTCAATGACTCGAGGATATTTAACTCGACTGGTCGGCATCTGTGTTCGACGACGCTTCACGATCTCAAATATCCAATTAAATCTGACCTTTCAGATTCGACCCTATTTCAGATTGATGCTGCACACCTTCCAGAACAAATTGCCGATATCGTTCCCGCGCAATCTTTTTTCGCTGATCAAACAAAGAGAGTATCCATTAGCCATTCAGGTGCTGGTACATTTCCACCATGGCTGGATAGCTGCTCCACGGCCAGTCTCCAAGCTGGTTGACCATGCCTTTGGCTTTTAGCGGATTCAAAATAACATAGCGGGAAAAGCTCGAGTAAATAGCGATTTTATCCACCAGGATTGCCTTTACCGCTCTTAGAAAAGATGACCGCTACGTCCATGTCAACGATTCGACACCTGAGTATAAACACTATTAAGCTGGTGCATACCTTTTGGAAAATTACCATCAGACAATAGCTATGACATAACCAATTATAATCAACAATAACCGTTCCAAGGATTTCCAAGAACCTTAACCGGCTATCATCATCTTCATAAATGTTTTCGCGGTGATCTCCACGTGATGTTGCGTAATAAAGCGCATTAGGAAATTCTAAACGAAGGGGTCTGGACGCAGTCACAGTATATACTTGCTTTTCTTTATTCGCGACCTGACCCCAATTTTCCGATGGTAGACCCTGATTTTGCTGACTTTGACCCTGACTTGCAATTTCTGTCCCTCAATTTCCCTACCACTTTGTCAGTATGTTCACAACCAATGCTGCCAATGAGAGCACGATCGCGAGGACCGAGAATGCGATAGACCAGAGCTGCTTTCTATATTCTTAGTCATGACTGGCAAGAATTGCAGCTAGGTAAGGAAAGTGAACGGCATGACCTTTTCCTTGGAAATTCAGATGAAACAGGCTTACGACCGCCCCGTTGTCCTGTTTGTATCGGTGTTTGGCGTCTAAGTGATAGTAGAGACGGCCGAACAAAAGTTCTGGCTTGCAGCTCAGCCGACGGGCGACCGCATGCAGATTAACGGGTAGGTACGGATCATTCTCACCACGTACCTGCCCTGGAACAACACCTGGATAAGAAGCCTCATACATCTCGTAGATGCACATGAGAATTTCGCGATCGGTTGGCAACTTGTTCATGACACTTCAATGCAAAGCTAACCGGGCGCAGCTTCGGAAAGCGTAAATAAAGAGCCAAATGGCTGCATTCCGGTTGAACGCTGGGTTAGGCTTGATTCTCGGAGAGCCAAGCCATCACCTCAATAACATTTTTATCCGGTGGAAAGACGGGATAAAAACATTTTTTAACCATTCTGTCATGAGTAATAAACGTCAATCTTTTAAGCAATTTTAACCCTTCGACTTCAAGCAGAGGCAATTTCAAGCTTGAGGAAAAATAATGATCAGCATCGCTCAAAAGCGGATAAGGCAACTCTAAACGGCTAGCAGCTTCTTTTTGTGTCTCTGATGTTTGAGTACTTATGCCGTAAATACCTACGCCATTACGTTTGAATTCAGTATAGTTTTCACGATATGAACAGACCTGTGGCGTACACCCAGCAGCACCGGGAATTTGAACCCAGCCCGCTGGGATGGCAAATCCTGGGCAACCTGTCATTGGATAACAGAAAATCACATTCCAACCCGACAAGCGGGATAAATTGATTTCTTGATCATCGATTGACCATAGAGAAACATCGGGCAGCGGCATGTTTTCCAGATGTTCACACGCCCCATCATTTAAAGGAATTGGCAAATCCTCTGGAATGGAACGGAGTACATCGGATGGAGTTTGAATATTTGACACAGTAATTTTCCAAGAAGCTTAACACCTTAATTAAGCCGCGCCGCGAAGCAGCGTCGGCTTAAATGAATCGTTAAGCCACACAAGCCCAACTGAGGGAACTACCAAGTCTGTGGTGGAGATGATTTGTACTCTCCCCTGCGCATACATGCCTCAACAAGATCATTCCGACTCTTGCCTTCCGGCAACGACTTGAAATGCTCGGGATTGCAGTTTGCGTCACTTACAGCGTACTTGTCACTGTCTCCGTTGGCAGCGTTGCTTGCAGGAGTGCTGTCAGAGCAGGCCGTAATGACCATTGATGTGAGGAGTACTACGAATGCTTTTGATGTGCTGATATGTGTCATGTGTGGCCCAACTAGATTTATACGACAGGAACTATATAGAATCTGGTCAAACAAAACAAGAAACTAATATTTATTTCCGTTTATAATCAAACTATTTTCCTGTTTATACGAATCTAAATCGATTATGTACGTGACATTACAGTATTCGTACTGAACAAGCATATGTGAATTGGGGACGACTGTTTATTCTCTTTATGAAATAAAAATAACAATGCTGCAAATTCAAACCAACCTCGTATTCCTCAACCGCAATGAATTGGTAATGACTGATACCGAGCTGAGGCTCATCGCCAGGGCGGCGATCATGGGGGAAAGCAAAATCCCGAAAGACGGGTACAGAAGTCCGGCTGCGATGGGAATGCCGAGTACATTGTATGCCAGGGCAAAGAACAGATTCTCCTTGATATTTTTCATAACCTTATGGCTCAGCACTCGTGCTCTGGCAATGCCGTTCAGATCGCCTTTTACCAGGGTAATACTTGCGCTCTCGATAGCTACGTCGGTTCCTGTTCCCATCGCTATCCCGATATCTGCCTGAGCCAGTGCTGGTGCGTCATTGATGCCGTCACCCGCCATCGCAACTTTTCTGCCCTCTGCCTGCAGCCGTTTCACTTCGTCCAGCTTATCCTCGGGCAGCATCTGCGCTTTGAATCCATCCAGATGCAATGTGTCACTTACCGCTCTGGCCGTATCCTCGTTATCGCCGGTCAGCATGATTACCTGTAATCCTTCCTCTTGAAGTTTCCGCACCGCTTCCTTGCTGGTTGCCTTGATTTTGTCGGAGATCACCACATAACCGATTGCCACTTTGCCTTCCGACAGATAAGAAACTGTTTTGCCTGACTGCTGTGCTTCCTGAACCTGTTGCTGCAATTCGTCTGAAATAGCTGCTCCCACCTGTTCCATCAGCTTTTTATTCCCCAACGCAACAAGGGAATCTGCCAGTTTTCCTGTGACACCCTTGCCTGTTACCGCTTCAAAATCCGAAACAGGTAAAGCAGATACATTCTTTTCTTCACCATATTGCCTGGTTGCCTGAGCTAATGGATGCTCACTATGACTGTTCAGGGAAATTATTTTCTGCAGAATATCACTTTCCGAGAAATCGGGATTCGCACTGACTATCTTTTCGACAGACGGCTTACCCTCGGTTACCGTTCCGGTTTTATCGATGACGACCACATCGACGGCATTCATTTTCTCCAGCGACTCCGCATTTTTAATCAATACGCCGGATTGCGCTCCCTTTCCGACTCCCACCATGACGGACATCGGCGTTGCCAGACCCAGTGCGCAGGGACAGGCAATGATCAGCACGGCAAGCGCGTTGACAAAAGCGTAGACATAGCTGGGCTCAGGGCCGAAAGCTGCCCAAACGATACTGGTGATGACAGCGATACCGATTACGATCGGGACGAAATAGCCTGATATTTTGTCAGCCAGTTTCTGTATCGGCGCTTTGGAGCGGCTGGCAGTATTCACCATCTCTATGATTTGCGACAGCAGGGTTTCAGCACCCACTTTTTCAGCCCGCATGACGAAAGTCCTGTTCCCGTTGATCGTAGCGGAACTCACCTTATCACCCGGCCTTTTACTTACCGGGATGGGTTCTCCTGTAATCATGGACTCATCGACGGCACTTTCCCCTTCGATTATTTCACCGTCCACAGGAATCTTCTCTCCCGGTTTTACCCGCAGCATGTCACCCCTCTGAATCGCATCGATGCTGACCGGATGTTCTTTCCCGTCTATGATTTTCGTGGCCTGATTCGGTGCGAGCTTCAACAGTTCTTTGATCGCGCTGTTGGTTTTGCCATGCGCACGGGCCTCCAGCAGTTGTCCCAACAGCACCAATGTCAGAATCACCGTCGCCGCTTCAAAATACACATGCACCGTACCGTGCATTTTAAATTGTTCGGGAAAAACATCCGGAAACAGCAGACCGATCACACTGAAAACCCATGCAGCACCGGCACCGATGCCGATCAACGTGAACATATTGAAATGGCGCGACTTAATGGAATGCCAGGCTCGTTCAAAAAACATCCATGTTGCGTAAAATACCACCGGGATGGATAAGGCGAACTGAACCCAGTTCCACTGCTTCAGACTGAGCAGTTCGTGCAAAGGATTTCCCGGAATCATATCCGACATGGCGACGACAAAAATGGGGAACGTGAACAGAACCGCGATCTTGAATTTGAACAACAGGTTCTTATAAGTCTCGTCATCCTCCGCGCCTGCCTGCAGCGGGACCAGATCCATTCCGCAGATCGGGCAAGCACCTGGTTCGTCACGGATGATTTCGGGATGCATCGGACAGGTAAATTGAGTGGCCTGCGTCAACGTCGGTTGTTCCACCAGACTCATTCCGCAAACCGGGCAGTTACCCGGTTCATCGTAGGTTTTATCACCCTCACAATGCATCGGGCAGTAATATATCCCGCTACTGCCTCGACCGGTGTGCCCTTCCGCAGAATGTGCTGCATGACAGCTATGCCCGTGATGATCCATGTTTCCCCTCCAGACTGAAGTTGAGGTTATCTTTTCATCGGTTCGTTTACAACTTCTGAAAACATTCCCACAATGAACATGATCCCAGTTCCTGCCGGAAAATGAAACAGAATACCGGATTACAAATTTCTGCTAGCTAAAATGATTCGTTTTTTCCCAGATAGCGCCATTTGCCTTCGGGCAAGTCAGCCAGCCTGATCCGGCCGATACGAACACGTTTCAGTCCGGTCACATTTAATCCGACCAGTTCGCACATCCGCCGGATCTGGCGTTTTTTACCTTCCTGTAAGACGAAACGTAACTGATCCTGGTTCAAACGGCTCACTTTGGCGGGTTTCAATAGTTGGCCGTCGAGCCGCAGACCATGATTGAGCAGGGCTAATCCTTCCTGAGTAAGCTTACCAACTACTCTCACCAGATATTCCTTTTCGATTTTAGACTGCTCTCCGATCAATTGCCGGGCAATGCGACCATCCTGAGTCAATACCAGTAATCCTTGTGAATCGATATCGAGCCGGCCGGCCGGAGCGAGATTCTTCAGATGCTGTGTTGTAAATCGTAGTGGGGATCGATCCAGGTGAAAGTGAGAATCACTGTTGATAAGACTGACGGCTGGCCGATAGCCGGGCTCTGGTTGCCCGGATACATAGCCGACCGGCTTATGCAGCAGAATAGTAACCAGGTGATCCTGTCTGGTCTGCGCAGCCCGGTTGAGCGTGATCGTCTGCGTGGAATAAATCTTTGTACCCAGTTCACGAACCGGTTGACCATCCACATACACCCAACCCTGCTCAATGTAACGATCTGCTTCCCGGCGTGAACACAAACCCTGTGCAGACATCAGTTTAGATAAACGGATTTTTTCCATACTCGGGATGGATTATTTACCGGATTGCTTATGATCACTGGCTTCCCGCAAAGCAGAATCAGTATGCACCGATGATTCAGGCAATTTCGCCAGTGAACTCAACCCTAAGTGAAGCCCTGCTTTAGCCAGCATATGTGCACTCACCGGCGCAGTCAGGAATAGAAACAGAGTCACCAGTACTTCGTGTAGACTGATACTGTATTCAATCATACTGAAATACAGCGCCGAGGCGATCAGCAGACTGCCGACACCCAGGGTGGTAGCTTTGGTAGGGCCATGCAGACGAGTGTAAAAATCTTTGAGACGAACAAGCCCCAGTGAACCGATGAATGTGAATATGGCACCGGCCACAATCAACAAAGAAATAAAAAATTCCAGCATTTTCACTCCATGATATTACCGCGCAGCAAATACTTGCATGCAGCTACAGTGCCGACGAATCCCATGACGGCAATCAGCAGCGCGACCTCGAAATACAAGGGACTGGCAAGATGGATACCGAACAGAATCAGCAATGCGATGGTATTAACATACAGCGTATCCAGCGCAAGGATACGGTCCGGCAAACTCGGACCGCGCAGCAAGCGCCAGAAACTCAACCCTACTGCCATGGTAACCAGCACGAGTGCGATCATTACGGCAAAATTCAGCATTTTTCGAATATTTCCTTCAACGGAGCCTCGTAACGCGATTTGATCGTCGCTACCAGCGTTTCAGTATCCGTCTCATTCAAAGCATGCACCAGGAGATGGCGGCGATCAGGTGTGACATGTGAAGACACCGTGCCGGGTGTCAGAGAAATGACACTAGCCAGAAAGCTGATCACCAGATCGGATTCAACATCCAGTGGAATGGTGACAAATACCGGTTGCAGACGTTCCGGATTTCCCAGAATCAAGCGCGCGACAGTCAGATTGGCCAGCACGATATCCATCAGGAAAACACCCAGAAAACGCAGCAGGAGCCAGGGCTTATCTACGCGGATCCGTGCTGGTGAAAATCGCAGTGTAAGTATCGGCAGCACCCAGCCGAGAAACAAAGCCAGCAAAATCTGGCCGGGTTCCAGGCTATTGACCAGCAGCAGCCACGTGGTAATCAGCATCAGCGTAAGCAGTGGATGAGGTAACAGACTGTGCCACTTCAACGTGTATTCCCCATGGCCAGTACAGCCTGTATATAAAAAGATGGTTCCAGCAGTTGCCCGGACGTAAGCTGGAGATATCCGATCACCGGATCGGCCAGGATAACCAGAGCCAGACACAGTCCCAGTAACCCGATGATCGGCAATACTTCCCGGATGATGGGTACAGAACCGGTTGTTACCGCAGCGGATGCCACGGCAGATTCCCGTTCGGCCTGCACCTTGTAAAACAACAGGCTGCCACTGCGGGTCAGTGCAATCAGCGCAAACAGACTGGTAATCAACACAACGCCCATAATCCAGGCAAGCTGTGAATGAGCCAGCGCCGCCTTGAGAATCATAAATTTTCCGATGAAACCGGAAAGTGGCGGCAATCCTGCCAACAGTATGGCTGTGACAAAAAACAGTCCGCCTATTAAGCGCATATGGCTGACAAGCGGGCCGGATTCCAACCGGTCGGCAAACTGACCCCGCCGCATCGCAATGGTGTTCGTCAGTAAAAAACAAGCCGCAGCAGCAAAAGTGGAATGAGGCAGATAATACAGACCGGCAGCAATACCAGCCGGCGTATTGAGGCCCACAGCAGTAAGCAGGGTTCCCACCGAAGCAATGACCAGATAAGCCGTCTGTTGATACAAACCGGAACTTGCCATTGCCCCCAGTATACCGATCACCAGCGTAATCAATGCCAGTGGCAACAGCCAGGCTTCGATCATATTGGCTCCAGGTCCCGCTGGGGTATTAAAAATCAGGGTATACACTCGCAGAATACTGTAGACGCCCACTTTGGTCATAATGGCGAACAAAGCTGCTATCGGCGCCGAAGTATGCGCATAAGCAGCCGGCAACCATAAATGAAGTGGAACCAGCGCTGCTTTCAGCGCAAATACGCCGAACAGCAGCAAGCCGGCCGCTCTGATCAACGGTATGTGTTCAACAGATAAAGCAGACACTTTCGCTGCCATGTCAGCCATGTTAAGTGTACCCAGTATGCCGTAGAGGATACCGACTGCAAACAGAAACAACGTGGAACCAACCAGATTGATGACCACGAAATGTAAACCGGCCTGAGTACGTGCTTTTCCCCCTCCGTGCAGTAACAGGCTGTAGGAAGCAATCAGCAGGATTTCAAAAAACACGAACAAGTTGAACAGATCTCCTGTCAGGAAGGCGCCGTTCAAGCCAAACAACTGCAACTGGAACAATACATGAAAATGTCGGCCGGATTTATCCGTGCCCAGCAAGGCATAGAGCAGAGAGAACAGTGCGATCAGCGACGTGATCAGCAGCATCCATACTGCCAGCCGGTCGGCGACCAGTACGATCCCGAACGGTGCAGGCCAATTACCAAGAGAATAGACGAGGATATCACCCTGGCTTACCCGGGCAAGTAATCCGGATGCCAGCACAACCTGAATGAAGACCGAAAAAACGCTCAGGCTACGCTGCAGAAAACGACCCTGCTGCCGTAACAGCAACAAACCGATGCCTGCGAGCAACGGCAATAATACCGGTGCAATGATCAGATGCATCGTCACGGTTTGTGCATCCCGTCTACATGGTCACTACCTGTTTCCTTATAAGTCTTGAGCGCCAGTACGATCACGAATGCTGTCATGGCAAAGCTGATCACGATTGCGGTAAGGACCAGCGCTTGTGGAAGCGGATCGGTATAGCCTTCAGCCGCATCAGCTATGATTGGCGGAGCACCGATAGTGAGCCTTCCCATTGCCAGCAGAAACAGATTGGCTGCATACGATAGGAAAGTCAGGCCCAGCACTACCGGAAAAGTACGTCCGCGCAGTGAAAGATAAACTCCACAGGCAGTCAGTACACCGATGATGAGAGAAACGAGTGCTTCCATCAGTGCATTGTATTACGGGAAGTAACCGGATGGCTTTCACTATGGATCGATCCCATGTTAGCAATGATCAGTACCGTCACACCGGCGACCACCAGAAAAACACCCAGATCGAATGCCATGGCCGATGCCAGTTCGAGTTCACCTGCCAGGGGTACGTGTAAGTTGCCAAAGGTGGAAGTCAGGAATGGATGACCAAAGAACCAGCTTGCCAGACCGGTCGCAACCGCGATCAAAAGCCCTGCTGCAATCACCGTATGCATATCGAGTGGCATGCGTGCCCGTACCCAATCGGTGCCATTTGCCAGATACTGCATGATCAGTGCTACTGCAGTGATCAGGCCAGCAATAAAACCGCCTCCGGGCAGATTATGGCCCCGTAAAAAGATAAAGACAGAAACCAGTAGGGCAAACGGTAGCAACAGCCGGGCAAATGTACTGAATACGACAGGATGCCTATCTTCACTCCATCGGATTCCGGGGTATTCGGTTGAGCCAGTCAGCTTCAGTCCTTCGAGCATGGCGTAAATGCCTATTCCTGCCAGCGCCATCACGGTAATTTCACCCAATGTATCGTAACCGCGAAAATCGACCAGAATTACATTGACGACATTATGCCCGCCACCTCCCGGTACACTCTCGGCCAGGAAAAATTCCGCAATGGTATCGTAAGGTCGGGTCAGCACCGCCCAGGTCAGCAGCATCAACCCGCTGCCCGCTCCCAAAGCCAGCAGACCATCACGGATGCGTTCAGAAAACCTGGATTCGGCCGGCGTGAACTGTGGCAGAAAATAAAGCGCCAGCAGCATCAATACGATTGTGACGAATTCTACGGAAAGCTGGGTCAGCGCCAGATCCGGCGCAGAAAATCTGATGAATACCAGCGCTACACCCAACCCGACGGTACCCATCATGATCAGCGCTGCCAGACGTTGCCGATGCAGCATTACGGTACTCACCGCAGCGACCATAATGATTGCCGCAATGAGCAGACTCACGCCATCTGCCGGCAATAATACACGTTCACCGGTGAAGATAAATGGTTCACCGATGAATCCCCCTATACCCAATATCAGGGCAAATGAGACGAATACCCGGATCATACGTTGCAACGATTGCTGGTGCAGAAAACAAGTGATCGTTCCCGACCAGGAAAATAACTTTTCCAGGAGGAAATCATACAGAGTTTTCATGGCTGGCCACTCTCCTGCACTTTGGCGCAATGAGAAAAAGAAACTGAAAAAATGATAAACCAGCACGCCACCTGCCAAAGCAATCATGCTCATCCAGAAAGCCGGATTGAATCCATGCCAGATCGCCAGGGTATATTCAGGCAATGGCGCTTGCAATACACCGCTCGCTGCTACTGCTAGTAAAGGCGCAACAGTCAGATCCGGGATAATACCTACCACCAGACACAGTACCACCAGAATTTCCACCGGTACTTTCATCCAGCGGGGCGGCTCATGAGGTATTTTAGGCAAATCAGCAGGGGTGCCATTGAAAAAAACATTGTGTATGAAACGCCAGGAATAAGCCACAGCAAAAATACCTGCCAACACCGCACCGGTCGGAAGCAGCCATCCCCAAGGTGAACTGATGTCGTACAAGGTTTCCGCAAAGAACATTTCCTTGGAGAGAAACCCGTTCATCAACGGTACACCAGCCATGGAAGCCGCCGCTGCCATGGCCAAAGTCGCAGTATGAGGCATGAATCGCCATAATCCTCTGAGCCGCCGCATATCACGGGTACCGGTTTCATGATCGATGATCCCCGCAGCCATGAACAGGGACGCCTTGAAAATCGCATGGTTGATGATATGAAATACTCCGGCCACGGCTGCCAATGGTGTACTGATGCCGAACAACAAGGTGATCAGTCCCAGATGACTGATCGTCGAGTAGGCCAGCAGGCCTTTGAGATCATGTTTCCATAGAGCGATATACGCGCCTGCAAGCAGCGTGATCAATCCGGTACTACTTACCAGCCAGAACCATTCCGGTGTACCGGACAACACCGGAAATAATCGTGCCAGCAGGAAAACTCCGGCTTTGACCATCGTTGCCGAATGGAGATAAGCCGAAACCGGTGTAGGGGCCGCCATTGCATGCGGTAACCAGAAGTGAAAAGGAAACTGAGCGGATTTAGTGAACGCACCCAGTAATACCAGTACCAGCATTGGAA
Organism: Nitrosomonas sp.; assembly: GCA_039794425.1. Classification (GTDB taxonomy): domain Bacteria; phylum Pseudomonadota; class Gammaproteobacteria; order Burkholderiales; family Nitrosomonadaceae; genus Nitrosomonas. Next base: position 58,100 of record JBDIVK010000007.1, on the reverse strand, counting down.
AATAAAGCGGGTGGGTGCGAATAATTGTGCCGGATTCGAGTATCCGGGACAGTTCATAGCTGCCGACAATTTCTCCCAGCAGCAGGAATCCTCCCAACAGAGCCAGTCCACCTGCACCCGTAACCGCCAACGCCATACGTGCGCCACTGCGGGATTCCTGGCGGTATTGCCAGTAACTGATCAGCAGAAAAGAAGACAGACTGGTCAATTCCCAGAAAATCAGTAACTGGATAATATTTTCCGATAAGACGATGCCCAGCATGGAACCCATGAACAGAAGCAAGCAGGCATAAAATCGCCCCATACTGTCCCGCCCGGATAAGTAATAACGGGCATAGAGCACCACCAGCAAACCGATTCCGAGAATCAATAATGCAAACAACAACCCCAGACCATCCAGGCGGAAGGACAGGTTTATCCCCAGTACCGGTATCCAGTCGAAGTGCTGGATACCGGTATGTCCGGAAAACACGGTAACTGCTGACGGAATCAGCAGGGCGATCGTACTCAAGGTTATGCTGCCAGCAAACCAGGCAGCGTGCAGTCGTCCCAGTCTGGAAATGACTGTTGAAAGTGGTGCACCCAGAAAAGGGGAAAGTACGACCAGCAACAGGTTCACGTACCCGGATCTCTGACAGGTAAACGCCAGATCAGAATGGCCAGTATGACAGCCAGCGACGCCAGCATGCCTTTGAGCCACCAGGAAGAGACAATCAGAATGGAACTCCCGAAGGACAGGGTCATCAGCAGATATGCCCAGCGCTTGGCCTGACGTGGTACGCTGCGATGCTCACACCATTCGCGAATGGCAGGTCCGGTAATCCGGTGATTGAGCAGATAGGCATGGAAGCGTTCTGAGCTGCGCGCAAAACAGGCAGCTGCCAGTAGAATGAAAGGAGTTGTGGGCAGCACTGGCAGGAATATGCCCACGATGCCTGTAAACAGTGCAGTCACACCAATGCTCAAATACAGCCAGCGCATGACTGGCGAAGCATGCAATCGAAGCAAATGGATATTGGCTTGAGTATAATTTGTCTGTTTGCTGGATTCCGCAGGCATGATAAATCAGCCGGATTTTCCTTAAACGTCAATATTCCTGGCACGTAAGGCATTACTCTCAATGAATGCCCGCCGGGGCTCAACCACGTCGCCCATTAGAGTGGTAAATATTTCATCGGTCAGGATACTGTCTTCGATCTGAGCGCGCAACAAACGGCGATTGTTGGGGTCCATGGTCGTTTCCCATAACTGGTCCGGATTCATTTCTCCTAACCCTTTATAACGCTGGATGGTGATCCCTTTTTTAGCTTCATCCATTAACCATTCCAGCGCTTCTTTAAATTCACGGACAGGGGCTTCCTGCTCGCCGCGTTTGACTCGTGCACCTTGGCTGATCAGGCCATGAAGCACTTGTGCAGCCTGTTTGATCTGCGAAAAATCACCGCTGTGCAGAAAGTCATCGTCCAGATAACTGACGTGTAAATTGCCATGCTGTTTACGCGTTATCTTGAGATGATAGCGTTCAAAATCCTCATCGTATTCAGCGGAAATCTCGACATCGTCCAGTAATGCGGCCAATTTTTCAGCACTGGCCTGTGCGCTGGATGCCGAGCTTAAATCGATATCCGGTTGCCTGAGTAACGTATGCATGACTGTATGGTCGATCAGCCGGCTCATTCGCTCGATTACTGCTTCGGCCAGCAGGTACTCATCAGCGATTTTTGCCAGCGTTTCACCAATTAAGGGAGGATTATCTGCACCTGGATAAAGTTCCGCACCGGTAAGCGCCAGACCAAGCATGTAACGCTTCAGCTCGTAGTCATCTTTCAGATAGCGTTCCTGTTTACCATGTTTGATCTTGTACAGAGGAGGTTGTGCGATATAGATATGTCCGCGTTCGATCAATTCAGGCATTTGCCGGTAAAAAAAAGTCAGGAGCAATGTCCGGATATGCGAGCCGTCCACGTCTGCGTCGGTCATGATGATGATGCGGTGGTAACGCAGTTTGTCCGGGTTATATTCATCCTTACCGATGCCTGTTCCCAGCGCGGTGATGAGAGAAATAATTTCCTGTGAAGAAATCAGCTTATCAAAGCGGGATTTTTCGACATTCAGGATTTTTCCCTTGAGAGGCATGATGGCCTGGAATTTCCGGTCTCGTCCCTGCTTGGCCGAGCCACCTGCAGAATCTCCTTCCACCAGATAAAGCTCGCATAATTTCGGATCCTTTTCCTGACAATCGGCAAGCTTTCCGGGCAACCCCATACTGTCCAGCACTCCTTTTCTGCGTGTGAGTTCACGCGCTTTTCTGGCTGCTTCACGTGCTCTGGCTGCATCGATGATCTTGTTACAGATCATTTTTGCTTCATTTGGATTTTCCAGTAAAAAGTCGGAAAGTTTTTGGGCAACGATTTCTTCTACGATGGGACGTACTTCTGATGACACCAGTTTTTCCTTGGTCTGTGAGGAAAACTTGGGCTCGAACAACTTGACAGACAGTACGCAGGTCAGTCCCTCGCGCATGTCATCACCGGTTGTATCGACTTTGGCCTTTTTAGCCAGTTCATTTTTTTCAATGTAGTTGTTGAGTGTGCGTGTCATTGCTGCACGTAACCCTGTTAAATGGGTACCGCCGTCTTTCTGGGGGATATTGTTGGTAAAACACAATACCTGTTCAGCATAACTGTCGTTCCACTGCATGGCGATTTCCACGGTGATATTGTCTTTGATTCCTTTGGCGTAGAAGATGCCGGGATGCAGGACGGTTTTGGTCCGATTGATATATTCGACGAAATTACGGATGCCACCGGTAAAAGCGAAGACTTCCTCCTTGTCTTCACGCTGGTCGGTCAGTTTGATTTTGATGCCATGATTGAGGAAAGAAAGCTCACGTAACCGTTTGGCAAAAATGTCGTAATGGTAAGTGATGTCACCAAAAATTACCTTGCTGGCAAGGAAATGAACTTCCGTCCCGTGTTTCTCAGTATGGCCGGTGATTTCCAGTGGGGCCACCGGTACGCCGTCGCGGAATTCCATCTGATGAACGTTTCCGTTACGGCGGATGGTCAGGCGCAGCCATTCTGACAAGGCATTGACTACTGATACACCGACGCCATGCAATCCGCCGGATACTTTGTAAGAATTGTCATCGAATTTTCCGCCGGCATGCAGTTCTGTCATTACGATTTCGGCGGCCGAGCGCTTCAGTTCATCATCCTGTTTGATGTCTGTAGGAATACCACGGCCATTGTCGTGAATACTGACGGAATTATCCGGATGAATGATAACGGTAATGTCGTCGCAATAACCTGCCAGTGCTTCGTCGATGGCATTATCGACTACTTCGAATACCATATGGTGCAGCCCTGTTCCGTCGCTGGTGTCACCAATGTACATTCCCGGTCGTTTGCGCACAGCATCCAGCCCTTTCAGGATTTTGATGCTGTCCGAATTATAGTCACGGGTACCACCGCCGATCTTTTTAGCGGAGCTGGAATAATTGTCGTTCATAGATTGCAATCACTTTTTCAAAATTTCTTGCGAAAAAAATCTGGCTACCGGAAAAGGCTGAGTCCGACATTGTAGATCGGGCAATAGCAATCAGGCATGTTCGTGTAATGCTCTCCTGCCTGCTTCTATTCGCGCATCGGCATCAGGATATGCTTGAACTGTTCATCATCAGGCAGAGTAATCAGTATGCCGCTTTGTATGCTTTCGAAGGAGCATTTGATACTTTCGCTGTCCAGGTTATTCAGTACTTCCATCAGGTAAACAATGTTGAAGCTGGTATCTATGGTTTCATTCGAGTAATTGATTTCGATCTCTTCCTGTGCTTCTTCCTGTTCCTTATTTTGGGCTGAAATACTCATTTTTCCGTCTGAGATGTTCAAGCGAACGCTGCGGAATAAGTCGTTGGTATTGGAGATGATGGCTATTCGCTGAAGTGCGTGAAGAAAATCGAGACGATTGACATCGAACTGGTAGGTGCCAGTCTGTGGCAAGGCGCGTTTGAAATCGAGATATTTTCCAGCAATTACTTTCGATACCAACATTGATTCCGAAAACCGGAAACAGATTCTTTTAGGGAACGCTTCTACGGTCACTGGTTTTTCGCTGTCTTCCAGTTGCTTAACCAGTTCCAGAACAGTTTTACGCGGTACGATTGTCTCGAACTTTTCGAATTCTTTGTCCAGAGAAATGGAAGTCAGTCCTAAGCGGTGAGTATCGGTAGCGACCATCGTCAGCTTGTTTGCTTCGGTCAAAAATAACAGCCCGTTCAGATAGTAACGGAGGTCCTGCTGGGCCATCGCATGTGATACTCGCTGCAAATGTTTTTTGAGAACCTGTTGAGTTAATGTGTAAATTATACCGTTGGGTTCGTCTTCCCTGGCCATTCTCGGAAAATCTTCGGCAGGAAGTAACTGTAAATTAAAACGACTTTTTCCTGAAATAATTTGCAGGCGGTTTTCTGCTTTCACCAATTCAACACTGGCGCCAGTTGGCAATGCGCGCAGGATATCCTGTAGTTTTCTGACGGATACGGTCGTTCTGAGCGTTTCCTGGTTTTTCAGGTCCAGATCGCTGGAGATTGTTTCGGCTTCTATTTCTAAATCGGTTGTGACAAAGGTCAGTTTTCCGTTCGCTATTTCGATCAGGACATTGGAGAGTATGGGCAATGTATGTCTGCGTTCTACGATACCACTGACCATCTGTAAAGGCTTTAGTAATAGATCCTTGTCGGCTATTGTTAATTTCATTGAACTAAAAGAAATAATAATAGTTAATTAGTAGTTAAAACTGGGATAACAGGAAAAATATTTTTATATCAGTTGCTTGCATTCTACATGAGTGTTGTATAACTTTAGTATGACTTGTGGACAAAATGTGAATAAAGTTTGAAATACGTGCTTTATCCAAGTTATCCACAAGTCATTCAGATGTTAGTAGGTCAGCCACGCAGGATGTGTATCAGTGCGTTGTAGTCTCGGTTAATTGCCGGGTCCGAGGTACGCAGCTCCATGATTTTTCTGTAAGCATGCAATACGGTTGTATGGTCTCTTCCGCCGAAGGCTTCGCCAATATCAGGCAGGCTCAGTTGTGTCAGTTCTTTAGCAACGGCCATAGCGATCTGTCTGGGTCGGGCAACGATCCGGGCACGTTTCTTGGAGTACATGTCAGCGACTTTGATTTTGTAATAGTCCGCTACAGTTTTCTGGATGTTTTCGATGGAAATCTGACGGTTTTGTATGGCCAGTAAATCTTTTAGAGCTTCTTTGGCCAGATCCAGAGAAATCGGGTGACCGGTAAAACGGGAATAAGCAAGGACCCTTTTCAGTGCACCTTCCAGTTCCCGCACATTGGAACGGATATATTTAGCGATAAAAAAAGCTGTATTTTCTTCCAGGTCGACATTTTCGACAGAGGCTTTTTTCAATAGAATAGCAACACGCATTTCCAGTTCAGGTGGTTCAATTGCTACAGTCAATCCCCAGCCGAATCTCGATACCAGACGTTCTTCAAGCCCGGAAATTTCTTTCGGGTAACAATCCGAAGTGATGATGACCTGTTTGTGTGCTTCGACCAATGCATTGAAAGCGTAGAAGAATTCTTCCTGGGTTCGGTTTTTGCCACTGAAAAACTGCACATCGTCGACCAGCAATAAATCGAGTGAATGATAGTAGAGCTTGAACTTGTCGAATGATTTATGCTGGTAAGCACTGACTACATCTGATACATATTTTTCAGCATGAACGTAGCGTATCTTGGCTTCGTAATCCAATTCCAGAACGTGATTACCGATCGCCTGAATTAAATGGGTCTTACCCAGCCCGACGCCTCCGTAAATAAATAATGGGTTATAGGCAATACCCGGCCGTTCTGCTACCTGAATAGCGCCTGCACGTGCCAGCTGATTAGCTTTTCCAGTTACAAAAGCATCGAATGTGAAATTCGGATTAAGCTGACTGGGGTGCGTTTTTTTGGCGACTGCTTTTCGTGCTTTGATCGGGGTGGATTTTGTGGTGATCTCGTTTTTTTGTGATACAGCTGTAGCGGTTGTGGCTTCATCTTCAATTGAATCACGCAGCTCAAGTCTGAAATGAATCTTCTCGCGGAAATAGTTCTGTGCCATTTCTTCAATACGTGTAATGAAATTGTCCTTGATCCACTGCAGGACAAAGCGATTCGGTGCGATCAAAACCAGTACGCCTTCTCTGTCAGGTGAAGTTTCCAGCTTAAGTGGCTTGATCCAAGTGTTGAATTGCTGTCCGTTCAGTTCCTGCTTGAAGTGCCTAAGACAAGAATGCCAGAAAGTTTCTATTTTCTGCATAACAGATAAGGGTTACTTCGCGTGTTGTGCTAACAAGTTCTGAAAAAAAGAGAGAAAAACGAAATAGCCGCACTGACATAACAAAGCGGGCATTTTCATAACAGGATGAGCAGATAGGATGTTATGTCATGGCTCGTTACGCTGGTATAGCCTGGCCGCTTTATGTTCAGGTAATCTAACTAAAGCCTGCCAAGCCGGCACTGTACTGTGGCTTTATCAAGTCCAGCATACTTTTAAGGAAACTAAGAAAACGCAATATGATCCCAAGCATTTGATGCAGGCCCCATACATGCTTCGACTGGAAGGAGTAGTATAATGAAGTTTTCTCTTAAAGGTTATCTTATTGTGCATGTGACAGCACATTACTTGGACTGTTTTTCGGGTTGTGAAAATGTGTCTGAGACATATAGGAAAGGCAGAAAAGCCATCTTTGACTGCAATAGATTTATAGTTTTTGAATGACCGCACGAGCCATTCAAGCCACTCAACTTGGCAAGTGCTACCATCTTTATGCTCACCCTAGAGATCGCCTGAAGCAATTCCTATGGCGCGGCAAACGCCATTTTTATCGGGAATTATGGGCATTAAAGGGCATTGATCTCTCGATTGCTCCGGGAGAAGTAGTGGGTATCATGGGCCGCAATGGCTCCGGGAAATCAACTTTACTGCAACTAATTTGCGGTACCCTGACTCCTACTTGTGGTGAAGTCAGAGTGAATGGTCGCCTGGCAGCGCTGTTAGAGTTGGGAGCCGGGTTTAACCCTGAATTCACTGGCCGCGAAAACATATGGATGAACGCCGCGATCATTGGGCTGAGTCAGCAAGAAATCGATGCCCGTATCGACTCTATGATCGAATTTTCCGGAATCGGAGATTTCATTGATCAGCCAGTAAAAACTTATTCAAGCGGAATGTACGTGCGCTTGGCTTTTTCCGTAGCTATTAATGCTGATCCTGACATTCTTGTGATCGATGAGGCATTATCAGTGGGAGATGGCGCGTTTGCGCGGAAATCCTTTGAGCGCATCATGCAGTTACGTGATCTGGGCAAGACCATTTTGTTTTGTTCACACTCACTGTTTCAGATCGAGTCGTTATGTGGTCGTGCGCTTTGGATTGATCGGGGCAAACTTATGGCGGAAGGGGAGACTCAATCAGTCGTAGCTGCTTATCAGATGTTTCTGGATCAACAAGGATTGAGTGGTTCGACGCATGCTTCCGAACCTGCAAAGGATGCTATGCCGGCTATTTCTTCGCTGAGTACGTCTGGCCATGCATGCTTGGACAAGGTTGTAGTCGAAGTCGATGGTAAGGCATGTGATCAAGTGACTGCCCTGAGCGGGCAATCTACCATTTCAGTCAAGGTCATGTTTGCTTCTGATCCAGGATTGCCTTGTCCGAGTGTTGCAGTTACGTTGCATGCTATGGATGGGCGGGTACTGACCAGCGCAGGAACCTGGGAGGATAATGTCATCCTGCCGCGCGAACAGAACGGAAAAGGTAGTGTAGTGCTGATTTTCGAACATTCTCCATTACTTAAAGGTGACTATCTGGTCAGCGCATTTTTACTGTGTGAACGTGGTATCCATCTATATGATTCGGCGCTTGGTGTAGCGACCGTTCATGTTCAGCAGCAGGGACGGTTGCAGGGTTATTTTGCTGTACCACATCAATGGAAAATAAATGATGAAGGATAATGTGCTCAGATTTGAGCAGACTTCGTTCCAGCCTGAATCGGGATATTCCGCGAATGGTTATCCTGTTCATTTTTTACCTGAGCCGGTACGATTCGCTGCCTGTAGAAATCTGGCTTTCCCGCTCAACGTGTATGCGTATGTTTTGATTCTTGAGGAGGGACAGGTCGATGCTCTGCATTACGGGTTGTTCCGGGATAGCAATACCTCTATCCGGGAGGCTCAGCAATATTCGACTGATCTGGTTCTGTCACGTATGCCCGCTTCTCCAAGCCGTATTCTGGAAGTCGGTGTGGGATTGGGCACGACGTTTTCGCTGTTGGGCCAGATGGGTCATAAGGTACAGGGCATTACGCCGGACAGTGCGCAAATCATGTTGTTGCAAGAACGATTTGGCCAGGGGATTTCAGTAAGCTGCCAACGACTGGAAGATTTCGAAGCGGCGCCGGAAAGTTTTGATCTACTGCTGTTTCAGGAATCGGCTCAGTACATAGAGCCGTTGATTATTTTCAATCAAGCATCAGACCTGTTGCCTTGTGGCGGTATTGTCCTGATCATCGATGAATTTGCTTTGCGCCGGACAGAAGCAGAAAGTGAAGGGTTGCATTTGTTGACTGATGTAGTGGCCTTGGCTGAACGAATGGGGTTCGAATTGACCGAGCATGTCGATTTATCAGCTATGGCTGCACCGACACTGGATCATCTATTACAGATGACTGCTCGTCATCGGCACCGTCTGGTGCAGGATTTGGCATTGGATAGCGAAACGCTGGCGCAGTTAGATGAATCTAATAGAAATTATCAGAGAAAATATGCTGATGGTCGATTCGGATATGCTTTGTTGCAGTTCAGGAAAAAAGACACTCCCAAATGGCGCGTAGGTATTCTCGAAGAGAAGCAATCCACCGAAATGCTGAGTCTGTTTGAAAAAACTTTTGGTCATCCAATGACACCTGAGATGTGGCAATGGAAATATGGCCATGAAAGAAGCCGGGCGCTAGGCGTGTGGCGGGAAAATCGTCTGGTCGCTCATTATGGTGGCATGCTGCGTGATATTTTACTGTTTGGCCAGCCGAGAACTGCGGTCCAGATAGGTGACGTCATGGTCGACCCTGCTGAGCGTGGTGTTCTGACCAGAAAAGGGCCGTTTTTCCTGATGGCTGCAGCTTTTCAGGAGTGCTATGTGGGATTTGGCAAAGCTATTCTGACCGGCTATGGTTTTCCCAATGAGCGAGCTATGCGGATTGCCGAACGATTGGGGTTATATGCCGGTGTTGGGAGCATGGTGGAAGTCGAATGGAAACCGGCAAGTAAAATACCGTTTTGTTTGACTAGGCTCAAGGTCATCGATAGCCAGGATGAAATCTGGGAAACATCTACAATCGATGCGCTTTGGAAGAAGATGGCTGCAGACCTGTGCGAAGCGGTAGTCGGTATACGTGATAGTGCCTATCTACATAATCGTTACCTTAATCATCCTCATCACGATTACCAGCTCTTGTTGGTAATCAATCGTTTTAGCGGGCAGGTACGCGGGCTGATAGTATTACGGCATGACGTACTCGAATCTGAAATCATGGATTTGGTTGCACCTTTAAGCGAAATACCATTGCTGATTGCGCAGGCAAGAAGAGTCGCTGGAATCAATGGGAAAGACAGACTATTCATACGTATCCCGAAGAATTTTGCTGCTCATTTCTCAACAACGGGAGGAATCCAGACTACGCAAGAAATCCGCATTCCTACGCCGGTCTGGAGCTATGCACCGGCTCCTGAGATATTGCGCAACCGCTGGTGGTTGACAGGTGGGGACATGGATTTTAGATGATGATAGGTTGAATGCATACGATTTACAGTTTTTTTACTTAATTAATGTGTAAAAGCTCAATTTTTCCTTAAGCGAATGGAAAATCTTCTTATGCCTTTCCAGGCTGACACTCATATTCCCTGTCATCGAGCAATTGTGCTGGCGCCTCATCCGGATGATGAGGTATTCGGCTGTGGTGGCGCCATCATGCGCCACGTAGCACGGGGTGAAACGGTACAAGTTGTTATTGTCACGGATGGTGCTTTTGATACTGTCAGTGATACTCCGGATTACAGCCGGCAACGTCAACTCGAAAGCATGGCAGCAGCAGATATCCTGGGTTATGGGGAACCGGTTTTCTGGCATTATCCTGATCGTGCATTGCGTTATGGTGAAAGACTGGTCGGTGAAATTATTGCGGTAATTGAGGCGTATCGTGCCGATTTGGTCTATGCACCGTCTGTTTTTGAAATGCATCCCGATCATCGTGCGCTCGGTATGGCGGCGATGGAAGCCGTGCGCAGAATGGGCAGCTCCTTACGGTTAGCAGCCTATGAGGTAGGAATCCCGCTGATGCCTAATCTGTTACTCGATATCAGCGATTTAGCAGAACGTAAGCAAGCAGCGATGCGGTGCTTTGTATCACAGAATGAAAAACAGCGTTATGATCTCGATATTGCTGCGCTTAATCGTTATCGCACCTATACACTGCCGGCAAGTGTGACTGCGGCAGAAGCTTATGTACTGGTCACAGCTGAAATGCTGTTGCATGATCCATTTAAACTCTATCGGTCGGAGCATGCACGCCAGCGAGTACTGGGCCTTCCTCTGGAAAGCCGGGATGTGCCGCTGATAAGTGTCATCATTCGTAGTATGGATCGTCCTGCTTTATCGGATGCATTGGATTCGGTGGCGCTGCAGACTTACCCGAATATCGAGGTAGTTGTCGTAAATGCCAAGGGCCGACCACATCGATCGCTTGATGCGTGGTGCGGGCGCTTTCCGTTACGCAAGGTGGATGAAGGTCAGCCATTGGGACGCAGCCAGGCAGCGAATGCAGGATTGAAGGCAGCGCGGGGGGAATTTTTAATATTTCTTGATGACGACGATGAATTTTTGCCGCATCATATCGCGCGGTTGAAGGCGGAACTTGATCGTTCTGATCATGCAATCGCTGCTTATTCGGCAATCAGTTGTGTAGATGAATCCAGGCAAGAAATTCAACGCTTGGGGGAGCAGTTCGATCCGGTCAGGTTGCGTATCAATAATTATATTCCTATTCATGCTGTACTTTTCAGGCGACGGGTTATTGACCAGGGCTCATGTTTTGATGTAACCCTTCGAACAGGTGAAAACTGGGATTTCTGGCTGCAATTGCTGGAGTATGGCGAGTTTCGTTTTGTCCCGGAAATAGGCGCGTTATATTGCATAGGGTGTGGAAAAAACCCAGGGATCTGGCAGGATGCTGACTTGACACAGGGCATAATAGCTTCGGTTTATCTCAAATGGATGCCACGCTGGGATAGAGAAACGTTGCGAACGTTTATAAATCGTGTGCGCAACGAAGAAACGGTTGCAGTACTTGGACAAGAAGTCGCCAACCTCCGAAAAAAATTGGACGAGGTACATCAGGTGTTGGATTCACAGGATAGGCAGCTTAAAATTTGTCATGAAGAAGTAAGGTTTTATCAACAACAACTCGTTGAACGAGAAAGGCAGCTGCAGGTGATATTGAATTCCAAAAGCTGGAAACTGACGGAGCCTTTGCGTGTAATGATACGATTTTTAAGTAGGGTAATGCCCAGTTACCGGCGTACTCCGGCAGAGTGAATCGTTTTTGCTAGTTGCTTTAATATACGTGTTGTAAATCAAAAATATGTCGACGTCTTTTGTCTTGTACAGATGGATAGAACCAAGGAACTGATTGAGTCCGATACTTCTGAGAAAAGTCTCATCCAAGATCAAGACGATGGCCTTGATGCAACTCGGGAGACCTGGGGACGTCGTGCTCAGGAAAAACAGGATCCGGATAGGCGTATTACCGCCTGGTCGGATTTACCGGTGGTTCATCGCGAATATATGAATCCATTGATTTCGGGCGAAGGGCATACGAATTGGTTTGAATGGGTTGCCCGTACTTTTTTTTCCCGGCCAGTAGGACGCGCGCTTAGTATCGGCTGTGGTGATGGTGCGCTCGAACGGCATGGTATCATGCTTTCCATAGCCGATTCGTTTGATGCTTATGATGTTTCACCTGTCGCCATCGAGACAGCTGGGGCTGCGGCAGAAGCACAAGGTTACAGTCAGCGAATCAGCTATTATGCAGCCGATCTCAATCGTCAGGAGTTTCCCCCAGCTCATTATAACGCTGTCTTTGCATCCCAATCATTACATCACATTCATGATCTTGAGCATCTTTTTTTTTCAGGTTAACCAAACACTGAAGGCGAATGGTCTTTTTATCATTAATGAATTTGTCGGGCCGAATCAATTTCAATGGACTGACAAGCAAGTCGAGTATGCGTTGCAGCTTCTCATGAGGATTCCGCAGAAATACCGTAAAAGCATTCAGAATGATGGCATTAAGGAAGCAATCGGACGGTCGACTATTGCAATGATGAATCAAGTAGACCCCACGGAAGCGATTCGTTCCGAAGATATTCTTCCCTTGCTTTATAGTCAGTTCGACATTCTCGAGCGTCGGGATTTCGGTGGTACTTTGTTGAACCTGATCTTGGAGGATATCGCAGGCAATTTCACTGATGCACCTGATGATCTTGCTGTGTTAAAGGAATTATTCGATGTCGAGCAGACCTTGATCCGCTCAGGAGAACTGAGTAGTGACTTTACCATTATCGTTGCCCGCCGCCGTTTATCTTGACCGACATTGGCGGAATCTCCGATCAAGTACGTACCCCCCCACCTGCAGTTGACGAAGTGACCTTTCATTGTAATAACCTTTTGATTTTCTGTTGACATATTCAGTTTAATTATCAGACAAAAACCTTGCCGATGAATAATGCGATGCTTTCACTCGCAAAACAGCCTACTAGCAGTTTTTCCCCTTTAGTATCAGTAATTTGCCGTACCGTTAATCGGCCATTGCTCAAAGACGCACTGACTTCCGTAGCACAGCAGACTTACCGACCACTGGAAATCGTTCTGGTTGACGCCGCTGGTACAGGTCTGCAGGACTATTTGCAATACTGCGACGATGTGTCGGTGCGGCTGATTGGCGGCAAGGGCAAACTGAGCCGATCACAGGCGGCTAATGCTGGTCTTGAAGCAGCGATGGGTGAGTACTTATTGTTTCTGGATGATGATGACTGGATAGGTATTGATCATATCGTGCAGCTGCTTGAGTGCAGGAAACAGTATCCGGATCGAAGGGTCATTTATAGCAGTACGCAGAAAGCCAGTAGTAATGGTGAGTTACTGGAAGAAATCGTCGCTGTTCCATTCGATCCGGATTTATTGAAGCGTGATAACTATATTCCTATCCATGCTGCTTTGTTTCATGTCTCGTTACGCGACGCGGGTTGCCACTTCGATGAGTCGCTGGATATCTATGAAGACTGGGATTTCTGGTTGCAATGTGCTGAGCTGACCGATTTTGTTCATCATGACCATCTCAGCGCTTTTTATCGTATGGGTGGTGCATCAGAAACCCAAGTAACTGATGAACGTCTCAGGTATCAGTCAGGTCACCCCATCGCGCTGGCACGCGAGAAGATACTGGATAAATGGCGTCTACGCTGGAGCGGTGCTGATATCAACCGATTGCTGGGTGTGATGGATCAGTCGATGTTGATAAAAAAGATTCATGGCCAGCTGACAGAAGCACATGAACAGATTCAAGAAAGAGGCAAGGATATCAGTCGACTGCATCGGTCAATGCATGACAGAGACAAGGAAATTGATAGATTGCATCGATCGATACACAGTCTGAATAAGAAATACCAGCAATTGAGCAGTAGTTTTGAGGAATTGACGACTACTCATACTGAATTGAAGATTATTCACTCTGAATTAGAAATTGCACACGCAGAGCTTAACCTGGTGCATCAGACATTGGATCGAAGGGTCAGAGAAATTCTTTCTTCCTTTTCCTGGCGGGCTATGGGTCCTTATCGCTGGTTGCGGCGCAGAGCAGACCTGTGGCTGCTTGATCCAGTCCGTAGACTGTCCTATTTACGTAAGTTTGTTCATAGTATACGAAAGCCGCAAGAAGCGATAATTGAGGAAGCCAATAGCCCTGTCCAATGTGAAATAGTCATTCCTGCAGAAGATGAGATCGTTTGCAGTGAAAATTTTACTTTGCATGCCTGGGCATGGTCACCGGGAGGGCTACAATCGATCGAACTGTATGTCGACGATGGGCTTTACCGCAGTATAGCGGCGGATTATCTGGAGCAGGCAACCAGTCTTCTTCAGCCTGACTGTAATGATGCGAAACGTACAGGATTCGTTTGTCTGGTGGATAGTGGGGAGGTGCAATATGGTGAGCACCTGCTTACATTGCAGGTACGGGACAAGGATGGCAACGAGAACTCATATATACGTCGATTTTTCCTGAGTGATCCGGTGCGGCAATACCGGTCCTGGTTCAAGCAGCATCAAGCAAACGCGGACACGCTGAGTAACCAGCAGACTTTAAGTATGAATCTTGCCAATCCGGTTACAGTCAGTATTCTGGTGACGTTCAACGGTGATTGTGAAGCATTGAGAAAAAGTCTGCAGAGTATCAGTGCACAAAGTTATATACACTGGCAATGCGCTATCTTGGTAAATGAAAGCGATGGCAACTCTGGTAATGCCGGGCAGCTGCTGGATGAATCCGGAATGAATCCTTCAGTAGCTGTTGTTGTCGATAGTGCTGTCGACTTTTTTAACAGGTACCACAAAAGCGGTTTCTACGCTTTCCTCGATGCGGGTGAAGTACTGTCACCAGACTGTCTTTGGCACTGTATCGATAGAGCAAAACCGGACACGGATATACTCTATACAGATCATAGCTATCTGGATGATCGGCAGCAGCATTGTATGCCCTGGTTCACGTTCAGCTGGTCACCGGAATTGCTGTTCAGCCGCAATTATATTGGGGGCTTCTACCTTATTCGCTCCACTTTGTTGCAGCAGTACTGTACTGACATTGATCCACAGTATGCGGCCTGGCGTTATGCTTTGTTGCTGGCAATTACTACCCAGGAACGAAAAATCGAACGAGTGCCGCGGATGCTCTGGTCGGCGCCATTACCGGACTCGGAGCAGGAAAGAAAACAGTTCTGCCTGGAATCAGAAGTCTTGGAAAATTTCCTGCAGAAAAATGGCCGACAGGCTGAATTGGTGAACATGGAAGCATTTCCAGTGCGCTACGTAAAATGGCAACTGGAAGATGAACCGAAAGTTTCCATCATTATTCCGACGACGGGCAACCCACGATACTTGAAGCCTTGTTTGAATTCACTACGTGAAATTACCGCTTATCGGAATTTCGAGATCATTTTGCTGGATAACAGCCGAGGTAAGTTTGCCGAAGGGATTCTTTACGCAAAGAATATGGGGTCGGATGTTACGGTAATCGACTGCGATCAGCCGTTCAACTGGTCCAGACTTAATAACATTGGTGTTTCCCATGCAAAGGGAGAGTTATTACTGTTCCTGAATGATGATATAGAAGTAAAATATCCAGAATGGATGCATGAACTGGTGCGTCAGGTTGTCAGAAAAGACATTGGTACTGTGGGTAGCCTTTTGTTATACCCTAACGGTGCTATTCAACATGCTGGCGTCTTCTTGGTCGACCATGGTGGCGGTGCGCGCCATCTTTTTCATAAGCAATTACCCGGTAAAGGTATTTATCGACACCTCGATCAATGCGTCCGTGAAGTATCTGCCAATACAGGCGCATGTCTGATGATCAGTCGCGATAAGTTCGAAAAACTGGGTGGATTCGATGAAAAACTGGCGGTGGTCGGCAATGATATTGATCTATGTCTGCGTTGTCTGGAAGCAGGCTACCGGAATCTCTGGACACCACACAGCCGGCTTATTCATCATGAGAGCGTCAGTCGTCAAAATAATCCAATCGGCAAAGATGAAAAGGCCATGTGGCAGCGTTGGAAGGCACGCTTTCTGGGCGGAGATCCTTACTATAATCCTTGTCTCAGTCTTGAAGCACATGACTGCTCCTTGCCGCCGATATGCCATCAAACAGCACCTGTTACCCATGCAGGTCAGGAGTACACAAACGAAACAGGGCCCGATAGCGCATCACTTCGGGAGTATCGATCGTCAGATCGCTTCGGTGTCAATCTCATTGCTTATATCCGTGCCGAAATGGGGGTTGGTGAAGCAGCACGTGGCAATGCTGCGGCACTGGAAGCGGCGGGGATTCCTTTCGGCATCATCAATTATGAACGTGGTAATCCATCCCGTATGGATAACCTGTCTTGGCAACATAAGGAAATACAAGCACCAGTATATGACATAAACATCCTGCATATCAATGCGGATCATACACCGGCTGTTGTAGCTGATCTGGGACCGGTATATTTCAGGTACCGTTACAATATTGGTTTTTGGGCCTGGGAGTTACCTGAATTTCCGGATCGGTGGTTGTCATCATTCGACTATCTGGACGAAATATGGGTACCGTCTATGTTTGTCAATAAGGCCATTGCAGCCAAATCGCCTATTCCTGTTTTTACCGTACCTCATGCTATTGACGTAGCCAACCTTGATCCGGGGCAGATTACTCGCAGGGATTTTATGATTCCGGAGAATGTGTTTGTGTTTCTCAGCATGTTTGACATTCACAGCATTGCGCAGAGAAAGAATCCCTACGGTGCTATCAACGCATTCAAAAAAGCTTTTGCTGCTGATGACAACAGAGCCATGCTGGCCATAAAAGTGAATAATGCTGATAGCAGTACGGTACGGGTTTTGCAGGATTTTATCGGTGATTGCAGCAATATTCTCGTTATAGACAAGCCATTTGGACGTCATCAGATAAATGCATTGATTGCTTCGAGCGATTGCTTCGTATCCTTACATCATTCGGAAGGATTTGGCCTGGGTCCTGCTGAAGCGATGGCACTCGGCAAGGTAGCATTGCTGACCAACTGGTCGGGAAATACTGAATATATGCGACATGATAATTGCATTCCTGTTGACTACGAGCTTAAACAATTAGGTAAGGATTTCGGCCCTTATGAGGCACATCAGTATTGGGCACATCCGGATATTGAGCAGGCAGCGAGAGAGATGCGGAAACTGGTCGAGAAAAAAGAACTGGCAAAAGTCATCGCCGCCGCAGGTCAACGGACGATAAATAGCGATTTCTCCCCCCAAGCCATTGGACGGTTGATGGCAACACGGCTAAACACTATTAAACGCATACTTGCTGCCAGATAGTGTCATTATGAAAATTCAAGTTCTTCTTTCTGCATACAATGGATGTCGTTTCATCGAAAGACAGATCCAAAGCATTGCTGAGCAGGAACTTCCCGAAGATGCAACACTTGAGGTTCTGGTTAGAAACGATGGTTCGACAGATAGCATATTGGTCTTGCTTGATGAACTTGCGGCCAGGTGGAAAGCTTATTCGCATTTTTCGTTGAAGATTTACTCCGGACGCAGGATTGGAATAATCGCGAGTTTTTTCGACTTACTCTTAAAAGCAGACCCTGAAGCGTGCTACATTTTTTTCTGTGATCAGGACGACATATGGCTTCCCACCAAGGTACAAAGAGCTGTTGGAGCCCTTGAGAAGCATGTGGGAGTACCTGCACTGTATTTTTCCCGTCTACAATATGTGAATAACGAGCTTCAACGTATTGGACAGAGTCGTGTTCCGCAAAGAATCAGTTTTGAAAGTGCGCTCGTCGAGAATGTAGCTACAGGATGCAGTATGGCCTTCAATCAGGCTCTTCGGCAAATGGCACTTTCCGCCCGGCATTTTCCACCGGGAGGAGGCTGTTTGATGCATGACTGGTGGATGTATCTTCTAGCACTCGCCACAGGTGAGACGATCTATGACCCGATTTCGAGTATTTGGTACCGCCAACATGGCGAAAACGCGGTTGGTGCATCAGAGAATCTTTTCACTATTTATAGAACCAAATGGCACCGTTTCCGTGAACGTGGGGCTCGGGCTCCCTGTGTAACGGATCAGGCGCAGGTATTTTTAGAAAGCTATAAGGAAAAGCTTTCCCCAATACACAAAAAAGCGATCGAAAAACTGTTGGATTCGCGCGCATCTTTTGTAAAACGTTTGATCTACGCGTTTCAACTTCCGACACGACGGCAGGTTTTTTTAGATAATCTGATTTTCAGGGTACTTATTATTTTAGGTCGTTATTAGGGATATGCTCTAGAAATAGCGTAAGAGCCTGAAAGCCATTTTGCGTAATGGTGGAATTCGTACAGTTAATAGTGTGATTATAGGGAGTATACGCAGTACCATGATTTGCTTAGCAGTCAGGTCGTCTGCATACTTTTCCCGGAAAATAGCCGCTTGCTGTACAACCCGCAGAAAAGCGTCACGGTTTTTGTCATCGAATAGTTTTTTTACGAAATGGTGTCCAATAGAGGGTTTCACGTATCCTTTGGCACCGATAATATTGCTGTTATGCTGACGGTAATCAATCAGCGGTTCGTTGATATAACAGATTTTGCCGAAGGCGCTGGCCACCAGAGCTAGCCACCAGTCATGCATGATCGCTTGCTGTGGTATAGGCAGAGCACGGTGCAGCAAGGCTGGATTCAGTAGAGCCGTACAACCGGTTATGGTGTTAATGAGCAACTGTGCTGTGAATCTGCTGCATTCAGGTTGTAGGCCCTGGTAAGCAGCAAAGGAATCGGCAATCGATTCCCCCTTAGCATTAACCACCCGTAAATCGCTGTGCACGGCGATTGGCATGCCTGGCGTAAGCTGTTCCTGTTGCTGCATCACAGTAATACACCGAGTGAGTTTATGCGGATACCATACATCGTCCTGGTCGGACAAAGCAACATAAACCGGTTGTTCTCCACTCAGCATGCCCTGCTCCAGTACATATTGCATTAGAAATGAAAAATTAGCGCTGACACCCAGGTTCTTCCGTGTATCTCTAATCAGATGGAATAATTCAGGGTATTGTTGTGCATATGCTTGGAGTATATTTCCGGTCTGGTCGCTGGAACTGTCATCGCGGCAGACGATAAGAGTATTTCTGAACTGCTGATTGATGATGGAATCTAGTTGCGGACCAAGGTATTTTTCGCCATTGTACGAGGGTAGCAGAACGATCACCCGTGGTTGTGCAGGAGCTACGTATTTAGAGATCATCAAGTCTGTACTTTGGGATCAGCGATCCTTTGATAGGTATGTTTCCAGTATTACAAACGATTGCTGGAACGCAATAACAGCCATAAGAATCCGGTCAAACGGTACATAATTTATGATACGAATCAGATACTGCGTATGGTGCAATAGCTGCGTTAGGGATTAGAGACTGGGTTGCACGATGATACCTGCTTTGATTGGTTTCATGTGACCATATGGAAATAGGTTTATGTCCTCATGCCAGTTTGGATGCTTTTTGCTCTAGATGGAAAATTTATGAGGGGATAACTTCAATATCTGATTTTGATCTGCTTCATGATTATTTAGCGGGTATTTGCCAGTATAAACGGCTTTCTTGCTGACTTCGATTCCAGGGATTTCGTGGCCTGATAAAGCTGCTATAAATTATATTAATTTTTAATGTGATTTAACGTTGCTGTACAATTTTCAATCATGAATCATCGTTAGTTCTGAAGATTCAAATACTAACCCGAGTCAAAGTAAAGTACAGCAGGGTAGACATATCATATGCGATTGAATGAGCAGGTTTTAATAGACTGGCTGGGTAAATTCGTTAAATGAACGTGCGAGCCCAGATCTCCACTGTGATTGTAAATTACAATGCGGGTGGGTTGCTATTGGATTGTGTGCTTCAAGCAGTGGCTCAGACAAGCCTGGTTGTCGTCGTGGATAATGCTTCTACAGATACGAGTATCGTTGAACTCAAGCGACATTTTGCGGATGAAAATTGCTTGAAGATTATTCAATTGAATGAAAACAAAGGATTTGCAGCCGGTTGCAATATCGGTCTGTCGGTTACGACAACCCCATTCATTCTATTCATCAATCCGGATTGCCGACTTAGCCAGGGGACAGTAGCTCGACTTTATCAGGTTATCGAAGCAGATGAGCGAGCAGGAATGGCGGGTGGACGGTTGTTGAATCCTGATGGCAGCGAGCAAGGGGGGAGTCGGCGGGCTATGCCAACACCATGGCGTGCATTGGTGCGCGCAGTTGGTTTGTACCGATTGGCACGTTTTTTCCCCAATCTGTTTTTTGATTTTCATTTACATCGTCAGCCGTTACCCGTAGCGCCTGTCGAAGTGGAAGCAATTTCAGGCGCGTTGATGTTGGTTCGGCGGGAAGCGATCGAAGAAGTCGGCCAGTGGGATGAAGATTATTTTCTCCACTGCGAAGATTTAGATTGGTGCATGCGCTTTAGACAGAAGAATTGGAAAATTTTGTTTGTCCCTGACGTGGAAGTACTACATCATCAGGGTGCATGCAGCCATACTCGTCCTTTTTTTGTCGCCTGGCATAAGCATAAGGGAATGTTACGTTTTTACCGAAAATTTTTTCTGGGTCGGTATCCTATTGTACTGGCCTGGCTGGTATCCATAGGAGTATGGTTGCGTTTTACTGCAGTAGTGATCGTGAATGGCATGTTCTACCTGTTACGGGTACTGGGTGTACGTCATGGATAAACAGCATGCTGGTGTAATCGGTGCGACCAGTTTTGTAGGTGAGTGCCTGGTAGCGATATTGCTGCAAAATGGTTGGCGGGTGACGGCGTTTTCCCGTCATAAATCGGTAGTTACAGCAAATCGAAGCCCGTTACAGAGCTCATTGATTACCTGGCGTAGAATCGATGATCCCTCTGAGAGGGAAAACCGGTTCGCTACAGTGGATGAAACGATAACCGTTTGGTTTTATCTGGCGCCGATATGGACCTTGCCAGAGCGATTCGATTTTTTGGTTAAACGGGGTATCCGCCGAATCATCGTATTGTCTTCAACCAGTATTTTTACCAAGGTCGATTCGACCGATGCAGGTGAACGGGAAGTTGTCCATCGCCTGACCGAAGGGGAAACAGCATTACGCCTGTGGGCAAAGAATAACGGTGTGATCTGGACTATTCTGCGTCCGACACTTATTTACGGGCAGGGGCGTGATCGGAACATCATGGAAATCGTCCGCGTTATCCAAAGATTTGGCTTTTTTCCATTGATTGGAAAAGCTTGTGGCTTGCGCCAGCCGGTCTATGTCGAGGATGTGGCAAAAGCGTGTCTGGCCGCATTTTTATCAGGGGAAACAGGGGATCGCGCTTATAATATTACAGGTGGCGAAACACTTACTTATCGTGAAATGGTGATACGGATTTTTTCGGCATTGGGCCGTACACCGCGGTTACTACAAGTACCTGGATGGATAATACGACTGAGCGTAACGATGGTTCGAATGTTACCTCGCTACCGACATTGGACTGTCGGGATGGTTGAGAGAATGAACCGCAATCTGGTATTCGACAGTTCAGCAGCGATGTGTGATTTTGAATATACGCCGAGACCTTTCAAATTGAACAAAAGTGATTTGTTTTGATGCCTGAAAATGTGCTCCTGTCGACAGACTGAGGAGTATTTGAGATAAACCATCTGAGAGAGGTAGTATTCGGTGCAAAGCAGGTTGATTCACAGATTCTTAGCGAAGTGGCTAGATTTTTCCATAAAAATGCGATGCAGATCTGACTATCCATTGTATTTCTCGTATCGTACTGCAGGTTGATCGGTTTCAGATGAAAGCAGGCGATCCCTCTCAAAGTGAACTTACCCTGGTACTGACAGGGTTCAAGCGAGTTTTTCGTACTGTAGGTATTTTCAGTGCGGTAATTAATTTATTGATGTTGACTCCTGCACTTTATATGCTGCAGCTCTATGACAGTGTTCTGACCAGCCGTAATGAGATGACACTGCTGATGTTGACGTTGATCATGCTGGGCGCTTATGTCTTCATGGGAGCTCTGGAGTATGTACGCAGTTTCATCTTAGTCCGAGTCGGCGTGCAGTTCGACATGAAATTGAACCGGCGCGTGTATACAGCAGCATTTGAGCAGAATTTACGGCAAACCAGCAGTAGCGCCGGGCAGGCTTTGCAGGATTTGACTAATCTGCGTCAATTTCTGACCGGCAATGCGTTATTCGCATTCTTCGACGCGCCTTGGTTTCCCATTTATCTGCTGGTGATTTTTTTATTCAATGTCTGGCTGGGTGTGTTTGCACTGTTCGGCACAGTGGTGCTGGTGCTGCTGGCCTACATCAATGAAAAAATATCGCATAAACCACTGGCAGAAGCTAATGTCGTAGCAGTTACCTCGACTGCTTTAGCCAGTAATAACTTGCGTAATGCCGAAGTAATCGAAGCCATGGGAATGTTACCCAATTTACAGGCACGCTGGTATACATTGCATGGCCGCTTTCTGAGTCTGCAAGCGCAAGCCAGCGAAAAATCCGGTACTGTTACGGCCATCAGTAAATCCGTTTCGGTTGCACTGCAATCCTCAATGTTAGGATTGGGTGCTTTGCTGGTGCTGGAAGACAGTATTTCACCGGGTATGATGATCGCAGGCTCGATTCTGTTGGGTAAAGCCATTGGACCGGTGCAATTGCTGATCAGCGTATGGCGACAGTTTGGCAACACCCGTAGCGCTTATGAGCGTTTATCCAAATTATTGGAAGAGAATCCTGCACGTCAGGCCGGTATGACATTGCCTAAGCCGAAAGGAAAAGTTTCGGTGGAAAACGTCATGGCCGGACCACCAGGATCAAAGATTGCCACCGTCAGAGGGCTGAATTTCACGATCATCCCGGGTGAAGTTCTAGGTATTATTGGCCCGAGTGGATCGGGCAAATCCACACTGGCCAGACTCCTGGTTGGAGTGTGGCCGACGGTGACAGGCAAAGTGCGGTTGGATGGGGCGGATGTATACCAGTGGAATAAAGACGAACTGGGACCATCTATCGGTTATTTACCACAGGATATCGAACTATTCTCCGGTACTATCAGTGAGAATATCGCGCGTTTCGGTGAAATTGATGCCGACAAAGTCATCCTGGCGGCTAAACAGGCAGGAGTACACGAGATGATCCTGACCATGCCCAAAGGTTACGATACCATGCTGGGAGATGGGGGTGGAGGATTATCAGGTGGGCAAAAACAGCGCATCGGTCTGGCACGTGCCCTGTATGGCGATCCGTCATTGATCGTGCTGGATGAGCCCAATTCGAATCTGGATGATGTCGGTGAGCAAGCATTACTGACGGCCATTTTGGATTTGCGTAAGCGTGGAGGGACGGTCGTCGTGATTACTCATCGTACCCGTATTCTGGCAGCTACGACCAAGTTGTTACTGTTGCATGAGGGAATGACGAAAATGTTTGGACCGACGGACCAAGTCATGGCCGCATTGGCTCAACAACAGCAAACACAAACCAAACCTGTACCACAGACAGGACGGCAACAAAATAGTGGATTGGCAGTGGTACAAACGGTTAAAGCAGCTGATTCGAACAAACCTTAACAACGATTACAGACGCCCAGAATCTGCTGGGATCTTGATGAATCATAATAAAAGCATGGTTTATGGGGTTATTGAAACATAAAGAAACCGCACTGATAGAAGCTCCTCTGGCTGAAGTTCCCGATCTAGTCAGAATCGATGAAACGCGTCATGCTCGTCTGGGTTGGCTGATTGTATTGGTAGGGGTTGGTGGTTTTCTGTTGTGGGCGACTTTTGCGCCATTGGATAAGGGCGTGCCATTGTCCGGTTCCGTGATGGTAGCGACCAATCGTAAAGCAGTACAGCACCAGACAGGTGGCATCGTGGATGAAATCCTGGTCAAGGAAGGAGATATGGTTCAGGCCGGGCAAGTACTGGTACGCATGAATGATATCCAGGTAAAAGCACAGGCTGAGGTAACACGTGCTCAACTGATTACCGCACGTGCAGTGGAAGCACGGTTGATCGCCGAGCGTGATGATCGTCCGAATATTGATTTTCCGGCTGTCCTGCTTGCTATCACAGATGATCCACGCGTAGCCAGCGTCATCGCTTTACAAAACCAGTTGTTTGCTTCACGCCGATCGGTTCTGAAGCATGATGTGGCTGCCTTGGATGAGAATATCGCAGGCCTGAAAATGCAATTGCGTGGACTGGAATCTTCCCGTACGAGCAAAAATCAGCAACTGGTTTTTTTGAAGGAGCAGCTCGATAATTTACAAGCATTAGCGGCAGAAGGCTTTGTTCCGCGTAACCGCGTACTTGAACTGGAACGTACACGTGCTCAGTTAATTGGGGATATTTCCGAAGATGATGGCAACATCGGGCGTATCCGGCGCCAGATTGCGGAACTCAATCTGCGTTTGACCCAGCGGGTGGAAGAATATCAGCGGGAAGTGCGTCAGCAGCTAACCGATATTCAGCGTGAGGCGGAAGCGCTGAGTAGTCGCCTGGTTGCACAGGATTTCGAATTGGCCAATGTTCTCGTCAAAGCACCGGTCGACGGTATCGTTGTGGGGATCAATGTTTTTACGCATGGGGGTGTTATCGGGCCTGGTTTCCGCATAATGGATATCGTGCCGAGTGAAGATATGCTGGTCATCGAAGGGCAGGTTCCTGTGCACCTTATCGACAAGGTGCACGCAGGCTTGGAAGTCGATCTCATTTTTACTGCTTTCAATCAGAACAAGACACCGCATATTGCCGGTGAAGTGAGCCAGGTTTCTGCTGATCGCTTGACTGACGAACGTACCGGTATTCCCTACTATCAGTTGCAAGCCAGGGTTAAACCGGACAGTATGCAATTGCTTACCAATCACCAGATACGTGCCGGTATGCCAGTGGAAATTTTCGTCAAGACAGGTGAACGTTCCCTGATGAATTACCTGTTGAAGCCCATTCTGGACAGACTGTATACCTCACTGGGCGAAGACTAGCTGTGCAGTGTCACGTTGCAATCCTGAGCATTGCTGCAGTTTTGATATGCCAACTGTTCAATAATGTACAGGCCATGGGTCTGCTGGAAGCTTACGAAGAGGCATTACGCAACGATCCGGTATTTCGTTCGGCTGTTCATGAAAATGAAGCAGGTCAGCAGTCGGCTGAAATCGGCTTGGCCGGTTTGCTGCCAAACTTGTCGATCACCCATGCGCAGGGGATCAATCGCGGTACCATCAGCCAGGCGGGTGAGTCGATGCCACTGGATTTCAACAATGAAGTGACTACACTTGCTTTGCGGCAACCATTGCTGGATCTGGGAGCGATAGCTAGCTATCGTCAGGGGCTTGCCGAAGCCAATTCCAGCCAGGCCAGATTTGCTAACCATAGCCATCTGCTGATCGTCCGCTTGGTTGAGGTTTATTTCGATGCATTGCTTGCACGCGATCGCTTGGTATTGGCAAATGCGCAGCGTGATGCATTAGCTGAACTCAAGCAAGTCAATGAAAATATGCTGAAGCGCGGGGAGGGCACTAAAACCGATGTCCTGGAAACACATTCCCGCTATGCGCTGGCACAAGCACAAGTCATCGAAGCACAGGACGAATGGGAAGCCGCACGCCTCGCATTGACTGCCATGACCGGAAACCCTGTAGCACAACTTGATTCCTTGAACGGCATGTTCCGGGTACAACCGATACAACCTCCTGATTTTGAAAGCTGGCGAGAAATGGCACTTGCCAGGAATACCGAGCTGGTGGCTCAGCGTTACATCGTGGATTCCAGCCGGGAGGAAGTGGTGAAAAGCCGTTCCGGACATGCGCCCAAAGTAGAATTGGTTGCCAGCCTTAGCCGTAATAATTCCGCTTCATTTATTACTGCAGGTCGTGACGCCAAACTGGCAAGTGTCGGCGTCGAGATCAATATTCCGCTGTACATGGGTGGCCGGGTAAATGCCGTGACCAATCAGGCACGTGCTAATCAGGCGCGCGCGGAAGCGGATCTGGATGCGATGACGGATAAGATTCTGCTTGAATTGAGAAAGCAGTATCAACTATTGCAAAGCAGCATCTTGCGGATTGAATCTTTGGAGATTGCAGTCGAATCTGCTCGATTATTGGTAGAAGCCACTGAAAAAAGTATTCTTGGAGGAATACGCATCAATCTTGATTTACTGGATGCTCAGAAGCAGCTGTTTTCAGCACAGGTTGATCTGGCAGAAGCCCGCTACAATTATCTGCTCGCTTACCTGCGCCTGCGTTTTGCTGCTGGCACACTGCAATTGGATGATTTGAGAAAAATCGCTACTTATTTCGTTGTCAGTGCACCGTAGGGAGTCTTATAGCGTTAGCCTTGTAGAGTGACAGAACTTCCGGGCACCGCTTATTACTCGCTCACATCAACTCTGCAACTATCTCATGATGGTCAGTAACCTGTTTGTCTCCTTTTTAAGTGTCGTAATTCTTGACAAAATTAATGGTGCTTCTATAATCACCCCCTTGTTAAGCGACAAAGGTCAATAATCTGATCTGAAGTCATTTGCGGGAATAGCTCAGTGGTAGAGCACAACCTTGCCAAGGTTGGGGTCGCGAGTTCGAGCCTCGTTTCCCGCTCCAGTTTTTAGGTTTTTGATGTCTCTTGACGTTTCTCGATTCGCGTCACTTTTCTCATGCTAATCTGGCGTTGTGGATACACAACGTTGTTCAAGTCGTTTACGGCGGGGTGGCAGAGTGGTTATGCAGCGGCCTGCAAAGCCGTCTACGCCGGTTCGATTCCGACCCCCGCCTCCAAATATCATTGTGTAATCGCCCGGGTGGTGAAATTGGTAGACACAAGGGACTTAAAATCCCTCGGACATTGCGTCCATGCCGGTTCGATTCCGGCCCCGGGCACCAAATAGGTGTTTCAGATAATCTCCAAAGCATTAAATCCTGCATATCAACGTGCATCAGGAAAAGTGTGTACTTATTAGTAGATAGAACTTAAGTAGTCTACCCTGAGCAGCGCATGAACCCGGACATTTGGTCAAGACGGTAGCCAAAACAGTCTGAAGCTGCAATAGCTTGGCCAAAGCTTGAGGACTTATCCCGAATTCAGGTTGTTCTGAAAATTCAGGGTTACTCAGGTGCGTCTAACTGCGGTTCTAGGTTAATAGAGAGGTTCGCGATAGAACATCAGGATAAGCCCGACTTGAAACAGGGCGGCCACGGAAACGAATCCGGCAATGTGTTTGCCGGGGGTGTCCAGTTTTAACTCCAGCCAGCGCGCGCAAGCGATAATCAGTGAAAATACACCTATCAAGGTGTGGCTGACCTGGATCAGAAAAGCGCTTTTCGGTTGAAAGCCGATATGTGAATGGGTAAGCAGCATCAGCCCGCCGAAAGCGGCCAGCACCGGGAAAACGTAAGGGAGATTGCTTTGAACGTTGCGAGTCACTCGAGCCCGGAGTTCCATGATGCCTAGTATAAATACCAACAAGGTAGCGATTCTGTGTTGCAGCACTTCGCCATTATTGAACGTGCTTTCCCAAAATCCGATCGGCCCTAGTGGCCAGGTTTCCGCGTCGCTGCGGAAGAACAGGAAAATGCTTAATACGACAAAACCTATCGGCCAGTATCGGCTGTACGATATATAGCGATTGAACGAGGCCAGCGGTGTCGGCAATTGTTTTACATAGGACAGCATTGCGAAAAAACTCATCACGGTCAGGAAAATACCTGAAATATTGTGATTGTAGTCAGACCATGCCGCTGCAGCTTCGGAGGGGGTCTGGCCAATAATTGCAACTCGTCCGGGTTCTCCCGCGAGTAGTTCTTCATGACTAGGTGAATGAATTCTGGGAATGCGTGGCGTAAAGCTATTAACGACTTCTTGCCAGCTTGCGGTAAGTTCGGGGATGTCGACAGCCGGTGGTTGAGACGCGAGACTGGCGGCAGTGAATAATAAAGTAATCAGGACAAACGATTCCGCTTCGATGTAGTAGGGCACACGGTGATTCAGGGTATAGTCATTGCCGGAATATTGATAATGCTTTACTCCGCTCCGGTTCAGCCAGGCAA
Organism: Nitrosomonas sp.; assembly: GCA_039794425.1. Lineage (GTDB taxonomy): Bacteria > Pseudomonadota > Gammaproteobacteria > Burkholderiales > Nitrosomonadaceae > Nitrosomonas. The sequence continues at coordinate 30,114 of JBDIVK010000007.1, read as the reverse complement.
AACCCAGAGCCCAGGTCAACAGAACGATTTTTACCATCAGTAAATTACCGTAACCTGTGCCGACAAGGCCGTTCCATGAGTCGATGTGTTCCAGTGCCATCGGCAGGCCGGTCATCAGAACCAGGCCGACGCATACCATCCCGTATCGAGGGAACCGTTTCAGTATCAACGGCCAGAGTTCTGCGGGGATCTGTTTTCTCTGATGCAACAACCATAAATTGACCAGTTGGAAGACGCCGCCGATCCACGCCGCTGCCGCAACCTGATGAGCGGCGACCGTCAGAAACATCAGTAGATTTTGATTTTCGAAGCGTCCGGCACCGTGCACCAGCCATGCGCCCGAGACGATCATCGGCATCGCGATGATAGCGGCATTGCGCCAGTGATTTTCAGAAAGCGGGTGAGCGGATAAATAAATTTTGCAATAAAAGGCCAGTACCAGTGTCAGGACCATTCGTAAGATACCGCCGGTGAATTGAACGGTTTCCGCCATTTCGGGAAAAGGCCACCGCGACAGGATGGCGGTCATCAGCCAGATTTTTAAGACGATTTTTAAAAGTTGGGCCAACGCCAAAGCAAAACCGGCCTTGTAAATCAATGCAATGATTTTTTCCAACGGCACAGCGTTGTAGCCTTTCGAATGACTCGATGGGCGCAAAACAACATTTCCCCAAATCAGGCTACCGATCATTAGTGAATAAAAAATCAGATCGACGCTACCGATCAGTGAGTCGAGAAAATCGGCTACACCTTCCATTTAACGCTCCGAATCCGCTACGACAAAACGAATGATATCTTCGGTCAAATGACCATCGGCCGCGAGTACCTTGAGCCTGATGGCATAATTGCCCGGTTCGAGAGGGGGGATACCGACAATCATTTGTCCTTGCCGATCGCCTTTGAAGACTTTCAATGATTCGTGTTCATCGCCGACCTTAACCAAAAAAGCCTGTGAAAGACCGACTTCAATTTTTGAATTGAAGCTAAGCGTGACTTGTGTTTTCTGATGTGGCTGAATCGGAGCGATTTTTAAAGAATGACCCATCACAACGGCATGTGCCGCAACCTGATTTGAAAACAGGATGAATGCAAAAAAAACAATATGAAATAATGGGGTCAGCATGGTTATATGATGAGCAAATTTGGTTTAAATACGGATTAGCGATATCAAAGTCTTACGAGCATGAATTTTTAGGTCTGTATCATTGACTGTATCCTTCGCTCGCCAAATTTCAGCACTGTGGTGCTCGTCAAAGAACGCCGTGTATACATCCTGTAGACCTCTATGACAGTATCCCTGCTGTCAAACCTTTGCCGGACATCCCGATACCTCCATAAGCCGGTGCTAAAATTTGATGTGTGAAAGGTATATGTTCCATGTAATTGATTTTACGTTGTGAAATTTAGCTTTTTAGTGTTAGTTGGATTCCATATGAATTAAAGAATTAAAGCCGGTAAAACAATCATAAACCGAAGATGATTGTTCCGAGCTGCCTGTATAGCTTAATCCTGTATACCCTGATGGAATTTTTCGAGCAATTTGGCTGAGGCTTGCGTAGAATTTCACCCAAGCATTGTTGTATAGCATTGTCGAATTTGATCAAAGCGACTTGTATATGGAAAGTTTCGTATTCGTGGTCAAATCGATTGAGATGAAAACCGGACCGAGCTTGCCTGATTTTATCAAAAACAAGTTCGCCGTTTTTCTTGAATGCGGTGTTTTAGCCCATGACTTTCTATGCCTGCGCTGTGTTGACTGCATCCAGCAGCGCATAGCGCAGATGGCTGTTCACCTGGTTGATTGCGTCATTCCCAATTCCGCTGCGTTACCTGTTCGTTGCCCATCCGCATCTGCTGTCGTCGGTATTGCAAGTCATTCAAACGCCATTTCTACTTTTCTGATTAGATAAAAACCGGATTCAGACGGCTAGGTACACAGACCGGCGCGGTCACACTGAATCAGTGTTTTGATTCGGCGGCCAATCTCAACATCCACCTGTATTGCCTGGTACTCGATGGTGTCTATCACATCCAGGACAACATGTTGGTTTTCACGGTGCCCACGCACCATCGACCGAACAGCTACAGACGCTGCTTGACCAGATCGTCCAGCGTATCATGAAAGTATTGGCTCGTCACGGCACGCTCATTGAGGAAGGAGCTGACCTACCTGACTGACATGGAAGCAGATACCGCTTTGGTGCTGCTGCAATCGGTGGCCTGCACCTATCGGATAGCATTAGGACCTGGGCAGAACAAAAGGGATTGATGTTGGGAACTGCGCTACCCTTCGGGTGACTTGCGGTCATCTAAACCTGCTGGAACCAGGTTTGTCATTGCAACGGCTGGCCGTGCTGGTTTCCCAGGGTAATTGGGTGAACGGCCGTCACAAGGCGACCAAGCTGGCAAGGAGGCCGTCATCCCAGGCAGCAGCCTTGCGGCGTGCACGGAACATCGGACATCTCGCAGTGGTTACAAATATCTGCGAGGATGCCTCTTAACAGGAAGAAAACAGGCGAGGGAGGAAGGTTTTTCACCTGATTGCCTTAGCTAAGTTCATAATATACTTGTTATTTTTAATAAACGATACTAGTCCGGGAATGAATATGCTTGAGTGCTTGTTCTACCTGGTCGATCAGAATAAGACACAGTTCTCCCGCCTGAAGATTGGTCAATGCAGTATCAATTGCTTTGAATTCACCGCGAATTTCGCTTATCTTACGTACACGCTTTGCATTTTCCAGTCCTTCCCGTAATAATTCCAGTACTTCGCCATCAGCGCGTCCACGCTGACATTGATCCTGAAAAAGCACTACCTCATCAAAGACATCACCCAAAATTCGAGTTTGTAGCCGAATATCTTCATCACGGCGGTCACCCGCTGCGCTGATGACGACAGTCCGCTTCTTGGCCGGGATATGATCGATAGCGCAAACCAATGCTTCTATTGCGTCCGGATTATGCCCATAATCCGCTATTAACATCGCTTCTCGATAATTAAAAAGGTTAAATCGCCCTGGTACCGTCTGGACATCGCTGATGAAATGGGCAAGACCAGCACGAATGACCGCCCAATCTATTCCTAATGCTAACCCTGCACCTATAGCTGCCATAACATTTTCGATCTGAAAACTGACCAGACCATTTTTTGTCAGTTGGATTTCACCGAGTGATATACGTTGCTCGGTTTCAGCTTCTGATACGACAATGAAATGATTCTCCAGATAAATCACACGTTTCCCTTGTGTGCGCTGTGCCAGCACTACCGGATGCCGGCTGTTACGGGAAAAGAATATGACCGAGCCAGGGCAATGGTCAGCCATGCTGAGCACCAAAGGATCATCCGCATTTAATACAGCCACTCCTCGTCCCGGTGTGACATTTTCCACAATGAGCCGTTTGACAACGGCCAATTCTTCAGCCGTATTGATATTCGCAAGACCAAGGTGATCTCCCCGGCCAATATTGGTGACGACAGCTACCTGACAGTGATCGAAACCAAGTCCTTCGCGTAAGATGCCTCCCCGCGCCGTTTCGAGCACCGCTGCATCGACGTCGGGATGAAAGAGAACGTTCCTGGCACTTTTAGGACCACTGCAATCACCAGTATCCACACATTGGCCATTGATGAAAACCCCATCAGTGCAGGCCATTCCTACACGCCATCGGTTATTTTCCAAAATACTGGCAATCAAGCGCACTGTGGTAGTTTTACCGTTAGTGCCCGTCACTGCGACTACCGGGATCCGTGCGTTCTCTCCCCGTGTGAACAGATGATCGATAATGACTTCTCCTATTGCACGTTGCTTGCCGTATGAAGGTTGCAGATGCATACGCAAGCCAGGGGACGCATTAACTTCAATTACTGCACCGCCCTGTTCTTCCAGCGGAAATCGTATGCTGTTACAAATGACGTCAATTCCACAGATATCGAGGCCAGTCATGCGGGCAGCAGCCACTGCACTGGCTGCAATTTCCGGATGAACCTCTTCTGTAACATCCGTTGCCGTGCCTCCTGTAGACAAATTGGCATTATTGCGTAATACGACTCGCATACCTGGGGCCGGTATGGAAGCTGGTGTCCATCCCTGAGTAGCGAGATGAGCCAGCGAAATTTCATCCAGGTGAATTTTGGTCAATAAGTTAGCATGGCCTTCACTACGCAATGGACTGCAGTTGACTTGTGTTACCAGCTGGTCAATGCTGTGGATTCCGTCGCCTATCACCTGAGGTGGATCACGCCTTGCTGCAGCTATCAGTTGATTACCTACAACTAACAACCGATAGTCATATCCGGCCACATAACGCTCGACCAGGACATTACTGCTCACTTCAGCAGCGGCATGATAGGCTGCTTTTATCTGCTCACAATCGATCAGATTGGCAGTCACGCCTTTGCCCTGATTCCCATCCTGAGGCTTGACGACAACAGGTACACCGATTTCACAGGCTGCAGCCCATGCATCGTCGGCATCGATGACCGGTCGTCCTCTTGGAACCGGGATGCCGGCAGTACGCAGCAGCATTTTGGTCAGTTCCTTATCCTGCACAATAGATTCTGCCACAGCGCTGGTCAGATCACTTTCGGAGGCCTGGATGCGCCGCTGGCGACTTCCCCATCCAAGTTGCACTAGGCTGTCATCCGTCAGACGGCGATAGGGAATCCCACGCTTGACAGCAACCTGAACGATGGCCGCCGTACTGGGCCCAAGGCGGATCGTTTCGTACAATTCCCGTAGACGATATAAAGCCTGGGCAGAATCAAAAGGAAAGGCTTCTTTTACAGCATGGCATAGCGCTAAAGAAAGTTCGAGGGCCAATTGCCCTACCGCTTCTTCGCTATATTCGACGATTACCCGATAGGTGTTCATACCCGATACTCGTACAGTACGACTGAAAGTCACAGGACAACCCGCTTGTCTTTGTAATTCACGGGTAGTGAATGCAAGCACATGAGCCAGAGTCACTGTTTCATGTCCGTCGGTGAGCCAGGTGGGTGAAGTATATGGAAAGTATTTATGCAGATATGCTTCAAGATCTGGTATGTCGCCAAGTGTGTGTTCATTTTCGCTTAAAGCAAGGGTTACTTCGATAGCAGTGCGTTTACTCCATAGATTAGGGCCTCGTAGTACCCGAGTCTGTATTACCTCCATACATGGTTTCCTTAAATTTTTTGTTCTTCGGAAAAATATTGATAGGTGGACTGATGATCTTCTTGACTGGGCCTGAATGCTTTCACACCCACTCTAATAAGATCAGGTGCCATACCCAATGCCCAGGCAGCTCCTATTGCGGCCAGTACATGTGCTACTTTTGTGACTGCATAATTTCCTACGGCAGGTTGTAATTCAGCCAGTTTGATCAGATGTATTTCATCCAACCCATTAACCAGCATGATTCTTCCATTACGAATAATGACAGCGCGTTTCTTTCGGGTCGGCCCCGTTCCTTGCCGGCGATGCGCCTCGATTACAGGCAACTCTGAGTTGCAACTGAAGTAAATCACTTCACCACCACATAAATCTGCCATCTCGATTAGCATAGGGTCTTCAGCATTCAGGACGGCGGCACCTACTGGTAAGTCGATTTCTTTGGAAACATCGTCTTTCGCAGCGGCAGTTGGTGTGACGACATCGATCTGTGTGCGCAGGACCGTAAAAACCTGTTTGGGAGTTTCAATTCCATGGCGGCCATAGTGCAGAGTTGGTTCAGCGTGGGTAACGATACCTACCTGACAACTGTCATAGGCCAGTCCTTCCTGGAGAATGGCATCAAAACCATTTTCAAAAACGGCCGCTTCGACCATACGATTCATCAGGATACGACGGGCCGATTCCCAGTTGGCACAGTCGTTCTCATCAATAAGCTTATGATCGAGATAGAGTCCGCTACTACATGCCAGGCCGGTATATTTACCTGAAAGAATGAGTAGGTTGGTGACAAGATGAGCCACATCCGTTGTGCCATAGCTGCCGGTAATGCCGACAATGGGTATACGGCCATGATCCTGATCTGGAAACAGGTGATTGACAATTGCTTGTCCAACCGGACGGGGTTTACCTACAGCAGGTTTGATATGCATCAGTAAACTGGGGCCGGCATTGACCTCGACGATCGCACCATTTTGCTCGATGAGCGGGCGTGAAATATCGCTGACAACCAAGTCAATTCCGGCGATATCCAGGCCAATAATGCGTGCAGCCAAGGCGGCTATGCCGGCTGTACTGGGATGAACTTCGTCCGTGACATCAAAAGCATGGTTCCCGTTACGCTGGATCAGTACTTTTGTACCAGCCGGGATAATGGAATCGCAGGTATAGCCCTGGTGGGTAATTTCCATTTGTGCCGCGCTATCCAGCCGGATGGGATTGAGAGGATGATTTTCAGTAGTACCTCGTCGCGCATCAATATTGATCTGGTCATCGATCAGTTGTGTGATGGTGGAAATACCATCACCGATAACGAAGACAGAATCTCCCCGCGAAGCTGCTACCAGTTGTTCACCTACGATGAGCAGGCGATGTTCGATACCTGGAATATAGCGCTCGACCAGTACGCCACTTCCTTCTTGTAATGCGACCGTATAAGCCGATTCGATTGCTTCACGTGTGTTCAATTCAATGAATACCCCCCGTCCGTGATTACCATCACGGGGTTTGACGACGACAGGCAGCCCTATTTCCTTGGCCGCTTGCCAGGCGTCTGCCGGATGGGTGACGACACGTCCCTCCGGAACAGGCACACCACATGCACGCAACAGTGACTTGGTTAAATCTTTGTCACGTGAGATATTTTCTGCGATAGCAGCTGTACGGTCGGTTTCTGCAGTCCAGATGCGGCGGCTGTGTGCACCATATCCTAATTGGATGAGATTTCCTCTGGCCAGCAGACGTATAGTTGGGATATTACGGGCACTGGCAGCGTCTACAATACAGGCGGTCGAGGGTCCGAGCCATAATGAGTCAACCATGTCACGCAAACATTCGACAGCACGCTTCACGTTGTAAGGGATCTGATGCGGATCAAATCCCATCGCCGCCAATACTAGCTCGCGGGCTAGAGATAAGGCTTTTTGTGCAATTTCCGCATGCCAGGCACTGACAACCACTTTATAAACACCACGGGTCGAAGTTTCACGTGCTCTGCCAAATCCACCCCGCATTCCTGCAAGATTTTGCAACTCAAGCGTTACATGCTCGAGAATATGACAAGGCCATGTCCCTTCTTTAACACGGCGCAGAAAACCTCCTCGCTCTTCGTAACTGCAACGATGCTCGATCAGCGAAGGCAGCCAGGATGATAAACGTTCATAAAAACCGGGTATCGTGTCTGATGGGTAGTCTTCCAACTCGCCGATGTCGACAATCGCTTCAAGGACAGGATAATAAGTCCATATATTGGGACCATTTAGATGGCGGATCGAAAGAAACTTAAGGTCTTTTTTACTACGTGTTCCAGAATCAGGATGAGAGGACATGAATTGAAATCAGAATGTACACCTCCCAATTAACGCGGTTGCCATTAATCGGTTTACAGCAACCTTAAAAAATTTAGAAGAAATGATCGAGCAATTTACTGCTGTGACGATCCAGTTTCGAACGATCACGAATTAGAAAATGGAGGCCGTGGCTATCAGTGATCAATAAAGTTATGGAAGATAAATGACGAATATCTTCCTCACCCTTAAGCACAAAGGAAGTATCTCCCCGGTTCGTTCGTACCCGCCAGGTGCTGGGAGTAGTAAAGCCTGAGACGCTATCGATATGTCTTATCTCCGGCATGAACTCACGACTGGCCAGCTCCTCTTCGATCAGTATGCGGTATTCTGCAGGTAATTCGTGAAGGCATTCAATCCAGGCAAGCTCATGGCCATGGTGATCGACTAATGCAATACCCTGATCAGCTGCTGTAATCGGAAAGGCGCGTACAGGTACTACACCTTCGTACACCTGGTGGTTTTTGTCTACAAAAACTAAACGTCCGAAGCTATTTCGATGTAATTGGCAACAAGACCATTTCATACACGGTCCACTTTGGAGTCAGATGTTTTATCCAACTCAGCTAAGCGGTCTTCAGTATCTATGTTACGTAGCTGAGATTGATAGAGATGGTAATAATATCCTCGATGAGCCATCAACTCAGTATGATTACCTACTTCAACCACTTTTCCACGATCGAGCACAACCAATCTATTTGCTTCCTGTAAAGTAGACAAACGGTGGGCGATAGCGATTGTCGTTCGACCGGTGACGAGATTGCCGAGTGCTTCTTGGATTTCCTGTTCAGTTTGAGTATCAACCGATGAAGTGGCTTCATCCAGTATCAGGATGCGCGGATTGATCAATATTGCGCGGGCAATTGAAATACGTTGCCGCTCACCCCCTGATAGGGCTTGTCCACGTTCACCTACAAGAGAATCATAGCCATAAGGCAAACGCAGGATAAATTCATGCGCATAAGCAGCACGTGCTGCTGCAATAATTTCTGCACGCGTTGCATCGGGTTTGCCATAAGCGATATTCTCGGCGACTGTGCCGAAAAAAAGGAAGGGTTCTTGTAGAACTAGCCCGATATGTTTACGGTATTCTGCTACAGGCAGTGAACGGATGTCAGTGCCATCGATCAGAATTGCCCCTTCGGTGACATCATAAAAACGACAGATCAGGTTGATGAGTGTGCTCTTGCCTGAGCCACTATGCCCAACCAACCCTACCATCTCACCTGACTCAATTGTCAGGTTGATATTCTGTGCGACGCGGCGTGTTTCATACCGGAATCCCACATTACGTAATTCAATCCGCCCCTTAACTGTTGGCAAATGCACCGGTTTTACTGGCTCTGGCACATTAGAGGTACGATCAAGAATATCGAAAATTCGTTTTGCCCCGACCGCTGCTTTCTGTGTCGTTGAAACAATACGGCTCATTGAATCCAGTCTCAGGTAAAAGCGACTGATGTAGGCCAGAAAAGCCGTCAGCACCCCTACTGTAATCTGATTCTGTACTATCTGCCAGATACCAAAGCTCCATACGACCAATAAGCCGATTTCAGTTAATAGTGTCACCGTAGGTGTGAATAATGCCCAGATTTTATTGACACGATCATTGATTTCCCTATTGTGCTGATTCGCTGCACGAAAACGCTCTATCTCTCTTCTTTCCTGAGCGAATGCCTTGACTACCCGTATGCCGGGCAGGGTGTCAGCGAGTACATTGTTGACTTCGGCCCAGACACGATCCACTTTCTCAAAACCAGTCCGTAATCTGTCACGTACCAAGTGGATCAACCATACAATAATCGGCAAGGGTAGCAGCGTGACGAGTGCAAGCCACGGATCGATCGAGACTAAGATAACGACTGTCATGCTTATCATGAGTACGTCCGTTGCGAAATCAAGCAAATGGAGGGAAAGGAACAGGTTGATCCGATCGGTTTCTGACCCGATACGAGCCATCAGATCGCCAGTCCGTTTTCCGCCGAAATAAGCTTGTGAGAGCGTAAGGAGATGCTCATACGCGGTCATCCGCAAATCTGCACCGATACGCTCGGATACTCTTGCCAGGATATACGTTCGTGACCAGCTTAATATCCAGGCCAGCAGCGCAGCGCCCAGCAGGCCGGACAGATAAAGTACTGCTAAATCGATATTAATCGGCTGGCCACTCTGATAAGGAATCAGTACATTATCCATTAACGGCATGGTCAGGTAAGGCGGCACTAGGGTTGCAGCGGTGCTGCCCAGCATCAATATGAGTCCTGCAAATAAGTGCCATTTATATGGTTTGGCAAAGCGCCACAGACGAAATAAAGTCCAGGTAGAAGGGGAAGAAGTTTCTCGATCGCATGTTGAACACGTTTCTTGCTCGTTTGATAAGGACGCTGCACAATTGGGGCATCGAACCAGATCAGGCTGTTCCTGAAACTGTTTTACAGTTGCTTTCGTCAATTGGGCTGATCGTGCATCGAGTTGTCCGGTGAAATGAGCGATCAGGTGATTTACGGCGTTATGCTTACCCAATGTATTGTACCAATGGGCAAGTCGTGCACAGGTATCAGACAGTTCGAGTTTGCCGACGCCAGCCTGATCCTGGTACGTTAATTTCAATCCCTCCTGGTAATACCATACCTGCCAGTTTTCATCTTCAACCGTTTTTGCCAAAAGGCGGTGATTGGTGACCACTATCAGTCCGGATAAAAAATATAACTGAGTATTGAGATCAGTTTCCAGCCAGGCAAGTACCCGCTCATCATCAGTTAGCTGTTCTTCAATCTGCGTACGCCAGTAAGGTGGGAAATCGGGCAGAAGATGGCTGGGTGAACTGCTGGTATATGACATTTAAAACTTAAGCCGGAGTCTGCTATGAGTAAACAGGAAAATAACTTATGAAGCGGTTTTTAACCATTGATGCAGCAGTTTGTTCTTATATTTTGTGTTTAGGGGAGATTCTGTGTCAGGAATGGAAATAGAGTGCGATTCATTCTGTCATTTGCTTTTCCAGGAAAAAGAGGAGGGTCAGGCACATTCATCTGGCTAATTTAATCATTTTAACTATCGTATGATCTGCGGTCTTGACCGGATAGTTACTTTTTTGTGCTGACGAATGAAACGGCAGCCTGCAGAAAAGGTAAGGCGCTTAAAAACTGCTACGGGGTAGAGTCCAGCCATGTGTCGAGTTCGTTATGAAGGTAACCATCTTCGGCATCATCAGAATCATCTGGTAAATCATCTACAAGTATCATATCGTCGATCGCGATTTTTTCATCAATTTCATAGTTGATCTTCCAATAGACGCTGACTATCAGAATGAGTAACAGCATGGCTGACAGTAATAGCTTAGTGGTCTGTGTAGAGAACCAATGATGACCACCGTACGCAAAAATACCCGAACCGACATGGGAAATTTTCCTGGTTGGCTGATAGCTCTCTAAAGCGGTTTTACGGATCGATCGTAATTGACGCAGTGTATTCGGGCTGATTTCGTTTAGGCCATGATTCAATAACCTGGTTACCTCTTTTCCTATTTTTTCCTCTTCGTTCATCGTTTAACTCCTTTCCCCTGCAATATAACGGCAAGCGCGTGTGTTGCACGAGAGCAATGCGTCTTTACACTTCCTTCCGAGCAACCCATGATCTTGGCAGTCTCCGATACATCCATTCCCTCCCAGTAACGCAGCAGGAAGGCTTCTCGTTGACGTATCGGTAAAGTCTCCAGAGCCTTACTGATCAGCTCGATGAGCTGCGATTGTTCGAGCGCCGTATAAGGATTGTTTTCATAACTGGAATCCTGTGCTGCCGGAAGTATTTCCAAAAAATCGTAATTTTCGTTTTCTTCTTCATTGCGACCAGGCGCAAACGCTGAAAACAGCGTAACCCATAATGAGCGTGATTTTTGCCTTCGATAATAATCACGAATGGTATTCTGCAAAATACGCTGAAACAAAAGAGGAAGCTGTTCGAGTGGCTTATGTGCATATTTTTCAGTAAGCTTCATCATTGAATCCTGCACAATATCCAATGCCACGTGCTCATCATGCACGGCAAACAATGCTTGCTTATACGCTCGCAGTTCAACTTCACTTAAGAAATCGGAAAACTCTTGTCGAGTAGCCAAGATGATCTACCTAAATAAATAATGTAATCAATCTCTTATGCGCTTAGGAATTTCTGAAAAACATTAGTAGATCAGTAAAGCGGCTAGCACAAGACAAAAACAGGTGAAAAACACAATTTGCGTGTGGAAAACGAGCATTTGGGACCTGTATTTTAATACAACGAGGGGTATCAGAAATTCTGTGCACTGAGGTTAGGTCAAGGTGATCTTAATTCTATGTATTTGTCAATTGTCTTCCACTAGGATTGGGATTGCAAATTGCTTATTGCCCGTTTCCATGTACAGGAAGCATCTTCTAATTTTTTTCGATATTACACAAGGCCAGAAATGGTTATTTGTGGGCAGCTTTATTGCTAGAAAATGACTGCGATTTTTGGCGATCTTACTCAGTTCATATGCATGCTTTCGATAGCATCGTGGAGTGGATAAGCAAAAAATGGATGATTTGTTCCTATTTTGATGTCGTGAGATAGCGCATAAAATAAATCAGTGGCAGGCTATAATGTTCGCCCTCGACTATTAAGGCACCCTGAAAACTGTCTGCGTTAAAACAGGCTCAAAATGCTTATTTTCCACATGCAAATTGTGTTTCTCACCTGTTTTTGCCTTGTATTGTACTGTTTATTTTATCAACATTTTTCAGAGGTTCTTTCGCAATGGTGGAGGAATTTTTTATCCAAGAATGGAGTATGAAATGAGAAGAATGATCGTGTTGTCGGCAATTTCCATACTGACGGGATTAGCGGGCTGTTCGAAAACAGACACCTATACACCACCAGCAAATGCTAGCGGGGAAGATATTTTTTACGCAAATTGCACGAAGTGTCACAAACCGGAAACGGATAGCGTAATGGTGCTGAGTACTAAAATGGCAACCAAGGAAGCCATTATCGAAAAAGTACAGCAGGGCAGTATGAGAATGACTGCTTTTCCTAATATTACAGGGGAATCTGCACAGCGTCTGGCTGACTTCGTGTTGGCGAACAGTAAAACTAAATGATTGATGATCCGGGGTACGTCCCGGATCATTTCTGTTTGAAATCTTACTGTCCTAAAGTTTCTAGGATTATATGTTACGAAATTAGGTAGCCACGCTAGCTTAGTTGTTCAGACATCATACGTTGCGGGACGCTGACTGGCCATTGTAACTGAAGCTGGATTGCTTGAGCGAGTGCTTCGGCGTTGCTGGGTTCCCCATGAACAACAAAGGTTTTGTGGGGGGCATTACTGAATCCTTTCAGCCAATCAAGCAGGTTTTTCTGATCTGCGTGGGCAGAAAGTCCCCCGATCGTATGGATTGATGCACGTACGATAATTTCTTCACCGAAGATGCGAACTTTTTTGACACCGTCTACTAATCTGCGTCCTAACGTTCCTACTGCTTGAAAGCCAGCAATCAGGATACTGCATTCCGGTCTAGGTAGATTGTATTTCAGGTGATATTTGATTCGTCCGGCGTCACACATACCACTGGCGGAAATAACGATCGCGCCGTGCTGTATGTTATTAAGTTTAATCGAATCTTCAACTTCCTGCACAAAGTGAATTCTTAAATTTTCGTTATTTTGATTGAACCAACTTAAGGTATCAATAGTTTCTTTATCGAGTAGTTGGCTGTGTCTGAGTGTAATTTCCGTGGCTGCCAGTGCCATGGGAGAATCTACATAAATATCCATGGCACCCAATCGACCTTGACGCTGGAGGTCAGCTAACAGGAATAATAATTCCTGGGTTCGTCCAACGGTAAAAGCAGGGACGATGATATTGCCGCGCTTTTGTGAAAGTGTGTTGTGAATGACTTGCACAAGTTCATCACGTGTATCCTGCATACTGCGATGGCAGCGGTTGCCGTAGGTGGACTCGACCAATAGAAAGTCTGCTTGTTCGATGCGGGTCGGGTCGCGTACGATGGGGTGTCCTGGTTGTCCCAGGTCACCTGAAAAAACCAGCTTCTTGTGCTGTGGCCCTGATTTTAACCAGACTTCAATGATGGCAGACCCGAGAATATGCCCCGCATCACGGAATCTGAAACGAACTGAGTCATGGGGCGAGTAGGTTTCATCGTAATCGATACTCCGAACTTGTTTAAGTAGCGTTTCGGCTTGGGTAACTGTGTAGAGTGGCGCATCTTCATGATTCAGCTGATGTTTTTTGCGTAGTGCTGTCTTGTTGCGCCATTCAGCTTCTTTTTCCTGAATGTAGGCGCTGTCTCTCAGGATAACGTCAAGCAGGTCCGCGGTAGCTGGGGTTGCGTAGACAGGTCCTCTGAATCCGAATGCACTTAAGCGTGGCAGCAACCCGGAATGATCAACATGTGCGTGCGTCAGTAAAACGAAATCTATTGACTCCGGGCCGAAATTGATGGCAGTCCGGTTTTTATGATCAGCGCCGCGTCCGCCTTGAAACATACCACAGTCGACTAGGAAACGTATCTCAGCTGTTTCGATCAGATAGCATGATCCGGTGACTTCACCGGCTCCACCCAGAAAGGTGATTCGCATGGGATGATTATGCTTATATTTCATTGAGAATACGCAGGATATCCTGAGCCATGAGGTTCATTTCTTCTTTATCTAATAATGTACAGCGACATCATATAGACGGTGTACTCCAAGGGGATCAGAAGTTGTTGATTCAGTTCCATGTGTGCAAATATAAGGGTGAACCATGGTTTCCGGTCCCGCACTTCAAATGCCCAGATCATCCTAAAAACTGCAGTTGGATGCACACTCGGGTACGTAGCAGTCTTACCCATCGGGCTGGCATGAGCGAAGGCAGCAAGCTTACCTACCACCCATCATCGGGCCTCCAGAGACTGATAAGCGATCAATTGCAGTTTTTAGGATCATACCGCAGTTACGGAATTTTTGGCCCTGGGATGCGATTAGATGGGTTGTAGATATTGGTAAGGAAGCTGGCTTTACGCTGATTTGTTTCGATGATGTCATCTTGTTCGAAAATATCGAGTGTGGCCAGTCGCTGCCCGGCAGGCAAGCGGCTTACTGGAATACGAGTGCGAATGGGGAAAAGCCAGGTTGATTTGATCATATCGAGGTAATGTTTTCACCATCTGAATCGTACAGCCATACGTCCTTATCTCTGGTAATCGAAACAAGTGGAAATGTTTCGTGATGTTTCATTTAAGTACAAGAGATTAAACGACCTGAGGCTGCGTGTGGCTAATTTTTTGTCATTCATGGACTTGAAATTCCTTATGATAGCCTCTATTATTAGCACTCGTTGACATTGAGTGCTAATAATTCGTTATTATAGGTACTGATAGTCACTGAAACTCACCAAATCAAACCATTAGATTTTTATCATTTTCGTTAATCACTGTTAGGAGAAAGGACTATGAATATCCGCCCTTTGCATGATCGTGTAATTGTCAAGCGGTTAGAAGAAGAACGCAAGACGGCATCTGGGATCGTGATTCCCGATACAGCTGCTGAAAAACCGGATCAAGGTGAAATTATCGCCGTAGGCAAAGGAAAAGTTGGTGATGATGGCAAAGTTCGTGCATTGGAAGTTAAAGTCGGAGATAAGGTGCTTTTCGGAAAATATGCTGGCCAGGCTGTAAAAATTAAGGGTGAAGAGTTTTTGGTAATGCGTGAAGAAGACATCATGGGTGTGATCGAAGGCTAATTGAAAATTGAACAACCAACTGAAATCAGGAGAATAAAATATGGCAGCGAAGGAAGTAAGATTTGGCGATGTAGCGCGTCATGCCTTAATCAATGGCGTTAATATACTGGCAGACGCAGTGAAAGTAACTTTAGGTCCCAAAGGGCGTAATGTTGTACTGGAACGTTCGTATGGTGCTCCTACGATTACCAAGGATGGTGTATCGGTTGCCAAGGAGATCGAACTAAAAGACAAGTTCGAAAACATGGGGGCACAGATGGTCAAGGAAGTCGCAAGCAAGACTTCGGATACCGCGGGTGATGGTACAACGACGGCAACTGTACTGGCCCAATCCATTGTCAAGGAAGGTATGCGCTTCGTGGCTGCTGGCATGAATCCAATGGATTTGAAACGTGGGATCGATAAAGCAGCGACTACAGCAGTTGAAGAATTGAAAAACCTCTCCAAACCTTGTTCCACGAATAAGGAGATCGCTCAGGTTGGTAGCATTTCCGCTAATTCCGATGCAGAAATCGGCAAAATCATTGCGGAAGCGATGGATAAAGTTGGCAAAGAAGGTGTGATTACCGTCGAGGATGGTTCGGGTTTGCAGAATGAGCTGGATGTAGTCGAGGGTATGCAGTTTGATCGGGGCTATCTCTCACCTTATTTCGTCAGCAGTGCGGAAAAACAAATTGCAGCACTCGAGAACCCTTTTGTATTGTTGCATGATAAAAAAATATCCAATATCCGCGATCTTTTACCAATTCTGGAACAAGTCGCAAAAGCCGGCAAACCTTTGCTGATCATTGCTGAAGATGTAGATGGCGAAGCATTGGCAACATTGGTCGTGAACAACATCCGTGGCATACTTAAAACCTGTGCCGTCAAAGCGCCTGGCTTTGGTGATCGTCGTAAAGCTATGCTGGAAGATATCGCAATCTTGACAGGTGGTACGGTTATCGCTGAGGAAGTCGGTTTATCCCTAGAAAAAGCTAGACTTGAGGATCTGGGACAGGCTAAACGCATTGAAGTCGGTAAGGAAAATACTACTATTATCGATGGTGCGGGTGATGCCCAGGCGATTGAAGGACGTGTGGCGCAAATTCGTGCTCAAATCGAAGAAGCGACCAGCGATTATGATCGTGAAAAACTTCAGGAGCGTGTGGCCAAACTGGCAGGTGGAGTTGCGCTGATCAAGGTTGGTGCAGCTACTGAAGTAGAAATGAAAGAGAAAAAAGCACGTGTGGAAGATGCCTTGCATGCTACCCGGGCAGCAGTTGAGGAAGGTATCATTCCAGGTGGTGGAGTCGCTTTGCTTCGCACAATCGATGCTGTTAGCAAGGTCAAAGGTGATAATCATGACCAAGATGCCGGTATCAAAATCGTCTTGCGAGCAATGGAAGAGCCACTGCGCCAAATTGTGACCAATTGTGGTGATGAAGCTTCGGTAGTTGTCAACAAAGTTAAAGATGGTAAAGGTAATTTTGGTTACAATGCTGCCACCGGTGAATATGGTGATATGGTTAGCATGGGTGTGCTGGATCCTACCAAAGTTACCAGATCTGCATTACAAAATGCAGCGTCGGTTGCTGGGTTGATTCTGACAACGGATGCAATGGTTGCAGAGCTTCCGAAAGATGACTCACCTGGCGCAGGTGCCGGTATGGGTGGTATGGGTGGCATGGGCGGTATGGATATGTAATCAGCCCATTCCCTGGACTTTAGCAGCAGACCACAACGGACCGGTATACGAAAAGCCGGTCGTTGTGGTTTTTATTTTATTGGCCGTACTGGCCGTGCAATCAATTGGATATTTTAAAAACTTATCAGGCTGATCAGAATCTGCTTGAAAATCGTGTCATCCTGGTTACCGGGGCAGGGCAAGGTATAGGACGTGCCGCAGCAATCACTTATGCGAAATATGGTGCTACAGTAATTTTGCATGGCCGCAAAGCTGAAAAGCTCGAACATGTATATGACGAAATTGAAGCACTCGGCAGAATGTCTGCGATCATTTTTCCATTTGATTTTGAGAAAGCCACTGACGCTGATGTTGCTGCATTGGCTGAAGCCATTACTTGTCAGATAGGCAGATTGGACGGTATTCTGCATAATGCGGCTTGGACATATGGTGCCATGCCACTGGCGTATCACACGCTTGAACACTGGCAAACTATCATGCAGGTTAACTTGCTGGCACCCGCGGCATTAACCCGAGCGTGTTTACCATTACTTAAAGCTTCTTCTGATGCTAGCGTGATTATGACGGGCGATACCCATGGCCGAGCACCAGCAGCTTATTGGGGGGCGCATGCAGTAGCTAAATCAAGTGTGGAAGTGCTGGTTAAAATTCAGTCCGAGGAATGGGAAATATATCCGAATTTACGTATCAATGCATTAATCCCCGGTGCCGTATATTCTCCACAACGTACCAAAACCTATCCCGGTAGTGACAATCGTTCATTGTGCCATCCGATGGATGTGATGCGCACTTATCTTTTTTTGATGGGGCCGGACAGCGTTGGGCTAAGTGGTAAGACCTTCTTTTGTCAAGGAGAAGTGTCGTGTGATACGCAGGAAGGCTGCGATGTCCAAGGGAAGAAGGTATAATCAATGATATAGGTTAGGAGAATGGCGAAGTGTGGAACCAGTTTTCTATGGCTGTTGTGGCGAATAGATTGCTGTTTTAAGTTTCCAAACTCTGTTGCCTTTCAGATGGCATGCGCGCGAAAGTGGCGGAATTGGTAGACGCACCAGATTTAGGTTCTGGCGCCGTAAGGTGTGGGGGTTCGAGTCCCCCCTTTCGCACCAGGATATCTTGATAAAAATTTTTTTTGCAGTAGCCATACTGCTTATATCCATATCACATATCAGTTTAGGAAGATTAGATGCAAACACAAGTGGAAACCTCCAATCCACTGGAGCGCAATGTTGAGCTTTCTATTTCTCGGGAGAAAGTTCAAGCTGAAGTGGATGACCGCCTGAAGCGCCTTGTGCCTAAAATCAAAATTCAGGGTTTTCGTCCTGGGAAAGTTCCATTGAAAATTATAGCTCAGCAGTATGGCCCACAGGTTCGTCAGGAAGTTCTGGGAGAAATGCTGCAAAAGCAATTCAGTGAAGCTATCAAGAAAGAAAATTTTCATATTGCCGGCACGCCGAATTTTGAAGCCAAGAATCCGGGGGAAAGTGGCACAGACTATGAATTCAGTGCAACTTTTGAGGTCTATCCTGATTTTGAATTAGTGGATTTCAGTTCGATTACGGTTAATAGACCCGTGCTACAGATCGGGGAAACGGAAATTCAAAAAACGCTGGATATTTTACGTAAGCAACGAGTGAGTTACGAATCGGTAAATCGCCCGGCACAATCAGGTGATCGGGTCAATATCGATTATCGGGGACAGCTCGATGGGGTTGATTTTGCCGGTGGTCAGGCAAATGACTACAGCGTTATTCTCGGTGATGGGCATCTCCTCAAGGATTTTGAAGCAGCGGTCTTGAATATGGCCGTGGAACAAGAAAAGACGTTTAATATGACCTTCCCTGCTGATTATCCTGGTCAAGATGTGGCTGGAAAAGAAGTGACTTTTACGGTTAAGCTTAATAAAGTTGAAGCGCCTAAATTACCGGATGTGGACAGTGAATTTGCCAAGTCGTTGGGTATTCAGGATGGAAATGTCGAAAAGATGCGGGACGAAATCAAAGCGAATCTTGAGCGTGAGATCATGCAACGTATTCGTACAAAACTCAAGGAGCAGATCATGCAGTCCTTGCTGGATAGAATTTTGATTCATGCTCCACGGATCTTGATTCAACAGGAAGCAGATCGGCTGGTCGAAGAGATGCGTGACGCACAGGCAGCACATGGTCTACGCAAGGATATGGATATGCCGAAGGATATATTCCTGGAAAAGGCCGAACGGCGTGTCAAACTGGGTCTTATTCTGGCGAAACTGATTGAGGTACATGGATTGAAGGCCAAACCGGAACAAATCAGGCAATATGTTGAGGAATATGCTCAGAGTTATGAGCATCCGGAACAAGTTGTCAAATGGCATTATGCTTCGCCCGAACGGCTCAGAGGAATCGAACCTCTCGTGCTGGAAGATAATGTCGTATCATGGGTGTTGGAGAAAGCCAACATTATTGATCAAAATGTCACTTTCGAAGAGTTAATGGGGCATCCTTATACAACTAATGTTTGATCGGGAGAGAATAAATTGAATACCACAGGGCTGGGACTGATTCCTATGGTGATCGAAACCAGCGGAAGGGGAGAGCGTGCTTACGATATTTACTCGCGATTACTCAAGGAAAGAATCATTTTTTTGGTAGGCCCAGTTACAGAAGCATCTGCCAATCTGGTAATTGCGCAACTTTTATTTCTGGAATCTGAAAATTCGGACAAGGATATCTTTTTTTACATTAATTCTCCTGGCGGACTGGTAACGGCAGGCTTGGCTATTTATGACACAATGCAATTTGTAAAACCGGATGTCAGCACACTTTGTGTAGGGCAGGCAGCAAGCATGGGTGCTTTACTGTTGACTGCGGGTGCTAAAAGTAAACGTTTCTGTTTACCCAATTCACGCGTTATGATTCATCAACCGATGGGTGGGTTTCAGGGACAGGCATCGGATATTGAGATACATGCAAAAGAAATTTTATTCCTGAAAAGTCGCTTAAATGAAATCATGGCCAAGCATACAGGTCAAACGATCAAAACGATTGAAAAAGACACAGATCGTGATAACTTTCTCAGTGCGGAAGCAGCAGTAAAATATGGTTTGGTGGATACGGTACTGAGCAGTAGGGAAGAAAAGCAAGCATAAAACCAAGTCTATACTGTGGCTGAATTGATTAAAAACAAGCAATATTCATTCGACGATTGCGGGGTGGAATGATGTCCGAAAAAACGAATGACGAAAAACTTTTGTATTGTTCTTTTTGCGGGAAGAGTCAGCGAGAGGTCAGAAAGCTGATCGCCGGTCCCTCCGTATTTATTTGTGATGAGTGTATCGATCTTTGTAATGACATCATTCGTGAGGAAATGCAGGTCAGTGAAACAGCTAAACTGGCCAAGACGAGCCTGCCTACTCCGCATGAGATATGTCAGACGCTGGATCAGTATGTCATCGGACAGGAATCTGCCAAGAAAACGCTTTCCGTCGCTGTCTATAATCACTACAAGCGATTAAGAAATCTATCCAAGATTAATGATAGCGATGAAGTCGAACTTACCAAAAGTAATATTCTGCTGATTGGCCCGACCGGTTCTGGTAAAACTTTGCTTGCGCAGACGCTTGCCAGATTACTGGATGTGCCGTTCGTCATCGCTGACGCAACGACATTGACGGAAGCAGGGTATGTCGGTGAGGATGTAGAGAATATCATTCAGAAGCTTCTTCAGAAATGTAACCATGATGTCGAAAAAGCGCAGCGTGGGATCGTCTATATTGATGAAATAGATAAGATTTCCCGTAAATCGGATAATCCTTCAATTACCCGGGATGTTTCAGGAGAGGGGGTGCAGCAGGCACTACTCAAGTTGATTGAAGGGACGACCGCTTTAGTGCCGCCCCAAGGTGGCCGTAAACATCCTAATCAGGAATTTGTCCAGATTGATACGACGAATATTCTGTTCATTTGTGGCGGTGCATTTGATGGTATCGACAAAATCATACGGGCGCGTTCGGAAAAAAGTGGTATAGGTTTTGGTGCGAGTGTTGTTAACCGGAATAATCGCAAAGAGCTAAATACGGTACTGAAAGAAATCGAACCTGAGGATCTGATCAAATATGGATTAATTCCGGAATTCGTCGGGCGTTTACCGGTGGTGGCAACATTGAGTGAACTGAATGAGACGGCGCTGATCCAAATTTTGGTTGAACCTAAGAATGCATTGGTTAAACAGTATTGTAAGCTGTTTAGCATGGAAGGGGGGGTTGAGCTGGAATTTCGTGAGCAGGCGCTTGCTGCTATAGCGAGAAAGGCATTGGCACGTAAAACCGGTGCACGTGGGTTACGCTCTATTCTGGAAGAGACGTTATTGGATATTATGTATGACTTACCGTCGATTGAGAATGTGTCGAAAGTAGTCATTGAGGGGGGGACTGCTACGGATGAGGATATCCAGCCTATCATCATTTATGCAGAGAAACCTAAATTGGCCGGGAATTCGAAGTAGGCTTAAAGTTATCTTCCAATAGGTTGTCAACAAACAACTTGTTTTTTTTCAAAGCAACACCATAACTTGATTTATTCGCATTCCCTTCAGGGGTAAACAAACATGACATCAGATACTCTCATTGAATCAAGTGAATTGGATTTACCGTTGTTACCGTTGCGTGACGTGGTAGTTTTTCCGCATATGGTCATTCCATTGTTTGTCGGTCGGCCAAAATCCATTAAAGCTTTGGAAATTGCAACGGAGGCAGGGAAAAATATCCTGCTGGTGGCTCAGAAGTCAGCAGCTAAGGATGACCCTGCCCCGGAGGACCTGTACAAGGTATGCTGTGTTTCGAGTATCCTGCAGATGCTGAAGTTGCCGGATGGAACGGTGAAAGTACTGGTGGAAGGCAATTATCGGGCAAAAATCGAGACATTCAATGATTCGGAATCTTCTTTCTCGGGCAAAGCACTTCAAATTTCGATCAATGAAGTTGACACACCGGAAATAGAAGCATTACGGCGTGCGTTACTTTCTCAATTTGACCAGTACGTAAAATTAAACAAAAAAATTCCTGCTGAAATTCTTGCTTCATTAACTGGAATCGATGAAGCGGGGCGGCTGGCTGATACGATTGCAGCTTATCTTCCTCTGAGATTGGAGCAGAAGCAGGAAATCCTGGAAATTTTCAATGTTCAACACCGCTTGGAACGTTTGCTTGGACTATTGGAAGCCGAGTTGGATATTCTTCAGGTAGAAAAACGTATTCGCGGTCGGGTCAAGCGCCAGATGGAAAAGAGTCAACGGGATTATTATCTGAATGAGCAAGTCAAGGCTATCCAGAAGGAACTCGGAGAAGGAGAAGATGGTGCTGATCTGGAAGAGATCGAAAGGAAGATAAAAACAGCTTCTTTATCTAAGGAAGCACTTGCCAAGGCCGAGTCGGAGCTCAAGAAATTACGCCTCATGTCTCCCATGTCTGCAGAAGCAACCGTTGTAAGAAATTATATCGATACACTAGTAGCACTGCCTTGGAAGCAGAAAACTAAGATTTGCAAAGAGCTGAATGTGGCTGAGGTGATTCTCGATGAGGATCATTATGGATTGGAAAAAGTTAAAGAAAGAATTGTTGAGTATCTGGCTGTGCAACAGCGGGTGACTAAATCCAAAGCCCCGATCCTTTGTCTTGTGGGGCCACCTGGGGTCGGTAAAACTTCACTGGGACGATCCATCGCTCGGGCAACTAACCGTAAATTTGTACGTATGTCTTTAGGCGGTGTGCGGGACGAAGCAGAAATTCGTGGGCACCGGCGGACCTATATCGGTTCTATGCCCGGAAAAATCCTGCAAAGCATGATTAAGATTGGTGTTAAAAATCCACTGTTTCTGCTGGATGAAGTGGATAAAATGGGTATGGATTTTCGTGGTGATCCTTCCTCAGCATTACTGGAAGTACTTGATCCAGAACAGAATAATACTTTCGTCGATCACTACATAGAAGTCGAATATGATTTATCTGATGTCATGTTTGTTGCTACGGCAAATACTTTAAATATTCCTCCGGCACTGCTTGACCGTATGGAAGTCATCCGGCTTTCCGGTTACACCGAAGACGAAAAACTGAATATCGCAAAACGCTATCTCCTGCCTAAGCAGATGAAAAACCACGGACTTAAAGGGGAAGAGTTGGTCGTTTCCGAGTCTGCATTGCGTGATATCGTTCGCTACTATACCCGAGAAGCTGGAGTACGGTCGATGGAAAGGGAGATATCCACAATCTGCCGGAAAGTTGTCAAGACCCTACTGATCAAAGGGAAGAAAGAAAAGATTACAATCAATTCTCGTAACCTTGAAAAATATCTTGGGGTTCGCCGCTATGTTTATGGCATGGCCGAAGAAAAAAATCAGGTCGGGCAGGTTACCGGCTTGGCCTGGACGGAAGTAGGTGGAGAACTGCTGAGAATCGAGGCAGTTGTATTGCCTGGTAAAGGCAAGACTATTACCACCGGTAAATTAGGTGAAGTCATGCAGGAGTCTATCCAGGCGGCGTTGTCTGTCGTTCGTAGCCGTTCTACAGTTTTAGGGATAGCGGATGATTTTTATCTGAAAAATGATATTCATATCCATTTACCTGAAGGTGCGACACCTAAAGATGGGCCAAGTGCGGGAATCGGTATCTGCCTGGCCATGGTATCTGCATTAACGGGAGTTCCGGTTCGTGCATCGGTTGCGATGACCGGGGAAATTACGTTAAGAGGTGAAATATTACCCATTGGTGGGCTCAAGGAAAAGCTTTTGGCTGCTCATCGTGGTGGGATAAGTATCGTCTTGATTCCAGAAGATAATGTCAAGGATTTGAGCGAGATCCCGGGGAATATTAAAAGCAAGTTGGATATTCGTCCGGTTAAATGGATTGATCAAGTACTGGAAATCGCATTGGAGTACAAGCCTGAGATGCTGTCATCAACGGTTTCCAACCAAGCCATTACATCCGTGTCCGAGAAAGATGCTGCAGGTTCTTCTGCTATCAAGCACTAATTAAGTGAGTGGTTAAATATGAGGACGCCTACCCTCGAATCAAAAGGGGTACTACGGATAGCCAGTCATTTCTAGGTTTGGATTGGGTAACCGTTCCATGGTAAGCGGTGAGAAATTGCTGCAGTGCGAATCGGATTTTTTCTGAAAAGTTGTAGCTGACGGTCTGGCTGAGATTAATAAATATAACCGGAAGTTTTTGAGGGTAAATGGTTGTACTATGGTTACCACCAGGAAAACTTCCAGCCTTGACCTTAAAGTTTTTCTTCTGAGATATCTCCATAATTTCCACACAAGGGGACATCAGCTCTGCCGCCTTGATATTTTGCGGTTGATCGGATAGTAAATTTTCTGATCACTTGCTAAAATCTTCGCTTCGATTTTAAAGGGAGATCTCTAAAAGTTCGAATTTACCGTATCGGAAATTAGGTTTTTAGAGGTACCTGAATCATATTTTCATTTATATATACACTCCTTAGGAATATCAATGACCACCGATGACTTTCGTCCAGAAAAAAAAATAACCACTTTTTATCCACCACAACGCGTTTTGATGGGGCCAGGGCCATCAGATACACATTATCGAGTTTTATCAGCCATGGCCCGTCCTACTCTGGGGCACCTTGATCCGGTTTTCACAGAAATGATGGAAGAGTTGAAGGGATTACTGCGATACGCGTTCCAGACAGCGAACTTGTTGACCTTTCCTGTTTCAGGTCCAGGGTCCGTCGGTATGGAAATGTGCTTCGTTAATATGATCGTCCCCGGGGATAAGGTGGTCGTTTGCAGAAACGGTGTATTCGGTGGTCGCATGATCGAAAATGTCGAGCGCTGTGGTGGAGTTGCGTTGGTCGTTGAGGATAAGTGGGGTGAACCGGTCGATCCGCAAAAAGTGGAAGATATCTTAAAAAAGAATCCGGATACCAAGATTGTTGCATTCGTCCATGCTGAGACTTCTACGGGGGTTCAATCGGATGCTAAAACACTCAGTGAGATCGCGAAAAAATACGGCTGCCTGACGATTATGGATACGGTTACTTCATTGGGGGGAACGCCTATTTATATGGACGAGTGGGGTATCGATGCAATTTATTCTGGTAGCCAGAAATGTTTATCCTGTCCGCCTGGATTATCACCGGTCAGTTTCTCTGAAAGAGTGGCAGACCTGGTCAAGAACCGTACCGAGAAAGTACATAGCTGGTTCATGGATATCAACTTATTACTGGGTTATTGGGGATCATCTCGTACGTATCATCATACGGCTCCGACTAATTCATTGTACGGCCTGCATGAAGCATTGGTCATGCTATATGAAGAGGGACTTGAGCGTTCCTGGGCGAGGCACCGCCGTAATCATGAGGCATTGAAGGCTGGTTTGAAAACTTTGGGTATCGAGTATGTGGTGGCTGAGCCTTATCGCCTGCCGCAATTGAACTCAGTGTATGTCCCGGCTGGTGTAGATGAAAAAGAAGTGCGTCGCCGACTGCTGGCTGATTATAGCCTGGAGATCGGGGCTGGATTGGGAGATTTTGCAGGCAAGATCTGGCGATTTGGTTTAATGGGTAGTTCAAGCAGAGTAGAGAACGTTGTGTTCTGCCTTGATGCACTGGAACGGGTACTAGCAGATATGGGTGTGACGGTCGAAAGAGGTGCAGCTGAAACCGCTGCCCATCAGTATTATGCGGCAAACCCCATGCCGTCCTAAGTACTAAGCAATTAACCGGTAACGCTTGGTTCAGTCTACGAATTTCCTCGTTTTACTAAACGAGGAAATTCGTGATCGTCATGTGCTGACTAAAAGCCTTTCCAGTAGTTTTAGTAGCAGCTTTAGGCTTTAGCTTAGGTTGCGCATACAGTACCAATATGGTTGCTGCATTTTGTTGATTTGATGCTTGATTGTTCATGGATCTTTTACATTCATCAACTTGATAGAAGTGAAGAATCTGCAAAGGGCCTGGCAGGGGGACATAAGTGTCCATGGATAAAGTTATTGCATGTCTAGGTAGCTAAGTGAGTATGCTTATCATTTTCTATTCTCTTGTTTGAATCTTGTTGCCATACCCTATTTATCTGATTAGCGGACACGGCTTGGTACAATTTTTATAAACCTTGGATAGACGACCGTCTTATGCAGCAGGGTTGAGGGAAGATACTGTAGCACGGAGTAGCTTCACCCTTGTAGTCTTGGATGCTCTGTTAGAACCAATTATGCTATTTCGGTGATGCTTACATGTATATCCAGCTTGTCTTAGCGCCACTTCTTGCATTTATTGTTGCATATTTACTGATTTTCTGGTTGGCAAGCCCTGCGGCACCAAGAGTGCTGGATTATCCTAATGCGCGATCATTACATGACACACCTATTCCTCGTACGGGGGGAATAGGCATCATTGCCGGAATACTGCTGTCTTGGCTGCTGCTTGATACGATTCCTTCAGTATTGTGGATAGGTATTGGTTTGCTGACGACGGTTTCGCTGATTGATGATGTGAGAGCGTTGCCTGTTTCGTTGCGTCTAGCGGTTCATGGTGGGGTTGCCATGATATTTACTGTTTCACTGCTTTACACGCCTTATGGAGGTGTGGTCACATTTGGCATAGGCTTGACGATGCTCTGGATGACCAATCTGTATAATTTTATGGACGGATCGGATGGATTGGCTGGCGGTATGGCACTGATCGGTTTTAGCTGCTATGGCTTGAGTGCTTTACTGATGGGTCATGAAATATTTGCTGCGGTCAATTTTTGTATTGCAGCGGCGGCGGCAGCTTTTTTGCTGTTCAATTTTCATCCAGCGCGGATATTTATGGGGGATGTGGGTTCGGTTCCGTTGGGATTTCTGGTTGCTGCACAGGGAATTTGGGGCTGGCTGCAAGCTGTATGGTCGCTGTGGTTACCATTATTGGTTTTTTCCCCTTTTATTGCCGATGCAACCGTTACACTTGTCAAACGGTTGTGGCGTGGTGAGCGGATCTGGCAGGCGCATCGTGAGCATTATTATCAACGGTTGGTGCGCAGTGGTTTCGGACATCGCAAAACAGCTTTATTGGGCTATACGGTTATGTTGATTGTGGGAGGGAGCGCATTATGGTCGATCCGGCAGGATGTCGTGACACAAATGTGGCTGGTAGGTATATGGATGGGGGTTTATTTCATTACGATGGCAATTTTCGACCAATATCTAGGTAATCGTTCTCGCAATGAGCAGAGTGATCGTGATTAAACCACAAGCCCGCTCAATCATTGCATTCACGCATGATTTCCTGGCAATAATCGCTGCCTGGTGGTTAGCTTACCTGTTTCGTTTCAATTTCGAGATTCCCAGCGAGTATCGACAATCGCTCTGGAATATTCTGTTATGGGTTGTCCCGATTCAGGCTGGAATTTTTTATTCATTCGGCCTTTATCATGGGTTATGGCGTTATGCCAGTTTACCGGATCTGAAACGGATATTTTTAACGGTGGTGCTGGGAGCGATTACCGTGCCGTTTGTCTTGTTCATACTCAGATTACCCGATTTGGTCCCGCGCGCGGCAATATTTCTTGCGCCAATGCTGCTAATGTTGATTATGGGAGGCAGTCGTATAGTCTACCGATCCTGGAAAGAGCAACGCCTGTACAGCCTGAAGGATTCCAAACGTCAATCCGTAATCGTGCTGGGTTCGGGCAGTACTGCTATCAGTCTCGTCAAGGAGCTGGATCGTAGCCGTGACTGGCATGTAGTTGGTTTACTGACAGACAATCAAAACAAATTAGGTACTCGTCTGCACGGCGTTAAAGTGCTGGGTATGATTGATGATCTTGCTGAGTGGGTAGAAAAACTGAACGTTTGCCACGTCATCATTGCCATGCCTTCAGCTTCTCAGGCTTTGCGTCGTCATGCACTCGATATTTGCACGAGAATAGGTATCAAGCCCATGACTGTACCTTCTTATGTCGATCTGGTCAGCGGCAAGATGACCGTATCACAAATTCGCAATGTTGAACTGGCTGATTTGCTGGGCCGTGCACCGGTCGTGCTGGATACCAAAGGGCTGCATGAATTATTGACTGGAAAAGTAATTCTGGTGACTGGTGCCGGTGGATCGATCGGTTCTGAGTTGTGCCGCCAAATCATGGCGTTCAAGCCCGGATTGTTAGTGATGCTGGAACTGAACGAATTTGCCTTGTATACCATCGAAGAGGAATTTCGTACTGATTTTGCAACAGTGCCAATGGTATTCTTGATCGGGGATGTTAAAGACCAAGCCAGGTTGATCCAGATATTCAAGAAATATCAGCCAGCTGCAGTGTTTCATGCAGCGGCTTACAAGCATGTTCCCTTGATGGAAAATGATAATGCATGGCAGGCTGTACAGAATAATGTCATGGGAACTTACACATTGGCACAGACTGCCATCGAATTTGGTGTAGAGAAATTCGTGCTGATTTCCACCGACAAAGCGGTCAATCCTACCAATATCATGGGAGCAAGCAAACGTCTGGCTGAAATGGTATGCCAAGTACTTCAGCAGTCGGTCAAACGTAACAATCATAACGCTGGCAGCGTGTATACTCATTTTGTCATTGTCCGTTTCGGGAATGTGTTAGGGAGTACCGGCAGCGTCATTCCCAAATTTAAAGAGCAGATCGTGAAAGGGGGACCGATTACCATTACCCATCCTGATATCAGCCGATATTTCATGTCACTGCAGGAAGCTGCACAATTGGTTCTGCAGGCAGGTGTCATGCGTGGCACGGAAATAGGTGGTGATATTTTTGTCATGGATATGGGGGATCCGGTCAAGATTGTCGACTTGGCAAAAGATATGATTCGTTTGTCTGGTTTGAACGAAGAAGACATAAAAATTGTTTTTACCGGTTTGCGTCCTGGAGAAAAGCTGCACGAGGAATTGGCGGGGGAAAATGAAAGTACTTTACCTACACCGCATGAGAAACTACGTATCACTCAGTCTTGTCCAGCTGATGAACAGTGGCTGACAAATCTGCTGGCTTGGTTTGCTGAACAATCAGCGCTGAGTGACGAAGAAGTCAGGTCTGCTTTGACGAAATGGGTACCCGAGTATTTTGGTCAACAGCCGGTTAATCAGGTCAGTGTAGAAAATGATATTAGCTCCCGTTGATTTATAGAATTCTTGTCGAGTAATATTCATCGTCGTTCTTTCGTAAATTCTGGAGCACAAGGTACTGCCATATTTTGTTTCCAGGTCAGAAATCCAGTTTTATTGCCACCTCATAGCGCCTGGGTGCACCGATTAGATACATAGGCGTGGGGGTTGCCCACTCGATGTAATCAATATTTGTCAGATTCATAACCCGTCCAATGATCATCGCGTTGCGATGTGCTTGCCAGGCGAGTTGCGTGTCCAGGCGGACATGGGATTTGATCGGTACCGTATTCGCAGCGTTGGCATAACGATCGCCTACATATCTTGTTGCAAACATCCATTGAAAACTCGGACTGAAATTCCAGGTCAGCCAGGTATTAGCCACCCATTTGGCAATATTTTCCGGCCGGTTGCCTTTTCGGGAAACACTGGTACCATTTACCAGTTCGTTGAAGTCGTCGAAACGTGCATCGACAAAAGCCATATTGCCCTGGAAACTCCACTGCGGGGATAAACGGATGCCAAGATTGGCTTCTATGCCGCGTGAAGATTGTGCGCCGATCGGTACAATAATGGCTGGATCATCAGGATCTCGTGTCGACAGATTCTTACGCTGCAGATAGTAACCGGCAATCGTCGCGTTTCCGCGATTCTCCCAGAAATCGAATTTAATACCGCCTTCAATTTGTCTGCCTGTACTCAGATTGAAATCGCGAATGCTGTTGAAGTTGGTAGTGGTCAGAATGCCGGCTGGAGGAGAGGCTGCCGTGCTGTATTGGGTATAGAAATTGAAATTATCCGTGACATCATAGGTCAGACCTACCCGCCAGGTAACAGGTGTCCAGTTGCGTGAAAAAGAAGTGGGCTCTGTGGCGGTTGCCGGACGGAATTGTTTAGAATTCAGTTCAATATTATCGATGCGTATCCCGCTCACAAAATTAAGGAACCTCTGAATAATGAGCCAATTTTCCTCGCTGGCAGTTGAAAGTCGAGGTTGTAATTGATGATGAAGGCTTTTTTACACCCTTCTTCCCCGGAATCCGCTCTTTCGAGCAGCCTATCC